>NZ_JBQGAD010000006.1:0-263797 GCF_056542685.1 Ruegeria sp. AB6 | reverse complement strand
CCAGTCTATCCTGAGCGTCTCAACCGTCTTTCCAGTCCGTCAGCACCGTCTCCAGCGCCCCAGCACCGCCTCAGCAGCGCCGGTGAAGGGGGTTCTAAGGTTTACCCCGGAAAGCCGCAAGCAGAAAATCTTGAAAAATCGGAAAAAACTCTGTTTGAAAAATTTTCAACATATTTACAGTTACTTACCGAAGATTCCCTTCCCAAAACGAACACCCCAGGCCACCGTTTCGACGTGCATCCCAGGTTTTGCACAGGCTTACCCACAGACTCAGGCGGAATCGACCTGTCGGAATCGGTTGAGTGGGTTCGACAGCGGCAGACGCAGGGCCAGAAGGCCCAGAATCACGCTCAGATAGATCAGTGGCTCGATCTGGAACCCTTTCGCCAGCATCACGTAATGCAGCCCGCCCAAAATCGCAGCTGGATAGACCAGACGTTGTAGAACGCGCCAGCGTGGACCCAAACGGCGCACCGACAGATTATTTGAAGTCACAGCCAGGGGCAGCAGAAGAAGAAATCCGGCCATGCCCACCGTGATATAGGGACGTTTGAGGATGTCGGCCCAGATCTGGCTCAGCAGTTGCACATCCAAAACCAACCATACCAACAGATGCAGACTAACATAGACGAAGGTCAGCACCCCCAAAGCGCGACGGAACTTCGTCAGGTTCAGTCCCGAAAACCGCCGCAACGGGGACACCGCAAGCACGACAATCAACAGCTGTAACGCCAACTCACCATAGCGATGTTCCAGCGCCTCAATCGGATCAATGCCCAGCCCTCCGGTCAGACCCTGATAGAACAGCCACGGTGCCGGGATCAGGCCTAGCAGGTAGACAGCCCAAACAGGCACTCGGCGGAGTATCTGGTTCACGGTCTGCATGCGCTTAATAATATTCCGACAGATCCATGCCTTCGTAAAGACCGGCGACTTCGGCCTCGTAGCCGTTGAACATCAGTGTCGGAATACGTTTCGAGAACAGCCCGCCCCCGATGGTACGTTCCGACGCCTGAGACCAGCGCGGGTGATCCACATTCGGGTTCACATTACTATAGAAGCCATATTCGCGCGGATTGGCCATGTTCCAGCTTGTCGGAGGCTCAACGTCCGTCAGGGTAATCCGAACAATCGACTTGATCGACTTGAAGCCATATTTCCACGGCACGACGAGTCGAAGAGGTGCGCCGTTTTGGTTCGGAATTGGACGATCATAGATGCCTGTCGCCATGATCGTAAGCGGGTGCATCGCCTCATCCAACCGCAATCCTTCGCGATAGGGCCAATCGAGCACCGGGTATTGCACGCCGGGCATCTCATCAGGACGGTATGCGGTTTCGAAGGCAACAAACTTGGCTCCTTCCTGCACTCCGGCCATGTTCAGCAGATCGGCCAGCTCAAACCCGTTCCAGGGCACCACCATTGACCAGGCCTCGACGCAGCGAAAACGATAGATGCGTTCTTCGACCGTCATCTCAGACATGATGTCCTTGAAATCATATTCGCCGGGACGGTCGACCAATCCATCGATCTGCACGCTCCAGGGTTCCGTTACCAGCGTGTGGGCGTATTTCGCAGGATCATCCTTGCGCGTACCGAACTCATAATAGTTGTTGTAAGACGTGATCTCTTCCCAGGTGTTGGGCACCAGATCCTCGGCCGCCTCTTCGGCCGCACCTTTCTGCGCCATCCCTGCCAAGCCGACACCTGCAAGCCCGGCCATCACCTGCCGCCGGTTCATAAACGCCGCCCGAGGGGAAACGTCTGCACGTGTCAAATTATTGGTCCAGCGATGCGCCATCTGCGTCTCCGTGATCGTTCTGTATTAGAGTCCAATTAGTGCGCTCATAGCACAGGACCAAGGCAACATGCGTCACGATTGGGAGAAGAGGCTGTAATGTATCCGCCACTCGGGAAACTCATATTGAGAGATAACGGTAAAGATTCGCGCGATTTCGAGCGTTTTTGCCAACAAGACCTAGCGTCAAGGTTGATATTCCCGCTAGCCAATGCCCAATCCGGAAGCGTAAGTTTTCTAAGGGCGCGAAGGGACAGAGTAGGCTGCCGTATATGGCTGGCATCGCAGTTGGCGCCAAGGGAAACGACGAGAATACGATCGGAAAGGACGAGACATGAAAACGAAAATGCTTGCGGGCTTGTCGCTGGTGCTGTTCATCGCTGCCTGCGCTGAGAATGAAACATATCCCATCAGCGGCTGCGATTCGAATGAAACATTCCCGGTAACCTGCGAGGAAATCGGCGACGACACTGGCCTGGACGAAAGCAACGCTCAGGATCTGAACGCCCTTCCGTCGGGCACCTGATCACGCATGATCTAAAAACCGAACACGTCGATGTTCGCACAATAACCCGCCATTCATCGGCGGGTTATTCGTTTTCAGCCCACCAGTTTCTCCCAAAATATCCTTTTAATTCAATAATATGAATTTTAAATACAACAGATTAAGCCTTTACAGGCCATTTCCCAGCCTTGCACTCTGATTGCCGGGTACGCTGAAAATTCGAATGATCAGCCCCGGATCTAACGCTGGACAGGGAGAAGACGAATATGTGTGACATCTGTGTAATGAATGCGGTCAAGGACCGAATGCTTTCACGGCGCAGTTTCTTCAAGGCCGCCGCTGCGTCGGGTGTGGCCGTTGCCGCCGGAGGGGTCACCGCACCCGCCGCTATGGCCTCAGGGCATGGCAAGGTCGAGGATATGACCCACACGATCAGCCCCGATTTCCCGACCTATTTCGGAGAGCCGGGCTATTCCGCCGAACAAATCTACAGCTTCGGCGAACACGGCTTCAATCTTCAGCGGATCACAGTGAACGAACATACCGGTACCCATGTCGATGCACCACTGCATTTCTCGGCGGATGGGGCGTCGGTGGATGAAATTCCGGTCTCTGACCTGATCGCCCCACTATGTGTGGTCGATATTGCCGCCCGCGCGGCTGAGGACGCAGATACGCTGCTGACACCCGATGACCTAAAGGCATGGATGGCCAGTCACGGCGATATTCCGGACGGGGCCTGTGTGGCCCTGTATTCTGGCTGGGCCGCCAAGGTCGATAGCGACGCCTATCGCGGGTTTGACGGGCAGGCACAGCACTATCCCGGTTTCCACGTCGAGGCGGCACAGATGTTGATCGAGGAAACTGGTGCACGCTCAATCGCCTCGGACACGCTGTCACTGGACCACGGCCCCTCGGCAACCTTTGATACGCACTATGCGTGGTTATCCACCGGTCGTTTCGGGATCGAAAATATCGCCGGGCTGGACCGCATTCCGGCCTCTGGCGCAACGCTCGTCGTCGGCGCGCCGACACATGCGGGCGGAACCGGCGGACCCGCGCGCATTTTTGCGATGGTTTGACAAGTTCTGTCAAACGATAGCCAGTGGAAAGAGCTCTACGAAACAGAAAAACCCGCCGTGAAGGCGGGTTCTTCCTTTTGTCTCAGTGCACGACCGCGTCATTTGGCCTTGGGCGGTCCGAGGTGCCCAGGCGGTCGCCGATGATCAGGCCATCCGAACCTGCCGAGACAGGGACGGTTTCACCATCCTTGATTTCACCGGCCAGCAACGCCTCGGCCAGCGGGTTCTGAAGCGCGCGTTGGATCACGCGTTTCAGCGGACGCGCGCCAAAGACCGGGTCATAGCCTTCATCGGCCAACCATTGCTTGGCACCATCATCCAGCGCCAGCTCGATCTTGCGGGCGGCCAGTCGTTTCTGCAGACGTGCCATCTGGATATCGACGATGCCATCCATGTCGGCCCGCTTGAGCCGGTCAAAGATGATGGTCTCATCCAGACGGTTGAGGAATTCGGGCCGGAAATGGGCTCGGACCGCATCCATCACATCCCGCCGCGCCTGCGCACTGTCGGCTCCTTCGGGCAACTGGCTAAGCGCCTGCGACCCAAGGTTCGACGTCAGGATGATCAGCGTCTGTTTAAAATCCACGGTGCGGCCCTGACCATCGGTCAGCACACCATCATCGAGAACCTGCAACAGCACGTTGAACACATCCGGGTGCGCCTTTTCGACCTCGTCAAACAGCACGACCTGATAGGGCCTGCGCCGCACGGCCTCGGTCAGCACGCCACCTTCGTCATACCCTACATAGCCCGGAGGGGCACCGATCAGACGGGCGACCGCATGCTTCTCCATGAACTCGGACATGTCGATGCGCACCATCGCGTTGTCGTCGTCGAACAGAAAGTTCGCCACGGCCTTGGTCAGCTCGGTCTTACCCACACCGGTCGGGCCGAGGAACAGGAACGAACCCAAGGGGCGGTTCTCGTCATTCAGGCCAGCCCGCGCACGGCGCACGGCGTTGGCGACGGCGGTGACGGCGGCATCCTGACCGATCACGCGGGAATGCAGGTCGTCTTCCATCCGCAGCAGTTTCTCGCGCTCGCCTTCCAGCATCTTGGCTGTCGGGATACCGGTCCAGCGTTCAACGACCGAAGCGATTTGCTCGGGGCGCACTGTTTCTTCCGCCGTCATCGCGTTGCTTTCGCTGTTCTCAGCGTCGGCCAACTGATTTTCAAGCTGGGGAATAACGCCATAGGACAACTCACCCGCCTTGGCGAGGTTTCCTTCGCGCTTGGCAATCTCAAGATCAGCCCGGGCCTTGTCGAGCTGTTCTTTCAGATCACGCGCACCCGCGAGCTTATCACGCTCGGCCTGCCACTGGGCGGTCATCTCGGCGGATTTCTCCTGCAAATCGGCCAGATCCTTTTGCAAGGTTTCCAGACGATCCTTCGAGGCCGCGTCATCTTCCAGCTTCAGCGCCTCTTCCTCGATCTGCATTTGCAGAATCTGGCGGTCCAACTGGTCCAGTTCTTCGGGCTTCGAATCCACCTCCATCCGCAGACGCGACGCTGCCTCATCAACAAGGTCGATGGCTTTGTCGGGCAAGAAACGGTCGGTGATATAGCGATGCGACAGCGTCGCCGCCGACACCAACGCCGAGTCTGAGATGCGCACGCCGTGGTGAAGCTCGTACTTTTCCTTGATGCCGCGCAGGATGCTGATCGTATCCTCGACCGTCGGCTCCTGTACCATTACGGGCTGGAACCGGCGCGCAAGGGCCGCGTCTTTTTCGACGTATTTGCGGTACTCATCCAGCGTGGTCGCGCCGATGCAATGCAGCTCACCCCGCGCAAGCGCTGGCTTGATCAGGTTCGCCGCATCCATCGCGCCGTCGGATTTACCAGCGCCGACCAGCGTGTGCATCTCATCAATGAACAAGATGATCTCACCCGCCGCTTCGGTCACTTCGGTCAGCACGGCCTTGAGGCGTTCTTCGAACTCACCACGGTACTTCGCACCGGCAATCAGCGCTCCCATGTCGAGCGCAAGCAGCTTCTTGTCCTTCAGCGATTCTGGCACGTCACCGTTAATGATGCGCAGGGCCATGCCCTCGGCGATCGCGGTTTTACCCACGCCGGGCTCACCGATCAGAACCGGGTTGTTCTTGGTTCGACGCGACAGAACCTGCATCGAGCGGCGGATTTCCTCATCCCGCCCAATGATCGGATCGATCTTGCCTTCGGCCGCAGCCTCGGTCAGATCGCGCGCATATTTCTTGAGTGCGTCATAGCCTTCTTCCGCCGACGCGGTATCGGCTGTGCGCCCCTTGCGGATATCGTTGATCGCCTCATTCAGTTTCTGCGCGGTCACGGCACCATCTTCCAAAGCCTCTTTAGCCTTGGATTTCACCATGCACAGCGCCATCAGAATGCGTTCGACAGGGACAAAACTGTCGCCCGCCTTGGTTGCAATCTTTTCGGCCTCGGCAAGAACCTTTGCGGTCTGGCCGTCCAGATAGACCTGACCTGTGTCGCCTTTGACCTTTGGAATGCGCGCCATCGAAGCGTCCAGCGCATTCACCACACGGCTGGGCGCACCACCGGCCCGCGTGATCAGGTTGCTGGCCAGCCCCTGATCGTCATCCATCAATGCTTTCAGCAAATGTTCGGGCGTCAGACGCTGATGCTCTTCCCGCATCGCAATAGTCTGCGCCGCTTGCACGAAACCCCGTGCCCGCTCGGTGAACTTGTTCAAGTCCATTTTATTCTCCTTTTCCAAGCGCCCTGTTTTGATGCGCCCGCCTGGCGGCACGCGTCGGTTTTGGGCCTCACATTCAATCTGGGAAATATCTGTCCCGGTTCAAGAGGCGGAGGCGTATATTCGACCCCTATCTGCGCGGCACGGAATAGACCGCATAGCCCCCCGTTTCCGCCACCTGTCGCGCGCCGTACATGTCGACCAGAGACTGAGCCGCACTGCCGCCTTCGGGGCAAGACACAAGGTCCGCCGCATCGTCTAGAAAGTCGACGGTAAAGGCCGTTTCACCCGTGATCTGACAATCGTCATCGGTCGAACGATACCCTCGCACCAGACGCAGGTTTTCGTTGGTGGGCGTTCTGACCACTGTATCGGCAGCCTCGGTTTCCAGCGGCATGTCCTGACATCCGGCCAACACCAGTGCAAACGCGGCGGGCACAAGTTGTTTCATTCGCAAATCCGTTCCTTCAATGCGCGCTTAGTATAGCACAGTCTGAATGCGCTGCCGTGATCTGAATCACCTACCCATCCCACATGGACACAGACCCACAAACCCGCTAGGACGCAGACGTTTGCCAAAAAACGGAGCACCCCCATGTCCGACGACCGCCTGATCGTAGCCCTAGATGTCCCGAACGCCCTGCAAGGTCTGGCCATGGCCGAGCGGTTGGGAGACAGCGTTTCCTTCTATAAGATCGGGCTCGGCATGCTAACGGGCGGCGGGTTGGCGCTGGCCAATGAGCTGAAGCAGGATCACGGCAAGCGCATTTTTCTGGACATGAAGCTGTTCGACATCGGCAACACGGTCGAAAACGCGGTGCGTGGGTTGGCGCAGTTCGATCTGGATTTCCTCACAGTTCATGGCGATCCCCACGTGGTGCGCGCCGCGAAAGAGGGCGCCTCGGGCAAGGATCTGAAAATCCTGGCTGTAACCATCCTGACCTCGCTGAATCGCGACGATCTGGACGCCAGTTTGTTGAAGGCGGGCGATGTGCAGGAGCTGGTGGTGGAACGCGCAGCCAAGGCGCTTGAGGCCGGGGCAGATGGCGTCATCGCCAGCCCGCAAGAGGCTGCGCTGATCCGCGCCCTACCCCAGGCCGAAGGTCGGTTGATCGTCACCCCCGGCGTCCGTCCGGCAGGGGCTGCACTTGGCGATCAGAAACGCGTCGCTACCCCGGCCAGCGCTATTGCAGATGGCGCAGACCACATCGTTGTGGGTCGTCCGATCTATCAGGCAGAGGACCCGAAAGCCGCCGCCCAAGCGGTTCTTGCCGAGTTAAATTCCTTGACACGGCACTAAACGCGGACGTCAGAAACCGTCAAAAACACCGGTTTCTGGCTGCCAAACAGTTGACCTAACGTCACTTTTAATGAAAACCGCGCCAAATCGTCCCTGTGCCCGAAAACACACATGAAAACTGCCTGTTTTCCTTGTGTGAACTCGATCCTATCGAAACTTCTGTTTTTCAGCGAATCTGGTCTTGTGATACTCCCCGCGGACCGTCTCTTCCTGAGGTCCGTCACCTCCCCCCGCAACGCGCGGGGGGTCTTCTTTTCCACCAGATCGCACCTGAAATCCGGCCTTGGGCTTTTGCGTGGCTGTGGGGTTGGTATAGTTGCGCTCATGAACCGATCGCTTTGAAGGCGGGAAGACATCCATGCCCGGTCTTTGCCGAGATTGCCTGACCACAGTCACCGATGACAGGCGCTGCCCCGCGTGTGGCAGCCCGCGGATCAAGTCGCATCCAGAGCTGTTCGACCTGACAATTGCGCATATGGATTGCGACGCCTTCTATGCCTCGGTCGAAAAACGGGACAACCCAGAACTGGCCGATAAGCCGGTCATCATCGGTGGCGGTAAGCGCGGGGTTGTGTCCACGGCGTGCTATGTGGCCCGTATTCGCGGCGTGCGCTCGGCCATGCCCATGTTCAAGGCGTTGCAACTCTGCCCTGATGCGGTGGTGATCAAACCACGCATGTCCGTCTACGCTGAGGTTTCGCGCAATATCCGCAAGATGATGGATGAACTGACCCCGGTCGTTGAACCCCTGTCGCTGGACGAGGCCTTCATGGACCTCTCTGGCACCGAACGCCTGCACGGAGCGCCACCGGCGGTGATGCTGGCGCGTTTGGTCAAGCGCATGAAAGACGAGCTGGGCGTGACCGGGTCAATCGGACTTTCGCACAACAAGTTTCTGGCCAAGGTAGCCTCGGATCTGGACAAGCCACGCGGGTTTTCAGTGATTGGCCGGGCTGAGACGGCAGAGTTTCTGCATGACAAACCAGTGCGCCTGATCTGGGGTATCGGCCCCGCCGCGCAGGAATCGCTGGACCGTGCCGGTATTCGCAGTTTCTCGGACCTGTTGCGCTGGGATCAGGAGGCGTTGACGGCCAGATTTGGCGCGATGGGCTATCGGCTGTGGCATCTGGCCCGCGGTCAGGACAAACGCCGCGTTTCGGCCCATGAACCTATGAAATCCATCAGCAATGAGACGACCTTTTTCGAAGACACCGCCAGCCTCGACATTCTGGACGGACATCTTTGGCGCATGTCGGAAAAGGTCGCCGACAGGGCCAAGGCCAAAGGGCTAGCGGGGCGGGTCGTGACCCTTAAACTGAAACGAGCCAACCACAAGATCATCACGCGACGGGTATCCCTGCGGGACCCAACCCAGATTGCTGATCGTATATATCGCACGGCGCGCGCGCTGTTCGATCAGGTCGGGGAACAGGGGCCATACCGGTTACTGGGCTGTGGTCTGTCGGATTTGTGCCCGGAACATCAGGCCGATATCTCGGGCGATCTGCTGGATCCTGGTGCCGCCCAAAGATCACAGGCCGAGCGTGCCACGGACGAAATTCGCCGCCGCTTCGGGACCGACGCTATCGTGAAAGGACGGGCGCTGCGCTGATCCTATTCGGCCGCCAGACGCAGGGGCTCTTCGCCGATCTGGACGACATCGCGGATGACCTGCCGCAACAGTGTGCGGAACTCGGCGAAATTGCCGTTAGGTTCGATCCGGTCTTCATCCATATATAGCGCTCGGTCGATCTCGATCTGAACCGCATGTTGGTTGCGCGCGGGGCGTCCATAGGTTTGGGTCACATAGGCCCCCGCAAACGGAGCGTTGCGCACGACCGTCAGGCCGGCAGCGACAAAGGCCGCTTCGATCCGGTCAACCACCTCGGTTGAGGCTGACGCACCAAACCGGTCGCCGAGCACAACTTGCGGCCGTTTGGCTTTGGGGCCACTGGCCATGGCAACCGCCTCGTGCGGCATCGAGTGGCAATCAATCAAAACCGCCTGCCCGAACTTGGCATGCGATTCGGCCAAAAGTGATTTCAGGCGGGCGTGGTAGGGACGCCAGCACGTGTCGATCCGCAGCCGCGCCTCGTCCATCGTCAGCTTGCCACGGTAAATCGCGCGCCCATTTGCCACTACGCGGGGAATCACGCCCAGGCCCGAGGCAACACGCGGATTGTGCCCTTGCCGCCGCGCACCTTGGATCAGCGCAGGATCCAGTTCCTCTGAACTGCGGTTGAGGTCCAGATACGCCCTTGGTTTCGTGGCCGATATCAGCGGTGCCCCGAAATCTGCAACAGGCGAGAACAGCTGATCGACGAACGCATCTTCCGAGGACCGAATCGCATTTCGGTTCAAAACCGTGCGTTTCAGCAAACTTTCGGGATAGTTCCGCCCGCTATGCGGAGACGAAAACACCACACAAGACGTGCGCTTGGCGGGCATATCCAGTACATAGGCGGCGTTCTGCATGGTGACTCCTTGTTCGGACTGAACATAGACTGGAAAATAGTTCAACCAAACCCCTTGAACCCCTTTGCGACTCCTTTTATAGACCCCGCTACCGGCGCGGGGATCCGCGCCCCATTTCGTTATGGGGCAGGGCACGCAAAGGGAAAGTGGGCGGTTAGCTCAGCGGTAGAGCACTTCGTTGACATCGAAGGGGTCACAAGTTCGATCCTTGTACCGCCCACCATGATTTCACTGTTCCGGTTTTCCGGGACACCCGCTAACCCAGGCGCTGGCCACGTCCTTGATGAAGGCGCCGCAGATTGGAGACAGACCCATGAAGGTCAAGAACTCGCTCCGCTCGCTCAAGAACCGGCACCGCGATTGCCGGGTTGTGCGTCGCAAAGGCCGCGTCTACGTGATCAACAAGACGCAGCGCAAGTTCAAAGCTCGCCAGGGCTAAGAACGGCACGAACCGATTTGAAAAAACCGCGCCTTTGGGTGCGGTTTTTTTGTTGACGCGTGAAAACTCGGAAATTGGTGATTTTGCTCAATTCCCGTCCGCGCGTGCTGAAACACCAAACGCCGCGACACCGCATCTCTGCGACCCCTTTGATACAGCTATATTTTTCGCGGGTTCTCTCACACCCCGCGGGCCGTTCTATTGATGTATTGGGGTGTTTTTGTTTCAGATGCTCACATTCCCTCGACGCGATGTGAATTGGCAGCGCCCACTTAGTCTGCGCAGCATCTTGCAGTCGTTGAACGAGATAGGAAATTCGCCATGACAATCAAACGCCGCCAATTCGTGAAACTGGGGCTGGCTTCCGCTACCGCAGTCGCACTGGGAACGCCGTCTGCATTCGCCGGGGATAAGGAACGCACCGGCAGCCTCTCCGGTCGCAGCGGCTATAAGGTGAAGGGAACAGTTTCCGTATCCGGCGACACCGTCACCCTCAAGAGCGACTATGTGTTCGACCCCAACAAGAACCCGCCGGATATCAAGATCGGCTTCGGCAATGGTGAGAAATACGCAAAGGGTTCGAAGATCCACGACAAACTGACCGTGAAAAAGGGCGAAGCATCGTTCAAGATCCCGGCTGGAATCGACGTTTCGAAATACAACGAACTTTACATCTACTGCGAAAAGTTCACTGTGATTCTGGCAGTTGCACCGCTCAGCTAAGCCACATACACGCTTTTTTTCGAGATCCGCCTGCACATGTGGGCGGATTTCTTTTTGCCCAAGTCACCGAGGGTAGACGTGTATAGTCAGGATTCCTTCTTTGATTTATCGACAAGGGGACAGGTGGGGCTTGCGTTGCTCAGCCTCATTCTGTTTGTCCTGATGGTGTATCTGACCCGGCGTGGTTTGTATCGATTTCCTTTTTGGGCAAGGATGTCCGGGGCTATGATCCTCTTTTGGCTGTTCGTGTGGGTTTCGCCGCAAATCTACTACATGTATTACCGCATGATCATTCCGGACTTGCCCCTTCAATGGGTCATCTGGCCACTACGAGACCCGGTTAAACCGCTGCAGATGCTGCTCTTCTCGTATCAGAGCACCCTCAGCTCGCATGGCCAGGGTATCCTCGGTTGGGCAATCATTCTGGCAGCTACCCTTCCGCGCTCGCGATCCATCTAAAGGGTTGTGGAAATAGAAACCGGCCCCCGCCCGAAACACTACACTCAATAATCAGAATCAGGCCGCACTTTGCCAGCGACCATTTGACCAACTAATTTTGTCGGAATTCCTTGCATCCCAGTCAGAATCGTTTAATTGACCAAATCAGTCGGGTTATCACCCGCCACGACATTCAAAGTTGGGACATATGATGCTGAAATCCTCTACCTGTATCGCCGTCGCGCTGACGGCCCTGATTGCCACCTCTGCTGCTGCCGAGGGAGAGCTGAACCTTTATTCTTCGCGCCACTACGACACGGACGAACGCCTCTATTCCGATTTTGAAGAGGCCACAGGCATCACCATCAACCGCATCGAAGGCAAGGCCGACGAATTGATTGCACGTATGGAAGCGGAAGGCGCGAACTCTCCCGCCGATATCCTGCTGACCGTTGACACTTCGCGTCTAGCGCGCGCCAAGAATGCAGGCATCCTGCAAGCCATCGACAGCGCGGTTCTGGAAGATCGCATCCCGGCCAACCTGCAAGACGAAGACAATCAGTGGTACGGTTTCTCGCAGCGCGCGCGGATCATTTTCTTTGATAAGGCCGACGTGGCAACCCCGCCCGCCAGCTATCTGGATCTGGCCAAACCCGAATACAAAAGTCTGATCTGCATCCGGTCGTCCAGTAACACCTATAACCAGACGCTGCTGGCCTCGATCATCACCAACCATGGTGCCGAGGCAGCCAAGACCTGGGCCGAAGGCGTTGTCGCCAACATGGCGCGTGACCCGCAGGGCGGCGATACCGACCAGCTGCGCGGGATCGTTTCGGGTGAATGCGAGATTGCCGTTTCGAACTCGTACTACTTTGCCCGCGCGCTGCGTAAGGACGTGAAGGGCCTGAGCGCGGATATCGACATGATCGGTATTCAGTTCCCCGCACAAGACGCGGAAGGTGCTCATATGAATCTGTCGGGCGCAGGTGTTGCTGCCCATGCCCCAAACAAAGAGAACGCGGTGAAATTCCTGGAATACCTCGCGGGCGAACAGGCGCAGGTGTATTTCTCGAACGGCAATGATGAATTCCCCGCCGTCGAAGGCGTGGCACTGGCCGATAACGTCGCCTCTTTGGGTGAATTCAAAGCGGATGAGGTGAACTTGTCCGAGGTTGCCAAGAACATCCCCGAGGCGCAGAAGATCTTCAACGAAGTCGGCTGGAAATAATCCTTCAATCCGGCGAGTGAGGGAAGAGCGCGGTTTTCCGCGCTCTTTTCTATTTACATCACATTATTTTAAAACGAATATCTCACAAACGGAAATGATTCTCATATTTGAAACATGCTGGATGACCTCTCGAATCGACTAGCCAACCGTCTGAATGAACTGCGCCGCACGCGGGGTTGGTCACTGGATCAGTTGGCAGATCACAGCGGTATCAGCCGCGCCACCCTGTCGCGAATGGAAAAAGGAGACGTCAGCCCGACGGCCGAAACGCTTGGTCGGTTATGCGCTGCTTACAGCTTAACGATGTCCCGACTGTTGATGATGGTCGAAGACAGTTTTGCCCCGCGTGTACCTTTTGAACGGCAACCGGAATGGCACGACCCCGAGACCGGATTTACCCGCCGCTCGGTCTCACCCCCCGCCAATGGGCTGAGCGGTGAAGTCCTTGAGGGCCACCTGCCACCCGCAACGGTGATCAGCTATGACGCGCCGCCGAAACCAGGGCAGGAGCACCACCTGATCATGTTGGACGGCGCCTTGACCCTGACCGTCGATGACGTCTCACACGACCTGACGGGCGGGGACTGCCTGCGCTATCACCTGTCCGGCCCCACCCGGTTTGAAACGCCAAGCACGCGCGGTGCACGATACCTATTGGTGCTAATATGATCGCCCGACTGACAGAACCAGAACTTGAAAGCGCGCTCGGCGACCTGACGGACATTCTGCACGCCTGTGTGCAGGACGGGGCCAGCGTCGGCTTTGTCTTACCCTTCCCCCCAGAACAGGCCCGAGCCTATTGGCACGACCACGTCTGGCCCGGCGTCGCGGCAAATACGCTGGACCTGTTCGCCGCGCTGCAGGACGGGCGCATCCTGGGAACGGTACAACTGGCCCCTGCTTTGATGCCAAACCAGCCTCATCGCGCGGACGTGGCCAAATTGCTGGTACATCCCGACGCCCGTCGGCGTGGGCTGGGTCGGGCGTTGATGATCGCGTTGGAGCAGCGTGCCGCGCAGATCGGGCGGACGATGCTGGTTCTGGACACGCGCAGCTCAGATCCCTCGCGCGTGTTGTATCAAAGCCTCGGCTTTCAGATCGCGGGCGAAATTCCGAACTATTGCCGCAACCCGTTCGAGGATTTGCTGGAGCCCACGACCTACATGTACAAGGATCTGTCCTAAGCGTTGGTCTTGCGGACATTCGCCGCAAAGCAGTAGCCGATCCCGTGCACGGTCTTGATATAGGTCGGCGCAGCGGGATCGGGTTCGATCTTTTTGCGCAGACGCATGACGTGGACGTCAATGGTGCGATCGCCAACAACGGTTTCACGTCCGCGCGCCTTGTCCAGCAACTGGTCGCGGGAAAACACCATATGCGGGTTCGAGACAAAAGCGTGCAACACGTCGAACTCGGTCGTGGTCAGGTCCGCCGCAGCGCCGTCGCCGCCTGCGGTCAAGGTCCGTTCGTTCACGTTCAGCACCCAATCCCCGAACGTGATCAAGGGCGCATCCGCGCCATTGGCGAGTTTTTCGTCGGGCTTTGCCCGGCGCAGAACGGTGCGGATACGAGCCAGAACCTCGCGCGCCTCGAAGGGTTTGGTGATATAGTCGTCGGCCCCGAATTCCAGTCCGACCACGCGGTCGAAAATCTCATCCCGGCCCGAGAGGACTATGATGGGGATGTTGGAATTCACCCGCAACTCGCGCGTGATGTCAAAACCGTTGCGTCCGGGCAGACCTATATCCAGCAGGATCAGATCGACGCTGACCTTGGTCAGAACCGCATCCATCGCATCGCCATCCGCGGCGCACGTGACCTGACATCCCTGCTTCTCAAGGTAGCGTTGCAGGAAAGACCTGATCTGCGGGTCGTCGTCGACCACAAGGATATGTTCTTGAACCATATTTCCAGTCCGGTGCGGGCGAGTTGAGCATGCGCGCCAATGTTTAAGTCACAGCGTTCCGCCACATGCAAGCCAGCAGGGGCGGAACGCTGGCATATGGCGATGGGAACTAGAACCTCAGGAAGGTAAGTCCATGACCTTCCGACAATTCCTCTGTCTCGGCAGGGATCACGGCCAGACCATCTGCCTGCGCCAACAGCGCCACCCGGCCACTGTAGGACGGCGCCATCAGCCGCAGGCGTGGCGTGCCGTCGGGCGTCCGGCCCTCGATGGTGACAGGGCGGTATTCCTGACGTCCGGCACGCCGGCGCAGCGGTTCGGCCAGAACGGCCTGTTGGGGTGTTTGCGAGGCATGGTGCAGTCCGGCACGGCGGGCCATCATTTGCGATCCGATGATCTGCCATGTCACATAAGCCGAAACCGGATTACCCGGCAGACCCACATAAAGCGCGTTCCCGCGCCGCCCGAACATGATCGGTTTACCCGGCTTCATCGCCACTTTCATCACATCGACCTGACCGCCGATTTCCCCGAACACACGGGGCATGTGATCTTCGTCACCGACCGAGACGCCACCCGTGGTGATGATCAGATCGGCACTGTCGCAGGCCTCGCGCAGCACTTGTTCAAGCTTGGCAGGATTGTCCTCGACCGGGCCCTTGTCAGTCAATGCTATCCAAGGTTTGTCCAACAGCGCCCGCAGCATATAGCGGTTCGAATTGTAAATCTGCCCCGGTCCCAACGTCTCGCCGGGTTGTTTCAATTCGCTACCGGTGGAAAAGATTGCGACTTTCAGCTTGCGATAAACCGTAACCTCTCCGTATCCGGCCGAGGCCAGCGCGGCGACCTCGCGCGCGGTGATCTCACAGCCGCGGCGAAGGATAGGCGCGTCCGCTTTCAGGTCTTCACCCGCGCGGCGGATATGCTGGCCCGGCTTGGGTCGGCGGGAAAAGCGGATACCGTAGATCAGAGCGTCGCAATCTTCCTGCATCACCACGGCGTCGAAATCCGGCGGAACCGGCGCACCAGTGAATATCCGCAGGGCGCTGCCCGCAGGCGCGTCGTGCGCGCCGCTGTCTCCCGCCGCGATTCGCCCAGCAAGCGGCAGCTCGAACAACGGGCCGTTGCCCAGATCACATGTCCGCACTGCGTAGCCATCCATGGCCGAATTGTCGAAGGCGGGCATATCCACCTTGCTGGTACAATCTTGCGCCAGAACGCGCCCAATGGCGTCGATCAGCGGCAGGGTTTCGGTATCCGTCAGTGGATCGGCCACCGACAGACCACGCCGCAGCGCATCCTCAACAGTCAAGTACATATGGGCGTGGCGGTCGCAGGCGCATCCATCAGCCATTTTGAGCCTCCATTTCAGCAAAGAGTTCTTCGAAACCTGCCCGCTCGGCCTCGCCCAGCTCGGACAGATGGGCCTTGGCCTCCTCAAGGTTCGCGTCGGGGTCGCCGACCACCAGCAGCATGACCATTCCGTGACGGCCATGCACGCGGCAGCGGATGCCGTAGACGCCTTCTTTGTCGAAGGTCAGGTCCAATTCGGGTTTTCCCCGGATCTCGAACGCGCGGGCACCCACAGGGATCATGCGAAGGATTGACGTGACCGTGTGACGCCCTGTCGATCCTTTGAACCGCACCGTCGCGCCCGCTTGGACATGCAACAGCTTGGGTTCAAACCTAAACGCATGGGCCGGGGTATCGGCATTCGGGTCGATGATCTGGTGGACCACAGCGATTTCGGGGATATCCTCGGCCCAAGCAGGCGCAACAGCCAGTGCGCCTGCCAATATCGCTGCACCTAGTTTCAGCGATGATGTCATCTGTCCCTCCGGGCCTTTCAGGCCGCCTGTGAGGGTTCTCCCAGCAGGTCAGCCAGCGCGCTGATCATCACCGGCCATTGCGCGCGTCGGTCTTCGTCGCGCAGCTCGGCCAGCAGTTCGCGGCCAATGGATACGATCGCAGGGGTGCTGTCCTTGACATAGGTCACAATCCGCTGCTCGGGGTTGGCCAACAGGAAGGGCACGATGGCCGCCCCCGCCTGATCGGGCGCGGTTTCCGACAAGAGCCGCATGGCCGCCTGCCGCACGGGGGCCGAGATATCATCCAGCAGGCTACGCGCCACGTCTGGGGTGCCATCCCATCGGGTCAGGATATGCATCGCGTCGATGCGGAAAGCAGTATCGCCGGTTTTCACCATCGCACGCAGTTTGCCGCGCAAGCTATCCTGCGGTGGCAGATCAGCCTGTTGCAGCAGCTTCAGCGCCTGCTGGGACAGGGCGGAATCTGTGTGCGACAACCCCTTGGTGATCAAATCGACCAGCTGGTCTTGATCCAATTCCGCACCATGGCGAGCGACGGCCACGCCCAGCGCGGCAAACGCCTGCTGCGCGATCTCGGTTTCCGGGTCTTGGGCGATCTGGGCCAGCATGACCTGCATCCCTTTGACCTCGCCCAGCAGGCGGATGGCGGACATGCGGGTTTCGCGCTGCAACGCATCCGCATCGTCGTCCAGCGCCACGCGGCGGCGTTTGGGGTGGCGGGTCGCCTTGGCCAGCAGCGCCTGTTCGCGGGGGGTGAGGGGTTGGACCTCATCCTCTTGCGCTTCCTGAGTCATCTCGGCGGCAATCGCGTCATGCCCCAGAATCGCTCCAAGGCTTGAGGTCGGGCCGTTCTCACCGCCTTCGGAGACGTCCAGACCGGCCTCTTCCAGCGCGGCGATGTCGGTTTGCGGGGTCTCTGCGGGTTCCTCGTCTGCGGCCACAGGCATCGGGGCCAGAGCAAAGGACAGCAGCAACTCGCGCCCTTGCTGCTGGTTCACATGTGGACGATCGGCATCCGTGACGATCATCGCCAGCGATGCCACCGCCTTGAGCCGCACCGACCGGAACGGAGACCGGCACGCACGTTGCAGCCATTCCGCCGCCTCACGCAGAGGCGAGGTCGCCAGCGCATCGACAATGGCCCATTGCAAGCGCTCGGCCTTGAGGTCATCAGCCTCGACCAAGAACAGCGCGTTCAGCCGATCCGCCACCAGTTCCGGGGCCAGCGCCGCCAGCAGGCCCAGCGCCTGTGCGGACACTTCGGGCTGTTGACCGGTGGCGAGGAAATCCAACACCTGCCAGCGCAGATCGTCCTGATCGGGAATCGGCGAGGTGCGATCCAGTCGGTCGAGCAGCGCCAGCTGCACCTTGGCACCAGGATCACGCATCATGCGATCCAGCAGTTCGGGTTCCGAAAAGCCAGACTGGTTCAGCGCTGCTATGCGGATATCTTCGACCGCATCCGTCAGGGCCTGTTCGACCAGTTCCGGGTCGTTTGGCATCAGCGCCTCATAGGCGATCAGACGCACGGCCCCGTCCTTGTCGTTGGTGGCTTTGCGTAGGATCGCTTCGGCTTCGGCCCCGCCGATGGTGGCCAGAGTGCGCAGGGTACGGTGGCGCAGGCGGCGGTTCGAGGATTGGGTGAACACGCCCAGCGTCGGCACGGAAGCCTCACCAATCCGGCCCAGCGCCTCGCAGGCCACATCGCCCAGTTCCTGCCCGTCTTCGTCCATCAGGGCCATGACGATGGGTTCGATCGCCGCCACATCGCCCATCCGGCCCAACGCTTTGATCGAGGCGATCTGGGTGTCCAGCCAATCGTCCCATTCGTCCTGGTGCAGCTCGTCCTCGTCCCATGTGATCTCCTCGCCGCGCCCGGCGACAAGGGTGCGTAGGTAAGGCGCGGCGTCTACGGATTTCAACTCGGCCAGAGCGGTGACGCAGGCCAGTTTGACCTCGCCACAGGGATCGTGGATCAGGTTTTCCAGCAGTTGCGGTGCTGCGTCCTGAACGCCCAGCGCGCCCAGTGCCTGGGCTGCGTCCTGGCGGACGTCTTCGTCATCGTCCAAAAGCGCCTCGACCAAGGCCGGGCTGTTGGCGGCGCCAATGGCACTCAGGGCCTGAATTGCGCGCAGGCGGATCACGTCATAGTCGGATTTTGCGTAGTCCGAGAACAGGATGGTGGCCTCATCTCGCAGGGCGGTATCGGAATGTATGTTCATATCGGGTCTGCCATGTTTTGCGTTGGGAAAGGTTGGGTGAAAGGGGAAGGCAGGTGTCCCAACCGATACCTGCCTTCCAGGTGGTCCCTTCTGCAGTGGGACCAGACCCGAGGGGCAGCATGGCGACCGCCCCCCGGAAACACGTCAGGCGATGTCGCGCGGCGCAAAGGACATCGTGCGGAACGAGGTCTTGTAGGGGCTCGGCCCCAGTTTCCGCAGCTTGGCAACGCCCATCTTGTAGTTGTAGTTGCCACTGATCCAGTCGACGATCCGGCCCTCAAGCGCGTTCGCGGGCTGCTGCATGTGCAGGAAGTCCATGTAGACCACGCTTTTCTTGATGGCGGGCGTGACCATGGCCACGGCTGTGATCGCCGCTTTGGTCAGTTCGATATGCCCGTTCTCCATCAGTTTCGAGAACTGGAAGTCGTCGCCTTCCACACCCAGCAGCGTGTGCTTGTTACCCGGAACGCGTTCCGAATAGACCATCACATAGTCGCCGCTTTCGATGCCACGCTCGGCTGCATCGTCGGGGTGAATCTCAACCCAGTTTTCCGGCCAGCGCTGCACGATATACGGGCGGCGGCGGTCGTCAAAGCCGGACTGCCAGCGTTCGTTGATCCGGCCGGATGTGGCCCACAGCTCGCCTTCTTCCTTGTTGGGTTTCAGCCATTCCCAATAGTCCGAGAACAGGCCCCAAGGCGATTTCTGGATGTTGCACTTGCCGGTCTGGCTGTTGAAATGCGTCAGCTTCTTGTTGAACACATCCGCGCCAGCCGCACCGGTATCGGGCAGTTCGCGGGTTGTGTCGTGCAGACGCTTGGTTTCAATCAGCGTGACCCCATCGGTATCCAGCATGACCGGGCATTGAACCCCATCAGTGCCAAACTCACGGACCTTCTGGTGCAGGGTCTTGCCCTCTTGCTTGGCCAGACGATGCACCGCATGGAAGTCCTTTCGCGACCCGCGGGTAAAGCGCACGGCCTCTTCCGCGACCTCGTTCGAGTTCTGCCAGTCGAACCCGTCAAAGCCCATCCGCTGTGCAAGTTGCGCAATGATCCACCAGTCCGGTTTCGCCGCACCGGGGGCATCATAGAACTTCTGATACAGACGCAGGCGGCGTTCGCCATTGGCGCGCAAAAAGTCCTCTTCGCCCCAGGTTGCTGCCGGGAACACGATGTCGGCGTAGCGGTTGCCGATCGGGTCCTGCAGATAGATGTCTTGGTTGATCACCACCATACCGCCGCTGTCGGCGCGGGCCTTCAGCGTGTCGATCATCTCTTGCTTGTCGAAAGAGGCGATCTGATGTGGGTTGCGGACGGTCAGTTCCTCGAACTTGTCGGCCAGTTGCTGGCTGCCGCACATGGACTGGATCCAGGTGGTGCCGATCACGTGTGCCATACGGGTATGACCTGCGATCAGATACCGGTCGGTATCCATGGCGCGGCGACGGCGACCGGGCAGTTTCTCGGGCGATTTGTTGCGCGGGTATTTCCCGCCCTTCACGCCGCCCCGCTGGTGACCACCGGCCCGGCCAATGACTTGACCCGGACGACCGCCACAGCCACAGATGATGCCCAGCGCGGAAATCGCCTGTGTGTTGCCGGTGTTGTTGGACCAGTAGAACCCTTTCTCGATCATGACCGAGGTTTTGGGCCGTGTGCCATCCGCCTTGGGTTTGGCCAGCCATTCGGCGGCAGTATAGATTTTCTGCACGTCGATTTCAGCCATGGCGGCAGCATTTTCAGGCGAGAACTCGTCCTGCGACAGCAGCCACTCTTTCCAGTCTTCAAAGCCTTTGGTCTGGAACTTGCCCCAGGTCGTACGCCACTGCCATGGCGTGTTCCGGGTGCCCTGACCGAAGCCGGATGAGCTTTCCCACTTGTTGTTGACCCATTTCTTGATCCAGTCGCTGTCTTCCCAGCCATTTTCCACGATGACGCGGGCAATGGCGTTGACGACCAGCAGGTCAGTACCAGGCAGAACGTCGATGTGCAGGCCGCCCATCTTGACCGCATGGGCCACACCGGCCGAGCTGCGCGGGATCAGATAAATCTCTTTCTGACCGTTCTGCATCCCCTTCATCATCCACTGGGTATAGAGGATGGTCTTGGTCTCATACGGGTCAGTACCGCAAACCAGAAGGGTTTCCGCATCGCGCCAGTCCTCGTAGGACGGGCCGAAGTTGTCGAAACCCGCATCCCGGAAACCGGGGGTCGAGGTCACGTCGGACGGCGTGTCGTGGAAGGTGAAGTTCGCGGTGTTGATGTGGCGCAGCGCGTATTTCGAGATCGCATAGGTGTTCTCGATATACTGATAGCTGAAGGTTTTCACGCCATAGGCATTGGTGCCGTGTTTGGCGATGACGTGGTTGCCCACCTCGGCTGCCACATCCAGCGCCAGATCCCACGGAACCGGCATCAGCGTGCCATAGATCCGCATCAGCGGTGTCTTCAGACGGTCACGTGTCGGTGTCTGCGGGTTATAGCACTTCTGCGCGATACACCCGCCCCGCAAGGAGCTGTCGCCGTCGGTGTTGACGTATTGCGTGTCCTTGTCAGGAATGATCACCACATGGTGCGGCTGACCTTTGTGCAGAACGATATTGTGCTGGTTCGGCGCGACCCAGGCACCCAGCGGTGCAACGGGGAAATCCTCGCCAAATGCGTTTTCGTCTGCAGTGGGGCCACCGGGTTTGGCCGTCACCGGCCAGCGGTAGACTTTGTAGCCACAGGCCACGATGCAATAGTCGCAGGCGGTCGAGATGACCTCGGCGCCTTTGGGCGGCAGCGGGACGTTGGTTTCGGGTACGTAATACGGGGTTGCCATGATTCCGTTTCCCTTATGCAATGAGGTTGTCGTAGCGGCCGTAGATCAGGCCGAACATGCCGACGGCGTAGATGTCATCACCGTCCAGTTCCAAAAGGACCTGCGGCAGCGACTGATAGGCTTGCCCCGAAACGAGGATGCCGTGCCGTGTCACGTCATAGGTGGACAGGTGCAGCGGGCACGGGCCCAGCACCTTATGTTCGGGTTTGTAGCTGTCATACATCGACCCGCCCTGGTGGGTGCAGGTGAGGTTGAAGGCCACAACGTCCTTTTGCGGACCGATGCCACCGCCGCTTTCCACGCCGGTCTTGACCAGAATCGAGTCCGAGTAGTCGCCCTCATCGGGGTAGTAGAACTCGACCGGGACATCCTGTTCCAGCTCGGAGAGTTTGCCGATCAGCTTGCGCGGATAGGTGGACACAAGGGCAGGAACCTGTTCGGCCTGGCCGTGGCGAGTGGGCATGGCCACCATCACGGCAAAGGTTGTTGCGCCCGAGGCGAACAGGAACTGGCGGCGGTTCACGGTGCAGGCCTTTTTGGCCTCGCCAGAACAGCTGCATCCGGTTGCGTTATGATCTTTCATGACGCTTACTCCTCTGCTGCAACCGCAGGAAGCGGTTGATAATCCGGCAGGTCGGGTTCTTCGACCAGAATCTCGTCACCGGACAGGGATTTCAGGAAGGCCACCAGATCCGCTTTCTCCTGATCGTTCAGGCCAAGCGGCTGGATCAGATCGGATTTGGTTGCTGCGAATTCATTCTCGCCGCCGCCCTGGTTGTAGAACTCGACTACGTCCTCAAGCGTCTCCAACATGCCGTTATGCATGTAGGGTTCGGTGTAGAGGGTGTAGCGCAGGCTCGGTGTGCGGAACTTGCCCAGATCGGCCTTTTCCTTGGTACGGAAATAGAAGCCGGGGTCGTCCTTGGTGTGGCGATAGAAATCCTCGGTCGAGCCTTTGGAGAAAAGCTCATACCGGAAGGTCACTTGCGCCAAACCGTCATCTTCCCAGCCGCTATAAGGTGGAACGCCGGTGTTGTAGTATTTCTCATCCGACAGCAGCGCGCCGTTGTGGCATTCGGAACATTGCGCCTTGCCGGTGAACAG
Source organism: Ruegeria sp. AB6 (assembly GCF_056542685.1). Lineage (NCBI taxonomy): Bacteria > Pseudomonadati > Pseudomonadota > Alphaproteobacteria > Rhodobacterales > Roseobacteraceae > Ruegeria > Ruegeria sp. AB6. Next base: position 241,224 of record NZ_JBQGAD010000006.1, on the reverse strand, counting down.
CTCCAGCCCGCGTTTCTGTTCGTCACTCAGCGCCGCATCATCCCCGCGCAGATAGTTGTCGAAGGGTGTGTCGGTCTGAACGATGGTGCGTTCAAACGCGGCGATGGCGCGCCATGCGTTGCTGATACGCGGCCACTGATCGCCGAAGACGTCATTAAAGCGTTCAACGTATTCGGGCACAAAAGCCAGACGGGCCTCCATCATGTCGGCCTCGCCGTTGCCGGCGACTGCACCGCCTGCAGCGGATTTGGCCTGGCTTTCAAGGCTCTTACTTGATCCCGCCCAGAACAGCTTGCCGTAGTAAGCCGAGTTCACGATGGTCTGGCTGTTGCGCCAGTGAGTCGTGCCGGGATAACCGAACGAGATCGGCGCTTCGACGTCCCAGCCCACATCGGGCAGGTGACAGGCCGAACATGGCGTGGTCTCGTTCCCGCCCAGCCGCGGATCGAAGAACAGCATCTTGCCCAGTTCGATCTTGGCCTCGGTCTGCGGGTTGTCCAGCGGGATGGGCGGCTCGCCCAGCGCCACTAACGGCGCATCGGGATCGGGGTCTGCGCCGCCGATACCGGCCTCAATCGCGATACTGTCCGCAGCGAACGCTTGCGAACCGATGGCGGCAAACAAGGCAGCGGTGGCGATTGTGCCTGAAAGGTAAGACTTAAGGTCTTTCATGGGTCCACTCCTCAGTTTGTCGTTTCGCGCCAGTTTTCGATCGGCGCATAGTCCGTATCGATCTCTTCGGCGACGAATTCGGGCCCGGTCAGCGGCTCGCCTGACAGAGCCTTAAGGAAGGCCACCAGCTGCGCTTGTTCGGTCTCAGAAAGGTTCAGCGGCTTGATGCGCGGATCCTTGTTTTCATCGTCACCGCCACCGGCGTTGTAGAAGGCCACCACATCTTCGAGCGTTTCCATCGTGCCGTTGTGCATATACGGCGCGGTATAGGTCAGCTCGCGCAGCGTGGGGGTCATGAAGGTGCCGAACGTGTCAGCGGTGTGTGTGCGGATATATGCTCCGGGGTCAGCACGCAGGTTCATGTAGTTCTCGACGCCGAGGAACTTCATCATGGTCACAAAGGTGATGTGCCGTGTCGGGTCCGCCCAGATGTCAGGGTTGTCGCCGACGCCGATATTGTGCGGCAGATCGTCAGTGAATCGCTCGCCCGAGTGGCACGAGCTACAGCCGCTGGCGTTGAACAGCTCATACCCCGCTTTGGCCTCGTCCGACATCTCGCCGGTGTCGAAGGGCGCACCGCGCGAGATCAGCGTTTTCAGATATTCCGGGATCGCGTTACGCACGCCACCGTTCGAAGGCTCACCAAATCCGGCGGCTTCGAACATCTCGACATAGACCGGGTCCTGCTTGATGCGTTCCTGCATAAGACGCATGTCCATGTTCATGGAATAGGTCTCGGTGATGCTTTCGCGGGTCACGTCATTCAGGTTGGTGCCTATCCGCCCGTCATGGAACCATGCCTCGCGCTTGGCGCTGTTGATCAGCGTTGGCACGTTGCGGAAATGCAGGTTGCCCGTATAGGCATCCGACAGGGCCTGCCCGTCGGTAAAACCGTTTTCCGGCTGGTGGCAACTGGAACAGGACAGCGCAGCGTCGCCGGACAGGCGCGGATCAAAGAAAAGTCGTTTGCCAAGGGCCGCCTTGGCTGGATCGAACTCTATGGCTTCTACCGGGCCCGGCTGGTCCGCCAGGGCCTGGTGAACCGGGAACGCAGCACTCATCGTCAGCAGCGAAACTGTCGATAGCGCCGAGAACCATGTTCTGGCTTTGGTCATCATCTAAAAGCCCCTTTTTCGCTATTCCGATCACTCGGTTTGGCCGAGGACCGGTACGGCGAACCTTAGGGGGCAGTTGTGTCGTGCTGATTTGGACGCGATGAAAAGACGTGAAAAGATGTTAAGAAATGTAACAGGCGTCAGGGAACAAGAGAACGTATGATCCGTGCAAGACTCTGAACATCAAAGGGTTTCTGCACTCGTACCGTCGTATCGCCTTCAGCCGGGCTTTCTGCGTCATCAAAATAACTGCTGACCAGAATCGTCGGAACATCCGGTCGGACAGCCCGTGCAGACGCGATAAGATCGGTCCCCATCAGCCCCGGCATCATCAAATCCGACACAATTGCGTCATAGCTGTCCGGGGCCGCCCTAAAGGCATCCAGCGCGCGCATCGGCTCGGAATAGGCCTCGACCCGGTAGCCATAGCGCGTCAGCAACCGGCGCGTGACATAGAGGATGTTTTCGTCGTCATCGACCAGCAGGATGTGCTCATCCCCCGTGACGGCGCGCGCCTCTTCCTGCTGTTGCGCGCTTAGAACCGGCATCATCGGATAGAAGAGGCTGAACCGGGTCCCCTTGCCCGGCGTCGAGGACAGTTCGACCCGACCGCGGCATTCCTCGACACTGTTGCGGACGATGGCCATGCCCAGACCAGTGCCCTTGCCCACAGGTTTGGTCGAGAAAAAGGGCTCGAATAGCTTGTCCTGCACTTCGGGCGTCATCCCCGGCCCGTCATCGGCTACGTCCAACCGGATCACCCCGATCGCGTCGTCCGGCAGGTCGTCCAACGCAGTGTCTTCGGCTTGGCTGATGCGCAACACAACTGTGCCGGGGTGATCGCCGATCGCCTCGAACGCGTTGTGGCACAGGTTCAGCAATGTCTGGAAAAACAGCGTGCCGTCAAACTCGGCAAAGGCCTGATCTATGTCGATGTCAAAGCGGGTCTCGACACTGGGCGGCGCGGCGACCTTGATCAGGTCCAGCGCCTCTTGCGTGGCTTTGACCATATCGCCGCGCTGAGGGTTGCGGGGCCGTTGGCGGGCAAAGGTCAGCATCTTGCGTACCAGCGCCTGCGCCCGACGTGCCGCGATACGAATATGATCGACCGAGGTCTGGATGTCCTCGTTTTCTTCGGCGTCCAGTTCGATCAGCTCGGCATTGCCGATGACGCTCATCAACACGTTGTTGAAATCATGCGCCACTGACCCTGCCAGAATGCCCACGGCCTCCATCTTCTGCACCTGCGCGAATTGCTCGCGGGTGCGGCGGGATTCGGTCATGTCCTCGCCGATACCGATATAGTGGGTGATGCTGCCATTCTGATCGACCAGCGGAAAAATCGCGGTCGAGACCCAGTAGTGCGTCCCGTCCTTGCGCAGGTTGCGAAACACGCCGTACCAGCTTTGCCCGTTTTTCAATCTGGCCTTGAGGTCACTGTAGACACCCTGTCCCGAATGCCCCGATTGCAGCATCTTGGGCGAATGACCATAGACCTCGTCCGGGCCATAGCCACTAAGGTCAAAGAACTTGCGGTTGGCATATTCGATCTTCAGATCAGTATCCGTGATGATGATCGAGGCCGGGCTTTGTTCGACCGCACGCGCCAGCTTGCGCTCGGCCAGCTCAACCTGTTCACGCAGCGCCAGTTCGGCCTTCAGGCGACGGTTGGCGCGCAGGATGTTGGTGATCAGAAACGTCGTGAGGATGGCGATGACCCCAACCAGAACGATCAGCCCAATCAACAGGACCGAGAAGTTGCGCACCAGACGTTCGCCATCCGAAAAGGCTCGCACCATACCGGACAAGCTTCTGTCACGCTCCTGCACCCACAGGGTTTCAAGCGTTGCCAGCGCTGCCAAAGCATCACTGTCATCGACACGCACCAAAGCGTCGATTTGTTCCGCGCTGAGACCCGCAGCGATGCCCTCTTCGATCAATGGGATGTTGCCGGTATATTCCAGTGCCACGGCCTCGATCTGTTGCAGGGCCTCCTGCTCGGTTGGGGACGGGTTAGAAGCACGATAGGCGGCGATGGCGTTCAACAGACTTTCCGATTGCCGTCGCAGACGCGGCCCCAAGTCCGGGTCATGACGCAAAACGTAGTTCTTGAAGTTGTGAATCAGACCGCCATAGCCGAAATCCTCGCGGATATCTGAAATCCAATAGCCACGCGGCGTGGTCTCGGCCGAGTATTCCTGCCACGCCACCCGCATTTCACCAATGCGCGCACCGGTCTCGCGTGACATGTAAAGAAACACAGACAGGATGATCACGAGCGCAAGGCCAATCGCAAAGGCCACCGCCAAGGGTCGCTTCAGAGACCCGCTCATCACGTCGGGACTGTCGCTCATGCCTGCACCCCTCCCTATTGGATCAACAAGAAAGGGTGTGTCACGTTTTGTACGCGCAGGCTATGGCTGCGGGCGCGGCATATCTACGCTTTGGAATCGTCGTCCAACCCGTTCGTTTCCGCAATGAAGTCGGCCATCATGGGAACGTAATCCTCACCCCGGCCGGCCGCCTCCATCGCGGCGAAGGCATTGCGCAGAGTCGCTTGAACCGGCGTGACCGCACCGATGCTGTTGGCCAGGTTCGAAAGGTACCGCATGTCCTTATGCGCGTTGGTGATGGCAAAACGATGGGCGTTTTCGTCCCGCTCCAGCGTCCATTTCATAAAGGTCTCGTAGAACCCGTTCGACAAACGACCGGGGCGCAGAACGGAATCCACCTGTTCGGCGCTCAGACCCGACTTTCGGGCCACGGCCAGCGCCTCGGAATACAGGACCGCATAGCCCATGGCGACGAAGTTGTTGATCAGCTTCATTTTGTGGCCCAATCCGACCTCACCCATGTGGACAACCAGCCCGGCCCAGCAGTCAATCACCGGCTTGATGCGCGCAAAAGTCTCGGGCGACGCGCCAACCATGGCATCCAGCGTTCCGGCTTCGGCCTCTTTGGGTGTGCGCCCCAGCGGAGCGTCGGCCAGGTCCATGCCTGCGCCACGGAGTTCCTCGGCCAGCTGCAGGGTCGAAACCGGGTCCGAGGTGGAACAATCCACAACAACCAACCCCTCTTTCCCTGCGGCGATGATCCCGTCGGGGCTCCGCACCAGCTGTTCCACTTGTGGACTGCCTGAGACACAGAGGTGGATGATATCGCAGGCCTCGGCCATCTCACGAGCCGAATGAACCTCGGTCGCGCCGCGCTGCAACAGGTCTTCGACCGGTTGGCGATTACGATGCGCCATCACCACCAGCGGATAGCCGTTTTCCACGATGTTCTTAGCCATGCCATGGCCCATCAGGCCAACACCGATAAAACCGATTACGGGTTTGTTCATGGGATTTCCTTTGTTGCTGTCGCGGCTCAGGCGTCCGAGGACTGGGACCACAGATTGACCTCTCCATTGGCGGAATAGAGGTCTATCTCGGCCAGTTCTTCGGACGTGAATTCAATGTTCTTCAGCGCGCCGATACAGTCAACGATCTGTTCCGTCCGCGACGCCCCGATCAAAGCAGTTGTGATCCCGCCTTCGCGCAGCACCCAGGCAATTGCCATCTGCGCCAGCGTCTGACCGCGCCGTTTGGCGATGGCATCAAGGTTGCGCAAATTCTGGATGGTGGCTTCGGTCAGCAGATCGGGGTTGAGGGACTTGTCCTCAGTGGCGCGACTGCCTTCGGGCAGGCCGCTCAGGTATTTGCCGGTCAGCATACCTTGCGCCAACGGCGTGAAGGCGATGGAACCGATCCCCAGCTCTTGCAGCGTGGCTTTCAACCCATCCGTTTCCACCCAACGGTTGATCATATTGTAGCTGGGCTGATGGATGATACAGGGCGTGCCCAGATCCTTAAGAATAGCCGCAGCCTCGCGCGTGCGTTGCGAGTTATAGGACGAAATGCCGACATAAAGCGCCTTGCCGGACCGCACGATCTGATCCAACGCACCCATTGTCTCCTCGAGCGGTGTGTTTGGGTCGAACCGATGGGAATAGAAGATATCGACATAGTCGAGCCCCATCCGTTTCAGGCTTTGGTCACAAGAGGCGATCAGGTATTTGCGGCTGCCCCATTCACCGTAGGGGCCGGGCCACATCCCATATCCGGCCTTGGATGAGATAACCAATTCATCCCGGTATCCGGCGAAATCAGTTTTCAAAATCTCACCAAACGCCTCTTCGGCGCTGCCCGGGGGTGGGCCATAATTGTTGGCCAGATCGAAATGCGTAATCCCCAGATCAAAGGCCGTGCGGCACAGCTGCTGCTTCAACTGATGGGGGCGATCATGCCCGAAATTATGCCACAACCCCAGCGAGATAGCAGGCAGTTTCAGCCCGCTGCTTCCGCAAGTGTTATAAATCATTTTATCGTAGCGGGTGGCACTGGGGACATATGGCATTGGGGAAAATCCTGACGATATAGCAGATCGGAGTTGGCGCTATGATATGGGTCCGGCCCCTTGCCCTCAAATGTCTTTAACTCCATTTAATACAGCGTAATGAACATCAAGGACCACAAGTTTGCCGCGCCCGGACCGAGTTTTCAAAAGCGCCTGCAACGCCATGCTGGACAGGCTGATGGCCGGGGCAGAGGTCACCAATATCTCGCAATTGGCGCGTCATTTGAGGGTCAGCCGCACTACAGTGCGGGCCGTTCTGTCCTATCTGGAAAAAAGGGGTTTGCTCGCCCGACAAGGACGGGGCTATGACGTGCAGCGCCTGCCGGAACAGGCCGATTACTTTTCAGCCGCCCAAACGATGGACACACGCGACGCGCTTGAAGCCGCGTTCATGCAGATGATCCGCAATCAAGATCTGGGCCCCGGAACGCGGCTGAACGAAGGGCAACTGGCGCGGCAGTTGGATGTCTCGGTTCAAACTATCCGCGAGTTTCTGATCGGCCTCAGCCGGTTTGGATTTGTGCGCAAGGATCACCACAGGCGCTGGGTGCTGGAGGGCGTCACCCGCCAATATGCGTTGGAGCTGCACGAGGTTCGCGTCATGTTCGAAAGCCGCGCGGTGGAAAACCTGTGCTGCCTGCCGGAGCAGCATCCGTTCTGGGGTGGTCTGGCACGGTTGCGGCAAGAGCATCAGGCTGTGACCGCCAGCGCCGATCTTTCCACGTTGGATTTCCCGGCATTGGACACCAAGTTTCACCGCTTCCTGAATGATCACGCGGGAAACCGGTTGATCGTCGGCTTCCAGGACGCGATTGCGATGATCTTCAACCACCACTACCTGTGGCCGCTAGAAAACCAGCTCGACCATCACCTGACAGCCACCGCCGATCACCTTGCCATCATCGACAGCATTGAAAGACGGGACAAGCGCAAGGCCCGTGCCGCGATGGCCGCGCATCTGGACACCACCCGCCGCCGCTTTGCCCAGGCGACTGCTAAACCGCCTGATGAACCTCGATGATGTTGCCCTCTGGGTCTTGAAAGAACACCTGGTGCCATTCCTTGGCGAAGGCTGTCCCATAGTCGGAATAGGGGATGCCGTTGTCGTCCAACAATTTCTTGAAAGCCGCAATATCGTCGGTTCTGAAGGCAATATGCCCGCGTTCAACCGGATTGATGGACTCACTGTGTTTGAATGCCACACCAAGATCTTTCTCGGCCAGATGCATCTGCATATGACCATCTGTGGCAAAACGGATCTTGCCGCTATAGCCGCTGTCTTCGGTCTCATCAGGTCGGGGGAAGTTCTCGATCGGGATGTCGTCCAGCCCGAGGACGTGCGTGTAGAAATGATGCAGGCGCTCCACGTCCTGCGAGACATAGTTGATGTGGTGGAATTCCAGTTTCATGATCCGTGCGTATCCTGACGTTGATCCGATGGGCTGCAATCATTCGGTTTGCCCCGAAGATTACGCATTCCGCATCTCCGCGAAACCGCAAATTCAAGGATATGTCTTTGCTATTGCGACAAGACCGCCACTTTCCAGTATACTGACCCCCATGCGCCAGACAGGTGCAGCAGACGGAGGGGGGAATGGAACAGCGGCTCTCGGCTATTCTGGCGGCTGACATGGTCGGGTATTCCCGGCTGATGGAACTGGACGAACTGGGCGTTCTGTCCCGGCAAAAGAAATACCGACGCGAACTGATCGACCCTGAGATCGAGCGCAGCCGCGGCAGCATTGTGAAAACCACTGGCGATGGCATGTTGGCCACCTTCGATTCTGTTCAGGACGCAGTGCGCTGCGCCGTGAACATCCAAAAAGCGATGAACCTGAATGAAACAGATCTGGAAGATGATCAGAGGATCCGCTTCCGCGTCGGCATCAATCTGGGTGATGTCATTTTTGATGAGGGCGACATCTTTGGCGACGGTGTCAACGTCGCGGCAAGGCTGGAGGGGCTGGCAGAGCCTGGCGGAGTTTGCGTCTCAGACATTGTGCATCAGGCCGTGCAAGATCGTGTCGATGCGCCGTTCCGGGACATGGGCGGGCAGCGCGTCAAGAATATCAGCCGACCGATCCGGGTTTGGCACTGGTCGCCGCAGGCCGCCCCCCGGCGCGTGGCACCCGATATCTCGCTGCAACAGCGGGTAAGGTTCTGCAAATCGGCGGATGGAGTCAATCTGGCCTGGGCCTCGACCGGACAGGGGACGCCCGTGCTCAAGGCGCCGAACTGGCTGAACCATATCGAGTATGAATGGACCAGCCCCGTCTGGGGTGATTTTCTGTCCGAGATGTCCAAGCTTTGCCATCTGGTGCGGTTCGATCAGCGTGGCAATGGGCTGTCGGACTGGGACGTGGATGATATTTCAGAGGATCGGATGATCGACGACATGATCGCCGTCGCCGATGCAGCGGGGCTGGATCAATTCGGCCTGTTCGGGATCAGCCAGGGCTCGGCCTTTTCGATCCGGTTTGCGGCCAAATATCCTGAACGCGTCAAGTTTCTGGTCCTTCTGGGCGGCTATGTCAGGGGTCGCATGATGCGGGGCGATGCCGAAGCCGAACAATTCTATCAGGCCTCCCGCGCGATGGTATCCGCCGGGTGGGGCTCACCCAATCCGGTCTATCGCCATTTCTTCACCTCATCCTACATGCCAGACGCCACCCCGGAAGAAGGCGCAAGCTTTGATGAGATGCAGCGTATCTCGGCCAGCCCCGAAACGGCGCTGCGGATCATGGAGATGAACGCTTATGTGGATGCCCGCGCGGATGCACAACGACTAAACGTGCCGACATTGGTGTTGCATGTCAGAGATGACATGGCTGCCCCGATCAGCGAAGGCCGCGAAACCGCGCGCGAAGTTCCAACCGCCGAATTCATCGAACTTCCGGGCGCCAATCACTGCATGATCCGAGGACACGCGGGCTTTGACGAGTTTTTTCAGGAGATTGGCCCTTTCCTGCGGCAGCATGGCGGCTAACCTGCCCCGCAAAACAGAGATGAAAGAGCGACTATGCGGAAATACACGACGCTGGATGAAATCGGCCCCTTGGAGGTCTGGCCTTTCGACAACCCCAGCAGCGACTACAAGATATTGGAAGGTCAGCCCAAAGCCTCTGGCCGGATGGACGACGGCGGCCCCGGACATGTAACACGCGCCGGAATCTGGCGCTGCACCAAAGGAGTGTTTGAATGCACCGAACAGGGGGATGAGCTGATGACTATCCTGTCCGGCCGTTGCCAAGTAATCGACCACAGTACAGGACACACCACCGATCTGGATGTAGGAGATAGCTATTTCGTCCGGGACGGCAGCCGCGTGTCGTGGAACATCATCGAGGATGTCACCAAGGTCTTCTTCGGGCATAAACCGGGCGGGTTCGACTGACGGAAGCGGGAATGCTGATGGCGAAAATGCCTCCGGCGATTTCCTGTACGTCTGCGCATAACGCTGCATTGCCGACGTTGGTTTGACTAAAGAAAATCTTGGAACTTTGAGTGAACTTTTACGGGGTGTTTGCGCATAGCTTTGTACGATTTGCCCATAAGTTTGCATGCTGCAGAGAACTCATCGAACAAACAGGCTCTCAGGCTTATCTGCAGTGCCTAATTGCAGTTTACTGCCAATCACCAGCCGATGAACGCCACGTCTTAGCTTCCGCATCCCAAACACTGGCTGATGCGCAAGGCGTAGGGTTTATTCCGTCACAATTGCTTCCGTGGACATCCGCAAGGACAATGCGTTGACGCCCGAAGTCAACGACCGTCCAGCCTCGGTTAAGCAAGGAGTGAACCTCCTCTTCAATCAAGAAGTGCGACATGCATCCGCCAGTTCCGCAAAAAAGAGATGCGGCGCTCGAGCACGCGAAACCAGATTCGTTCAGAACCCAGTCGCGTTGTAGATCCCCGTCGAGATCCACTCTCTCGACCGCACCCCAATCTAAATCAAACTGACCGTCGTTGAACTCCGCGCAAGCCTGTGCCGCCAGATCAACCTTCGCCTGAAAACCGGGCGGAAGTTGTGAAACATCAGCAGCGACAGCTGGTGAGGTCCAAAATAGGCCCGAAACCAGCACAATCCCTGATACCAGCCCTTTCAACAGGCGCACTTTTTGGGAAGCAGTTTGGAGGGTGGCGTCAGTTACATTGATCATACCTATAGTCCCCGTACTCCAGCCAGTTTGCCGAGCCTTCGCTAAAAATCAAAAACTCGGACCTGTCTTCCCCAAGCAGGGCAACGACAAATCCGGCCGGCGGCTCAGAGTTTCCGAAGTAACTGTAGGCCGTCATGGCTCTGATCGTCTCGCCGTTAACCGTTACTCGCGCGTCCCACTCTCCGTCCGGGTTGTCCAAAATTACGGGTTCGATCACGCGTTTTATCGCTCCGCCACCACAATAGACGATGCCTTCGGGTGCTTCGTAGGAGGCCTCCTGGCTAACATTCGAGTTGCACGCAGAACGAAGGGATCGAATTGCCGCGCTGGAACCCTTCAAGTCAAAGATTCCATAGCTGACGTCTTGATCAATCATGGACAGATTAACCGATGCATTTGCTGCAAGCTGGTCCAGTACAAAATCATAATCCTGCTGGCTGTTGAAACTGGCCTCGACGGGATAGTTGTCGACGATCTGCAAAGCAGCGTTTTCTGCGCCAACCTGAAAAGCACCAACTTCGGTGGTGCCGCTCTTAAAAAACCGAATGGAAAGCCCTTGCTTCTGCACAATGTCCTGGCTGTCCTCGTATCCAGCCGGAGCAAAGCGGATACGGTCACACTGAAGTTCCAGCGTCATGTTTCCGGTTTGAATAAATGCATTGGGATTAGGCCCGGAACTGAACGACCACTCCGCCGATGCAGTGGTCGCCATTGCCATCATCAACACTCCAATGGAAATCGTTTTGAAACTCATTTTCACTCTCCATGGTGTTGCGGTTCGGACTTTCACCCAGCAGGGTTCCTGGCTTGTTTCCCGGAAAACAAGGTCAGGAAACAGATTCGCCGTATTCGTTTGCGCCTTCTTGGGAAGGTCGTGTCAGCCACCAGATCATCAGAATGGACAGAACGAACTGAAGGATTGAGACAACAACGACACCGGTCACACCCAAAACTGCCGCAGGTCCTCGCAATGCATCGGGATTTTCGGTCCCTTGCTCCAATACCGAAAAGAACGCCACCCCACCCAGCAAAACAAAAAGCGTTGTAATGCTGAGCGCCATCGGCAACAGCAAGTACCAGCCAGGTCGCCCTGTATCGTGCAGCCTTCTCCAACCGACGGCGAGCATGGGTATTATGACGGCCAGTTGGAAAACTGAGGACAGAACCTGAGAGCCTTGGCCCGTTTCGGGGTTGGTTCCAAAAAGGATCGAATCCAACATGGCTAAAGCGGCACTCACGACAACCACAAACAAGAAGAACCACCAGTATTCTGAGCGTAAAGCCCGGCCGGAAAACTGGAAGTATTTCGAAAAACACGTTTTAACGGCTTCACCAAATCCCATTTTTCACTCCTTTATTGACTTTCTGTGCGCCGAAAAACGCTTCGCCGCTCAGAAGAACTCACGCGACCCTAAGGATGCGCCCACGAATCTTTTTGTTTGAAGGCAGAGGCCTATCGTACGAGAGCGTAAAGAAGTTTACGCGCGGAAAAAATGTTGATTTATTAAAAAATAGATTCAAACATGCGAATTCGACACAACTTTCATTTTACCTCCGTTGTTGTCGTTGTTGCTCGCGTTGCCGGGCCCTTCCAGCCGCTAGAGTGAGTGCTGGCGGTTGGAAGACTTTCTAAAGTGATCGTGCTTAGGAGGACGCGATGCTCAATTTCAACAAGAGATCACTCTCTTCAAAGCTCGCTCTAGCTTTTGCCTGTGACGTCATTTGGCCATCATGCGTTGTTGGCCGTCTTGGCAATCAACAAAGTATCGATCCGCTGACCAAGCCAGCAAGCTGCGGGTTTTGGGCAAGGTAGTCACAGGATCAAGGCATGTTTTATTGGCTGTCCAGTCGCCAGAGATTCTAACAAGCGCATCCAATTTCAATAATTTCATGGGAACAAGAGGGAGAAGAAAATGTCTAACAAGATGGTGATGGTTGCAGGCGCAACTTGTTTCGCATTGCTTGCAGCCTGCGACGATACGAGTACATCAAGCGCGTCCGCCGACCTCACGCCGGCTCAGCAGGCGTGTTTGCGAGATGTAGCCAGCACAACGAACAATTCGCAAGTCGTGGTGCTCTCATCCGCGTTTAGCGAGGCAGGAACACAGGTCACTGTAGGCGTTGGCGAGGATCGTGCTCCTTGGAATTGCATTGCTTACAGTGATGGCACGACAGCTGGTATCGAGTTCCTGGGCGACGAAGGCGCATTGTGACCAGTTTGGTGCGCGGCGGAGCACGGTTGCGCAGTACTGGCTCGCTCTTTGGAAAGCTCGGCTTGGCCTGCCGGATACGCCTTTCAGGCTATGGCGTAGGCATCCGTTACGGATCATCGGATGCACCAATTGACCGATTAGGAGTTTTGCAAGCAAAGCGAAACCTCTACGAGAAAGAGGCCTGCATGGATGCTAGGTTAGACCTTCTGGTGACTACCACTGGCCACGTGCCAATTGCATTATCGTACGGGCTGATATTCGGTAGTTCGATCCCAGTTTTGCTGGGACTTCCGGTGGAAGGAACGGGCCAGACGCATGTCTTCTGTGCGATTATGGGTCTTTACGTAGCAATCGCTTTGTTTTGGTCAGCGACCGTGGCGAAACCGGACTTACAGCGCACTGCGCTATGGGTTCTATTTTTGTCTATCTCGGGATTGGCCGCAGGATGCATACTTAGCATATTTTTTGATGGCGTCCCGAAAGGGATACTTCTCTTTTATCTTGCAGCCGCGATTACAATTGCAGCTCTGGCGGCGGTTTCACTGAAAAAACGTACGATGAAACAGGAAGTGGTAAAATGGTAAGGTTTGGCTTTGTTCTCTCGATGATTGCAACACTAGCAGTTTCGACATCCGCTTTTGCACAATCTTCACCTGTCCAGATTGCGGTGGACGAAAACTTCTTAGAACTTGAGACTGCAGTTGCCGATGCGGGAGCTACTCCGATCGCATCGATAGATCATGCGCGCCTGGCCGAGGCCGAAGGTGTCGAAATGCCAGCGTCTCGTGTACTCGTATTCTCTGATCCAGAGATAAACACGCCAATTCTGGAAGAGAACGTACGAGCAGGTCTGGATCTTCCTTTTCGCTTTCTTTCCTTCGATCAGGATGGTCACCCGCAGATCGCATACACAGACTCTCAGTTTCTCAAAGTGCGTCATGGTCTGAATAATAGCCAAGCGTTGAATGCATTTGAGAACAAGTTGCTCGAAGTCCTGAACGACTTGGATGCAGCACCAGCACCGACCAAAGGATTACTTGCAAACTATGGCATCATCGAATTGCGATCTGAGCTCAGCGTGTCAGAGGCAGTAGAACGTCTCAGGACAGCTGTGATGGGACAGGACGATACAGTCTGGTTTGGGGAGATGGATTTTGCGGCCGAAGCGTCCCAACTGGGGGCGCAGCTACCGGATGCTGTTCTCTTGTTATTCGGCGGACCAGCACCCGGTGGTGTGGCAATGGCGGGTTTTCCGGCAATTGGATTGGATGCCTTTTGCCAAAAACTATTGGTTTACGCGAACGAAGAAGGCGGCTCCGTAGTCATTTTCAATGACATCGCTGCCTTGGCAGAATTGCACTACGGTTCCTCAGCCGAGCCTCATCACGGTTTGAACAAAAGGCTTACGGCAACATTTCAATCCGCAATTGAATGACCTTTGGTCAGAAGTCACAATTATCAGAGTTTTATTCTTCGAATTTCACTGCCCCTTTTTGGCTCAATCAGATCGGCATCCAAAATCCGGCAGCGGGCGAACAAAACTGGCACCCAAGAACGCAGCGGGTGGGACGGTTCGGCACCTGCGCAAAATGCAAGATTGTCCACCGCGCCTATCGGAGCGAGTTGGGGCAATCTTCCGGCTTGTTCAAGTGACGATCAACGAGAGTCAAAGGTCGAAATCCCGAGCGGATCATAGACGTTAGACTGCGTTGATTGCGAGTGATCGTGATAGTGGGCCTTACTGCGTGCGTGGCGTAGTGACGCCATCAACACTCGTTCCGGATTATCGATCAACTGGCCTGCATCGGCTTCGTCATTGTCTTCTCCCGCTGCAGGAGGAGCGGGCTGTAGACGGCCTTCAAGTACAGTTCCCCACACATTGATATCGGCCAGCGTCAAAGGATCCACAGTTAGCGGATTTTCTTCAAGGATTGTGAAGTTGGCCAGTTTGCCAGGCTCGATGGAACCGATCTCATCCTCCAATTGCAGGGAATAGGCTGCACCGATGGTGATACCTTGCAGCGCGTCTTCGGCACTGATGCGCTGGTCCGGACCAACGACACGGCCACTCGTGGAAATCCGATTGACAGCAGCCCACATGTACTTCAGCGGCTCTGCAGGAGCCATCGGCATGTCCGAGTGCATCGAAAAGGGGATACCTGCCCGAACGGCGTCACCTAGTGGCACCATGCGCTCTGTGCGCTCGCTACCCACGCTGCCTGCGGAATACCGATCTGCGAGCGTCGGCGTATAAACGGAATTGCCACTGACAATCGCGCCAAGACGTTTAATACGTGCGATCTGATCTGGTTGAGCGTAGCCAAAGTGCACCACGACGGTGCGATGGTCATATCGCGGATTGCGCTGCATGGCGTCTTCAAGAGCATCAAGAAGGATGTCCAGACCGCCGTCTCCTAGATTGTGAACATGGACCTGAAAACCTGCGTCCCAATAAAGGTCGAACACCTGCTTGAAGAAATCAGGCGTCATAATCCATTGACCTTCATGCCCGTCCAGATAGCCGTCGCGCATGATCATTAATTCACTGAAGATCGCACCATCTAACAGGAGCTTGACTTGCTTAGGTAGGAACTGGGTTCGGCCTTCGCTCCACGCCAGCATAGCTTCGGTCTCGGCCAGTACTTTTTCGGGGCCCTCTGTGTTCAGAAACATACTCCCAAGCGTTCGACCGTCCGGAATAAAGTAAAAGTTGAACGGCGTGTCGTCTGGCCCGAACGCTTCTGCCACCAGAGCTTGGGCGTTCTGATCCACAGGGCCAGCAGGCTCTGCCAGGGTCGTGATCCCGCTGCGGTGATAATAGTTCTCTGTGAACTCCAGCGCCTCCATGACCCTGTCGATAGATGCATAGACCGGAGCAAACTTCTCAAAGAACACATGCTCCCAGAATGCAGCTTCAAGGAAGAGGCCTTTTTCAATATTGGCTTGAGACCGGGCCAGTTCGCTTGACCAGCCGGCAATGTATTCTTCGGTGATTTCAAGTTGTTCGAGGGCAACCGAGTTGAAGTACATCTCGTGGGTGGAGCGTTGCCATACAGCCAGCGGGATATCGGGGGCCAGTTCGTCCAAAATCGCACGGCTCATGTCACCGTGCCATGACGCGTGATACCCCCAGACCATCAGCGGTCGCCCGCTGCTTCGATCATATGTGTTGATGACCTCGGACAGACGTTGGCGAAACTCCTCCTCGCTATTGGCAAGAGGCGCAAATCCCGCTGGCGATTGCCAGTCCTCGATGGAAATGATGGCATCCGACATCATCGCAAGTGCGCCCAGAAGCGGGTGCAAATGCTGTTCAATAAACCCGGGCACCATGACCTTGTCTTCAAAGCTGCGGTCAATTGCATAGCTACCTTCGGGTAGGCGACCCTCGATTTCCTCCAGGGTTCCAACGTCAGTAATTCGACCATTCCTGACCGCCACCGCCTCAACCACCGGGGCGTCCGGATTCATGGTGAGAACTTCTCCACCGACGTAGACAGTTGTGCCGGGAAACTCAGGGAAACGCTCGAAGGCGTCTTGCAATGAGGGGGACTGTGCAGCGCCGTGAAGCGGCATCAGCGCAAAAGCGAATACTGTGAGAGACTTAAAGAACTTCATTGATGCCTCCGGGACATATATAAATTGCTTCGATCAGAGCAGGCTGATCTGCGATGTGTCAACCTAAGCCCTCAGTCACTCAATACTGACTGAGCAACCCAAACTTGAAAGCCACTTTCGTTGACCGCTGTGGGCTCACAGCAGTCATTCGCCCAAATTCGCAGAATGCCTGCATTGGAAACAACGTTGGACTTTCACCAGGCAGCATAGAACGGCAGTAAATCTCGAATTCCCAAGAAAACGGACTAAGCTTTGCCTCGTAAAACTAAGTTGTTCAGTTCTTTGAAAACCAGATTTTGACAAGCCGACTGCGGCCGTACTTTAGTTGCAACTCATTTGGAGCGATACTGCGATGCTAAACACTTCGTTACTTTCAAAGTCCAATTTTCCAGTTTTTGCGCTTATTGGAGGTTTGATTATGCAAAGCCTTGGAACTTCTCCTGTACATGCTGAAGACGACCCATACGCAACGCCGCGAGAAGATTTTTCCATCCGCGACCTGAGGAATGGTTACACAGCCAAGCAAGCCTACGACCTGAGCTCTGAATGGAATTTGCAGAAGTTCCTCGACATTACCGAAGCCGGGGCGTTTTCGTACATGAACCTCGCCGAGTTCCTGCCAAGTTCGGTTATTCGCCGCGACGGGGCCGTCGCGATGCTTGCGGCAAACCTTAACGGTGCCATAGGTGCCACGAGTGTCCCAGGCGCTGATGGAAAGGCTGTCTCGATTGACGAGATGATTAATGCCGACGATTCCACGGTGCAGGGCGTTATGGTTCTTCACAACGGCGAAATCGCTTACGAGGTTTACCCAGGAATGCGACGGACGGACAACCACGTCTGGATGTCCAATGCAAAGATCCTCTCAAGCTTGCTGATCGGTCAATTGGAAGATGAGGGTAAGATCGACGTTCAGAAAACGGTTGGCGATTATGTAGATGGCACCAAAGGAACAGCTTGGGAGAGCATAAAAGTCATCGACGTCCTGAACATGCAGTCTGGTTTGGATCTGGAAGAGAACCCCCTTTCACGCAAGGGCGACACACCGTATGGGCGTTTTGTCAGGGCTGAGGTTGGTGTTCCGAACGAAGCAGGGGTCCTGCAAACGCATAACGAAGCCCTCTTTGCTATACCCAAGCTGCGGGAACCGGCTGAGGCCTTCGAATACTCCTCTGCAAACACACAAATGCTTGGTCTTGTCATTGAATCCGTCACGAACCAGCGACTTGGCGAAGCGATCACGGAACGGGTCTGGGGCAAAGCCGGAATGACTGGAGATGCCACCCTAGCGCTGTCACCTCAAGGAAACGGCATCATACACGGTCTGATCAGCAGCCGCTTGATCGACATGGCAAAGATTGGCCTGCTCTACACGCCAAGCTGGGACAAGACAGCATCAGATCGCGTTGTATCTGAAAAGATGATCAACACGATCCAAACAGCGGGTATCGCCGAAAACTACATGAAGGGAACACTTGGTCCGCACCTTTCTGAAGCATTCCGTGAACAACCGATGGCAAACGCATACCAATGGGATGCCGTTTTTGCCGATGGCGATTTCTACAAAAGTGGGATGAATGGCCAAGGCATCTATGTCTCGCCAAGAAAAGACGCAGTCGTCGTTTGGTACGCAACCGGAGGCGCGAGTATCGACATGGAAGCTTACGCCAGGGCCATTGTGAATTCTCTGTAAGTCGGATCACGCACTGGTGTCTTTGGCTGTGACCCAATGTATTGTTGGTCGTTTGGTGACTAGAGCATCCATTCGACCGGCAGCCACCTGACCACGGCCGTCAGGGCACGCTGTAAACCATTGGTTTCAGGGTCCACGGAGTGAATGGTGACAGTCCCATCCTGCTCTTCTTGCAGCCATATCATCTCGCCCCTGTCGTTGAGTTCGACGCGATAAGAAAACTCAGGCCGGTTCAATTGTTCTGCAAGTGCCTGAGTTATAGTTGGGCTTTCGATCATAAGGCCCATTTCTGTATTCAGCCGCGCAGACCTTGGATCGAGGTTGTAAGAGCCTATGAAGATCCGTTCTCCATCCGATCCAAAGACTTTTGCGTGTAAACCGGAGGCCGACCCGGCCAGCATCTCGGGCAGGCTGCGCTCGCGATGTTCACGCCGCAAGGCTCGAAGCTCTAGCAACTCTACACCGCTGTTCAGCAAGCCTTCTCTGTATCGCATATACGCTGCGTGAACCGGCATCACATCCGTGGCATCCAATGAGTTGGTCAGAACGCGGACCTTCACTCCGGACTCTGCCAACCCCTCCAAAACCTCCGCGCCTCTTTCGCCCGGAATGAAATACGCTGAGACAAGGTCGAGCGAGGTCTCAGAGGTTTTGGCGAATTCGATAAGTTGCTCGACAATCAGATCTTCACTCTCGACTTCCCCCAGCCCTTTTGACGGATCGTCGACGAAAAGAGTGACTTCGCTCCATTCGAATTTCAGATCGCGTGCCGATATCCGGCCGGCCAGTTCATTTTCCTGAATTGCCCTTTGATAACCTGCGCCAACCGCAGTCTGGCGTGCTGCATCCGCCTTTGCTTTCAGACTTTTTTCCGACGGAGGCTCGAAAAATAACTCCGCGTCGTACGCGGAGGCACTATTCCAATATGCGTCGAAGGATTGCGATACCTCATTCACAATCGGGCCGATAGCTATCGCGTCCACATCAAGATAATGCGTTCCTGCACCGTAGTCGAAATAGATGTCACCAATGTTGCGCCCGCCAACAATCGTGGCGACTCCGTCCACAGTCATTGATTTATTGTGCATCCGCCGGTTCAGGCGACCAAAGTCAAATGCATAAGACAGAAGTTTTGGGTTCCTCAAAGTGAACGGATTGAAAATGCGTACATTTGCATGTGGCAGGGCGTCCAGTTCGGCGAGCAAACCATCCAATCCAGAGATACCGTTATCGTCGACCAACAATCTGACGCGCACGCCGCGCTCTGCTGCTGCTCTGAGCTCTTCCAAAAGCATCAGGCCGGTCACGTCATCTTGCCAGATGTAGTACTGAGCATCGATTGAGGATGTCGCTTCTCTTGCAAGGATCGCCCGGGCCGCAAAGGCTGCGCGTCCATTTCCTAGCGGCCTTACACCGTCGAGCCCGGGATTGCGTTCAAGTGCATTTTTTATTGTTGCACCCAGTGGTCCGACCCAATCGGCATCTTCCTTAAGCGTTGGCTCAGAAAAGTTTTCTTCAGGAAGCGAAAACGTCAATCGTAACCCCATTATGGTCACTGCGATCACCGCTACCAAAATCAAACATGTTCTGATCAGCCGCATTCGGGGATCCATAGGTGGCACTTCGGATTGTTCTTGCAGCTGAGATTGGCCTATCGACAGATAGTTTTTCAAGAGTTTAGGTTGGAGCAACAGGCTGAGCACCAAAGTTTGTCAGCTATGGAATTGACCGACCATGCACCTTAACGAGCACTATCAAACGTGACCGTAGTAGTCGCGAGAAACGACGGCCGAGTAGGCATAGTGTAGTAAGGTTCCCCAGTCGAAGATAGGTAGACCCACCTCGCGCTGTGCGGCACGGCTAAACGGTTGCATTCCTGTGCACTCATAGATGATGGCGCCAATGTTCGGATCACGTGCCACAAGTGCCTTTGTCGCTTCGACCATCTGTATTTCGCAGGCTTCGTAACGTGCGTACGGCTCTTGCGGGCGTTTTTCCGGATCCCAGAGTTTGTCGAACTCGGTCACCCCCAGCTCGTCCTGGGCGCCGCCAATGATTAGATTGGAATTCGGATCAATTCCGACAGCCTCAAGGTGGCGATCCGTCAGGAAGCGGCGTTGAGCACACAGGATTGCCACCTTCTTACTGCTGCCTATGAGGGTCTGGGCAAATGGCACCTGCAGCAGGCTGGACGTGAACACCGGCACGCTAACGGCGTTGGCCACCTCCTGCTGGAAATAGTCAAAGTACCCACATTCCGCGGCAATGGCGCGGCACCCGTATTTTTCCAACCGCTTTGCGGATGCAATGATGGGCGCGCGAACTGGTGTTTTGTCCTGGTCCCAAACCAAGGTCTTGTTGCTGACTTCCGTGGCGATGTCATACTGGATCGGAAAGGGAAACGCGCTTGGGTTTCGCACGTCACCGGGGAAGCCCGGATAGGCATCGTCCAGAAGCATGACGCCAAGGCCCATCCCATAGCCCACATGGTTCTGACGCGCGCGGATATCTTTGATGCCGGGGTCACGGGGTGCATAAAACACTTAGTTGGGCCTCTTCGTGTTAGGCATTTGGGCGGGCCAACATACAGTCGACCCAACCCAGTCTGATCAGCTGTTGCGTTTGAGGAAGTCGACCAGCAGGGCCGAGATCTTCTCCGGCTGGTCTTCCATCGAAAAGTGGCCGCAGTCCTCGAGCACATGCAGTTCCGAGCCGGGAATGGCGTCGCTCAGCTTGCAGGCCCACGCGACCACCTGCCAGGCGTCATCCGCGCCCCAGATCAATTGGACCGGACGCTCACCGAGTTCGGCGTAGCGCGGTGCAACCTCATCGGTATGCTTGGGGTCGTAGTGCATAACCTGATGCTGAAAGAAACTGCCCTGTCCTACGGGACCACAGATGAAATCGAGGTAGGTTTCCATCGAGGTCTCAGCGAGACGTTTCTTGTTCTGCACTGTCGAATAGAGCCATTCCCGGAAATGCTCACGGTGTTCTGCATCCGGCGCCTTGATCAGCTTCTCAAGGCCCGCTTGCATCTGTTCATGGGTACGCTTCGAGGGCCAGCTGTCATAGCTTACCACGTCGATCATGGTCAGCGTGCGGACACGCTCAGGGGATTGGATGCCGAACCGCTGGGCGATACCACCACCGATGTCATGAGCTATGACATGCAGGCCATCCAACCCCCAGATGTCGAGCAGCCCTTCAAGGATCGGAACCTGCCCGGTGACCGAGGTGTCGATGTTCGGGTCGCGCGGACGTTCCGACAGACCATACCCGAGCAAGTCGTATACATGCACCTTGTACCCAGCCTCTACCAGCGAAGGCAGGATGTTACGCCAGATCCAGGATGAGGACGGAGTGCCGTGGATAAGGACCACGGGTTCGCCTTCACCATGCACGCCGTGAGCGATGCGGTTTCCGTTTATCACAAGGTGTTGGTCCACAAGTTGGATCACGATTTTTCTCCTGCGTTGGTAGGCTGGTCGGGCAGCTATTCGGGATGATTTCAAGGAAAGGGAGCGCAGGAACGGTCAGACGCTCCAGGCAAAGATGCCGTAGGCGCCGGCGGCGATGTAGAAGCCCTGCATCGTCGTCCAGCCCCACATCCGCTTGCGCACCGCAAGGGTAAAAAGCAGCAGCGCCGACAACAGGAAAAACACGAAGGAAAGCACCTCGTATCCAGTGTTGGAGGCGATGAGCAGGGAATAGGCGATAGACAAAAAGGCTCCACCCCACTCAAGCGATTTGTTTGCATCGGTTGTCATGTTTCAATCCGTTTTCTGACTTTCCCCGATTGTAGTTTCAGAGCAATCAATCTATCAAATGAATGATTGTCATGAATCGATAAGAAATGCGAATGGAGTTGTGCCATGGCTGAACGGCTGGAAATAGATGGCCTGCGGGCGCTTCTGGCAATCTCGTCTCATGGGGGCGTTACCCGCGCGGCCGAACACCTTGCGCTGTCGCAACCGGCGGTCAGCCACAAGGTCAGGCGGTTGGAAAAGGTCCTGGATTGCGATCTTCTGGCGCGCCGTGCAGGCGGACCGCTGTTTACTGAAGCGGGTGAGCGGTTGCTGGGATATGCACAGCGCATGATGGATCTGCATGACGAGGCGCTGGCGGCGTTGGGCAAGAAACCACTCAAGGGCACGATCCAACTGGGCATGACCGAAGACACAACGGGTGGCGACGTGGCCCGCATTTTGGGCCGCTTCACCCGGCTGCACCCGGAAACCCAGGTGCGCACCCGGATCAGCCAGAGCCTGACCCTCGCAGACTGGCTGGAAGCCGGTGAAATCGACGTTGCGGTCATGCAGGTCTTCAACCGTGATGTGCACCCTGACGATCTGGTTCTCTATGAAGACCAGTTGCATTGGATCAAATCGCATGACCTTCCATTGGACCTGTCGGTTCCGGTGCCGTTTCTCGCCTTTGATAGCAACTGTTTCTACAAACATTGGGCCAGTGCCGAAGGGGCGCGGGGTGGGCAACGGTTTGAAACGGTCTTCGAATGCCCCAGTGCGGCGGGCATCCTATCGTCCGTGCGCTCGGGGTTAGGGGTCGCGCTGATGAACGGGCTGCACCTGTCGCCTGACCTGGAGGTTGTCGGAGATGTGTTCCCCGAGCCGCCTTCCATCGCCTATATCGCGCGAACTCGCCCCAAGAACCGGAATGATGCAGTCAAGGCGCTCATCCAGGAAATCTCCCGTGAGGTCAGAAATGCAATTCCCCTACGCGTTGCTTGACGAACCAGCCCTGGCCTCTATCGAAGCACAGGCAGCCCAAATTCTCGATGAAATCGGGGTTGAGTTGCAGGGGGATCCCGGCAGCCTCAACGCCATGGCGTCGGTCGGGGCACGGATCGAAGGCGAGCGTGTTCGTATCGACGCTGACCGTCTGCGCGGTCTGATTGCGCGTGCGCCCGCCTCCTTTATCTGGCAAGGAAAGACCGAAGCGGCTTCGGTCACAGTCGGAGGCGACCGCCCGGTGGTTGTCCCCTTCTATGGCCCTCCGAATGTCCGGCACGCGAACGACACCATTCGCCAGGGCACCCTCGAGGACTACCGCGAACTCGTGCGCCTGTGCGATGCTTCGCCGGCAATCGACAGCACTGGCTTTCAGCTTTGCATCGCACACGACGGGGACGCACTGGTGCCCTACATGGAGCTCGCCCGCGCCCATTTGGAGCTTTCGGATAAGCCGATGATGGGCACCGTCCTGTCCGAAGACGCCCTGCGCGAGGTGGCTAGCGCGGCTGGGGTCAAGGATACGGACGAAGACTGTCGGTTGCTTCATTTGATCAATCTGACGCCCCCGTTGGTCTTTCAGACCAATCCCCTGCGCTGCCTGCGTGCTTCGGCTGAATTGGGTCAGGCCAGCCTTGTTGCCTCTTACATGATGATGGGGGCCCCGGCACCGGTGACCGTTGCCGGGGCGCTGGCGCAGGGGCTTGCGGAAATCATGGTTGGGCTGGCTTTGACGCAAATCTATCGCCCTGGGGCGCCAGTGGTCGGCGGGATCTTCGCAACCCCGTTTTCGATGCAGTTCATGGGCCCGATCTTTGGAACGCCAGAATCTCACCTGGCCCAATTGGCCGGTTGCCAGCTGGTGCGCCGACTTGGGGTTCCCTGCCGTGGCGACGGATTGGTCACGTCGTCCAAGATCAATGACGCTCAGGCTGGATATTAAGGTGCCAGCGCCTTCGGAGCATCTTTGATGGGAAGGGCCGACCTGATCCTGCACGCAGCTGGTTGGCTGGAGTTTGGCCGGACCGTCGGTGTTGAGAAGTTCGCTTCTGATGAGGCGATCCTGAAGGCGCAGCTCTCAAATCTCCAAATTCGTCATTCATCAGGATACTTCTGAACGACGGCTGTGAGCCGTTCGTCATACTTAGAAAAGTCCGGGTTGTGCGCATCGCAGACCCTGCGTGATAGTTTAAGTTTCCCTAGGAAGCCCCGTTGCGGGATTGAGCAACGCAAAGGGCCATAGCCGCAACGATTTCGCCAAAAATTGATTGCATTCATCGCCAAGGCAGACAATCGCGCAGCGCAAAATCTTGGGCAAACTACGCAGACATATTGGATGCGAGAAGTGTTGTGCGCAAACCCACATTTTCTGTAGGCGCGCATAACACTGCGCTCATAATATTAATTTTATTCATTAAATTTAGGTCTTCTCGCCCATAACTTGCGTGGTACTTGCGCATTAGTTTGCTCGATTTGACCAAAAGATTGCACACTCCCTCTCGGTGTTCGACTACATCCTTCCGAAAGTCTCTTTGAGTTCTGCGACTTGTGCTGCATCCAACATCCGGGTTGGCAGGCCCCGCAAAGCCACGAGCAGCTTGGCTGTTTCTTCTAATTCTTCTGCTGCACAGACCGCCGAGAAGAGGTCCTTTCCCGATACGACAGGTCCGTGATTGGCCAACAGAACCGCACTATAGTTGCCACCCAGTTCGCGGATCAGATCACCGGACTTCGGATCACCCGGCTTGATGTATGGAACTAGTTTGACCGTGCCTACTCGCATTACCACGTATGGTGTAAGCGGTGGAATACAGTCATTGGGATCGGTGTCTTCCAGACACGACAGTGCAGTTGCCCAGGTCGAGTGCAGATGCACCACTGCTCCAGCTTCTGGCCGCGTCTCATAGAAGGCTTGGTGCAGAAATACCTCCTTGGTCGGCTTGTCTCCGGAGACATGGTTCCCATCCAAATCAATCTTGGCGATGCGCTCGGGGTCGATATCGCCCAAGGTCGAATTGGTTGGTGTCATGAGGATTCCGTCATCAAGGCGCGCGGAGACATTGCCCGCTGTGCCAACGGAAAAGCCACGCGCAAACAGCGAGGCGCATAGCTCTGACATCTGCTGCCGCAGCGCCGTTTCATCCGAACTCATTCGCCTGCTTCCATCATTCTGAGCGCTTTTGCAAAGAAGTCTGAAGCGCCAAAGTTTCCAGACTTTAAAGCCAGCGCAATAGGTTCAATTTTTCCAACGCTTAGGACTGGCACACCCGGGTCGATCTCTGGCCCAATTGACATGGCAGGTGACCCGAGTTCTTCAGAAATGGCCTTGGCAACAGCTCCCGAGGTTTCCCCTCCTGCCACCACCAATCGCTTGTAGCTCTTCTGAACAAGCTCTCGCGCGGTATCTGCAAAGAGATTGTCCAGCCTGTCCGCTACAGCTTCCTGACCGAATTGACTTTGGATCGCACGCACATCATCAGGACTTCCCGACGAGTACGCGAGCGGAGCCTGCCCCGAATGCGCTGCGAAGAAATCCAGAAGTGTTTGTTTGGTCACATCCCCGGACATAACACCCGGAATATCGATGGCGAACGTCGGATTGGATTCCGCATGCACATTGATCTGCTCTCGGGTCGCACCCGAGCACGACCCGGCAAGGATCGCGGCAGGCCCAGCGAAACCGGTGAACTCGCTGCCAGTACTTTTGGATGAAGTCTCTCCCAGGAAGTTTCGTGCTAAGCCCAATGCTATGCCCGATCCCCCAGAGATGAGTTCGGCATCCTTTAGAGCTTCGCCCCAAGCCAACAGATCTTTGTCCGAAATCGCATCGCCAATCAAAAATCGTTCTTCCGCGTTCCGCAATGCATCAGCAATCGCCTCTGGCCCTTGCTTCACGGTGTCAACTGGCACCGACCCAACCGCTTCTTCGGTCTGATGCTGCAACCAACGCCTGATGTTCGCATCCGTCATCGGAGTAAGAGGGTGATTTTCCATCCCGGACTCGTTCAACAGCCTGCCAAGCACAAAAAGATGACCGTGATAGACCGTGCGTCCCGTAGTCGGAAAGGCCGGGCAGAAAATCACTTTTTGCGCGTCCAGTTCGTTGGCCAACGCTTCCGCAACGGGGCCGATATTTCCTTCCATCGTGGAATCGAATGTCGAGCAATATTTGAAGATGAACTGCTGGCATCCTTGGTCCACGAGCCACCTCAAGGCACTCAAACTGTCTGCAACGGCTTCCTTGACCGGTGCAGTGCGGCTCTTGAGCGAGATGACGCCCGCTTCGATCTCTTCGTTGGCTGGGGTCGTCGGAATACCTGGAAATTGAGCTGTTCGTAACCCACCTTCCGGCTCAACGCCCTTCGCCAAGGTGTTCGCAATGTCGCTCGCACCGGTGAAGTCGTCCGCTATGACGCCGATCTTCATAATTTGATGTCCCTGGTTGGACCAGGATCCAGCCTATGGATATGCGGTGCCGCACCGACAGGAAAAACCTCACGCACAAGGGGATCATGGCCGGGCACGATAAGTCGAGGGTGCGAGGCCAACCTCTCGAGTGTCTTGAAGCCATCCATCATGTCCTGCAAATCGACGACGATAGGAAAAGCTTTGCGCGCCATGAAATTCTCATAATAATGCGAGGCATCAGAGGCGAGTACCATCCACCCGGCCGCCGTTCTTACGCGAACGCATTGCAACCCGCGCGAATGCCCACCAATGCAGTGCACCGTGACCCCATCTGCAATCTCAGCTTCTCCGTCGTAGAACACGACCTTGCCTGAATAGAGACGCTTTACGACCTCGCAAACATGGACGGCCGTGAAGGGCTCACGTAAGTGGTCGTGGCACATGCAAGGGCCGGTGGCGAAGGCCATTTCAGCCGATTGCATGTGCAACTTCGCGTTTGGGAACATGTGCAGCCCCCCTGCGTGGTCATAATGAAGGTGGGTCACGATGACCTCGGTCACCGCTTCTGGCGCGATGCCTAGAGGCAGCAGAGCTTCGCGAGGGTCCATCGCGATGGGACGACCACGAGCAGCGGCCTCATCGGAGTCGTAGCCAGTATCGACCAGTATGACTTTGTCGCCGCGTTTGAGCACCCAAACGAAGTAATCCATCGCATGAGGCGCGTCATGATTATCATCGATGATGAAACTATCAGCTCGCGTCCGGGCGTTGCGATCCGCGTATTTCACGGCATGGATTTCCCAATCGTTCATCGGATGACCTCGGAATACTGGTGAACTACCTTGGTGGCGATCATATCAGCCACTGCCGTATCAAAGGACTGAAAATGCGCGCTTTCTAGGTGGGCAGAGAACGCCGCGCTGTCATCATAAACCTCATAGAGAAAAACCGTCTCGGGATCATCGCCGAGGCAAACGTCAAATTGCTGGCATCCGGGTTCTTTACGCAAAGAAGTTGAAGCGTTTTCTACCATCAGCGGCAAGAAAGCGCTTCTCTTACCGGGTTTGAGAGTGAAAGTGACAGTGACTACAAACATCAGACAGAAAATCCTTTCAAACGTGAGAAAGCGCGCTTTGCGAAGGGCAGTTGGCTGAGGATCAGACCAATGTTGAGCACCAGTAGAATGGCCGCACCAGGCCGAGAAAAGAAGACCGAAAGATCCCCATCCGACAGGAACAGCGACCGACGGAAGGTTTCGTCAAACAGGCTGCCCAGAATAACGCCTATCACCAACGGTGCGATTGGGTATTTCATCAAGTTCATGAAATAGGCAACGGCGCCTACTCCAAGCATCAGATAGAGATCATTGATGCCACCACCAACGCTGAAAGACCCAATGGTTGTCAGAACCATAACGACGGGCAAGAAGATGGTCTGCGGGATGGCGAGTATTTTAATAAAGACGCGAGCAGTGAACAGGCCCATTAAGAACATTGTCAGGGAGGCCAGCACTAAAATTGCAACCACGCGCAGAATGATCTCGGGGTCTATTGTCGGACCTGGGATCACGTTGTTGATCTTGAAAGCCCCCATCAAAGCCGCGGCGGGTGGTGAACCGGGAATGCCCAAAACCAAAAGCGGGATCAGCGCGCCCCCAATGCAGGCGTTGTTTGCTGTTTCAGAGCACAGCAGACCTTCCAATGACCCTTTTCCAAACTTGTCGCCCTCGGCAGAAACGGTCTTGCCAACACCGTAGCTGACCCAACCGGCGACGTCTTCGCCGACGCCAGGAAGCGCTCCTACCCCAGTTCCAATCACTCCTGACCGGCCAATGGTGGGCAGGTAGCGTCGGATGGAGCGTAGGTTCGGAAGAATGCGGCCTTTCAGGGCCAGAACTTTCCCGGCCTCAACGTGCCTCAAACCGTCAATGATTTGGGGAATGGCAAAGGCCCCCATCAAAACTGGCACAACCTGAAACCCGCTCATCAGGTAAGACCAACCGAAAGTATAGCGCGGCTCAGACAACAGAGGGTCGAGGCCCACCATGGACATCGCAAGCCCAATCAGACCGGCGATCCATCCCTTAATCACCAGGTCTTCGCTCATCAAAGTGCCAGAAAGCAAAATGCCGAACAGGGCCAGCAGTGCTTTCTCCGGGCTTGCGATGTTCTTTGAAACCAAAAGCAGAGCCCACACGAAAATCAAAAGAGTGATGGTCCCGATAACTGTGCCAATGAAGCTGGCCGTCGTGGTCAGCCCTAGTGCTTCGCCCCCTCGACCCGCTTTGGCCAGAGGGTAGCCATCCATGGCAGTCGCCGCGCTGGCTGCTGTGCCTGGAATGTTCAGCAAAATAGACGGGTAAGAGCCGCCGTAAATCGCACCGACATAGACCCCGAGCAAAGCGATGAGCGAATAGTCGAGCGGGATTTTGTTGCCGAAGAAACCCGTCAGGATCGTCACAGCCAGGGTTGCCGTAAGGCCGGGCAATGCGCCGAACGTGATGCCCAGGAACACGGAAACGATCAGATACAGATAGGTCAGCGGGTCTACTGCCAAGCCCAAGAATGCGGTCCCAAACCCAGCCAGTTGCGAGAGGATAAAGTCCATCCGGTCATTCTTTCCATAGCGGACGAAGCGTCACGTAGTAGTGGTATTCGATTTGCTTGAAGATCAGCCCTCCGCGCGCGGGCACGTTCTGCCGGAAAACAAAGGCCATCGCGCAAACAAGGATGAGCGGGGCAAGTATTGCCACCAATGGAACGTAGCGCAAAACGCGTTCGGTAGTCGCTTTGGCCAGCACCAACAGCGTCAATACGATCCACAGGATCAGCGTGAACCAATCATCGCCGTGCGCATTCCAATCCATCTGTGCCGGAAAGCCGATGAAGGCAAACAGTCCTGCAGCAATTACTGCAAAGCACGCCACTAAAGCACGCCGCGCATGACCTCCGTAGTAGCCGTAAGTCAAAGCTGTAATCAGCAACCCAGAACACAGAATGAAGTCCACTCTGGGAACGAGCCCGGCGACATATGCAAGAAGGATCAGGCCTATTGTTGAAGCTCGATAGGCTTCCGACTTATCCCATCCGATACGCATAGCGCTAAGCGCGTTTTGAGCTCCACCTGAACGGATCGAAATGGCTAGCAAGACGAAGGACAACACAAGCAACCCTCCGAAAATGAACAGCGGTACAATTGCAGCCGAGTTGTACCAATCCGATCCACTTACACCCGCGCGGTTTTCACCCCAAAGTGGAATGTCCAACGTCTTCCAAAGGAAAAAGACGGACACTGTTATGAGGACAATTGCTGCCCAAAAGTCGCGCGTCCGCATGACCAGTGTTTCGCCAGGATTGTCCATTGCCTGCCTCCCGAGGGAAAGGGCGCGATCAAGCGCGCCCTTTCAAAAGTGATCGGATTATGGCTTCTCGATACCTAGCGAGGCCGGATCGACCGTAGCAGCGCCCAGATCTTGCAAGGTATAGGCAAAGGTAGCTTCGAGGTTGGCAAACAGCTCTTGAGCTTCTTCGCCGTGTTGACCACCGACATCATAATTGTTGGCAGAGGCCCATTCAGCGACAGTGTCGGAGGCAATCGCTTGCTCGAAGGCATCACCAAGCGCGGCCTTTACGTCGTCCCCGGCTGAACTGTGAACTGCAAACCCGATGGCCTGCTTGAGCGGCAAATACCGATCGAGACCATCATAAATGCCAAAGGCAGATGGTACTGTTGCCCCTGCGATCTGCGCGTCCTCGGGCGTCAACATAGCAAGCGGTTTAAGTTGACCGCCTTCGATCAACGGAGCCTGTTCAGCCAGTGAAGTCACAACCAACGCAACTTCCCCCGCTATCGCTGCTTCCTGCCCTGGCGCTGAGCCTTTGTATGGAACAAACTTGAATTCTGCACCGGACCCTTTTTCGATGGCCAGAAGGTTCAAGTGGTGGATCGAACCTGCGCCGGAAGCCGCCGCTGGAATAGTGCCAGGAGCAGCTTTCGCGGCGTCGACCAGTTCTTCCAGAGTATTGTAAGGGCTGTCCGCCGGAACCGAGATCAGATCAGGTGATCCGCCAACAATGAACGGATACCAAAAATCAAACTTCTTATCCCAACCACCTTGCACAGCAGCGGTGACGTTCGACTCTGACAGACCAACCAATGTATAACCATCGTCTGGTTGGTTCATGACATAGACCATCCCGTTGGAGCCTGCGACACCACCTGTTTGATTGATCACATTGATCGAGACCGGAAGGTGTTTTTCCATCTCGGCCATGATCATACGGTTGATCGTATCGGTCCCGCCACCGGCCCCCCAGACCACAGCTGTGGTGATATCACGATAGGGGTAATCCTGCGCAACAGCTGCGCCTGCAACACCGGTCGCCATCACGGCTGCGGCCGCGAACCGCCCTAGCTTTAGTTTCATTTCCAAGTCCTCCCAAACAGCTTTGCGTTTATTATTGCATTTATTTGCGTATACATTAAAGAATGCATTGTCAACGTGCTGTAGTAAATGCTGCTATCGCGCTATGAATGCGAAACGGGAAGGATACGGGCTAAGATGAAAAAAACGTACGATGTTGCGGTGTTCCACGGGGACGGGATCGGCCCGGAAATTATGGCCCCTACGCTTGAAATCCTGCGTGAGCTTTCACGCAGCAGTTCCACCTACGAGCTGGTATTTACAGATGCTTCGGCGGGCGCAGGCCACTATGCTAAAACTGGAGAGTCGTTTCCGGCTGGATCACTCGAAACCGCGCGCAATGCTGACGCGATTCTGCTGTCTGCAATGGGCTTGCCGGATGTTCGATACCCAGACGGAACCGAGATCTCACCGCAGATTGATCTGCGAAAGCAACTGGGACTTTTCGCTGGTGTGCGACCAGTGAAAGTAAGAAGCGGACAAATGACCCCCTTGGCGCTGCCTCCCGGAAAAGAGATCGACTTTGTCTTGATACGCGAAAGCACAGAAGGACTGTTCTTTACCCAAGGCACTGGTGAAGTTACTGAACACGAAGCACGTGAAACTCTGCTGATCACGCGTGAGGTGTCCGAAAAACTGTTCCGTTTCGCGTTTGAACTCGCCAAGAACCGCAAAAGAACCGGGCGCGGCCGGGGTCGAGTTACATGTGTCGACAAAGCCAATGTATTCCGCGCCTTTGCGTTCTTCAGATCGATGTTTGATGCGGAAGCCGACCATTATCCCGAATTGCAGGCAGACCACGCTTATGTTGATGCAACGGCTCTGTGGATGGTTCAAAAACCTTGGGAATTCGATGTTTTGGTCACTGAGAACATGTTCGGAGACATCCTCTCCGACCTTGGTGCAGGTCTTATGGGCGGTCTTGGACTGGCTCCGTCAGCGGATGTCGGGTTGAATCACGCTGTATTCCAACCCTGCCATGGTTCCGCTCCAGACATTGCAGGACAGGGTATTGCCAACCCCTTTGCGATGATCCTGTCCGCAGCAATGATGCTTGAATGGTTGGGTTTGACCCATGATCACCCAGGCCTGTCCAACGACGGCGAACGATTGCGTGAAGCCGTGGAAAAGGTGACCGCGAACGGACAGAACCTAACGCGTGACCTAGGTGGCACCGCCGGAACGCAGGACGCAGCCTCATCGGTATTGGAAGCATTGCGGGCATGAATACTCAACAAGCCATCAGGGTCGCGTGTGTGGGTGCGGGATATTTCAGTAGGTTCCACTACGAAAGTTGGTCCCGAATGCCCAGAGCGGCTCCGATTGCATCCTGCAACCGTGATATCAACAAGGCGAAGGAAACAGGACTGGCCGCTTACGATGATCTGTCAAAAATGCTGGAAGTGGAAAAACCAGATCTCTTGGACATCATCCTTCCACCTGTGGCGCAGGCCGATGCCATCCGAACGGCACTGCGCTCTGGAATAAAGTGGCTGATCTGCCAAAAACCTTTCTGCATGTCATTAGAAGAAGCTAAGAAGATCGTCTCCGAGGCTGAAGCAGTAGGCGCAACCATTGTCGTGCATGAGAATTTTCGCTTCCAGCCCTGGTATCGTGCGATCAAGGTAGCGATGACCGAGGGTCGAATTGGAACACCTCTACAAGCGACTTTCCGGCTTCGACCTGGCGACGGACAGGGACCGCATGCATACCTTGACCGGCAGCCGTACTTTCAGGACATGCCACGTTTTCTGGTGCATGAAACAGCGGTTCACTGGGTAGATACATTCCGATTTTTGTTCGATGCGCCCAGTGCAGTTTATGCGGACTTGCGCCGAGTTAATCCCATTATCTCGGGCGAGGATGCAGGTTTCATCCTGTTTGATCACCCTAACGGCTTGAAAGCCCTGTTCGATGGGAACAGGTGCCTTGACCACAGTGCCGAAAACCTGCGTCAAACCATGGGTGAGGCTCTCATCGAAGGAAGCGAAGGATCACTGTTTCTTAACGGTGACGGTTCAGTTGACCTTCGCGCCTTTGGGAAACGGGAGAAACAGCAGATTCTCCCTCCCAGCGATCATGATGGATTTGGAGGAGACTGCGTTCACGCCTTGCAAAGTCACGTCATTTCGGGCCTTCTACTGGGCACGCCTTTGGAAAACACGGCCCGAGACTATTTGGATGTGATCCGCATTGAAGAGAATATCTATCTCTCAGCTGCGGAAGGACGAAAAATCAACCTGGAGACACCGTGAAGGATCAGGACGCAAAAACTCTTTCCAATACCCAACGCGCTGTTAGGGATTTGCGACAGATGATCCTGTCTGGCGAACTAGCTGCCGGAACTGACCATCTGGAATCGGAACTCGCAGAGACACTTGGCATGTCCCGCACCCCGATACGGGAAGCTGCGCTGATGTTGGAAAGTAAGGGCTTGCTTGAGATGCGGCCCCGCAAGGGCGTGCGGATATTGCCTGTTTCATTAAATGATATGCGTGAAATTTACGACATCCTAACGGAACTCGAGAGTCTCGCAGCGCAGCGCGCTGCCGAAGCGGGTTATTCGGAAGATGAACTGGCGGTACTTGCCGGATCAATTGCAAAGATGGACCAAGCCATCGAAGCCGAAGACCTTGAAGCCTGGGCCGAGGCCGACGAGTTGTTTCATCAGGAGCTTGTTCGATTGGGCGGCAACAAACGTGTCGAAGCGATTGTCGCCATGATGAGCGATCAGGTGCGTCGCGCGCGCGCAACGACGTTGTTCATCAGGCCCCTGCCCGTCAAATCCAATGAAGATCACCGGGTTGTTTTTCAAGCGATCAGTGAAGG
Source organism: Ruegeria sp. AB6 (assembly GCF_056542685.1). Taxonomy (NCBI): domain Bacteria; kingdom Pseudomonadati; phylum Pseudomonadota; class Alphaproteobacteria; order Rhodobacterales; family Roseobacteraceae; genus Ruegeria; species Ruegeria sp. AB6. Next base: position 207,947 of record NZ_JBQGAD010000006.1, on the reverse strand, counting down.
TCGTCCAGATGCCGCCCGTGAACGTCACCGTGAACACAGGCTGCAAGCACAGGCTATGCTTTGCGGGATACTCGAAAAACATCGGCTCAACAGCCTCTGACCGACTCGTATCCGGTCTTTAGTCAGCTAAAGTAACTGCCTGTTTTTGGCATTGAAGGCGCTCCGAGTGCTTGTCTACCACGGCAACCCGCAGTTGCCTCCGGCTGCTCTGATTTCTTCTTTCTAGTCGCTCAACCAACCACTGCATCGATTGGGGTTGCAATAGTACGATTTCGTATTACTTTAGTTCGATATCGTACTATTGGAGAGTCAAGATGCCAAATCGAAGACGTTTTCTTAAGATTCTAGGCGGAGGCACAATTCTGGCGGCAACGGGTGCGGTTGCGTTCCTCGCTACACGCACGCCGCATGACGCGCTGGCTCCGTGGACGCCAAAACCGTACGAAGACCCACGCAAAGCCGCTTTGTCCTACGCGATTCTCGCCCCCAACCCACACAACTTGCAACCTTGGCTCGTCGAGTTGGTTGGGCAAGACAAGGTTCGCATCAACCGCGATACAGATCGCGAGCTTCCGGAAACCGATCCTTTCCACCGCCAGCTCTATATTGGCCTCGGCGCATTTGTTGAGACGATGGTCCTGGCGGCAGGTGCACAGGGATTTGATACCGAGGTCAAGATACTGCCAAATGGAGATGACGGACCTATCGCAGAAGCAGTGTTTGTTCCCGGCGGAGCGCCCGATCCACTCTCAGATCAAATCCTCAAACGGCATTCCAACAAAGAACCGTACACTGAAAAGCGCCTCTCTGCCGATCAAGTGACTACGCTTGGCAACTATGCAACTTTGATTACCGATGAAGATTTGGTGGCGAGTGTTCGAGACCTCACGAAACGCGCTTTCGAAATTGAAATGCGAACACCGCAGACCCTGAAAGAATCCGTAGACCTCATGCGGATCGGGAAAGCAGAAATAAACGCCAATCCCGACGGGATTGAATTACGCGATCCCATGCTGGAAGCGCTGCGTCTTTCCGGCCTGTTAGACAATGAGACCCTTATGAATGTTGACCACCCAGGCACTCAGTCCCACATGCGAGGCTACTTCGCCATGCTAGATGCGACGCCGCAATACGCAGCCCTCACGACTGCCACCAACACTCGAAGGGACCAACTTGACACAGGACGTAAGTTGATGCGTTTTTATCTGAAGACAACCGAAATGGGCCTGGGCGTTCATCCGGTCAGTCAGGCCCTTCAGGAGTATACTGAGATGGCCAATGAATACGCTCTGGCGCATGAGCTTCTTGCGTCACCGGGCCACACGGTGCAAATGTTGCTGCGTTTGGGATATGGACCCGAGCCAATTGCCACACCCCGCTGGCCACTGGAGAACCGAATTCTGAATGAAGCCTGAAGATGAGACCAACGAAGTCTACCGGTTCTTCACCGAGGTCGGGATCATCAATCAGTTGATCTCGACCAAGCTCGAAGCGTTCTTGCCCGGAAGAATGACAGCGACTCAATTTGGAGTATTAGGACATCTGGTCCGGCGTCCCGAGGGAGAAACTCCGCTGCAGCTATCGAACGCGTTTCAAGTGCCCAAAACGTCGATGACGCACATGCTCGCGAGCCTTGAAAACAATGCGCTGATCACCCTTGAAACCAACCCCAACGACAACCGCTCCAAAATTGCCCGGTCAACGCCGCAAGGCGCGGAGTTTATGAGAGTTTGTACGGAGCGGATGTCCGAGTCCCTGGCTCCGGTATTATCGGAACTCGGGTCAGGCCCATTTCACAATTCGCTACCCTATCTTGCGCTCATTCGGGAAGCTTTAGACAGCGAACGAGACTAGGCAAAAATCAGTTTCAGCCAGAATACAAAGCTAAATTCTTAGAACATCATGCAGTCTCCGCCCGGGGGAAGCGGCGGTGATCCTGCTGGCAAGGTGGGCGTGTAGTCAAATGTCACAATCTTCGCGCCGCCGTCGAATGCCACGAACAGTTGGTTAGATCCCGGCCTAATGGCGATGCCTTCCGGATCAACGCCGAATTCCAACAGACTTTGCTGGGCGAGCAGTCTGCCGTCTGCCGTAAACTCATACAAGCTGTTTGACCCTTCCCAGTCATCAACAATCAACATGTGACCGGTGCGCGGGTCAATCGCGATGCCCTGCGGCTCACTCAAGGGAGGAGAGAGCTTCATGGTATTCAACCTTGCCGTAAGGACGCCTTCTGAAGTGAACCAGGACAACCGTTCGGGATCGTCTTCGACGGTCACGATCTGCCCCTGGGCATTGATTGCGATCCCTTCGGTATCCGCAAAACCACCTTCAAGCTCAAAGGGTGCTGCTAAAGTGACACCTTCCTTAGTTAGACGTTGGAGGCTGCCGAGACCGTCGCCTAGCAACAAGTGATCCCCTTCGATAGCAATTGCTTTAATACGGAAGAGATCGCTGGATATGCGGCGCAACTCATCACCTTGCAGTGTAACAAGAACTGCTTCAGGCCCCTCGTTCGCAATCCACAAGCCACAAAAAGTCGGATCGTAGTCAAGACTTGCGGGTTGGTTCAGCTCGTAACGGCCCGTTTCGCGCAACTGCAATGCCGCGACGGGATTGGAAGCGGCGCAAAGCAACAAGGCGATGGTCCTTGCAAACACTCAGAATGCTCCTAAACCTGCATCAGAAAGGTGGATCGGTGTCGCGAAGAGTCAATCCAACAAACGCATGAACTCCTAAAAGCAAACCGCATCACTTAGCCTGATCAGAGAGACTGAGGACACGAAAAATCTGCACGGGATTACCGATGCCCTTCATCTTTCTTTCCCCCAGTTCTTCTGTCTCTACATACTCTTCTATGTCTAAAAGCGCACGTTGGTTCAAAAGGATCTGCCCGTCGATGGCAAAATCGCAAAGCCTCGATGCAGTGATCACCACACCGCCGATAGCGGTGTAGTCGGCACGACCATGAAACCCGATTAGCCCTAGGGTCGCGTAACCGCTGCTGATTCCGATACCCAGACCCATTGCATGCCCAAGCTTCTGCCAAGGTGCTCGAATTTCTTCAAAAGCTGCGCTTATTGCTTTAGCCAAACGTACAGCTTGCAGGACGGGTTGATCGCAGGGAACTGGATCATTGAAAAAGACCATTAATCCGTCTCCGGCTCGGTATCCGATTGTTCCCTTGTGTAGTGCAACTAGTTGACCAACCTCGTCGTGGAATTGCTGGAGAAGAGTAATGGCTTCTTCCGGCTCAATCGCCTCAGAAACGGCGGTGAAATTCCGGATGTCGCAGAATAGGCAAGAGATGTATTGACGATGGGTCTTAAGAAGCTCGTCAGAGTTTTCTTCTACGACAAGCTCCGCCACCTGAGGAGCAAGGAATTGTTTAAGTCGCCCTAGCCTGTCAATCTCGCCTTCCTGGCGCTTCACCTTCTCTGTCAGCCTTTCGTTCAAAGCCTCTATTTCACGCGTCTGGTTACGAACCGTGTGGTTTAACGCGTCGAGAATGAAGTTTTGGTTTAGCAAAGCCGCAATCACCAAAAGCACATAGGCGAGCGCTTCTACGCGTTCGTCATAGCCAAAATACAGTGTGATAATCAGTATAGTGGCAGCAATTCCACCAAGGACGAGTGGAAGCTCTTTGGCATGCCGTTTCCGGTCTCTCCACAAGAAACTGACCGCCAACAAAGCAAACACCCACATGAGCACGGCTTGCGCATGTGGATTTATTGAAAGCGCTTCATAGCCAACCAAATAAGTCAACAGAATACCAGAATAGCATGTGGCCAAAGAGGCAAGTGCAGCCAAAACTGCTCCGATCCCTATTGGCATCGAAATTCTGAATTCCTCCGTTGCCACGCCGATACCATCGGCTACAGCACGCGACGAATGTTCCGCGGCGGAGTCACTTCTGTTCTCGGGATCAGACATGGTCCTCGTTTGCGCTTGGCCGCTGCAAGAGTACGTTTGAAATGATGTTGCGTCAAAACCGCCAGCCCCTATTTGGACGGTCGAGGTTTTTTGCGAAATCATCACCCTCAGACAAGACAACCTCAAGTTTCACATTGGTCGGCAACAGAGGTGAATTTAGGAACCTGACCTTCAGTGGAAACCAATCTCGCTGACATCAACGCTGGCCTCGTGATCGCGCCCGAAAGCTACAACCCCGACTGAGGTGATTGCGTCTGCAACAGGAGTAGCGCGCAACATGGCACCTGAAGCCTTGAAGCCTGACAGAGGCAAATAGACTTCGGTCCAGTCTTCAGAAGTTGCGAACGCGGCCTGGTAGTATTGCCACGGAAGCACCGTGCCACGTGTTCTGAGGTGAACGAAGTATTGCTCGCCGTTCCCCCGTACCAATAGCCTGACGCCTGATACAGCCTCATCTAGTCGCTCAGACAACTTGCGTCGGAACTGGATGAAGCCCCCGTTGTTTTCTGTACTCACGGTTCCGGTCAGCCGCGCGAATGCAACATCACCTTCCGAACGAAACTGCACCTGTCCTGAGGAAACTCCTCCCATGACGGTGTCGGCAACGTAGTCCCAACGCGTCTCCGGAGACTTGGAAAAGTCTTCAGTCAGTTTTTCATCAGCCTGAGCCATTGTGCATCCGATGATAACAAAACCTGAAACAAGCCCGATGAAGTTTGCACGCATATTGTTCCTTGTCAGTTCAGTATCGCAATGGAGAGGTTCAGCGCCGTGGCAAATGCGACCCATGCAAAGTACGGCAGGAAAGCCAGTGCGGAAACCCGATCTGAATTCCTGACCCGAGCAATGAACATGACGATCACAGCCAACAACGCGACAATGATCACAAGGGCAAACCACGGCAGTTGCATTACGAAAAAGGCTGGCGACCACAAAAAGTTCAAACTCATCTGCGCCCACCACAGCTTCATGGCGGTCGAGCTTCGATCTGCTTCAAACTGACGCCAACCCGCCATGGCGATCAACACATAAAGCACCGTCCAAACCGGCCCAAAAATCCAATTTGGTGGATTGAAAGCCGGTTTAGAGAGCTGCGCATACCATTCGCCAGGTGCGGTCAGTGTTCCGATCAGAATGCCGCCTCCCAACATAAGCGCGAGGAATGCTATGCGGATCAACCAATTCGACATTGTAGGATGGCTTTCAGCAGTCCCTGGTCGTCACGTTTACAAGCGCGTCCGAAGAGAAGGTCGCAGTACTGGTCTCTTCCGCAACGGTATAGGACACCGTGGCGCCTTCGATCTCCGAGCCTGTAACAGTGATTTCGCGTTGCCCGATAGTATCATCGACATCGATGGTAAAGGCGAGTGTGTCCCCGGCTGCGAGGGAGGCGATTTCAAGTTCTATTGTATCTTGCCCGTCCACGACCGCTGGAATTTGCCGCAGAGCATCCGCACCCTCAACGAATTCGAGAGGCTGGAAGACCTCGACGCCCGCACCCTTTTCAGTAACGTCGAAAATCAGACGTCCCGCAGATTTCGACAAGTCAATTTTGAGGATCGAGGCTTCTACTTCGCAAGCTCCAACGTTTGTCAGAACAAAACGGTCCTTGGGTGCTCCTTCTATAAAGCGAATTTGTACACCGGCTTGAAGCGAAGTAGCTGCAAATAATCCAAGGGTCGCCGCGAGAATACTCTTCGGGAGCATATTTATCTCCTTGCTAAAGGGTTCTTGATAGATACGCTTCGGCGGGTTTCTTGGATCAGACTTATGCCCTCTGACTATCGTGGTTTAGCCGACAGGAGCTTTCAAAGCTCCATGCACCGCTGTCAGAACGGTTAAGTCAAAACATGCCATTGTCATTCTCGCTGTTTGCCGGAACCTCCTGAAGAACGTCCCAGTGTTCGACAACCTTACCTTCAGCATCCAGGCGAAAAATATCGATACCTGCGTACTCGAGACCATCAGGCCAGATTTGGTGGCAATGCAGAACAACGTGGTCGTCTTCAGCAAACGCACGTTTGATGTCCACACGCTTTCCCGGATATTCGGCGGCCATGCGCTCGAAATATTCGATAAACGCTTGCTTGCCGTCGCCAACATGCGGGTTGTGCTGCGTATAGGTATCACCAACAAAGATATCTATGGCTTCCGCAGGCCGACACTCATTGAACATCATTTCGTAGAAAGCAATGACATTCTTCTTGTTGGTTTCGAGTTCCAGCATGCTGATCTCCAATTCGACGCTTGTACCGCCCAAAAATGTTGGTCCGGGTAATTCTTGGAAGCAACCCAGTAATGATCTCGATCACTAATCGGCAAGAATTTACGAGTTTAGTTTTGCGTTCCGACTATTTCGAGTGTTTGTCCCTTACTCGATTTCTTCAAAGTCTATGTGAATGTGATTTCCATCAGGATCGGCCACATGGATTTGGACCATTCGGGCGCCCGGGACGTCAGTTTTGCGGTACTTGATCTGATTCGAGCTCAGTTTTTCTTCGAGTGCGCTCGAGCTTGAGCTTCACTTCGGAGCCGACATTTGGCGTTCCCTCGTGACCCACAAGATGAACCACTGCGTGATCACCCGCATACAACCAAGCTCCGGGGAACGGAAAATCAGGGCGGGTCCCGAGTTTCAAACCCAGGACCTCTTCATACCAAGCAACCATGTCAGGCAACCTAGTCGTCACGATGTTCACATGATCCAGCCGTTCAATTCTCATCTAAAAACCCTCAAGCACGAGCTTTCCTTTGGCCTTCCCGCTTTCAAGGATAGCATGCGCTTTCTTTAAGTTTGTAGCATTGATCCTACCAAGTGTATCGGTCGCTGTGGATCTGATCTTTCCGTCATCTATCATCCCGGCGACCAGATTCAGGATTTCGCTTTGACGGTTCATATCTCCAGTCCCAAAAAAAACGACCGAGTGTACATGAACTCCCAATGCAATGAGATCGATTTGGGTTTGAACGTCGCGATGTCGAAGGTTTCAGGATCATCAATCAACCCAAAGCGACCTTGAGGTGTCATCACCTCTCCAGCTTGAGACGCATAAAGCTGGGAATGGTTTGTTGAATAGACGAAATCCACACTTTCGATACCGAGAGCCTCGAGCAGCGTTTGGTATCTGGTGCGAAAAATCGCAGAGTTGGCTGTTCGAGAGATTGAAGCAACGTCTGACAATGAGCACGATGTGTCGCCAGATGACACCCAACAAAACGAACAATGAAGAGTACCAGGGCCGGTCTGCCGTCCTTCTGCACCATCGCAAACTACTCGCGCTGGAAGACGAGCTTGTTTGCAGAATTAGAGCCACTCCTGAAGAAGCGCTCGCACGCCCGAGAACTGGCTTTCCTAGAGCGATGAAGTATTATGCAAAGTTAGCCAATTGCCCGAAAGCGTCAGATACAGAGGGGAATTGGAATGTCGGAAGAAGGCCCCTATGAGACTACCGAAGAATTCGAGAAACGCTGCGAGGTAGACGCCATCACGATGGCCTTTCTCCTACTCAAAGCAGCTCAATTCGCCTCAGAGGATGGGTTAACGCGGAAAAGCATGAGCGCGGATGAGTGGGGAGAACTCGCCCCAAAGCAGGTCTAAGAAGGGCTAGTGCCGGCTGTTTTCTAAAATGTGCGCTATAGGCCGCTATTCCAGAGCTAGCTCACTTAGCCAAAACCTCTTGCAAGTGCTTTGTGAAAGCGCGGGCTGAAGGCTTTGTATGACGACCACCCGCCAGTAACGCGTTCACTTCAACGTTTCCGATTGTCCAATCAGGCAGTAGTTGCACGAGAGTACCTGCGCCCAGCTCGTTCCTACAACTCCAGTACGACGTGCTGACAATGCCCAAACCGGCGACCGCCGCCGTGGTTGTGCTTTCATTGACGGAAATCATCAGTTGGCTTTCGACACGAATGGACTGGACCTTTCCGTCTTTCTCAAAGCTCCAACCCGCTTTTCCAACGCTTGACGGGCCGAGGATGACCTGATGATCCACCAAATCAGAGGGCTGCTTCGGGTTGCCAGCTTTTTCCAGATAAGAAGGGGCGGCAACAACGACCCTGGGTGTCGTGCCCAGCTTGCGCGCGACCATCGTTGAATCTTCCAATGGTCCAAATCGGATGGCAACGTCGATAGCCTCATCAATCAAGTCCTGCATCGAATCCGTCAGGACAAGATCCACCTTCAATTTTGGGTGTTGTTCCAGAAACGGCGGCAGGGCGGGTATGATCTCTCGTTGTGCAAAGCTCGCTGCTGCTCCGATCCGCAAACGACCGCGCAGTTCGCCCGTGCCCCTGACGAAGTGGTTTGCCTCCTCGATGTCGGAGAGGATCGGCTCAATACGCGTCAGATATTCTTCCCCAGCTTCAGTCAGCCGAACGGCATGCGTCGAACGCACAAACAGTTGAACACCCAGCTCTTGCTCAAGGTTGGAAATGATCCGGGACACCGATGGCTGAGATTTGCCGGTTTCTCTTCCCGCAGCGGTAAAGCTGCCGGTACGTGCGACCCGCGAGAACAAGCGTAACGTGGAGAAATTGTCGGACATTCACATTATGAATAACTGTTAGGCTTTTTAGCAACCTACCTACCAATTTACTTATGAGCAACATTTGAACGCAACGGCAGGCTACAAACACATCTGGCCGGCTGAACTCTGAAAACTCCGACGCAAACGCATTCTAGTAAGGAACATCAAATGGCAACCTACGCACAGCACACGGTAGACACTGCTCCTGAAGGGTCCAAGCCAATCCTCTCAGAGATCAAAGGCAAAATGGGCTTTGTGCCGAACCTGGTGGCAACAATGGCGGAATCCCCTGTTCTGGTCGAAAGCTACATGACCATGATGGGCATTTTCGAGAAAACGGATCTGACGCCCACCGAACGCGAAATCATACTGATGACGAATAACCGTCTGAACGGCTGCACCTACTGCATGGCAGCGCACACGGCCGTGTCGAAGATGGCAGGAGTGGATAATAGTGTGATCACGGCATTGCGCGCAGGTACACCAATCGCGGACGCCAAACTCGAAGCTCTTCGCAGTTTTGCTGAAACCATCAACGAAACGCGGGGATGGGCCAGTATTGAGCAGGTCGATGCTCTGATCGAGGCCGGATATTCAAAGCAGACCGTTCTTGAGGTCATCGCCGGGACAGCACTCAAGGTTTTGTCGAACTACACAACCCACATCGTGAACCCGCCGCTCGACAAGGCATTTGAGCCTATGGCTTGGGATCCGGAACCCCCTGCATCGGAAGAATAGTCCGAGTTCTTTTCGCCACGGGGGACTAAATCCGCATTGGATCGCCAGAAATACGGACGTCCGGCAACGAGCGTCGCGCTTAAAGCGCGGCGCTGTTTTGTTTTTCAGGCTGAGTTTGTTCCAATTGGGATCCGCAAATTGGATCATTCGTTTTTTGAATAACCCTTACTCGAATTGGTCAGCTACCACCATTTTCTCAACGGGCCAAATATCAGAACAGGCGGCACGAAAAATCCCTGAGCCGACCAGAGAACGCAATTTGAGAAGTGGAAAAGACATGACCCTCCAAGACCAACTCGATGACTTCAAGGCCCAATTCAAGACCATGGCCCCCGAAGGGGCATTCGAAGCCTTTGCCCGTTCGACACAAGAGCTGATTGACAGCGGTCAGGCCGAGCATGCGTTGAAAGCGGGTGACGTTGTGGCTGACTTCAAACTGACGGATTCGGATCGCAATCCGGTCGCGCTGAAAGACTTGTTAGCCAGCGGCCCGGTGGTTATGACGTTCTACCGCGGTGTTTGGTGCCCCTACTGCAACATCGAGCTGAAAGCGCTTGAAGCCGTTGCCGAGGACATTCGCTCACGTGGTGCGACGCTTGTTGCAATCTCGATGCAAGGCGCGGCGGACAGCCGGAAGTCCCAGAAAGACAATGAACTGAGCTTTCCGATCTTGACTGACAAGAACGGCGAACTGGCTGAAAAGCTTGGTATCCGCTGGACGCTGCAAGATTACGTCATTCCGATTCACGACGGGTTTGGCGTCCACTTGCCGCGCATTCATGGCGACGGCCAGTGGAACCTGCCGATGCCCGCGCGCTACGTCGTCGATACCGACGGCACAATCGCCTATGCCGAAGTGAACCCCGACTATACGCGCCGTCCTGAACCAGCGGATCTGTTCCCTGTTCTCGATAGTCTGTCGGCAACAGCCACTGTGTAACCTGGTTGCGCGCTTCGCAAGACGGGGCTCGGACCATCCAACCTCTCACCCCCCTGCACTTACGTGACCGATGAGCCACCTCAGGCATCTCGGCAAGAACTCGAAAGGATTTTCGAAATGAAAGGCAAACTTATTCTTCCCTATATCATGCTGAACATGCTTTCAGGCATCGGTTCGGTCGTCATGTTCTACCTGTCGGACTTCGATCCGATCTGGATCGGGACATTCTTTGCCACATTCACCTTGCCATTCTTTCTGATGGTGCTGACCGATGCTTTGGGCATTTCCCGCACCTCCAAGAACCTGCCAATCATCCAACTCATAAACCTGGCTGCGGTGGCGTGGGTGGTCTACCAAATCAGCGCTCGCGGTGGTTTCACAGCTGCCAGCGAATACGTCGCCATAGGCCTAGCCTTGTTTGGCGCGATCACTATGCAATGGTATATTCACATATTTTCGAACTATGGCCGCAAGCCAAGCGCAGCCATCGTAAAGGGCAAAGTTCTGCCTGAATTGTCCCTGCAACGTCTGGACGGGACCAGCACGACTTCCGCGTCGTTCGCAGGCGAAAAGACACTGCTGGTATTTTTCCGCGCCAACTGGTGCCCGTTCTGCATGAACCAACTTAAAGAAGTGAAAGCAAAGGCGGATCAACTGGCGAAGACAGGCGCAAAAGTGAAGTTCATCTCCAACCAAGGCACCAAGCACTCGGAGAAACTGGCCAGAAATCTCAATCTGCCCGCGCATTTCGAGATTTTCCAGGACAACGATTTGGCCGCAGCCAAGGCTCTGGGTATTGAAGATATCGGTGGCGCTCCGTCCGGTATGCCGGGCTACCCCGTCGATACCGTCAAAGCGACCGTCATTGCACTGGATAAAGACGGCATAGTGATCTTCGGCGATGAGACAGACAACTACCGCATTCGCCCTCATCCCGATACGTTCCTACACGTCTTCGAACCGCGAGGCAGTGTCCGCGCGTTCTCAGCAGCATAAGATCTGCGACGACCCAAAGTTAAGTGCCGCGTGTCACAACGCGGCACTTTGCCTTCTCAGCTCTTGGTAACCGTTCGCCTTCTTCGCTTCTAAGACCGTTCACAGCCCAAACTGGACATTCGCACTAGACAGTGCAGTTCGTATAGTGCAACCAACCTGCCGTTCAACGGCTTCGCGTCAATGAAAGCAAGGTAACTGTTAACCGTCACAGTTCTGAACGACTAATAAGCTTAGTACAGGCCTTCAATATCCCGAGCCGACTATTCGCCTTTCAGACTTAATGGCCTCTTCCAGTTGAGTTATGCGGTAATTTGCTAAGATTGAAGGCACCTAATTTTCACGCTGCTTTTTTAGGTCACTCGGTGCCTTACCTGTCCAGCCACGAAAGGCATGAGCGAAACTGGTTGCGTCGGAATACCCTAGCACCTCTGCGACTTCTGCTACGCTGGCCTTCTGCTGAGAAAGAAGCATTTCTGCATGTTCACATTTCAATTCTGCAATCAACTTGCCCAAGCTTGTGCCTTCCTTGCGAAGTTTACGTGACAGTTGCTGCTCTGAAAGACCACAGATACCTGCGGCAATTTCATTGTTCAGAGGCTGTACACCAATGTGTGGTTTGAGAGCTTCTCTAACACTGACAATTACTCGCCTCGGAGGTAGCGATGTTCCAGATCGTTCACTTGGTCCTTTGAAAAAGTCGTCGGAAGAAAATGGCTCCGTTAGCCAGATTGCTGGGAAAGCAACGCGATGACCACGTCGATCTCCAGCCAAAACCGAACATCCAAGAAATTCGGACGGAAGTGCGTTTGGGTCGCTTATAGTGACCATCACGTCATCGGGGTTCCATTTTTCGCCGATGGATCGCTTAATAATTTCTCCGAACATCGCTGCAAAGAACCCATCAATCTGAGCTGGTACGAACGGTGTGTCGTAGTATCTGCAACCAAACAGGAAGCCTGATTTTCCGCTCACATCCAAGTGATGCTCGGTGGAACTCGAATGATCAGTTGCCACCACAACCAGTTTGGTGAGGAAAGATCCCAACGTAACAGCGCAGTCTGCGGCCTCGACTAAAGGGGGCCATTTCGATCCCGCTATCATTTTACCAATCTTTGCCAAAAAGAATGGGTCGTCAGCTGCGGAAGCTGCCTCCTCAAAGAACTGGTACATGACGATTGCATGAACGAAAATTTCAGGATCATCGAAGGACTCTCGGGCCAATCCAATCCGTGTGAGTAATTCGTCAGAGCGATCATAAACGGCATCCAGCGCGGAAAGCGCTGGCTTACCCGTTGAGAGCCGGATCAGGGGTTGCGTTGGGCCGCTCATGCCTGATCCTCGAAATATGCGAGGTCCATGATCCACATAGCCATTATGACATCGGAATGTGATGTATTGTCGCCGCCCTGACGATTTCCGTCAATAATCGCATCGCCTTGATCGGAATCGTCAGACTGAACACGGTCAGAACTGTCAGAGTGAACCCCATAAAATGTCTCGTTGCGGCTAACGCCAGCAACCCATTCCGACACCGTGCTATTCGCAAAATGGAGGACTCACTGTGACCGACAACCCCAACAATGCGAGCGACCAAAAGGTGCGCTTCCAAGAAATCAATGAGACCCCCGACGCGGATATTCGACCAGACGATGGGGCGCCAAGTTCGCTGGTCCGGCGCGACATTCTTAAGGCAGGGAGCGCCGCTGCGCTAGCTGCTGGTTTTGTTGCCGCTACACGTGACGCCCAAGCACAAGCGCTCTACACAAATGACCCCCCGGCGGAAGCACCCGACTGGTACACCACTCCATCCGAACAATTGTCGCCACCGGCAGAACGGACGAGTGACTACTATGTTCCAGAGTTCACCGCTGGCAAAGACGCCAATATTGACTGGTGGTTCGGCAGGAATGTAGGGGGTGTAACAATTGGCCTTATTCAGGCACGAGCGTATTTGCCGATGGCGCCGGGCAACATGGGCAATGCAACAACATTCGATTTTCCGATGTTGTACCGGGAAGCAGTTCCCCCAAATGTCTATGACATTCTTGCCCCCGTTCCGACCGAGTCTTTTACTGCTGAAATGGTTAAAGCCGCGAAGTGGCTGGAGCTTCAAGGCGTTCGTGCGATCATGGCAAACTGTGGGTTCTACGGAACTTACCAACAAGCAATCGCCGAGCAAATCGATACGCCTCTTTTCTCCTCCAGCCTACTCCAACTGCCTGCCATGATTGCGAGTTTACCGCCACGTTCGAAAGTTGGCATCGTGACTGCCAATGGTGAGGCTCTTGCTGCTTCACCGGCGATTGAAAACTGTGGCGTGACCCCGCAGCAGAAAGCGGAGCGGCTCGTTATCCAAGGGCTGGAAAATGGTCCTGAAATGCAAAACGTGCTGCAACTCACCGGTAGTTACAACATGCTAGCGCTTGAAAACGAGATTGTGGAAGGCGCTAAGGCCCTGGTTGCAAGTAACCCGGAAGTAAAATGTATCCTCTTGGAATGCACTGAACTGCCGCCTGCCGCTTACAAAGTTCAAGACGCAGTACGTATGCCCGTATGGGACTATACGACACTTACTAAGTGGGTTTACGAGGGTACGTTGCGCAAGCCTTTCCTCGGAGTCATCTGATCCAAAAATTACCCCGGCGATCAATTTGGTCGTCGGGTACAAAAGCAGGATTCTGATCGTGACCGAACAATTGCGTACAACAGCGCCAATTTCGAAAAGTGCAAGTGTGGCTTCCTCGCGCATTTTCACACTTCGAACTCTGTTCATACTTACTCTGTTAGCTTCACCTGTTGAATTGAGAGCGCAGGACCCCGGAAATACCACTGATTCAGTACCGGTTATTCCAACTGCTCCCACCTCGGTAGAGGGAACGCTGGAGGAACTTGAAGCAACCAGAGAGGCTGAATTCGATTTTCCTGCAATCGATAATGCGCTGAAACCGTGGTTGGATTGGAAAGCTCGCCTGGCCGAACGTTATGGCTTCAATCTGGGTTTTGACTACAGCTTCAACACTCAGTGGTCCGACAATTCTGTAGGTGACACTCACGCAACCGGTGGGATTTTCCGGGCCTTCCTTTCGTGGGACCTGATAAATCGACACGATCCCTCCAGAAAAGGTACTTTGGACTTCAGAGTTGAAAACCGCCACCGGATTGGTACGGCTTTGCCGCCAGAAGCGCTGGCAGCCAACTTTGGTTGGGTCGGAACGAGCGCACCGGATTGGTCTAATCAACAATGGGGGATCACAGTCTTGAAATGGCGTCAGCGATTAGACGTTGGCGATGCCCCAATTGAGGTCAATGTCGGCTACATGAGTGCGTTCTCGCAGTTCGACATTACGCCATACTCCGACAACCTTACGTCGTTTCAGAACAACAGCATTATCTTAAACCCTACTATTGGGTATCCGTCAGCCGGTTCGTTTGGAATCTCAGGGTACATCGGCATTCCTCGCACCAACTTCTATGTTTTGGGCATGGTTATGGATGCCAATGGGCAATACGATAGCTTGAGCTTTGATACTCTGGGTGATGGCGACTACTTCAAAGCTCTTGAGTTTGGTTGGACCGATCAAAGCGTGTCCGATGCTTCGTTTTTGTTCAACAACGTTCACGTGGCTCTTTGGCACACCGACGATGACAATTACGGTGTCGGCCTAACAGGCAGCTATACCTTCGAAAATTCGCGCATTGGAACTTTTGCACGACTTGCATGGGCAAACGAAGATGCCAGCACACCGTACCAAAGATACGCAGCCGCTGGTATTACGAAGGGCGTTTTCCGAGCAAGTGAAGTGGGACTTGGAGCTAGTTGGGGTCGACCGCCAAAATCAGATGAAGACCAAGTTGCAATCGAAGCATTCTATCGCTGGCAGGTCGCTCAGAACTTCGCAATTACGCCAAGTATACAGTACTTGGATAATCCTGCATTCAACTCAAGCGACGGTGCAGTGACAGTTCTTGGGTTACGAGCGCGACTGACATTTTGAATTGGCGAAGGCGCTGCATTCGGAAGTATGACCTCGGAGATTCCGAATGCACTCGCTCCATCCAGCTCTCAAGGCAACTGTAGATCGGGACGAGTTTTGCCAATGCCGTTAAGTGAATGATGGTCTGCTCTCGTGAAACGACTTGAACTTTGCAAAGTCCGCTTACTGCGCATCACAGACCTTCTCGAGAATCCAAGCAAAAAGGCCGCATGGAACCCAAGGGGCCTTGGGAGGCCCCATGCGGGGTTGGGCACCGCAAAGGACAAAAACCGTAACAACCACGCCAAAAACTGATTGAATTCATCGAGAGGGCAGACAATCGCGCAGCGCAAAACTATGGGCAAACTACGCAAACTTTTGGGGTGCGCGAAGTGTTATGCGCAAACCTACATCCCTAGAAATCCAGATTTTCCACGCTTAGCGCATTTTGCTGGATGAATTCTCGGCGCGGTTCGACTACATCGCCCATCAGTTTGGTGAACAGGTCATCCGCCTCGACCATGTCATCCACGCGGACCTGCAACAGTGTACGTGCATCCGGGTCCAGCGTGGTTTCCCACAGCTGATCAGGGTTCATTTCGCCCAGACCCTTGTAGCGCTGCAGAGACAGGCCCTTTTCGCCTTCTTCCAGAATGGCGCGCAACAGGTCCAGCGGGCCGTGGATGGCCTGCGTCCGGTCGCGGCGGATCAGGGTGGCGGGGGTGTTGTAGACCTCTTGCAGGCTTTGCGTGAAGCTGCCGGTTTTGCGTGCCTCACCAGACCGCAGCATGGGGCCGTCCAGTGTACGGACCTCCTCGACGCCGCGCAGGATGCGGGCCAGACGAATGCCGTGATCCTGTGTGATCCGGCCCTGCCAGCCGCGTTCATATTCCAGCGCGATCAGGTCCAGACGAGCGGCCACCTTGTCCGCGACGCCTTGCAGGTCGGCATCGACCGCACCGGGTACAAAGGCACCGGCTACCGCAGCCTGTTCCAGAATGTGACGCGGGTAGTGGGTTGGGAAGGCGTCCAAAACACGTTTCAACTGACGCGCTTCATCGACCACTCGGGTCAGATCCTGCCCGATGATTTCCTCGCCCGAGCCCAGTTTCAGGACCGCGCCCTCGACCCCCTGATTGATCAGGTAGTCGTCCAGAGCCGCCTGATCTTTCAGGTAAACCTCTGATTTACCACGCGAAACCTTATAGAGCGGTGGCTGTGCGATATAAAGGTATCCACCTTCGATAAGCTCTGGCATTTGCCGGTAGAAGAAGGTCAACAGCAGAGTCCGAATATGCGCGCCGTCCACATCGGCATCCGTCATGATGACGATCTTGTGGTAGCGCAGCTTTTCGATGTTGAACTCGTCCCGACCAATGCCGGTGCCCAGCGCCATCACGAGGTTGCCAATTTCCTGAGATGACAACATCCGGTCAAACCGCGCGCGTTCGACGTTCAGGATCTTACCACGCAACGGCAGTACGGCCTGAGTGAGACGGTCCCGACCCGTCTGGGCGGAACCACCGGCCGAGTCACCCTCGACGAGGAAAACTTCAGTCTTAGACGGATCTTTCTCGGAACAGTCCTTCAGCTTACCGGCCAAATAGTTCACATCCATCGCCGTCTTGCGGCGGGTCAGTTCGCGGGCTTTGCGGGCGGCTTCACGGGCTAAAGCGGCCTCGATGATCTTGCCGACGATCCCCTTGGCCTCATTCGGGTTCTCTTCGAACCACTCGGCCAGCTTTTCGTTCATCAAGCCTTCGACCGCGGGGCGCACCTCGGACGACACCAGCTTGTCCTTGGTCTGGGATGAGAATTTCGGATCAGGTACTTTAACCGACAACACGCAGGTCAGACCTTCGCGCGCGTCATCGCCGGTGAAGCTGACCTTTTCCTTCTTCGCGATCCCGCTGGACTGCGCGTAATTGTTGATCGTCCGGGTCAAAGCACCCCGGAACCCGGCCACATGCGTGCCGCCGTCCCGCTGAGGGATGTTGTTGGTAAAAGGCAGGACCGTCTCGTGATAGCTGTCATTCCACCACATGGCGATTTCCACGCCGATGTCGTCGCGTTCACCCTTGATATAGATCGGCTCAGGCATCGCTGGTGTCTTGGACCGGTCGAGGTATTTGACGAATTCTTTAACACCGCCCTCATAGAACAGCTCGGTTTCCAGCCGTTCGGCGGGGCGCTCGTCGATCAGGATGATCCGCACGCCCGAGTTCAGGAAGGCCAGCTCACGCAAGCGCTTTTCTAGCGTATCGAACGAATATTCGAGGTTCGAGAATGTATCGGTCGAGGCCAGAAACCGCACTTCGGTCCCGGTCCGTTCACCACACTCCTGAACCACTTTCAGATGCTCTGCTGTCTCGCCACCTTCAAAGCGCGCCACATGTTCCTTGCCGTTGCGCCAGACGCGCAGCTCTAGCCAATCGGAAAGGGCGTTCACCACCGAGACACCCACGCCGTGCAGACCGCCCGACACCTTGTACGAGTTGCTGTCGAACTTACCGCCCGCGTGCAGTTGGGTCATGATGACCTCAGCGGCGGACACACCCTCTTCGGGGTGAATATCCACCGGAATCCCGCGCCCATTGTCGCTGACTGAAACACTGGAATCGGCGTGGATTTTTACGGTTACATGGTCGGCGTGACCGGCCAGCGCCTCATCAATTCCGTTGTCTACGACCTCATACACCATATGGTGCAGACCCGAGCCATCATCCGTATCCCCGATATACATACCTGGACGTTTCCGAACAGCTTCTAAGCCTTTGAGAACTTTAATGGAATCAGCGCCGTATTCCTGTGGTGCCTGTGCGTCGTCGGACATGCCGTTAGTACCTATATTATTTTGGTAACTTATACGTTTTCTGGTGGGGAATGTCACGCGCTCCCCCAAGATTTTGTGGTTTTCTCTGCCGTTTTCGGCCGATCAAAGCCGGTCCAAATCCGACGCGATATCTGCGGCGATTTCTGCGGCATTCACATCGTTGCGTTCGGCGGACAATCGCAGGCCCAGAATGTCCGACTGATACCGTGCAGCCAGCCGATCCGGGTCGTGATCCGGCCCGATCTCTCCGGCTTGCTGGGCACGACGGAAGAGCGTGGCGAAACACTCTTTCATCTCGACCATGTGGCCACTCGCCTTGTCCGCCAACTCATGACCTTTGGCCTGCAATTCCGCATAGGTCTTGGCCAGCATACAGGCATGCGTCGGCACAGCACCCGCGTCGATCACCACATGCGGTTGCGCTTTCAGTGCCCGCAACGGACCCATCTCATCAGCCATCGCCATCAGACGCGCTACGCCGTCCTGCGCGTATCGCTCTAATGTCAGTGCATAAAGCGCATCCTTCGACCCGAATGCGGCATAAAAGCTGCCAGGTTTCAGGTTCAGCGCGTGTTCTAGATCTTTCAGCGACGTGCCGGCCCACCCCTGCCGCCAGAATATATCCCGCGCCTGCGCAATCAGCGCATCCCGGTCGTATGATGGTTTTCTTGGCATCGCCGTCACCAATTCTTGAACGTTTGCTCAAATATATACTTGAGCGATCACTCAAGAAAGCTTAAATGTGATTCACTTCGCCGGAAACAGGAGCTTTGACATGGCAAACTTCCCCTCTCATGACCTCGAAACAGCGCCCGAAGGGTCCAAACCGCTGCTGGAAAAGTCGCAGGCCGCATTTGGGCGCCTGCCCGGCCTGCACAAGGTGATGGCCGAAAGCCCCCAGCACCTGGAAGCTTACCAGATGCTGCACCACCTGTTTCTGCAAACCGATTTCGACAATGACGAGAAAACCGTCGTATGGCAGACCATCAACGTGGAAAACGAATGCCACTACTGCGTGCCCGCCCATACCGGCATCGCCAAGATGATGAAGGTCTCGGACGAAATCACCGAGGCGCTGCGCAACGAAACCCCACTGCCGTCCGCCAAGCTTGAGGCACTGCGCACCTTCACCCTGCAGGTGATGCAAAGCCGCGGCAACCCGAGCGAGGAACAGCTGCAAGCCTTCTTTGACGCAGGTTACTCGCACCGCGCGGTGCTGGACGTGGTGCTGGGTCTGGCTCAGAAAACCATGTCGAACTACATGAATCACATGGCGCAAACCCCGGTCGATCAGGTGATGCACGGCTTCCTGTGGGAACGCAAGGTCAGCGAACCTGCCTAAGCGACAACCGAGGACCCGTCGCTTTCGGTCACAACCAGCGTCTGGGCCCGGTCGCCCAATTCCACAAACAGCTCAGGCCCGGTGCCCGTCATCCAGGCCTGCGCACCCAAGGCGCAAATCTCGTCATAGAGCGCGGCCCGCCGTCCGGCATCCAGATGGGCGGCCACCTCATCCAGCAGCACAATCGGCGGTGCACCCACCATCCCCGCCAGCGCCCGCGCATTCGACAGGATCAGCGAGACCAGCAGGGCCTTTTGCTCTCCGGTCGAGCAATCCTTGGCCGGAACGCCCTTGGCCGCGAACACACCGTACAGGTCCGATCGATGCGGCCCCACCAAGGTCCGCCCCGCCGCCAGATCGCGAAACCGGCTTTCATTCAGCGCCTCACGCAGATCCTCAACCGTACCCGGCATCGCGCCCTCAGACTGCACCAATTCCAGATCAGCCGAAGGAAACGCGGTTTCAGCTTGCTCCTGCGCCCCGCGCAAATGCTCCAAGGCCGCCAAACGCGTCGTATGGATGCGATGCCCGGTCTCGGCCATCTGCCCTTCCAGCGCGGCATACCAATGGGCATCCCGCACCTGCTCTTTCAGCAGGCGGTTGCGTTCGCGCATGGATTTCTCATAGGCCAGCGAGGCCTCGGCATGAGTGGGATCGAAACTCAGCGCGATACGATCCAGAAACCGCCGTCGCCCCTCAGCCCCTTCGATCCACAGCCGATCCATCGACGGGATCAGCCAGACCACGCGCGCCAGCTTGCCCAGATCAATCTGACTGGCCGCCTTGTCATCAATCCGAACCTGCCGCGCAGCGCCCCCTTCGGACCATGTCTCGATCTCATAGCCTTGCCCCTGTGCGTTCAGCAGGCCTGACAGCTTCCACCCCAGCGCTTCGGGTCGTCGCGTCATCTCAGCGGCACTCGCCCTCCGCATGCCGCGACCGGGCGAAAACAACGACACCGCTTCCAGAATATTGGTCTTACCGGCCCCGTTCGGCCCATGGATCGCCACCGGCCGCCCATCCAGAGACAAACGCGCCAGCTTATGAGACCTAAAATGCGAGACCGTAAGCTCGGTCAGGGCCAATCCCATGACCCCTCCCTTCTTCTGTTCAAAAATACCTCCGCCGGAGGCATCGCGCGCCAGCGCGATCAGACGCGCATCGGCATGACAACATAAACCGCGCTTTGGTCATTGCCTTCGCGCATCAGGGTTGGATCACCGGCCGAATTGAACAGGAACACCGCATTTTCACGATCCACCTGAGACGCAATCTCCAGCAGGTATTTCGCGTTGAACCCGATCTCCAGCCGCTCATCGCCATATGCCACGGCCAGTTCTTCCTCAGCCGCACCGCTATCGGGCGCATTGACCGACAAAACCAGTTTATCCGCATCCAACTGCAACTTCACCGCGCGCGAGCGTTCGGACGAAACAGTCGCCACCCGGTCCACAGCCTGAGCGAACTCGGCGGCATCCACTTCCAACTGGCGCGTGTTGCCTTGCGGAATAACACGAGTGTAGTCGGGGAAGGTGCCGTCGATCACCTTGGAGGTCAGCGTGATATCGGGAGTAGCAAAACGCACTTTCGTCTCGCTGACCGAGACAGCGATGTCCATCTCGTCATCGTCCAGCAGCTTGCGCAGCTCACCTACGGTTTTACGCGGTACGATCACGCCCGGCATGTCTGCCGCCCCATCAGGCAAGTCCGCATCGATGCGCGCCAGACGATGCCCATCGGTGGCCACACAGCGCAGCACCTTACCGCTATCGGACCCATCGGCCACATGCATATAAACGCCGTTCAGATAATAGCGCGTCTCTTCCGTCGAAATTGCAAATTTCGACTTGTCAAACAGCCGACGCAGCAAGGCTGCTGACGCAGTAAAGTTCGATTGATATTCCGAGGACGCCATCACCGGGAAATCCTCTTTCGGCAGCGTCGCCAGCGAGAAGTTCGACCGCCCGGCCTCGACCGTCAGACGCCCTGCGGCGCTGTCAGCTGTCAGCGTAACCAGCGCGCCATCGGGCAGTTTCCGCACAATTTCATGCAAGGTGGTGGCGGCCACTGTGGTCGCGCCCGCGCGTTCTACCTGCGCTGGGGCCTTATCGACCACCTCGATATCCAGATCGGTGGCACGGAACATTGCCTGGTCACCTTCGGCCTCGATCAGCACATTGGCCAGTATCGGAATGGTGTTGCGACGCTCCACAACGGATTGGGCCTGCGAAACGGCCTTGAGAAGGGTGCCGCGTTCGATGCTGATCTTCATACCCTCAATTCCTCTGACTTGCGTGCCGATAGGGGCGGGACTGGCACGTTAGCGGTTCCACCCTGAGGCACAAGGATTTTTTATGGATTTCTGAGTCGGATTGCCCAAAGGGTCAAGGGCCACGTGGCCGCTTGGGCACAGTTCCCAATCAACCGTGGAGTTTATCGCACAAGAAAACGCCCCGGATGTGAGGCTCCGGGGCGTTTTCCTGTTTTCTGAAGATACGTCCTACGCCTCCAGAGCGCGGCGCAGCATTTCCACGTCTTCGGCGATTTGACCGTCGGTGGTCTTCAGCTCTTCGATGCGCTTCACACCATGCATAACGGTGGTGTGGTCGCGCCCGCCAAACCGACGCCCGATCTCGGGCAGCGAGCGGCTGGTCAACTGCTTGCACAGGTACATCGCCACCTGACGCGGGCGAGCATAAGACCGCAAGCGCTTGGGGCCGATGATATCCGACAGACGGATGTTGTAGTATTCGGACACTTTGCGCTGAATCTCCTCGACGGTGATCTTGCGCTCTGAGGCACGCAGCACGTCAGCCAGACAATCCTGCGTCAGTTCCATATCGATCTCACGACCTACCAGCGAGGCAAAAGCAAACAGACGGGTCAGCGCACCTTCCAGCACCCGCACATTGGTCGAGATGCGGTGGGCCAGAAATTCCAGCACGCCATCAGCGATCTGCAGGTCGGGATAGGTGGCGCTATAGTGCTGTACCTTGTTCTGCAAAATGCCCAGACGCAGCTCATAGTCAGTGGGATGCAGATCCACAACCAGACCACATTGCAGGCGCGATTTGACACGGTCTTCCAGATCCTTGATCTCACCCGGCGCACGGTCGGCCGAGATGATGATCTGTTTGTTCTGATCCACCAGCGCGTTGAAGGTGTGAAAGAACTCTTCCTGCGTGGAATCCTTGCCTGCGATGAACTGCACGTCATCAACCATCAGCACGTCGACCGAGCGGAACAGGTGTTTGAAATCCATCATCCGGCGTTCGCGCAGGGCCTGAACGAAACGATACATGAACTGTTCTGCTGACAGGTACAGCACGTTCAGATCAGGGCGCTTGGTCTTCAACTCCCACGCAATGGCGTGCATCAAGTGGGTTTTACCCAGACCAACACCACCATACAGAACCAGCGGGTTGAAGGTCACCGGACCGCCTTCGGACACGCGGCGCGCGGCGGCATGGGCCAATTCGTTGGGTTTGCCGACAACAAACGTATCAAAGGTAAAACGGGTATCCAGCGGAGCAGCTTGCAGGGACTCAAGCGCCTCATTTCCGACGGCGGCCTGCTGCGACAGAGGCTCATCCTGCGGGACTTCGACCGCAGGTGTTGCTTCGACCGAAGGGCGCGCAGGCGAATTGGCCGCGACCCGAAAGGCCAGACGCTGAACGGATTCCCCGGATGTATTCATCTCATACAGAATCAGGTCGGCAAAATTCTGGCTGACGTAATTGCCCATAAAGTTCGTCGGCACCGAGAACACCGCAACGCCATCCTGAACTTCTTGGAATTGCAGAGGTTCAATCCAGGTCGTGTAATTGTTCTTGCCGATTGCCTTGAGCAAATTGTTTTGCAGTAGTCCCCATTTCTCTTGTGTCATTCAGCGCCTCACGCATCCCATTCTTTATTGGCCTGTCGGCCTTATTAATGTGTCCGGTTACCCGGTTCTGACGCTCACTCGCAAAAAGGATACCCACCCGCCGAACCCGCAAAGTTCGGCGCCTTCGTCCCAGAAAGCCTGCACAGACCAATTTCGCAGACGTTCCATAACCGGATCGCCCCGAAAACCGGGTCGTGGCTCGCAATCTCAATTTTCGACAGGGCCTAGGTTCTTGGTGCGCCAAGTCCCACAGCAGACCGGCAATCCGGTGCAACCGGTTGCCGACAATCGTTCCCTGACCATCCTGATGCCCGTCAGTCCGGTCGGTGAAACAGCCTGTCCCCCCAAGCGAGTGAATCGCTAAAACAGTGGTAGCAAGAGGGTGACGCTCGGGGCAACGAAACTCTGATATTGACTCGGGTCTGGGGGCGAAAGAATCTCTCGGTTTCGTGCGGACGCGGTATTCTGGCAACAGCAGAAAGGGCGCCGCACTGTGCGACGCCCTTTAAATAGATCAGTCTTGCTTACGTGACCTAAGGTCACCAGCGGTCACTGTGCGACTCAGCCCAGCGCTTTGACGCGGGCCGACAGCCGCGACATTTTACGCGATGCGGTGTTTTTGTGGAAAACGCCTTTGGTGACGCCGCGCATCAGTTCGGGTTGTGCTGCGCGCAGGGCAGCAGTTGCTGCGTCTTTGTCTCCGGAAGCGATCGCTTCTTCAACTTTGCGCAGGTAGGTGCGGATGCGCGAACGGCGCGCTTTGTTGATTGCAAAACGCTTTTCGTTCTGACGTGCGCGTTTCTTTGCCTGGGGCGAGTTAGCCATGTGTCTCTGACCTTTGTTCGGTACGGTTATCTAGGGTTGCGCGCCACGGAATTATCCGCACCGGATCAGAAATCACGAGTGTGAGTCGGGCCAAGCGGGCCGCACGCGCATGTATAGCGGCGGTTACTATCCAAACTGCCGGGGTTTGCCAAGCAGATTCTTGTAGCCGCGTATCAGACATGAAAAAAGGCGGGCCCTGCCCGCCTGATCCGATATGCCGCCCGCTTACTTGTCGCGGAATTGCGCGGCCCGTTTTTCAAGGAATGCAGCCATGCCCTCTTTTTGATCTTCAGTCGCAAACATCGAATGGAAGACGCGGCGTTCGAACAGCATCCCCTCGCTCAGCGTCAGTTCGTAGCTGCGGTTGACCGCCTCTTTCGCGGCCATTGCACTTAGCTGAGATTTCTCTGCGATCTTCTGTGCGGCGGCCATCGCCTCTTCTAGAAGTTTCTTGGCCGGCACCACGCGGCTGACAAGACCGGCGCGTTCTGCTTCGTCCGCGTCCATGAACCGACCGGTCAGGTTCATGTCCATCGACTTGGACTTGCCCACGAAGCGGGTCAGTCGCTGGCTGCCGCCCAAACCTGCGATCACGCCCAGATTGATCTCGGGCTGGCCGAACTTGGCGCTGTCCGCGGCGATGATGAAATCGCATAGCATCGCCAGTTCACACCCACCGCCCAACGCATAGCCTGCCACGGCTGCAATGATCGGCTTGCGGATGGCCGTCATGCGGTCGTTCAGATCCGCAAACAGATTCGTAGTGTAGACGTCGACAAAGCTCATCGTGGACATTTCCTTGATATCCGCGCCTGCAGCAAATGCCTTGTCCGAGCCGGTGATGACGATGCAGCGCACCTTGTCATTGCTATCGGCATCTTCCAATGCCGCGCACAATTCGCCGATAAGCTGCGAATTCAGCGCGTTCAGCGCATCGGGTCTGTCCAGCTTGATAAGAGCGACGTGGTCTTCGATTTCGACGATGATCGTCTCAAAAGCCATGAGGTGTAAGCTTCCGGTTGTTCCGTTCAGATACGATTCATTATCACGCGCAAAAGCTGGATCAAGTTATCTTTGGCATTGCGCGCAATAGAAGGATGAGCGACCGGACTGGGTGATTCTCTTGATCGGCGCACCGCAGCCTTCGGTACGGCAGGGTTCGCCTTCACGCCCGTAGACATCAAAGTTGTGCTGAAAATATCCAAGTTCTCCATCGGCTTGGCGGAAATCACGCAGGGACGACCCGCCGGCCTGAATGGCATCTTGCAGGACCTGCCGGATAATAGGGACCAGCGCTGCAACACGCGGCGCCGAAATTTTCCCGGCCTTGCGACGTGGCGACACTCTGCCGCGATAAAGCGCCTCGCAGACATAGATATTCCCCAATCCGGCAACGATTCCCTGATCCAGCAGTGCGGATTTGACAGGGGTGTTCTTGCCCATGAACGCATCAATCAGGTGCTGCTCGTGAAAGTCATTGCCCAAGGGTTCCGGCCCCAGAACCGAGAGCAGCTTATGCGCCTCGGCATTCGCGGTGGGCAACAGGTCCATCGCCCCGAACCGGCGCGGGTCGTTAAAGGTGACGCGCGCACCATTAGCCATGTGAAAGACCACATGGTCATGTTTTTGCGCCGCAGGATGATCATGCACGAACTGACCCAACGGATCGCCCGAGACCGTCATCCGCCCCGACATGCCCAGATGAATCAGCAAGGTCTCGCCGCTGGAAAGATCGGCCAGAATGTATTTTGACCGCCGCCGCAACCGATCTATCCGCTGCCCCGTCAGCCGCTCGGCCATACGGTCGGGGAAGGGCCAGCGCAGATCGGGACGGTTCACATCGGCGCGTTCGATCACCACCCCCTCCATCGCCGGGGTCAAACCGCGTCTTACTGTCTCGACCTCGGGCAATTCGGGCATTAGATGGCTCCTATTCCAAAGGGCCGCATTGTGCCCGCCTCTTATGGCCCTATAACAGAGGCGAAATTCGACGAACGGCAAGGCTTATGTCCGACAACAGCGACAAGACCACTCATTTCGGGTTCGAAACCGTACGCGAGGCTGAAAAGGCCGGGCGTGTGCAAGGCGTGTTCAACTCGGTCGCCTCGAAATATGACGTGATGAACGATGTCATGTCGATGGGGATCCATCGGGTCTGGAAAGACGCGATGATGGACTGGCTGGCTCCGCGCCCCGGTCAGCGCCTTCTGGATGTCGCGGGTGGTACCGGAGACATTTCCTTTCGTTTCCTCAAGCGCGCGGGGCACGGCCACGCCACCGTTCTGGACCTGACCGAGCCGATGCTGGTCGAAGGCCGCCAACGCGCCGAAGCAGATCAGATGGCCGACAGCCTGAACTGGGTGGTGGGCGACGCCATGTCCCTGCCCTTCGAGGACAACACCTTCGACGTCTACACGATTTCCTTCGGCATCAGAAACGTGACCCGCCCGCAAGAGGCACTGAACGAAGCCTACCGTGTGCTGAAACCCGGCGGCCGCCTGATGGTACTGGAGTTCAGCCAGTTGCCGAATGACGGGCTGCAAAAGCTCTATGACCTCTACAGCTTCAACGTCATCCCGCGCATGGGCAAGCTGATCGCCAATGACTACGACAGCTATCAATATCTGGTCGAGTCGATCCGCAAATTCCCCGATCAGGAAACGTTTCTGGGCATGGTTCGCGCGGCCGGGTTCGAAAACGCCAAATACCGCAATCTCAGCATGGGTATCGCCGCGCTGCATTCCGGCTGGAAGATCTAAATGCGCGGCCCTCACAACATCATCCGCCTGATCCGCACAGGCGCCACGCTGGAGCGCACGGGCGCCATGAGCGTGGTGCTGGACGCGTTCGAGGCTCCGCCTGCGCTTCGCTTTGTGGCCCACGCTCTGGGCAAACCTTTTCAATGGCTGGGCTACAAGGGCGACCCCGACATGCCCCCCGCCACCCGCGCCCTGACGGCGCTGGGTCCGGCTTATATCAAATTCGGTCAAGTGCTTTCGACCCGCCCCGACGTGGTTGGCAATGAACTGGCCGCCCATTTGCGCGTGCTGCAAGACAAACTGCCCCCATTTTCCCGCGATGAAGCCATGGCCGAAGTCGCCAAAGAACTGGGCCAACCCGTGGATGAGGTGTTTTCGGAATTCAGCGAACCCATCGCCGCGGCTTCCATCGCGCAGGTTCACAAGGCCAAGCTGACTAGTAACGGTGAGAATGTCGCCGTCAAAGTCCTGCGCCCCGGCATCGAACGCGCCTTCCGCAAGGATGTGGACGCCTTCTATTTCGCCGCCCGCATCGTGCAGCTCTTCGCCCCCGGTGCACGCCGCTTGCGCCCAATGGAGGTGATCGAACATTTCGACGGTGTCGTGCGGGGCGAACTGGACCTGCGTCTGGAAAGCGCCGCAGCCTCGGAATACGCGGCCAACACCAAGGATGATTCCGGGTTCTGGCTGCCTCCGGTGGTTTGGTCGCTCTCTGCCCGCCGGGTCATGACCCTTAGCTGGGCGGACGGCATCCCGTTGGGCGACAATGACGCCTTGGACGCCGCCAATCATAACCGTCGCGATCTGGGCGAACGCGTCCTGCGGCTTTTCCTGTTGCACGCGCTTCGTGACGGCTATTTCCACGCCGACATGCATCAAGGCAATCTCAAGGTCGCGGCAAATGGCGATATCATCGCCTATGACTACGGCATCATGGGTCATATCGACGAATATACCCGCCGGGTTTACGCGGAAATCCTCTTTGGCTTCATCCGCCGCGACTATAAACGGGTTGCCGAGGTGCATTTCGAAGCGGGCTATGTCCCCGCCAATCAAGATGTAGACGAATTTGCCCGTGCCCTGCGCGCAGTCGGAGAGCCCATCTTCGGCATGGACGCCACCCATATCTCGATGGGCCGTCTGCTGAATTACCTGTTCGAAGTGACCGAACGTTTCGGTATGGAAACCCGCACCGAACTTATCCTGCTTCAACGTACAATGGTTGTAGTCGAAGGCGTGGCCCGTTCGCTCGACCCGCAGGTTAACATCTGGGAAGTCGCCCGCCCCGTGGTCGAGGACTACATCAAGAAATCCATCGGTCCCCGGGCGGCCCTGCGTGATTTCGGCAAAACGGCACTGGTCCTTGCCCGTTTCGGCCCCCGCCTGCCTGCGCTGGTCGAAAACGCGCTGATCGCCCAAACCCAAAAAGACGACCCCAAGTCTGCTCGCTTCTGGTCCGCGGCACTTCCTGCAACGATCGGAGCCGCCGCAGGCGCAGCCATAGTGCTGATCCTTTCGGCGCTCAGCTAAAACCGATCCGCCCTTCATCTGGCTGAAAATATCCTCGGGGGGATTCGCGCCCAAAGGCGCGAAGGGGGGCAGACAGCCCCCCGACACGGTCTCAGATCAGAGCAGTTCGAAGGCAATGGCGATACCCTGACCGCCGCCAATACACATGGTTACCAGACCTTTGGACCCGCCAATCCGTTCCAGCTCATACAGCGCTTTCAGCGTGATGATCGCCCCGGTTGCCCCCACCGGGTGGCCCAGCGCAATCGCGCCGCCGTTCGGGTTCACCTTGGTCGCGTCCAGCCCAAGCTCCTTGTTCACCGCCAGCGCCTGCGAGGCAAAGGCCTCGTTGCTTTCGATCACATCGAAATCCTCGACCGACAGGCCGGTGCGGGTCAACAGGTTTTGCACCGCTGGCACAGGACCAATACCCATCACCTCAGGGCGCACACCAGCGTGACCGTAACCCAGAATACGCGCTTTCGGCTTCAGACCCGCCTTCTCAGCCGCGTCAGCCGTGGCCAGAACCATCGCCGCCGCACCGTCGTTGATGCCCGACGCATTGCCCGCCGTCACCCGACCATCCTTCTTGAACGCCGGGCGCAGACCCGCCAGCGCCTCGATTGAGGTCGTCTTGGGATGCTCGTCGACCACGAAATCGACCATGTCGCGCTTGACTTTGACCTGAACCGGCGTGATCTGGCTCTGGAAGTACCCAGCCTCAATCGCGGCAGCAGCACGGGTCTGGCTGGTCAAGGCGAACTCATCCATCTGCTCGCGCGTGACCTGGTGCTCATCCGCGACGTTCTCAGCCGTGACACCCATATGACCAGTGCCAAACGGACAATTCAGCGCACCCAGCATCATGTCCAGCGACTTGATATCGCCCATTTTTGCACCCCAGCGCGCCTGCTGTAGGATATAGGGGCTGCGCGACATGCTTTCGGCACCACCGGCCACAGCAAAATCTGCATCACCCAACATCAGCGACTGCACTGCCGACACAATCGCCTGCGCACCCGAACCGCATAGTCGGTTCACGTTCATCGCAGGCGTTTCGACCGGAATTCCCGCCTGTTTGGCAGCGGCCCGAGACAGATACATATCACGCGGTTCTGTGTTGATCACATGGCCGAACACAACATTGCCGATCTGACCACCTTCGACGCCCGACTTCTCCATCGCGGCCTCAGTCACAACGGTCGCCAGATCAATCGGCGCGGTCGAGGCCAGTGCCCCGCCAAACGTGCCAACCGCGGTGCGGGCACCATCCAGAATAACGATGTCTTTCATATCTCATCTCCTCTTGGGTCTGGCGGCACTATTACGTCCTGCAGCGTAGCTGTCCTATACGACGTACCGTCACAAGCAGAATTGACATCGCTCCTCCAAAGGCGCATGAGTTTCCGTAATGACGGAAACCACAGACGATATCCTGACACGCCTGCCTGCCCGCCTGAAAGAAGCGCGCCGCGCCAAAGGCCTGTCGCTTGAGGCCGTCGCCAACCTCAGTGGCGTGTCCCGCTCCATGGTCAGCCAGATCGAACGCGGGGAAAGCAGCCCCACCATTGCGACATTGTGGAACCTGACACGTGCGCTGAATGTAGACTTTGCCGGGCTTTTGGATGAAGAGGTTCAGGGCGACACAATTGAAGTACTGAAACAGTCGGATGTGCCCAGTATCGACAATATGGGGTATGGCTGTCGGATCGGCATCCTCTCCCCGCCAGAAGATGCCGGTGGGCACGAAGTGTACGATATCTGGTTCGAGCCGGACGGAAAACTGATCAGCCAACCGCATGCAAAAGGCTCTCGCGAACATTTGACTGTTTTGATGGGATCGGTCGAGATTGAATCAGGCACCGCAACTGAGGTTCTGCATCAAGGCGACACAGGGCGTTATGCAGCGGATGTTGCGCACTCGATCATTGCACATAATGGACCGGCACGCGTTTTTCTAATTGTGAAAACCGGTCTATAGGATCGACCGGCCGCCTGAACAGGCGGCCAGTCCGGATTGATAAATTATTACTCGTCGGGTAGGTCGTTTGCGCCGCGGGTTCCTCCACGGTTGGACACCTGACCGTCTGTACCGGTAATGCTGCTGAGACTGCTTCCAATATTGCCCCAGCCGCCATTTCCGCCGCCGCTCACCGCCGAAGCAGTGCCTTTGCCTTTGCTTCCAAAGTCCCGACCGAGCGTGGCCGCGCCACCTGAAACAGCCCCGGCCATCGACTGAGCAAGCCCACTGTTACCACCACCGGTATTGCCTTTGCCAGGCCCTGCGAAAGCCGCTGTTGCACCGAACATCAGAGCCAATGCCGCGACTGTTGAGATCTTAGTCATATCGTTTCCCTCCCAGTTGATATGCAGATGAATACGCGGCGTGGAAAAAAGTGGATCACATTGAGTTCAGCAAAAAGTTATCACTTAAAGCTTCCTTCAATCCGCAATGTAAGAAAATTTTCCGTAATATTGCAATTCTTCTATTTCGGAAATGCATCCGCTATGCTAGACACCGGGGAGCTATGGAGGCCCAGATGGCAAATGCATTCCTATCACACATCACGGACACGCTTTCGCAGATCGAATCCGAGGGTCTGTATAAACGCGAACGCATGATCACCTCGCCTCAGGGCGGTGAGATTACGGTGGGCGACAAGCAGGTCATAAACTTGTGCGCCAATAACTATCTGGGTCTTGCCGATCACCCTGCGCTGATCGACGCCGCCGTTGGTGCGATGGGCCCCAAGGGGTTCGGCATGGCCTCGGTCCGGTTCATCTGCGGTACACAAGACATCCACCGCGAGCTGGAACAGAAGCTGGCGCAGTTCCTGAACAAGGATGATGCGATCTTGTTTGCAGCTTGTTTCGATGCGAATGGCGGGCTGTTCGAGCCGCTACTGGGTCCTGAGGACGCCATCATCTCGGATAGTCTGAACCACGCTTCGATCATCGACGGGGTACGGCTGTGCAAGGCCAAGCGCTATCGCTACATGAACAACGATATGAACGATCTGGAGGCGTGGCTGAAACAGGCGCGCGCGGATGGGGCGCGGCATATCATGATCGCCACCGACGGCGTGTTTTCCATGGATGGTTATCTGGCCAACTTGCCAAAAATCCGTGAACTGGCCGATATGTATGACGCAATCGTCATGGTCGATGACTGCCACGCCACCGGCTTCATGGGGCCGAACGGTGCCGGCACGCCGGATCATTTCGGCGTCGATGTGGACATTCTGACGGGAACTTTGGGCAAGGCACTTGGGGGGGCAATCGGCGGTTATATCGCCGGGCCGCAGCCAGTGATCGACCTGCTGCGGCAGCGGGCGCGGCCCTATCTGTTCTCGAACTCGCTGCCGCCTTCGATCGTCGCCGCCGGGCTTGAAGCGATCCGTCTGGTCGAACAAGGCGACATGCTGCGCGCCCAACTGTTCGGCAACGCCAAATACTGGCGGGAAGGTCTGGAAAAACTGGGCTTTGACCTGCTGCCCGGCGAACACCCGATCATCCCGGTGATGCTGGGCGAGGCGACGCTGGCGCAAGACATGGCCAACAGGCTGTTTGACGAGGGCGTATATGTCTCGGGCTTTTTCTTCCCGGTCGTCCCGCGCGGACAGGCGCGGATCAGAACACAAATGAACGCGGCGCTGACCCGCGACGAGTTGGACCGCGCCTTGGCCGCGTTTGGCAAGGTCGGCAAAGAACTAGGAGTGATTTCGTGATCCTACCCTCTGTAATCGACGCGATTGGGAATACCCCGCTTGTAGACCTGTCGCGGATTTGTCAGCACTTGGATCTGGACGGGCGCATTCTGGCCAAACTGGATTACCTGTTGCCGGGGTTCTCGAAAAAAGACCGCGCCGCGAGGTCGATCATCGAACTGGCCCGCGCAGATGGCACCCTGTCACCGGGGCAGACGGTCGTTGAGCTGACCTCGGGCAATATGGGCACCGGGCTGGCGATTGTCTGCGGCATTCTGGGGCATCCTTTTGTAGCGGTGATGAGCGCAGGAAACTCGGTCGAGCGCGCGCGGATGATGCGCGCTTTGGGGGCCGAAGTCGTGATCGTGCCGCAAGCCGAGGGCAGCAAACCCGGCGAGGTATCGGGCGCGGATCTGGCACTGGTGGATGAGACCGCACAACGCATCACGGCCGAGCGCGACGCTTTTCGGGCTGATCAATTCGGCCATTCCGGCAATCCCAAATCCCATGCAACCGGCACTGGACCCGAAATCTGGGAGCAATCCGGCGGCACCGTCACAGCCTTTTGTGATTTTGCGGGCTCTGGCGGTACTCTGGCCGGGGCCGCCGCCTATCTGACGCCGCATGGCGTGCGCTGCTATGCCGTGGAACCCGAAGGCGCGCGGGCCATCGCTGGCGAAGCCATCACAAACCCCGATCACCCAATCCAAGGTGGCGGATACGCAATGGATGATCTGGTTCACCTGAACGGCATCTCATTGGCCGGGCATCTGTCCGTGTCAGGCGACGCAGCGCGGGATGGGGCGCGGTTGCTGGCCCGAACCGAAGGCATTTTCGCAGGCTACTCGGCGGGTGCCAACCTTGCCGGCGCGATCCAGCTGCTGCGTGGCCCGGAAAAGGGCGGCTGCGTTGCGATTGTGATGTGTGACAGCGGGTTGAAATACCTGTCGACCGATTTGTGGGAGTAATCCAATGCGACCCAACACCATGAAAGCGCTTGAGAAATCCAAACCCGAGGAAGGTCTGCGGATGGTACAGGCCCCGGTGCCTGAGATCGGCCCGGATGAAGTTCTGATCCGCATCAACAAGACTGGCATCTGCGGCACCGACATTCATATCTGGAACTGGGATGAATGGGCCTCGGCCACGGTGCCGGTTCCGATGATCACTGGCCATGAATTCGCCGGTGAGATCGTGGAATTGGGGCGCAACGTGACCGGTCTGGCAGTCGGTCAAAGATGCTCGGGCGAGGGGCATCTGATCACCAATGACAGTCGCCAAAGTCGCGCTGGCAAGTTCCATCTGGACCCAGGCACGCGCGGAATTGGCGTGAACGAACAGGGTGCCTTTGCCCAATACCTGAAACTGCCCGCCTTTAACGTGGTGCCGCTGCCAGACGATATCACGGATGAGATCGGGGCAATCCTCGATCCGCTGGGCAATGCCGTTCACACCGCGCTCAGCTTTGATCTGCTGGGCGAGGATGTTCTGATCACCGGCGCTGGCCCCATCGGCATAATGGCGGCAGCCGTGGCCCGCCATGCCGGTGCGCGCCATGTGGTGATCACCGATATCAACCCCGACCGCCTGAAACTGGCCGAACATGTGGTGCCAACCGTGCGCAGCGTCGATGTCTCGAATGAAGACCTGCAAGATGTTATCGCGGATCTTGGTATGACGCAGGGGTTCGATGTGGGGCTGGAAATGTCGGGCTCGCAAGCCGCGCTGGACCAGATGGTCGAGGCGCTGGTGATGGGCGGCAAGATCGCCCTGCTGGGGATTCCGCCCGGCAAATCGCCCGTCGACTGGTCGCGCATCGTGTTCAAAGCGATCACCATCAAGGGCGTCTATGGCCGTGAGATGTTTGAAACCTGGTACAAGATGATCGCAATGTTGCAGAACGGTCTGGATGTCAGCCGAGTGATCACGCACCAGATGAAAGTCGACGACTTTGCCGACGGCTTCGCCGCGATGAAGTCCGGCCAATCGGGCAAGGTGGTGCTGGACTGGACCTGACACACTGGATAGTTGCAAAATGGCGCCTTAGACAGGTGCGAAATACCGCATCAAGGGGGCGTCATGAGCGACAAGACCGACAGATATCTGGAACGTGGGATCGAACCATCCCTTGTAACCGATTTCACCCAGACCCACCGCAAGAGCTATGGCGACTTCCTTCAGCTCAAGACGCTTCTGAACCTGCAAAAGACCTTTCAGGACCCGGCCCAACCCGATGAGATGTTGTTCATCATCATCCATCAGGTCAGCGAACTGTGGCTGAAATTGATGCACCACCAACTGGTCGAGGTGCGCCACTTTCTGCAACAGGACGAATTCGGCCCGGCGATGAAGAATCTGGACCGGGTGAAGGCAATCCAGCGTCAGTTGATCGCCGCGTGGGAAACCCTGCTGACCATGACCCCGGCCGATTACATGACCTTCCGGCAGGCCCTTGGCAGCTCATCGGGATTCCAAAGCCATGGCTACCGTCAGATCGAGTTCATTCTGGGCAACAAGGACGCCGCGACCCTGAAAGTGCACGCCCATGACCCCGAAGTGATGGAGATGCTGACCGCCGCGCTGACCAAACCTTCCCTCTATGATGAGGTTCTGTTTATGCTGGCCCGGCAGGGATTTGATGTGCCCCAGGACCTGCTGGACCGAGACTATGCGCAGCCCTATTCAGGCGATCCGCGCGTTGTGAAACTGTGGGTACAGGTCTTCCGCAACACCGCGCAGTATTGGGACCTCTATGCGCTGGCCGAAAAACTGATGGACGTTGAATCCCTGTTCCAGCGCTGGCGCTTTGACCACGTCACCGCGGTCGAGCGCGTAATCGGCAACCAACCGGGTACCGGAGGTTCCAGCGGCGTTTCATTCCTGCGCAAAGCCTTGGACTTGCGGTTCTTTCATGATCTCTACGATGTACGCACCGAATTGATGTATGCGGATCAGGAGTAGCCCATGCTGTACCGAGGTTTCACACAGGCCGAACTGGATCAGGAATATTCCCCCCGCTCGATGATTGGCGGCGACCTAACGCCCTATGTCGAAAGCTGGGCCGCGCTCAGCGCGCAGCACCGGGCGCAATTGGACTGTCATGAGAACCTCGCGTACGGTGATAGCCCCACGCAGGTGCTGGATTTCTTCCCCGCAAAAGGCACAGGCGCACCGTTGCATGTGTTCATCCACGGCGGCTATTGGCAGGCGCTCAGCCAGCGTGAATCCGCCATGGTGGCCCCGGCGATGATCGAGGCCGAGCAATCCTTTGCCACCCTCAACTACACTCTGGCCCCCGATGCGCGGATCGGCGACATGATCGAAGAATGCCGCACCGCCCTGCTATGGCTGGCCGCAAACGCCGGTAATCTGGGGTTTGACCCTGCGCGCATCACTCTGTCTGGTCACAGCGCCGGGGCGCATCTGGCAGCGATGGTCATGGCCACCTCAGCCGACGCACTGGCCCGCGCGGGGCTGCGCGTGCGCGACGTGATCCTGATCAGCGGGGTGTACGATCTGGAGCCGATCAGCCTGACGCCCGTCAACGATCCTCTGCAACTAACCCCTGTTGAAGTGCACGACCTGTCCCCCATCCTGCACCTCCCAGCACCCGGCCCGCGCTATCGAGTAACCGTCGGCGAACGAGACACACCCGAATTCATTCGCCAAAGCCGGGACTATGCTGAACTGCTGCGCAAGGGTGGGCATTCAGTCAATTTCGATCTGCAAAAGGGCTTGCAGCATTTCGATATCATCATGCATCCGGGGACGTTTTGGGCGGCGACGAAATAGGCAAGGGCATTTTCTGCGACGCCAGGAGCGTCCGGTGCGAGCCCTTAGCGGACCTTCAATTGACAAAACTGCGCCATTCCGCAGCGAACGACTGCACAAAGCCCGTGTAGCTGTGAGCTTCCAGGCCGCTAACAAGAAGGTCAATGGTTTTTAGCCTGCAAGCATTTCTTCGACGCTCGCGTTAAATCGGTGTAGCGCGCCTTCGAAACGTCCGAATAGATGGCTTGGGTTGCCGCGCGAGGCAAAGCCGGATTGGATTTCTTCGCCCAATTCGAAATCCTCCATCAATGCTGTCACTGTGATTTTTTGGTTCTTGTCCCAATGTGCTTGCATCTCCTCCGTATCTGGCAAGGCACGTGGAACCAGCGTTGCCATTCGGACATGGGTCAAGTCATGGGCAATGGGTTCGAAATGGAACCACATAACATGGTCCTGTTGCACTAAAAGCTGAGAGTTTGACATCAAGGTATACACCATATTGGCATCCCGTCGTATTTCCCACTTGTCTTCGGGCGTATCGCGCATATCTGGCATTGAAATCCGAGGCAGAATTGCGCGCATATGCGGACCGAACATCTGGTAGGTCAGCAGATTGTCGGGGAAATAGGGACCTATCGTGTTCTTGTGGGCGACCCGGAAGTGATAAGCTTCCATTCCACCTTCCATCAACAACTTCCAGTTTGCCTTAATGTCAATCTCTTCGATCGCGGCGATACGGTGCTGATCCAGCCCGATCCAATCCAGCTCCGCACCGATCCCCGCTAGCCAGCCATCAATATCCGGCATCTCAGCGATATCTGGGTCTGCAACGATCCAAATGAACCCATTTTTCTCGGCGCAGGGCAATCGACGCAGGCCGCGCTCAGCACGTGGAAGGTCGGGAAAACCCTGCGCTTCTTGCGGCACTGCACGCAATTCACCTTCGTTGGTCCAGCTCCAGGCGTGGTAGGGGCAAGTAAAGACTCGCTTGCAGCCCTTTGCTTCGCGTTCCAATTTCGCGCCGCGGTGACGGCAAACGTTAAGGAAAGCACGAACATTCCCATTTTCGTCGCGTGTCAGCAAAACAGGCAAGTCTAAAAACCGTTTGGTCAGAAAAGCACGAGGCACTTCAAGCTCCGAGCTTTGCGCGACGATAACAGGGCGCCGCGTGAAGATCATAGCCCGCTCACGCTCGAATCGTTCCGAGCTGGAGTAGCGTGAAATCGGGGAATGCGCGATCGCATCATCCAGGAAAGCCGATTTCTGATCGGCCAGTCCGATGATCTCTTTTATCAGTTCGATTTCTGTTTGTCTGTCCATCAATCCGTCCTCACTTACCAATCGGTAAGCTTCTTACCACTTGGTAAGCCAAAATTCATCTGATACCTAGCGTCACAAAAGGAGAGCGTTCCATGAATAGGCAAAACGATCCCAGGGCAGGCTATTTGACGGTCGCCTCAAAACAGTTTGCAACCCACGGATATCATGGCGCAAGCCTTGCCGCTTTGGCCGGCGAAGCAGGTGTATCAAAACAGGCCTTGTTGCATTTCTTCGGAACGAAGCAAAAGCTGTATTCCGAGGTTCTATCCGGTCTCGCCAACAGGCAATTTGCTGAAATCGAAGCGGCGAAACAGCCCGATCCAGTGATGCACCTAAAGACCTATTTTGATCGATTTCTGGCGTCCAACTTATCGCTGCCCGATGACGCGCGGCTGACTGTTCGAGCGTTACTAGACGTTCAGACGAATGCCAAAGTTTGGCCGATGAAGGTCTATCTGGACAGTTTGATTGAGATCGCCAGTCATACCCCGGTCGGGCAAGAAGCAAGTGAAACCGAACTGCGCGCCCGGGTATTTCAATTGATCGGAGCAGTGCAGTATTTTGCCATTTCAATGAATGCGATTGGTGGGATGTACGGCAAAACGCAGGCCAGTGAATTGACGGCTCGGTTTTCAAAACAAATCTCAGACACGGTTGACAGCTTGTTCGGGCGGTCAAGCTGACGCGTGCCGAACGGAAGTGACCGTTCAGGGCTTGTCACTTTGCTTCGTTGGCTGACCGCAGGTGGGACAGTGATCAACCTGTGGCATCGTTTCGGCATGCACGCGGTTTCGGATATGATCTGCAGCGCGGCGCGAGAGACCCAATTGCTTGCGAACTGCGTCGATTTCCTTCTCATCGGCTTCGCAGATATCGCCATCTTCCAAGGCCCTTCGAAATTCACGTTCCAGACTGGCCCGTC
Source organism: Ruegeria sp. AB6 (assembly GCF_056542685.1). Taxonomy (NCBI): domain Bacteria; kingdom Pseudomonadati; phylum Pseudomonadota; class Alphaproteobacteria; order Rhodobacterales; family Roseobacteraceae; genus Ruegeria; species Ruegeria sp. AB6. Next base: position 169,966 of record NZ_JBQGAD010000006.1, on the reverse strand, counting down.
GGCGGTGCAACTGGTCGTTTAGGCCGCTGGCAATGATCCCTGCAGGCAACGCAGCCATACCAATGCCAATCACCGTGATCGCAGCGCCGAAGACCTTACCGGCAACTGTCACGGGCGTCACGTCGCCATAACCAACGGTCGTCAGCGTTGCCATCGCCCACCACATCGCCGCTGGGATCGAGCCGAATGCCTCCGGTTGCGCCTCGTGCTCTGCCAGCCAAGCACCACTGGCCGCAAAGATCAGCATCACCATCAGGATGAAGAAACCTGCAAAGAATGCGCCGGCCTCTTCCTCAAACACAGCAAGCAGCATGCCGAGTGCAGGCGAGTACCGAGTAAGTTTGAGTAGTCGCAGCATGCGGAAGGTCCGGAGTAGACGCAGATCAACCGGGAATATCAAGTAGAGCAGCGCAGGTAAAATCGCTAGTAAATCGATGATGGCGATCGGGGAAACGGCCCAAGCAGCGCGCGATTTGTACTTTGGATTTTCGGTGGCGACCCACAGCCTTGCCGAGTATTCGACCACGAATACGAACAGAGAAAGACCCTCAAAGAGGTTCAGCGCCAGGCCCCAGCGGGTGTATATGGAATCGACCGTCTCTAGGATAACGGCGGCCACATTCAGCGTGATTAGGGCAATCAGTGCTATCTCAAGCAACCAGGGACCGATGGCCGCCCGGTCCGGGCGCTCGAGCCACCAATATACTTTCCTTCTTAGATAGCCCGAACTTGTGACTGCCTCACTCATGTCGAAACTGCGTCCAGGCGCGCGTGAGGGGGATCGCGATTTGCGATAGCAAAGCTGTCCCCCAGATCAGATTGCCAACCAAGGAGGGGACATGTGGGACGATAAAGAAACAGATGATTGCCAGCACTATCCCGAATACACGCACATCCCATCGCCCGAAATCCGTTGCCAAACGATGTTCTATGACGTTTTGCAGCACCCACAGCATGGCGATGTAACCGGCAAGTCCGAAACAGCCAATGGCAGCATACTCTGTTGGGTATGGTTCCCAAAATCCGACTTTCACCTCGGCAGCAAGAGCCACGCCGACCATGACGCCGCAAAGCATCAAGATCAGGTGCGCAAGCCACCAGATGACCAACGTCGACACCTTTTTGTCCTTTGGTTTGGCATTGCCGACAAAGTCGAAATAGACCCAACACATCACGAACATCGAGACGCCGCCGATGACGAAGTTGACCAATACGTCCGGCGATACTTTGTAAATTCCTTTTTCGGACAGGGTAACGACCAGTTTGAAGAACCCTTCCCCCAATATGATCAATGTCAACAGAGCAAACCGCTCAGCCATATGACCAAGGCGCGGGACAAACCTCTCGAAACGCAGGACTGTAACACCGGGGATCATGTACATTGCCTGTGTAGCCACCATTGCGGCGGCAAACGCCCAGTAAGCAAGAGGTGTGGGCAAAAAGGCTGTAGTCGCAAAGATTACCGCAAAGACCGAGAAATTGCGGATTTGCGCCGAGGACATTGACTCGCCTGATGAATTGGCCCGCCGAGCGCGGTAGTACAGCGCCGCGATCATGGCCCGGTTCGCTGCAAATCCTAACGCGAAGAAAACCCAACCCTTTCCTTCAATAGCCGGGATCGCTGCTGCCATGAACATCACCGTGCAGATCATCACGGCCATAATCAGCCGGTGCCAGAAGTCAGTGCTGACGTAGATCGAGTTGAATATGCTGAGTTCGCCCCACGCGTACCAGAGCGTGATGAAGACCCCAGCGAAGACAAGAAAACCATGCAGATCAAGATGATGCGACAAGTAGTTGCCCAGCAGAAAGATCGTCACGACATGGATCAGGTCGTAGAACAACTCGGCCCAGTGGACATGATCATGTGCGTGGTCGAGGTCCTGGTGATGTTGGGGCTTTCGCCACATGGGGTGGTCATGCAGTGCCATAAATTGGGAACTCTTCAAGATTGAAAGGCTATAGTGGCCGACATGCGGCCACTCCGACTAGGTTTTTTCTACAAGAGGAAGGTTGTCGCGGAGACTTACGTCATGCAACCCCCGCTATGGTTGCTCAGCGGTGGCATGCCGGGCAACACCCGTCCGATCGTGGGTTTTTGCGCTGGAAGCGCCCGGTATTCACGGGTTTTACGCGGCCCTGTCGTCTTGTAGATCCAGCAAGATGCGGGCGTAGTTTTGCGCGCCCTGTGCGCCGGTCACAAGGTGACGTTGGTCGAACACCATTGCGGGCACGTCCCGAACACCTTGGCTGATCCAGAATTGCTCTTTCTGGCGCACGAGATTGGCTCGATCTTGGCTTTGCAACATGTCCAGCGCATCCGCTCGGTTCAGCCCTATGCCTGCAGCCACGTCGGCCAGAACCTGTACATCAGAGACGTTTTCGCGACGTGTAAAGAACGTCGAAAAGAGGGCCTGCTTCATTTCGTGGCCTTTGCCTTGCTCGGCTGCACAGTCAATCAATTGATGCGCGCGGAAGGTGTTATACATCCGCGTGTCATCGGCGCAATTGAACGTGAGTCCCAGTGCCACGCCCGTCTCGGTCAGGCGGGCTCTCGCCTGGTTCGAGCCTTCCAACGTGGTCCCGTATTTCGATACCAGATGGTCGCGCAGGTTCTCTCCGCCTTCTGTAATCTGAGGGTTCAGCTCGAATGGGTGCCAGTGGATATCAAGTTCGACGCCTGTGTCGCGGGCGGCCTTGGCGAGCTGGTGGTAGCCAATCACACACTATGGACAAACAACGTCTGACACGACATCGACACGGATAGAGGGCGCAACTGGCATGGCTTAGGTTCCTTTCACGTCGCCGGAAAAACGCGCTGCGTTTTCCTTGGCAAAGGCGCTGGCATCTGCGTCAGCATCCCAGAACTGTGGGTTGGCCTTGGGGATGGTCAGCGCTCGCTGCACAGCGGGTCGGGCATCAATCCGGTCGAACCAGGCGTTCAAATGCGGAAGGTCTGACACATCCACTCGGGCCCAGACATAGGCACGCGCCCACGGGTAAAGCATCATGTCAGCAATGGTGTATTCGTCCGCTGCGATCCATTCACGCCCCTCCAAACGTGTATTCATCACCTCCATCAACCGGCGGCTTTCGTCCACGTAGCGACGGATCGAGAATGGCTCTTCATGGCCATTGGGGGCGGCGATATGCTGGAAATACATTGCCTGTCCCATCATTGGTCCCACGTGGCCGACCTGAAACAGCATCCACTGCATAACCTCGGACCGCTTGACCGGGTCCGACGGCAGGAATTTTCCGTATTTCTCAGCCAGATGCCACAGGATCCCACCGGATTCGAAGATCGCGCGGCCTTCCGAACGATCCTCGATTGTCGGGATCTTTCCATTTGGGTTCAGCGCCAGATAGTTCGGCGCCTTTTGTTCCTGTTTGGAAAAATTGATATGAGTCAGGTCGTAGGGAACACCTGCCTCCTCCAAAAAAATGACCGGTTTGTAGCCGTTCATCGTGCCTGCAGTATAAAGGTGAATATCAGGCTGGGGCATGTTCGACCTCGGAAAAAGTGGTTTTCAGATGCGCGTCAAATCGAGCGAAATCAGCCTCGATTTCGGGGTTCTTCATAACATCGAAGGCAGCGAATGTCGGTAGGGCCTGCATACCAAAGAACTTGGCGTTCAGATGCATAGGGCGCAGCAGATCGTCAACGCTTGCCCCGGCAAAGAACGGCTCGGTGGGGTTGTCGAATGCTTCCTTCGGCGCATTAAATGTCACCGAAAGCATGTATGTCTTGCCGTGCAGTGACCCACCCATGCCGTAATTGGCCTTTGGTGCGTTGGTGGTGCGACCGTCACCATCGCATAGGCGGCCATCCATCCCGGCTGTGTAGACCTCATCCATATATTTCTTGAAGATCCATGGGACGCCCATCCAGTTTACCGGGAACTGCATGATGACCGTATCGGCCCAAACATGCGCCTCAACCTCTGAATTTGCGTCATAGCCATCCGCAACGGTGGTCATACGTACTTCGTGGCCCATTGCGGCCAACGTGTTGCCTGCGCGTTCGACCAGGCTAGCGTTCAATTGTCCGGGGGCGAACTCATACGGCTGAGTGCCGTTCACGATCAGGATTTTGCTCATGTCCATGTCCTATATGTGCACTGTATGAACCCCTTGACGAATGAGGGGGTTGAGAGCATTTGAGTATTGAGGTGAAGAAAATCAACTAGTATACTTTTTGTAACCTTGTGCATAAGGAAATGGATAGCGATGAGGGCGCGGGTAGACGAAGATGTAAAAGGGCGCAAAATTGTGACAGAGGCCTGCCAGGAGCCATGCGCAATTGAGCAGGGCATGCGTATCATCGGGGGCAAATGGACCGGGTCCATCCTATGGCACCTGAAGGATCGTCCGGTGCGTTTCAACGATCTTGCTCGGTTGCTGGGCGGGGCCAGCAAAAAGATGATTGCCGAGCGGCTGCGCCAGCTAGAGGATCAGGGGCTGGTGAGCCGACACGTGATGGATACCGCGCCGGTTTCCGTGCAGTATTCTATCACTGACCTTGGCCGCACGGCACTTGGGTTTCTCGACGAATTGCGAAAGTGGAGCGAGAAGCTGCCTAACGGCTTAAAGCGATGACTTTGGTCTGTGTTTAATGATCAAAAAGCTAGAGCTTTTTCCGACCATATACCAAACGAGGTTTTCACCAATCTACGGATGAAGTGACAAGATTACTTGAAACAGTCTCCCAAGGGTTTGTTTTCCCGAAGAATGTAGTGCGAACAAATTTCTGCCGACCGCTCAGCGCCATTTGAACAGAACGGTGACGTAACACCTGTCCCGCAGGCCGAGTGTTTTGTTGAATTAGGTTCTGGCATCTACAGCAAACGGCTGCTTTTACGGCCGCGCCGCGGCAGCGGCTTTGCCAAGTAAGTGGCCGCAAAGGCCAGTCGATACGCATTGCGATTTCCGCTTTGTCCCGCAGTTCAGTCGTTGGAGCTTAACAAAAGCAAAAAAAGCGGCCCAATGGGACCGCTTTTGCCAATTTCTTCTGTAGCAATCGGATCAGTCCAGCGTCCGCGTGACCTCTTCGCGCTCGAAGATCTCGATCACGTCGCCGGCGCGGATGTCGTCGTAATTTTCGAACGCCATACCGCATTCCTGACCCGACTGAACCTCGGTCACTTCGTCCTTGAATCGCTTCAGCGTTTTCAGCGTGCCTTCGTGGATCACCACGTTGTCGCGCAGCAAGCGGACACCTGCGGAACGACGTGCGACACCTTCTGTAACCAGACAACCAGCAACCTTGCCGACGCCGGTGACCTTGAAGACTTCGCGGATCTCGGCGTAACCGATGAACTTCTCGCGGATCTCGGCACTCAGCAGGCCCGAAGCAGCTGCTTTCACGTCATCCACGAGGTCATAGATCACCGAGTAATAGCGGATTTCCACACCCTTCTGGTTCGCAGTGTTCCGCGCCGAGGCGTTCGCACGGACGTTGAAGCCAAAGATCGGTGCGCCGGAGGCTTCGGCCAGACCGACATCCGTCTCGGTGATTGCACCGACACCCGAATGCAGAACGCGCACGCGCACTTCTTCGTTGCCGATCTTCTCCATCGCTTGAACGATGGCTTCGGCCGAACCTTGTACGTCCGCCTTCATCAGAATCGGCAGCTCGGTGACATTTTCGTCTTCCTTGGCCTTCTGCATCAGTTGCTCAAGGGTGGTCGCGGCACCGGCGGCGGCGCGTTTGTCCTTGGCGGCTTGCTCACGATAGGCAGCAATCTCGCGGGCTTGCGCTTCGGTCTCGGTCACGTTCAGTACGTCACCGGCTTCGGGCGTGCCGTTGAGACCCAGAACCTCAACCGGAACCGAGGGGCCTGCCTCTTTGACGCGGTCGCCCTTGTCGTTGATCAGCGCACGGACCTTACCGTATTGCTCACCCACAACAAAGATATCGCCCTGACGCAGCGTACCGTTCTGAACCAGAACGGTGGCCACGGGGCCACGACCCACATCTAGCTGCGCCTCGATCACAGCACCTTGGGCGGCGCGGTCGGGGTTGGCTTTCAGTTCCAGAATTTCAGCCTGCAGCGCGATGGCTTCCAGCAATTCGTCCAGACCCTGACCGGTGATGGCGGAGACTTCGACGTCCTGAACCTCACCTGACATTTTCTCGACGATCACTTCATGCTGAAGCAGATCGGTGCGCACCTTGTCCGGATTTGCATCCGGCTTGTCGACCTTGTTGATCGCCACGATCATCGGCACTTCGGCCGCTTTAGCGTGGTTGATCGCCTCGATGGTCTGCGGCATCACCGCGTCGTCGGCGGCAACCACCAGAACCACGATATCCGTGACCTGAGCCCCGCGCGAGCGCATCGAGGTAAAGGCCGCGTGGCCCGGAGTATCCAGGAAGGTCAGCGTGGTGCCGCCATCGGTTTTCACCTGATAGGCGCCGATATGCTGGGTGATGCCTCCGGCTTCACCGGCCACAACGCGCGCGTCGCGGATCGCATCCAGCAGCGAGGTTTTACCGTGGTCAACGTGACCCATGATGGTGATGACCGGCGGACGCGGCTGCAGGTCCTCGTCCTTGTCCTCGACCTCTTTGATGACGTCTTCCACATCCGAATCGGAGACACGAGTGACCTTGTGGCCAAACTCTTCGATGATCAGTTCCGCGGTATCGGCGTCGATGGTCTGGTTTTGCGTGACCATCATGCCCATCTGCATCAGCGATTTGACAACATCAGCGACACGCTCGGCCATACGGTTGGCCAGTTCCGAAACCATGATCGCCTCGGGTAGCTGAACGTCGCGGATCACCTTTTCGCGTTCAACCGAACCACCCATGGCTTTCTGGCGCGCACGTTCCTGCTTGCGCTTCATCGCAGCCATCGAGCGTTGGCGGTTGCCTTCGCCACCGGTGGCCTGACCCAGAGTCAGTTTACCCGAGCGGCGGTTGTCATCACGGCCCTTGCCACGACCGCGCTGTTCACGCTCGCGATCCTGCTTGCGCGGAGCAGCCGCAGGTGCGGGCTTGCTGGCTGGGCTGCGCGCGGCTTTGGGCTCTTCGGGCGCGGGGGCAGCGGCGGCGCGTTTGGCGGCTTCTTCTGCCTCCTGACGCTTTCGCTCTTCTTCCTCGGCCTTGGCACGTGCCTTTTCTTCAGCCTCACGCTGTTCGCGTTCCTTGGCTTCCTGTTCCGCGCGGCGACGGGCGCGTTCTTCTTCACGCGCCTTTTCAGCAGCCTCACGGGCGGCGGCCTCTTCGACCTCGCGCGCTTTAGCGGCCTGCAGCGCCTTCATCCGGCGGGCCATTTCGGCGTCGGAAATCCCGGCAGGACGGCGCGACGGATCACCCGAAGGCGTTGCACCGCCGCTCGGCTTTCCGGCACCCGGCTTGGGGACCACCACGCGTTTGCGTTTGGTTTCCACCACGACATTCTTGGTGCGTCCGTGGCTGAAACTCTGTTTCACATTTCCGGGGCGTGCCCCGCCACGAAGACCCAATGTCTTTTTGCCGTCACTATCGCTCATAAAGCTTCTTACCCTTCCGTGCGGCCCTTGCCGCCGTCATCCGTTTCGCGCAAGCCACGCAGGCGCTGCGCTTCCTCTACAACACGTTTGGCGAGTCCGCCAGAGGCCAGCGCCGCATGAATCACGGTTTGGCGCCCAAATGCCGCCCCTAATTCATCCGCAGTCAGCCATCCGATGTATTTTCCGAAGTGCGGCGTGCTGAGTTTCGACTTGCCGCGCCCCGATCCATCGCTGGCCTGAATCAGTACCTGGGCCTCTTCCCGGTCCAGCCACGTCTTGACCTTTTCATACCCGGCAACCGCGTCACCGGATTTGCGCGCCAGACTGATCAGCTCGATCACCCGCCGCGCGACTTGCTTTTCGACCTCATCCGCCAGGTCCGTTTGCGCAGTCGCCTGCGTCTTGAACCCGCGCGAGAACAGCTTTTTGCCAACGGCCTTGTCCAGCGCGGTACGATCCGCCGCCACATAGACCCCGCGCCCCGGCAATTTCGCCGCGACATCGGGAAAGACCTGACCATCCGGCCCCATCACAAAGCGGATCAGCCCGTATTTGGGCTGAACCTCACCCGTGGCGATGCACTTGCGTTCGGGTCCGTCCGACCGATCCTTATGGACGCCACCGCGACCCATTCACGCCACCCCGAGGCCCTGAGATCAGGCCTCGGCCTCCTCTTCGATCTCGCCTTCTTCGTCGGCTTGCTCCAACTCGGCCGGATCAACCCAGCCCAGCATGATGCGTGCCGTCATGACCAAGTCCTGTGCCTCTTCCAGCGTCACGCCGAAAGGTTCCAGAACACCATCATCCTTGATGCGCTCGCCGTCGACCGTGGTCCAGCCACCGGCCAGTTCCCAGTCGGCGCAGGTGGCGAAGTCTTCCAGAGTCTTCACGTCATCCTTGGCCAGCGCCTCTACCATCTGGGGTGTGAGGCCTTCGAATTCAATAAGGCTATCCTCGACTCCAAGCGCGCGGGCTGCATCCAGAGCCGCCTTGGCCTGTGCTTCCAGGAATTCACGCGCGCGGGTCTGCAATTCCTGCGCGGTGCCTTCATCGACGCCGTCGATCACCAGCAGCTCGTCGATCTCGACATAAGCGACCTCTTCAAGGTTGGTGAAGCCTTCGGAAACCAGCAATTGCGCGAAGAATTCGTCCAGATCCAGCGTCTCCATGAACAGCTGCGTGCGGGCTTCGAATTCCTTCTGACGACGTGCCGATTCTTCGGCTTCGGTCATGATGTCGATGTCCAGGTTGGTCAGCTGGCTGGCCAGACGCACGTTCTGACCGCGGCGACCGATTGCCAGCGAGAGCTGCTCCTCAGGCACCACAACTTCGATTTTGCCGGCTTCTTCATCCAGAACCACCTTGGACACTTCGGCGGGTTGCAGAGCGTTCACAAGGAAGGTCGGCTGATCTTCGTTCCACGGGATGATGTCGATCTTTTCGCCCTGCAGCTCGTTCACAACGGCCTGCACGCGGCTGCCGCGCATACCAACGCAGGCGCCGACAGGATCGATCGAGCCGTCATACGAGATCACGGCGATCTTGGCGCGCGAACCGGGGTCACGAGCCACGGCCTTGACCTCGATGATGCCGTCATAGATTTCCGGCACTTCCATTTTGAACAGCTCGGCCATGAATTCCGGCGCGGTGCGCGACAGGAAGATCTGGTGGCCACGAACCTCGCGGCGAACCTCTTTGATATAGGCGCGTACGCGGTCATTCGGGCGATAGCTTTCACGGCCGATCTTGTCATTGCGGCGCAGAACGGCCTCGGCACCGCCCAGATCGACGATGACATTGCCGAATTCCTCGCGCTTGACCGCACCGTTGATGATGGTGCCTGCGCGATCCTTGAACTCTTCGTACTGACGGTCACGTTCCGCTTCGCGGACCTTCTGCAGGATCACCTGCTTAGCGGATTGTGCCGCGATACGGCCCATTTCAACCGGAGGAACTTCTTCGACGAAGACGTCACCGACCTCAGGGTTTTCCATGTACTGCTTGGCTTGTTCGACGGTGAACTCGGCCTGATAGTTTTCCAGCTCCTCATCCTCAACCACGGTGCGGACGCGGGTAAAGGTCGCCTTACCTGTCTTGCGGTCGATGCTGACACGGATGTCCATCTCGGCGCCGTAGCGGCTCTTGGCGGCACGGGCGAGCGATTCTTCCATCGCTTCGACAACCAGACCGGGGTCGATCATCTTTTCGCGGGCCACGGCCTCGGCGGTCTGCAGCAGCTCCAGCTGGTTGGCTGAGGTGATTGCCATCAGTTCGTCTCCTCTTCGGACCCTTCGGTCTCAATCTCGTCGAAAGCGTTTTCGTTTAAGGATCCAGCGTCTTTGCGCTGGCGCAGCATTTCCTTGATCAGGTCATCGGTCAAAACCAGCTTGGCATCGCTCAGCCAGTCGAATTGCAGACCGATGGTGATCGTCTCATCTCCCTCGGGGATATTGATCAGAACTTCATCCCCTTCGATCCCGGCCAGCTCACCCTTAAAGCGGCGGCGGCCGTCGATCAGTTCCGCGGTTTCAATCTTCGCTTCATACCCTTCGAAATTCTCAAAATCCTTGAGACGGGTCAGAGGGCGGTCGATACCAGGGCTGGACACCTCTAGCGTATAGGCGTCCAAAATCGGATCCTCGACATCCAACGTGGCGCTGACGGCGTTAGAAATCTCAGCGCAGTCATCCACTTCGATGCCACCATCGGGCTTGTCAGCCATGATCTGCAACGTGGTGGTCTTGCCGCTCATCAGGCGGATGCGCACAAGCTCATACCCCAGATCCTCGATCACGGGGGTGATGATCTCGGCCAGTCGCCGGTCGATGGCAGCTTTGGCAATCAGGTCGTTTGTCATTCAGATCTCTACCCTTCAATCGGGCACAAAAAAACGGGCGCGCGGCCCGTCGTATTTTCCGGTGGAGCCTTGAACCAGAAGTCCAACGCGCCGCTGTTGCAACTGCATATACGCAGGCTTTCCCGAGTCTGCAACCCCCGGCGTGAAACGTGATCAGGTCAGGCCAGCCACCACCGTTCAGCGATGCGTCCGTCGTCCAGCGCGCGGCCCCCGATCTGGCGTGGCATACCCACCTGTCCGGCCACGGCCAGCGCCATGTCATCTTGGCTGGGGTGATAGCGCAGGCCGCGCTGATCCATCAGCCCATCACGATCTGGCAGCGCCGCGACATCCACGTACCCGTCGCGCAACGCCTCGGCCCGGACGCGGGCGTCAGGGATCACGATAACCTCAAGCGCATCGGCCCATCCGGCCTGCCCGTCCTTGTAGTGATCCGCCACCCGGCGGCCCAGAAAATGCCGATCATCCTCGGCCCGTTCGACCTTGTAGCACCCGGTGCCATTGGCGGTGCACAAAGGCGTCACGCCCTGCCCGTCCCTCGTGATGGCGAACCGGGTATCGGCCAACAGGAAAGGCAGGCCGGGATTGGCCTCGGTCAGTTCCAGCCGCAGTGAATCTGCCGACAGCGCCTCAGCCCGTCCGACCTGTTGCAGCACCGACACCACATCCGCCACATCCAGCGCCCCGCCGTCATGGAAGGTCACATCGCCGCGCAGGTCAAAGCTCCAGACTCGCGCATCCGCATCGGTGTGCCACCCGGTCGCCAATTCGCCGCGCAAGGTGCCATCGGGCGCGATCTCGGTCAGAGTGTCAAAGACAGCCCCACGCGCAATCTGCTCCAAACTGTCATCACGTGGCACGGCCAGCCGCAGCGTTCCGCCCTTTTTGGGCGTATCCGCCAGCGAGGTCCCTGTGGCCGCCAGCAAAGCCGCCGCAGCACCCGAGGCAAATAAGGCACGACGGTCCATCTGGGTCATGCGATGCCCTCCGCCACGCGGTCCATGATCCGCACCAGCTCGGCGCTGATGCCGGGTTCGGACAGGGCATGGCCTGCTTGTCGCACCATCTTCAGCTCAGCATTGGGCCAACGTTCGGCCAAAGACCACGCGGCCTGCGGCGGGCAGATCATGTCATAGCGCCCCTGCACGATATGGCAGGGGATATGGGCGATCCGATCCACCTGATCCAAAATCTGACCGTCCTTCTCAAGAAACGCGCCATGGGTGAAGTAATGATTCTCAAGCCGCGCAAAGGCACGCGCGTATTCTCCGGGGCTTTCCCCCGTGGACCCGTGCGAGTGGATCGAAGCTAGCGCGTTCTCCCACGCCGACCAGGCCCGCGCATACAGGATTTCCGTCGCCCGATCGCCCGAGAACAGGCGTTTGTGATAGGCGCCTATGGTGTCCGACAGCTCATCCTCGGTCAGCAGAGCGGTGAATTTCGCCCATTGCTCGGGCCAGAACTTGCCCGCACCACCGCCATAGAACCAATCCAGCTCGGCCTGCGTGGCCAGAAACACACCGCGCAGCACCAGCCGGTTCACCCGGTCCGGATGCGCCTGCGCATAGATCAGCGCCAAGGTCGCCCCCCAGCTGCCGCCAAACACCGTCCAGTCGTCGATATCCAGCAGCGTCCGCAACCGCTCGATGTCCTCCACCAGATCCCACGTCGTGTTATCCACCACCGACGCATGGGGCCGCGACCGGCCACACCCGCGTTGATCAAACAGAATCACCCGGAACACACGCGGATCGAAATAGCGCCGCATCGCCGGGCTGCACCCGCCACCGGGGCCGCCATGCAGGATCACAACCGGCAGCCCTTCGGGATTGCCGCATTGCTCCATATAAATACGGTGCCCATCGCCCACATCGACCATCCGCTGATCGAACGGGTCGATCGGCGGGTACAGATATTGAACTGCGCGCTTTTGGTCCGGGTACTTATCCATTAGGGCCCTATATAGTCTTTAATCGTAAAAGAGCACACGGAGACAGGAATGCAAGCGCATCCGAACACGGTTGACCCGTCCGAGATCGCAAAATTCGAGGCAATGGCCGCAGAATGGTGGGACCCGCATGGGAAATTCAAACCCTTGCACATGCTCAATCCGTGCCGTCTGGACTATATCACACAGCAGATTGCGGGTGAATTTGACCGCGATCTGACGGCTACGAAACCTTTCGAGGGCCTGCGCCTGCTGGATATCGGTTGCGGCGGCGGGCTGCTGAGCGAACCGATGGCGCGTCTGGGCGCGACGGTCGTGGGCGCAGACGCCGCCGAGCGCAATCTACCCGTCGCCCGCATTCATGCCGAGCAGTCGGGGCTTGAGATCGATTATCGCCACACCACCGCCGAGGACATGGCCGCCGCGGGCGAGCAATTCGACGTGGTGTTGAATATGGAGGTGGTCGAACATGTGGCCGACCCTCTGGGTTATCTCACCGCCACGCAGCAATTGCTGAAACCCGGCGGGTTGCAGGTATGTTCCACCATCAACCGCAACCCGAAATCCTATGCGATGGCCATCTTCGGGGCTGAAGTCGTCATGCGCTGGCTGCCGCGCGGCACCCATGAATGGAACAAGTTCATCACCCCCGATGAGCTGTTCGACCTGCTGCGCCAAGCCGGGTTGGACCCGGTGGACCGCAAGGGGTTCGTCTTCAACCCGATCCTGTGGAGCTGGTCGATCTCGGACCGGGATTTGAGCGTGAACTATGTGACGGCGAGTGTGAAGCCTGCCTGAGGCTACTCCCCCTCCAACTGCAATCGTAAATCCCGCAGAACCGGCAACGTGCTGCGGACGCGTTCCGGCCCAAGCTCTCCGACCACACGGTTGATCAGCGGGGCAATCGACGAAATCGCCTGATCGCGCGCGCGACGACCGGCGGGGCTGATGGCGACCATCTTGCGGCGGGCATCGTCCCAGTCGGGGCGGATGTGGATGTATCCGGCCCATTCCAGCTTAGCCAAGGTATTGGTCATCGCCCCGCGCGTGACGTGGAATGTGCTGGCCAGTTGCGCGGGCGTTCGCTCATCGCCCACGAACACCAGATGGTTCAGCACCGAGAAATGCGAGATCTCCATGCCCTTGGGCAGCACCCGGCTGAGCCGGTTGCGCAATAGTTGGTCTGCGGTCAGGATCTCGCTGAACAGCGTGACCGCAAGGGCATTGGTGTCGTCTGCCATGGTCCGATCTTGGGTCAGGGCCCTTCGAAGGGCCGCAGGTGCGTCAATGAGGGCACGCGGCGGCGCGCCTCTGACACAGAACTATCATCCAAATCGAAAATGTGAATGCCCGGATCGGTGCCTGCGTCGATGACGACCTCTCCCCACGGGGCAATGGCCATGGTGTGGCCATGCGTATGTCGTGTTTTTCCGCGCGTTTTCGGGTGCGCACCCGTTTGCGCCGGGGCCAGCACCCAACAGCCGGTCTCAATCGCCCGCGCGCGCAGCAGCGATTCCCAATGCGCCTTGCCCGTGACCGGAGAAAACGCCGCCGGAACGGTCAGAATTCGCGCACCCGCCTGCGCCAAGGCAGCAAAGAGGTGCGGAAAACGGATGTCATAGCAAATGGCCATACCGACCTTACCGAAATCGGTCTGTGCAATCACGGCCCGGTCGCCGGGGCGATAGTTCTTCGACTCGCGGAAGGTTTCGGTTTCCGAGACCTGCACGTCGAACATATGGATCTTGTCATAGCGCGCCACGATCTGCCCTCGCGGATCGATCATAAACGACCGGTTGGCAAAGCGCCCATCGGCGTCGTGCGTCTTGATCCCAAGCGAGCCGATCAACAACCACACGCCCAGCGCAGCAGCCTGTTCGCGCAAGCCCGCCAGCGTCTGGTCATCTTCTTCGTGCTGCAACACCTCGCGTTGCCGCGTGGTCGAGGTCGAGACGCAGTTCGTCACCTCGGGCGTCAGAATGAACAGCGCGCCCTGCGTGGCCGCCTCGGCCATCAGGGCGCGCACCATGTTCAGATTGTCAGACGGATCATCCGACGAGGTGATCTGCAGCAGCGCAGTCTTCATGCCGCCAGCAGGCGATCCAACTTGCCCTGACGGTCCAGCTCGTACAGATCATCACAGCCGCCTACGTGCTGGGTGCCGATGAAGATTTGCGGCACGGTGCGTTTGCCGCCGGCGCGCTTGATCATCTCGGGCTTGCGTTTGGGGTGCATGAAGACGTCAACCTCTTTGAACTCGACGCCTTTCTGCTTCAGCAGACGCTTGGCCGCATGGCAGAAGCCGCACAGAGGCGATGTGTAGATCTCAACCGGTTTCATAAATCATCCCTTCGGGTTTCGCGTAATCCTGCGCGAATTAGGCATCCTTGGCAACGCGCGCTAGGGTCAACACGAAAATATGATTTGCCCCTGCATCCATGCAGACACGGGCACAGGCCGCCAGCGTCGCACCCGAGGTCATCACGTCATCGACAAGCAGGACATCCTGACCCTGTATCCGGCTGATGCGCCTGGGATGGGGCGCGATGGCGTTTTCCAGCGTCTCGGCCCTTTGCGCGGCGGTTTTCCCGTCCAGAACCGGCGTTTTGACCCGGCGGGTCAGAAGATCGGGGCAGACCTCCAGCCCGGTTTGCTGGCCCAAGTGCTGCGCCAACAGTGCGGATTGATTGTAGCGTCGCTTCAGCAATCGGGACCAATGCAAGGGCACCGGCACCACAAGCATGTCTTTGCGGAACAAATCCCGACCTGCCTCGGTCATCCAGCGCGCAGCGGGGCGCGCCAGTTCGGGCCGGTCCCCGTGTTTGAACGCCAAAATCAGTCCTCGCGCCTTGCGGTCATATAACAGCGCCGACCGCCCGGCCTGCCATGGCCGGGGCGTCTTCATGCAGTCATCGCATTCGATCCGGTACCCATCCGCCTCACCCGGCAGAGGTAACCCGCAGCTTTCGCAGACGACCCCGCCGATGAACGGCGTGTCACGCCAGCACGCGCCGCAAAGGCCAAAGTCAGACTCGGTCAACTCGCCGCAGCCCATGCAACGCGGTGGATAGATCATCTGAAGGGCGGTTTGAATCCGCGGCCAGATGCGATACTTGCGCCCTATGAAACTGCCTGCTTCCAACGCACCCTCTCTGTTCGACCGCAAGGCCCTGACCCTGCATCGCGCCCGCACCCGGGACGAGGCCCTGTTCCTGCACCGCGCCGCCGTGGACGAGGTTCAGGATCGACTCAGCATGGTTAACAAAACCTTTACGGCCCCGGCTGTGGTGACGCCGTTTGCCCATATCTGGCGGGATGTGTTCCCAGAGGCACAGATCGTGGCCGATGATGAGGTGCTGGCCCTGACCCCCGGTGCGCATGATCTGGTGATTCACGCTATGGCGCTGCACTGGGCCAACGACCCCGTAGGCCAGTTGATCCAATGCCATCGGGCGCTAAAGCCTGACGGGCTGCTGCTGGTGGTCTGTCTGGGCGGAGAAACCCTGCACGAGCTGCGCGCAGCATTGGGTCAGGCCGAGATCGAGGTCTCGGGCGGGCTCAGCCCACGCATCGCGCCGATGGGAGAGCTGCGTGATATGGGCGGCTTGCTGCAACGGGCCGGGCTGGCCCTGCCGGTGGCCGACACGGCGCGACTGACGGCCGAATACCGCGACCTGCGACATCTGATGCAGGATCTGCGCGTAATGGGCGAGACCAACAGCCTAACCGACCGCATCAGACGCCCCACTCGGCGACAGGTCTTTGACCGCGCCCAGCAGATATACGCCGAACACTTCGCAACCCCCCAAGGGCGGTTGAAAACCACCTATGAACTGATTTGCCTGACCGGCTGGTCCCCAGATGACAGTCAGCAAAAGCCCCTTCGCCCGGGATCGGCCCAAACCCGCCTTGCCGATGCATTGGGGACAAAAGAAGGCAAACTGTCCGATTGACGGCGGACCATTTCCGTTTATCTCAGCCCGGAACACGACGAATTCAGGAAACAATCCCATGTTTGACGCCACTCGACCCGCTCATGCCCCCGAAGACCACCCCAAGGTCAAAATGGGCCGCGTCGGCATCCTGCTGGCCAATCTGGGCACTCCGGACGATTACACCTATTGGCCAATGCGCCGATATCTGAACGAGTTTCTTTCGGACCAGCGCGTCATCGACTATCCGAAATGGAAATGGCAGCCGATCTTGCAGGGGATCATCCTCAGCAAGCGGCCCTTCAGTTCGGGCGAGGCCTACAAATCGATCTGGAATCACGAAAAAGGCGAAAGCCCGCTGATGACGATCACCAAGGATCAAACCGCCAAGATGCGCGATGCGATGCAAGCGCGCTATGGCGATCGGGTGATGGTCGATTTCTGTATGCGCTACGGCAATCCCTCGACCAAATCCAAAGTGCGCGAAATGGTGGCAGCGGGCTGTGACCGAATCCTGTTCTTCCCGCTCTATCCGCAATATGCGGGCGCCACGACCGCCACCGCCAATGACCAGTTCTTCCGCGCGTTGATGGAAGAAGCCTGGCAACCTGCGTCACGCACCGTGCCTGCCTATTTCGACGAACCCGCTTATATCGACGCGCTGGCCGGATCTGTGGAACAGGCTTACGCCGCGATGGAGACCAAGCCTGATATTCTGGTCTGCTCATATCACGGGATGCCGGACCGCTATTTGCAGCAGGGCGATCCCTATCACTGCCAATGTGCAAAAACCTCTCGCCTGCTGAAAGAACGGTTGGGCTGGGCGGATGATCAGCTTGTATCAACCTTCCAGTCGCGATTCGGGCCCGAGGAATGGTTGAAACCCTATACGGTCGATCACGTGGCGGACCTGGCACGTCAGGGGAAGAAAAACATCGCCGTGATCGCTCCGGCCTTTTCCGCCGATTGCATCGAAACGCTGGAAGAGATCAACGAAGAGATCAAGGAAAGCTTTGAAGAAGCCGGCGGCGAGAGCTTTACCTACATCCCCTGCCTCAATGACGACGACGCGCATATCGCAGCTCTTGGCAAGGTCATCGAAGACAATCTGAAGGGCTGGCTCGACTAAACCCGACCTGATCCGGCGCCTGCATGAGCGCATAAAAAAAGGCGGTGGAATGCTCCACCGCCTTTTCTGTGTATTATGCTCGTCGAATTAGCTTGCTGCAACAGCTGCGGCAACCACAACCAGCAGGACCAGCGGCAGGATGATGCCCTGCGACGAACCCTGAGTTTCTTCGACTACAACAGGTGCTTCAACAACCGGCTCTTCCAGGTTGCCAGCAAAAGCGGTCGATGCAGCAGCGGTCAGTGCAGCGGCGAGAACGAGTTTCTTCATATTAACCTCCAGAATAAGTACGGCTCCAACTAGCGAAACCGCACACCCAAGACTTACCTCGTATATTTTTCTAACCAGCTATCCGACTGGAATGCAAATGGAACTTGCGTCGCAAGCGGGTTCACGCGCGATTTTGTCGTCAAATTAGCAACACTTGCGTGCCAACATTGGCCATCGAAAACAACTCGGCAATATCTTCGTTGAAAAGACCGATGCAGCCATTGGATGATCTACGCCCGATTTTGCGCGTATCGTGGGTTCCATGAATGCGATAGTATTTCCAGCTTAGATATAAAGCGTGCGTTCCCAACGGGTTATCCGGACCCGGTGGAATATAGTCCGGCCATTCCGGGTTGCGTTTCTTCATCGACGGCGTCGGCGCCCAGCTTGGACCTTCGACTTTTCGGATCACGCTGGTGCGTCCCCGGCGGGTCAATTCCTCGGTCAAGGGCACTGAAGACGGATACAGTTTGTACACACTTTGATCTTCTGACCAATAATGTAGCGCCCGTGAGATGGTATCGACCAAAATTGCGCCGTTTCGAGTGTTGTCGAAATAGGGTTTCCAATCCAAAGCGCGGAAGCCAGAAATATTGCGGCGCACCTGAGGTTCGGGCTCTGGGGCCGGCCTGAGCGGATCACCGGGGATGTATTGCGCAATCGCAGGTGACGCCAGCGCCGCTGTGGCGGTCGTCAGAAATACGCGGCGACTTGTCGCCGGAATAGGTTTCTTGACCATATCGAGCGGTCCCTCTCTATACCAAATCTGAAAAACTGACGTATTTTATTGCCAGAATGCGTCTTTCGCAAACCAAACCGGCAAAATCACGCGAGAATCGGCTATTGCAGGTTTGCCCAACACCGTCGAGCGCGCTATGCCCTAGGACAACAGAAACATCAGGCCCACCATGACGCGTATTATTTCTTTATTGTTTGCTTGCCTCGTTGCTCTGGCAGCATGTACCCCTAGCAGCACGCCGACTTACGGTGCCGACGGGCGTCCTTTGCCGACTGTCTACAAGATTCGAGGCAATCCCGAAAAACTGCAATTCCGCATGCTTGATTCGGTCAACGCGCTGCGTCAGGCGTCGGGACTACAACCGGTTCAACTGAATGCGCAGCTGAACGCCGCTGCCGCGACCCACTCCAAGGACATGGCGCGTCAGAACCGGCCATGGCATTTCGGGTCCGACGGCTCTTCGCCAATCGACCGGGCGGCGCGTGTGGGATATTTCGGCACATTTCTGGGCGAGGCAATTTCCGAGACATTCGAAACCGAAACCGAAACGCTGGCCGCCTGGATGCAGGAACCGGGGCCACGCTCGGTTATTCTGGACCCAAAGGCCACACAAATGGGCTTTGCCTGGCATCAGGAGAATGGCGGGAAAATCTGGTGGACTCTGGAAATGGGAACCGGCGGCTGACCACAGCCACTTACATAAGAAGCCCCCGATATTCGGGGGCTTTTCTTTTTCAATCAAACGATTAAGCCGCCTGCATGGATTGCGCTTCGGTCAAAATCGCATAGAGCTTGACTGGATCGGGATTGGCCCGCAGCTTGGCGCAAACCGAGGTATCGCGCAGCGTCCGAGATACCAGCGCCAGTGCCTTCAGGTGATCCACTCCCGCCTCTTCGGGGGCGAACAATGCAAAAGCGATGTCAACAGGCTGCCGGTCTACCGACCCGAAATCAATCGGCTTTTCCAGCATGACAAACACGCCCGAGACATCCTGTAGCTCGGTCAGCCGCGCATGAGGCAGAGCAACGCCATGGCCCACGCCTGTGGGCCCAAGGCTTTCACGCTCCAGAAGCGCATCCACAACGACCTGCGCGTCCAGACCCAGTGTCGCAGCCGCAACATCGCCGATTTCCTGAAACAACCGCTTCTTGCTGGATGCGGCGGATAACACACGCACTGCTTCGGGCTTCAGAATGCTCGAAAGCTCCATGATAACGCTCCATGACGATGCCCCCACTGGCGCAGGGGCACGTCTTTCTAATCTTGCCTGTTACGGATCAATCCAGCCGATGTTTCCGTCTTCCCGACGATACACGACATTCAATCCATCCTTGTTCTCATTCCGGAACACCAGCACCGGGGCACCAGCCAGTTCCATCTGCATAACGGCTTCACCAACACTCAGCGATGGGATCTTGGTTTCCATCTCAGCCACGATCATCGGCTGCAAAGTTTCAGGCTCATCCGCCGACTCAGATTCGTCAGAGGCGAGGATATAAGAGGAAGCTCCAAAGAGTTCAACCGGCTCGGACCGATCCTTGTGATGGTCCTTGAGACGGCGTTTGTATCGGCGCAATTGTGTTTCCATCTTGTCACAGCACCCCTCGAATGCTGCATAAATCTCGGTTGCGTGGGCTTTGGCCTGCGCCGTCAGGCCGGTGGAAAGATGTACGGTGGTCTCGCACACATATTCATGCGCAGAACGGGAAAAGACGACATTGGCGTCGGTCGGTCGCTGGGCGTATTTGCCCACCACCTCGCCAAGTTCGGTCTGCACATGGGTCTGAAGTGCTTCGCCGATGTCGATCTGTTTTCCGCTGATTTGGTAACGCATGTGATCTCCTTCACAATTCACACCCATTTAGACGCTGTGAAATACAACGCGCTTTTTTTTATCGGGTGGGGGGTATCGACATGTTCCGCGGTAGCCGGAACTTGATCCCTTCGAAGAAGGGGCATCGTGATCCAGACTGGAACCGAGGAAATGCCATGCCCCAATTGAGGCAAGAGACGGAGGAAGAGTCAATCAAAACAGGCGTGTATATACGAGATTTCCGCCATGCATCCGGCGCAATACCACGCAAACCTATGAAATACGGAAGTTTTCGCCCAGATAGACGCGGCGCACGTTTTCGTTTTCGACTACTTCGTCCGGCGTTCCGGACATAAGTACCTGACCATCATGCAGAATATAGGCGCGATCCACGATCTCGAGCGTCTCGCGCACGTTGTGATCGGTGATCAGAACACCGATCCCGCGCTTTTTCAGATCGGCCACAAGGTGACGGATATCGCCCACGCTGATCGGGTCCACACCGGCAAAAGGTTCGTCCAGCAGCAAATACTTGGGGTCAGCCGCCAGACAACGCGCGATCTCGACCCGGCGCCGTTCGCCACCAGACAGGGCCAGCGCAGGCGCGCGACGCAGATGTTCGATCGAGAAATCGGACAACAGCTCTTCCAGCCGTTCTTTGCGGCGATGCGCGTGGTTTACGGTGATATCCAGCACGGCTAATATGTTGTCTTCAACGCTCATACCCCGGAAAATCGACATCTCCTGCGGCAGATACCCGATACCAAGCCGTGCGCGGCGGTACATGGGCAGGGTCGTCACCACCTGACCGTCGATGGTCACGGTTCCAGCCTCGGGAAAAACCAGCCCAGCCACGGAATAAAAGGTCGTGGTCTTGCCCGACCCGTTGGGGCCCAACAGCGCCACAACCTCGGACCGGCCCAATGTCATCGAGACATCGCGGATAACCGTTTTCTTCCGGTAGGATTTGCGCAGCTTTTCGATCCTGAGCCCCGATGTGCCCTCGGTCACGCTCAGACTGGGTCGCGCCATCAGTTGGCCCCCTGCTGAAGGATCGTCTTGACGTTGCCCGTCACCGTTGCCGACCCAGAGGTCAGGTTTGCATTCATCTGATCGCCGCTGATCGTGCTGGGGCCCTGGGTCAGCAGAACGTTACCGCGCATGACGATCTGGCCCGAGTCGATGGTATATTCCGCCCAATCCCCTTCCGCCGCATCGGGCGGGCTGACCAGAACAACGTCTTCCGTGGCCTCCATCCGCTCGATACCCGAGCGGTCCTCATTGTAGATCACCAGTACCCGACCCGCAGTCAGCCGCATTTCGCCCTGGATGACGATCACGTTGCCCACGAACTCGGCCGAGCCGTCCTCCTGGTTCACGTTCAGCGATTCCGATGTCACCTCGACCGGCAGGCTGGGGTCTGCCTTGACGGCACCAAACGCGACCTGGGTTCCCTGCGCCGCAGCCAGGTTGGCACCGGCCAGCAAAGAGACGGTAAGAAGGACAGTACAAAAATCGAACACAGCTTATCTTTCTGCTTGTTGCGGCTGGTATATCAGCTTCACGCCATCTGTAAAAAGAATATGGACCGGACCGTCCTTTTTTTCCGCCCCGAATGTCATACGACCGGCCGAGAAATCGCCGATCGCGCCGGTTCCGTCAATCTGACCCGGCGTATCACCCCGAATTTCGTCCAAGGCCGTGTTCAGGTGATCGGTTGTCACCCGAATACCGTCGGTCGTGGTAATCACGACATCTCCCACGAAGGTTGCCGTGTTCTTGTCAGGGCGGATCGTGCCCGAATTGGAATCCAGCGTGATGATACCGCCATTCAAAAGCCCCAGCCTGCCCTGAAACTCGGATGCCGTGGGCACAGAGTTCTCGGTTCCTTGCGTGGCTTGCGTGGCTTCGATCAGTACCTCTTCGCCCTTGCGCGTGGTGCCACGGTAGCTCGGATTGGTGACCACCTGATCGGCCAGACGTTCCTCGATATCGTGTTGGGTGAAGGGGACCGTCACGTCGGTTTCGATGCTGCGCGACAGCAGGAACACGGTGGACAACAGCACAATGGCCGCCAGCGGCAGGACCACCTTCAAGAACTGCACCATCCGAGAGTGGCTGTCCACGGCCCCGCCCTCTTATCCCAGCCCGACGCGCAGGCAATCGTGAATGTGCAGCAGACCCAGCGCGGGGCCGTCCGTATCCGGTTCGACCACAAACAACGAGGTGATCTTGCGGTCATTCATGATCGCCACGGCTTCTTCAGCCAATGCATCGGGTCCGATTGTCGTCGGGTTCTCGGTCATCACCTGCGCGGCTGTTTTGGACAGCAAACCATCCATGTGACGGCGCAGGTCCCCATCGGTGATAATCCCCGAAAGCTGGCCACCGCTTTCTGTCACGCCCGCGACGCCGAACCCTTTCTGGCTGATCTCTATCAGCGCATCGCTCATGGCGACATCGGATGCCAGCAGGGGCAGGGCCTCGCCCGTATGCATCAGGTCACGCACCGTGCTGAGCCGCGCGCCCAGCTTGCCTCCGGGGTGGAAAGCACGGAAATCCTCGGGCTTGAAATCGCGATGTTTCATCAGCGCGATCGCCAGCGCGTCGCCCATCGCCAATGTCAGCGTGGTCGAGATCGAGGGCACCATGCCAAACCCACATGCCTCGCCCATCGACGGTATCAGCAAGTGCACATCCGCCTGTTTCATCAGCGTGCTTTCAGGCTTGCTGGACAGGCCGATCAGCGGAATCCCAAACCGGCGGGTAAAGGCCAGCAAGTTTGCCAGTTCCGGCGCTTCGCCAGAATTCGAAATAGCCAGAACAACGTCGCCCTTGGACACCATGCCCAGATCGCCATGGCTGGCCTCGGCAGGGTGAACGAAATAGGCGGGCGTGCCGGTGCTGGCCAAAGTTGCCGCGATTTTGTGGCCGATATGACCTGATTTGCCGATGCCGCTGATGATAATGCGGCCTGTGGCTTGCAGGATCAGCTGCACGGCCTCGGCAAAGTCTTCGTTCAGGCTGTCGGCCAGCACGTCCAGCGCGCGGGCTTCGTCGGTGATCACCTGTCGGGCGGTTTTCAGGAAGGCGTCTGTATCGGTCATGAGTGCGCAAAAATATCCGTTTCGGGCCAACCGGCGAGGTCAAGCTTCGCTCGCATCGGCAAGAAGTCAAAACAGGCCTGGGCCATTTCCGTCCGGCCTTCGCGGGCCAGCCGACCGTCCAGCGCCTCGCGCAGACGGTGCAGATACAAAACGTCCGAGGCCGCATAGTCCAGCTGCGCCTCTGTCAGCGTTTCGGCACCCCAGTCGCTCATCTGTTGCTGTTTCGAGATATCGACCCCGATCAGTTCCTGGCACAGGTTTTTCAGCCCGTGGCGGTCGGTATAGGTGCGCACCAAACGGCTGGCGATCTTGGTGCAATAGACAGGTGCGGCCAGCGCACCAAAGGCGTGATACATCGCGGCGATATCGAAGCGACCGAAATGGAACAGCTTCAGTACGTCGGGGTTTTCCAGCATCGCGCACAGGTTTGGGGCCTCGGTCTGACCTTTGGCGACCTGCACAATATGGCTGTTGCCATCGCCGCCCGACATCTGGATCACACACAGACGGTCGCGATGCGGGTTAAGCCCCATGGTTTCGCAGTCGATGGCCACGACAGGGCCAAGGTCCAACCCGTCCGGCAGGTCGTTTTGATAAAGATGGTTCGCCACGGGGTCTTCCTTTGTGCGGTATCGCCCCCGAGATAGGCGGTTTGGCCCGTGAACTCAACGCCATCCATAGAATGCAATCAAGATACGCGATTCTTGACCATCTGAGACTGGGCTGGGAAAACCAACCAAGTATCCGTTTCCACTGGAAAGGACCGCCCGGCCCATGCTGAGCATCTTGCGAAACCGCGTTTACCGCCACCTGTTGGCCGCCCAGATCGTGGCGTTGACAGGCACCGGTTTGGCGACGGTTGCGCTAGGGCTTCTGGCATTTGATCTTGCGGGCAATGCCGCTGGCATGGTGCTGGGCACGGCGCTGACGATCAAGATGGTCGCCTATGTGCTGGTCGCGCCCATTGCCGCCGCCGTGGCCGAGCGGCTGGATCGCCGCAAAATGCTGGTGGTGTTGGATCTGGTCCGTGCGGCTGTGGCTGTCTGCTTGCCCTTCGTAACCGAGATCTGGCAGGTTTTTGTGCTGATTTTCGTCCTGCAATCGGCCTCGGCCGGGTTCACGCCCGCGTTTCAGGCCACGATCCCGGATGTGCTTACGGATGAGCACGACTATACAAAGGCTCTATCGCTGTCCCGGCTGGCCTATGATCTGGAGAGCGTCGTAAGCCCACTGCTTGCCGCTGCTTTGCTGACGATTGTCAGCTTTGACAGCCTGTTCTGGGGCACTGGGGTTGGTTTTGTCGCCTCGGCCCTGCTGGTGGTTTCGGTCGTCCTGCCCTCGCCCAAACCCAAACAACCCCGCGGTATCTTTGACCGCACCACCCGCGGCCTGCGCATCTATTTGGCCACACCACGCCTCAGGGGGCTGCTGGCGCTGAACTGGACGGCTGCAGCCCTCAGCGCGACGGTTATTGTCAACACGGTGGTTATTGTGCGCGGCGATCTGGGACTGTCGGAAAGCGCAGTGGCAACGGCTCTGGCCGGGTTCGGAGGCGGTTCAATGCTGGCCGCTTTTGCCCTGCCCGCCCTGTTAGAGAAACTGCGGGACCGCGACGTCATGCTGACCGGCGCGAGCTTTGGCACGTTGTCGATGGCCGTGGCCGCCGCGATGTCGGCGCTGTCACTGATCTCGCTGCCCGGCCTCGCGCTGATCTGGGCCTGCGTCGGGTTTGGCTATTCGGCAACGCTGACCCCGGCAGGCCGCTTGCTGACCCGCTCGGCCCCGCCTGAGGATCGCCCTGCGCTTTTCGCCGCGCAATTCACACTGTCGCATCTATGCTGGTTGGTGCTCTATCCCCTTGCGGGCTGGCTGATGACAGACAAGGGCACAACCCAAACCTTTGCCTGGATGACCTTTGCGGCGGCCTGGGGGATCGGGTTTATGGGCTTTCTGTGGCCCCGGTCCCTGACCCGTGCGCCCCATAACAAGCCTTGAGCCTCTGCCCGCCCTTGCACTACATCTGGCGTCATGGATCAACTGGACCGCCGCATCATCGCCGCCCTGCAACACAATGCCCGCGAGTCGACCACCAAGATCGCGGCCAAGCTGGGCGTAGCCCGCACCACCGTGCACGAGCGGATCAACCGCATGGAAGAGCGCGGCGTGATCGCAGGTTACTCCGTCGTACTGACTACACCCGAAGACAGCCCCCGCGTACAGGTCGTTGTCCTGCTGGAGGTGCAGCAAAAGGAAACCACGCGCATCATCAAGCGGCTCGAGGCCTACCCCGAGGTCAAACTGTGCCTGTCCATTAACGGAGAGTTCGACCTGTTGCTATCCGCCGAAGCCCCAAGATTGGAAGATTTGGACATTCTGGTGGATGAGCTGGCCAAAATCCCCGGCGTTCTGCGCACCAATACCAGCGTCGTGTTCGGGCGGCGGATTGATCGAATCTGATTGGCCGATAACCCTCTGTAAACCTAAGCGGGACTAGCTTGGCCGGGACTGATCAGAATCCCGGACCGGCAGAATGCCCCATCGTTTCATCTCAGGACTGGTTGTCGCGCTTTTCGTCGCGCAATCGCTAGCCGCCGCGCCAGATGCCCGCACTGCCGGGATCTGCGACCATGCCGCCCGACGCGCGGCACAGGCGCATGACGTGCCGCTGGACGTGCTGCGCGCCATATCGCGGGTCGAAACAGGCCGTGCGGTGGACGGCCAGCTTGCCCCATGGCCTTGGACCATCAATGTTGAGGGCAAGGGGTTCTGGTTTACTTCGGAATACGAGGCGAAAACCTATCTTTTCAACATCTTCAAAGCAGGCAAACGCAGCTTTGATGTCGGCTGCTTTCAGATCAACTACCGGTGGCACGGTAAGGCTTTTCGGTCGATCGACGCGATGTTCGACCCACTCGAAAACGCACAATACGCCGCCCGGTTCCTGAAAAAACTGCATGCTGAGCTTGGGTCATGGACCGCTGCCGCCGGGGCCTATCACTCGCGCACGCCGGATCTGGCACAGGCCTATTCCGGCCGGTTCCGGCGCGTTCTGACCGGGTTAGAGCAGGTTATCGACACGCCTCTGGCGGCGCGAGACCCGTTCACCGGGGCGGCTGCGCCGCTGATCCCGCAGGACACCGACCAAACGCGCGGCACTGCACTTGGCTCGCTGGTTCCTGCGACCGGAACCACCACCGCCTTCATCCCATTCAACTAGGAGGGTCGCGTGCCCAAGATCGACCCTCGTTCCCTGTTCTCGCCCACCGTCCTGCTGGCGCTGGCGCTGATGACGGTCATCGTGATGATGATCCTGCCGATGCCCGCCTGGGTGCTGGATGTAGGTCTGGCGGCGTCTTTCGCGCTTGCGATCCTGATCTTCACTCTGACCCTGTTCATCGAACGGCCATTGGATTTCTCATCCTTCCCCACGATCCTGCTGGCCTCACTGATGCTGCGGCTGTCGCTGAACGTGTCGTCAACCAAGCTGATCATCGGTCAGGGGCACACCGGCCCCAGCGCCGCCGGGGACGTGATCGAGGGATTCGCCAATTTCGTCATGGGCGGCAGCATCTTCCTGGGGCTGGTGGTGTTCGGCGTACTGCTGATCGTGAACTTCATGGTCATCACCAAGGGCGCTGCCCGCATGGCCGAGGTTGGTGCGCGCTTTGCCCTGGACGGAATGCCGGGCAAACAGCTGGCCATTGACAGCGACATGTCCGCCGGAGCCATCGACCACCAGCAAGCCAAGGAACGGCGCGAGCGCGAACAGCAAGAGACGACATTCTTCGGCTCGCTCGACGGTGCTTCGAAATTCGTCAAAGGCGATGCGGTTGCTGGTCTGCTGATCACCCTGCTGAACCTTGTGATGGGCCTGATCATGGGGGTGATCGTGCATGGGATGCCGATATCCTCGGCGTTTGAAACCTATGCCATCCTGACCGTGGGCGACGGGTTGGTGTCGCAAATCCCAGCCGTGATCATCTCGATCGCCTCGGCGCTGCTGCTGGCGCGTGGCGGTACGCAGGGGGCCACGGACAACGCTATTTTCTCACAACTGGGCAAGCACCCGGCGGCGTTGGGGACGGTGGCAATGCTGATGGTGCTGTTTGCTTTGGTGCCGGGTCTGCCCTTCCTGCCCTTCATCCTTGGGGCAGGTGTACTAGGCTATGCGGCCTACGGCGTGCACCGCAAACAAAAGGCCGAGGCCGACGCCGCCATCAGCCCAGCGACCACCGACGACACGCCGGTTTCTCAGGCGATTGGAGACATTCTGGATCTGGACGACGTGCATCTGGAATTTGCGCCGGATCTGGTCAGCATGGTGCTGAACCCCGGCACCGGGTTGGATGCCCGGATCGCCAATATGCGGACCTATGTGGCCTCGACCTTTGGTCTGATCCTGCCAGACATCCGCCTGACCGACCGCGCCGATCTGCCCATGGGCACATATGTGGTCAAGGTCCACGGGGTTGAACAGGCGCGTGGCGAATTGAACCCAGATCTGGTGCTGGCGCTGGTACAGGACGACCGAGATTTGCTGCCCGACGGCACCGACGTGACCGAACCCGTCTATGGCGCCCCTGCCCGCTGGATTCTGCCCAAAGATCAAGAGGCCGCGGCGATGAGCGGGGCCACGATCGTCTCTCCCCCCGAGATTCTGGCCACGCATCTGCTTGAGATCATCAAACAAAATTTCTCGCGCCTGCTGACATTGAAATCTCTGCGCCGGCTGCTGGCCGAGATGACCAAGCTCAGCGATCCGATCCGGGCCGAGGCCAATCGCAAGCTGCTGGATGAACTGATCCCCGACAAAGTGCCGATCGACACGCTACATGCGGTGTTGCGGCTGCTGCTGGATGAGCGTGTTTCGATCCGCAACATGGCCCTGATCTTGGAAAGCGTGGCCGAGGCGCGCCTGACCACAACACAGCCCGAAGGTATCTGCGAACTGGTCCGTCAGCGCTTGGGCTTTCAACTGGTGGCCGAGATGAAGCGCGAGGATGGCTCGATCCCGCTGATCCAGCTGGCCCCGGAATGGGAGGAGACGTTCTCGACCTACCAGATCGACGCGCCAAATGCGGGGCTGGACGTGGCGCTGCCGCCCAACCTGTTCAACAAACTGGCCGATGGGGTCGTCAACACGGTGTCACAATCGGCCGATCATGGGCTTTATCCAGCGGTTGTGACCTCGACCCGGCGACGGCGATTGCTGCGCACGATCATGCACGCGCGCGGCGTCGCGAACCCGGTCCTCTCGTTCGAGGAAATCGGGCTGGAAGCACGTCCTGCCCTGGTCGGAACGGTGCCCGCGTGATCGCCCTGCCACCCGAGCTTCTACCTCAATTGGGGGATGGGCTGTGGCACCTCTTTGCCGTGTTCCTGCGTGTCTCTGCACTGGTTTCTCTGCTGCCCGCATTTGGCGAGCGCAGCATTCCGACCCGCGTGAAACTGGGCATCTCGGTAGCGTTCACACTGATCATCCTGCCTGCCACCCCCGCACCAATCCCGGCCCCCGGCCTGCTGCCGATGGTGCGGCTTATCGTGACCGAGATATTGGTCGGCGTGGCACTGGGGCTGGGGCTGCGACTATTCGTGCTGGCCCTGCAAACCGCCGGCTCTATCGCCGCGCAAGCGACCTCTCTATCCCAGATCCTGGGTGGCGCGGCCGCTGACCCGGTTCCGGCTATGGGCTACGTGCTCACCCTGGCCGGCCTGACGCTGGCTGTCTTGCTGGGGCTACATGTTCACGTCGCGCAATTCCTGATCCACAGCTACATTCTGTTTCCGATGGGCGTGGCCCCAGCAGCCTCGGACCTGTCGGAATGGGGCGTGCAGCGGATCGCGCGCAGTTTCAGCCTTGCCTTCAGCCTCGCCATGCCGTTCGTCATCGCATCATTGATCTATAACCTCGCGCTGGGCGTGATCAACCGCGCCATGCCACAGCTTATGGTGGCTTTTGTCGGCGCCCCCGCGATTACCTTTGCCGGTCTGTTCCTGTTGTTTGCCGGCACGCCTTTGATCTTGTCGGTCTGGGCCGACGCGCTGTTTTCCTTCATCGTCAACCCGGTCGGAGCCAGCAGATGAGCAGTGATGACGACAGTGACAAGTCATTCGAGCCAACGCCACAGAAGCTTCAGAAAGTACGCGAGAAGGGCGAAGTTGCCAAGTCTAACGACCTGTCGGTTGTCGCGGCCTATTCGGGGCTCCTGGTGGCTCTGCTGGTCGCAGGCAGTTATGGCGTCCAGCAAATGGGGACACTGTTCGTCGTTCTGGTCGATCAAGCCAGCGACTTGTCAGAATTGTTGATCGAGGGTCCAGCCGTCAATCCGGTCGCCGGGCTACTAAAAACCGCTCTGGTGGCGATGTCCATCCTGTTCGCCCTGCCCGCCGCGGCCGTATTGCTCTGCCTGATTGCCCAGCGGGCCCTGATTTTTGCGCCTAGCAAGCTGAAGCCCAAACTCTCGCGTATTTCGATCCCATCCAACGCCAAGAACAAGTTCGGGCGTGGCGGTCTGTTCGAATTTGCCAAGAGCTTTGTGAAACTGGTGATCTACGGCACCTGCCTTGCCCTGTTTCTGCGCGCCAATCTGGACCAGATCTTGTCAGCCAGCGCGGCACCGGCCAAGGCATCTTTGCTTTTGATGATGAATTTGCTGTTTCGGTTCCTGTTTATCGTCGTCGCCGTGGCACTCGCGATCGGAGCGGTGGATTACCTTTGGCAATATGCCGAGCATATCCGCAAAAACCGGATGTCGCGCAAAGAAATTCAGGACGAAACCAAGGACGCCGAGGGCGATCCGCATGTCAAACAGCAGCGCCGCCAGCGCGCGCAAGAGATCGCGACAAATCAGATGATGGCGGACGTGCCCAAGGCAGATGTGGTTGTTGTCAACCCAACCCATTTTGCAGTCGCGCTAAAGTGGTCGCGGGCCGCCGGCTCGGCCCCGGTCTGTGTTGCCAAGGGCGTGGACGAGATCGCAGCCGCCATTCGATCGGCGGCTGGAACAGCGGGCGTTCCAATACACTCGGACCCGCCAACCGCGCGCGCGCTGCACGCGACCGTCGAGATCGGGCAGGAGATTGCAGAGGAACATTATAAACCCGTCGCTGCGGCTATTCGGTTTGCCGAGGCAATGCGCAAAAAAGCAAAATGGCAGATTTGATGAAACGCCAAAAGCTTTCAAACTTGCAAATAGCCACAGACGCACTTTTCCAGAAAGAGCATCAAGCCCTGGCACCAATCTTGCAGGCCGAGATCCGCATCCAAAACCAGCTGGCACGATTGGACGGTCAAGTTCGGCAAACGCGCCGGGATACCAACGACACCGAAGGATATCGTGTCACCGGAACAGATATCCTGTGGCATGGGTGGGAATCCAATACCCGTCGTCAGTTGAACATGGAACTGGCGCGGGTGAGATCGCAAAAGCTTGCAGCTCTGGACGCGTTGCGATCCGCGTTTGGGCGCCAGCAGGCGGTTACCCGGCTGTCCGATATCGAAACGGAAAACCGACGCCGCGCTTTGCAGAAGAAACAGATACCTTAATGCGCTCAGGCATCCTGCCGGTTCACGCTCAGGATCATCACGTTCGAGATTTCCTTGCCCAGGTCTTTCTGCGCCACTTCCAACAAGGACTTACGCAGCGTGTCCAAATTTTCCGAAGTGGTGAAATTGCCGTCAAACCCACCTGTGTTCGCGTGATCGAACAGAACTTGCAGGAAGCGGTCGCGCAATTTCGGCTCTATGGCATAGAAAGTGTCGGTCATGCCCGGTTTAGCCTCAAGGCTAACGGACATCGTTACCATGGCCGAAATGCGCTCGGCTTCAACAACTGGTATCACAAACTGTTTGGTCAGTTTCAGATATTCCACATCGCTGCTCTTGTCGTCTTTCTCCGACGTTTTGAACTTCGGTTTTTGTTTCTCATCTTTGGCCTTTTTGTCCTTGGGCTCCTTTTCCGCGGACGCATATTCCTTGCCCTCTTGTGCGGGCGCGTCGGATGGGGCCAGGAAAAGCCCGGCCCCGACACCTACGCCAAGGCCTGCCAACAGAAACAAAACGGGGATCAGTTTTTTCATCAATCAACCCTCAAAACGGTAGAAGAGTGTCTAGAACCTGCTGCCCATAGCGCGGCTGCTGCACATCGGTAATCTGACCGCGCCCCCCATAGGACACCCGCGCAGAGGCAATCTTGTCATACGTGATTTCGTTCTGGCGCGAGATATCCTGCGGGCGCACATAGCCGGTTACCAGCAGCTCGCGCAGTTCGAAATTCACCCGTAATTCCTGCGAACCCGAGATCGCCAATACGCCATTGGGCAGCACATCAATCACGGTTGCTGCAACGCGCAGCGTCAGTTTCTCTTTGCGCTTTACCGACCCTTTGCCGCGACTGTTGGAGGCTGAATCAATCGACACCGCCTCATCCAAAGAGGCGCCTTCG
The DNA here is from genome assembly GCF_056542685.1 of Ruegeria sp. AB6. Classification (NCBI taxonomy): domain Bacteria; kingdom Pseudomonadati; phylum Pseudomonadota; class Alphaproteobacteria; order Rhodobacterales; family Roseobacteraceae; genus Ruegeria; species Ruegeria sp. AB6. The sequence goes on along the minus strand of NZ_JBQGAD010000006.1, from coordinate 138,226 downwards.
GGCAGTTGCTCTGCCGCTCTTTGCGGCAGCCCGAACAGACCGGGCACCGAAAGGCTTTCGGATCCCGCGCGGGACCGGTTGGTGTCGTTGGAAATCTCGGCTTTTTCATCCAACTCGATCACGACCGTCAGGATATCGCCTTTCTTGATCGCCCGCTGATCGCCCAGCAGCGATTGCTGCCCGCCCGTCCACAGCGACGATTGATCGACCGCGCGTTGGGGCTGCGTATGCAGTGGCAGGCCGGGCCAAAGCATGGCGACATGTTCGGGCGAATCCTCATTGGGTGTGAAGCTGGGGGGTTTACCCAGGTGATCGACGCGGCCACAGGCGGTCAGAACCAACGCGCCCAGTAGGAGTGATTTGGTATATACTGACATCATTTTACCTCGATTTGTCCGTCGGTTCGGATAAAGCCGGTCACAGTGGTTCGCGACGACAGGTTCATCACCCGAATGCGATCGCCGACTGCCCCGCGACCCAACGCGCGCCCTTCTGCAGTTATCGACAGCGGTTGGCGATCAAAAATCAGAACCACCAGATCATTGCGGTCGACGATTGCGGGCGGTCCGAAATCGCCCGCGCGAATGGGACGGCCGGGATAGAGCGCCACGCGCGCCTCCTGCCCGATCAACACGTCCTGGCTGGAAATCGCCCCGGGTATGTCCTGTTCCTTGGTGGCCAGATCGGCGGCCGCGATGATCTCTTTCGCGCGGATCGTACGGGTCGGGACAACAATATCGGCCATCGCCGCGTAGGGTCCGGCCATCACAAGAATAAAAAGCAGTACCCGCATCAGCGCACCTGTGTGGTTGCGCCCATCATCTGATCGACGGCCGAGATCACCTTGGCGTTCATCTCGTATCCCCGCTGGGCTTCGATCAGTTCGGTGACCTCGCGCACGGCGTCGACGGAACTGTCCTCAAGATAGCCCTGTCGCAGCGTGCCCAGGCCATCCTCGCCCGGAGATCCGACAATTGGTGCGCCCGAAGCTTCGGTCTCTTTGAACAGGTTACTGCCGATGGCCTCTAAGCCTTTGGCATTTGGAAAACTTGCCAAGGTGAATTCACCCAGCAGCTGCCCTTCGGCGGCATCGTCGAAATAGGCGTAGACCTCGCCCGCTGCGTTGATCGAGATTGAGCGCGCGTCGTCGGGGATTGTAATCTCGGGCGCAACGGCGAACCCGTCCGAGGTGACAATCAGACCTTCGGCTGACCGCTTAAGGCTACCGTCGCGGGTAAAGGCGGACTGACCGTTGGGCAACGTCACCTCCAGATACCCACGCCCTTCGATCGCCACATCCAGATCGCTGCCGGTTGCCGACAACGCACCTTGCGCAAGCTGCACCGTCACCGCAGCGGGGCGGACGCCAAGCCCCAACTGAATACCTGTCGGCAAAACCGTGCCATCATTGGCGTTCACCGACCCGGCCCGTGCCATCTGCTGATAGTGCAGATCGGCAAATTCAGCCCGCCGCGCGTTGTAGCCGGTGGTGTTCATATTCGCGAGGTTGTTCGAGATCGTCTCGACCCGCATTTGCTGCGCGGTCATGCCCGTCGCTGCGATTTTCAATGCTCGCATGTCAGATCCTCCGTTCTAAAGTCAGCGCATCAGCGCTTTGAGCGCGCCCCGCACCCGTTCGTCTTCGGTTTCAAGAAAGCTCTGGCCCAGCTCATAGGCGCGCTGGATTTCGACCAGCCGTGTCACTTGTTCGATCGCGTTGACGTTGGACCCTTCGAGAAAGCGATGAACGATCACCGGCTTTTCGATCGGCACTACGTCGCCTTCGCTACGGAACTGAGTGCTGCCTTCGCGCACCAGGGACTTGGGATCTTCGACCCGGTAGACACCAAGCTGTCCCAGCAACTGCCCCTCAATACTGAGTGTGCCGTCGCTGCCGACGTCGATCGAGGCCGCGTCGGGGGGTACAAAAACCGGCGCGCCGTTGCTATCCAGCACACGGTGGCCATCCATCGTGACCAAATCTCCCTCGGCGCTTGGCGAGAACGCCCCTGCCCGTGTCAATCGATTGCCGGCCGGAGTTTCGACCATGAAGAATCCATCGCCTTCGATGGCGAAATCAAAATCGCCCCCAGTCTCAGTCAGAACCCCTTGCTGCAATGACGTGTTGCGCACCTCGGCCCGCGCCATTGACAAGGACGGATTGCCGGGCATGTCGCGCACGAATTCGGAAAACACCAAGCCTTGCGCGCGGTATCCGGTGGTGTTGGCATTGGCGATATTGTTCGCCACCAGCCGCATTTCGTTCATCAGCCCCGACTGGCGGGACAAGGTGGTATAGGCGGTATCCATCAGCGACCTCCGGCGATCAGCGGTACAAGGGTTGTGGTGAAGAACGTCACCAGCGTCTGGGTCATGAACCCCATGGAAATCCAGAACACGATGACGATGGCGATCAGCTTGGGCACGAAGGTCAGCGTCATCTCCTGCACCGAGGTCAGCGCCTGGAACAGGCCCACGATCAGGCCCGAAACCAGCGCCACAGCCAGGATCGGGACCGAGGTGATCACCGCGACCCACAGCGCCTGACGCACGATGTCATAGAACAGACCTTCGCTGAGCATCGCGTCAGACCGGCATCCGCAGGATTTCCTGATAGGCCTCGACCACTTTGTTGCGCACGACCACGGCCGTCTCGACCGCCAGTTCGGTCTGCGCCAGCGCCTGCACCAGCGCGTGCGGATCAGCCTGGCCGGTCATCGCGGTCCGCGAGATGGCCTCGGACTGTTTCAGCGTCGCGGCGAAATCCTGAAACGTACTGCGCAATCCTTGCGCCATTCCGGCGTGATCGGGATCGGCCTGCGTTGCAGGGCGCGCGCCAATATAGTTCTGGGCAGCATTGAGGGCTCGGATATCCATTCTGGTGTCCTTTATTTTCTGAGGAGTTCCATCAGGCTCGACGACATCTGACGTGTCTGGTCGAACATCTTGAGATTGGCTTCGTAACTGCGCTGTGCCTCGCGGGCGTCGGCGATCTCGATCATCAGATCGACATTCGAGCCGCGATAATGGCCGGTCTCATCCGCCATCGGATGACCGGGGTCGTAAACGCGCGACGCGTCGCGGCGGTCCAGCTTGACCCGCCCGGCCTGTACCACCTCGCGCCCGTCTTTCTGCACGTTTTCAAACGGCACGGTCTTGCGGCGATAGCCCGGCGTATCAGCGTTCGAAATATTCTCAGACACATGTCGCAGACGCGCCGATTGCGCGCGCAGGGCGCTGGTCGAGGCGGCAAGGGAATGGGAAAAATCACTCATCTGGTTGCCTCCTTATGACCGACCGAGGCTAGTGCGCAGGATGTTCATCGAGGATTTGTAGATGGTCAGCGCGCGGTCATGCTGGCGCTTGACCTCGACCGCCTTGAACATCTCTTCCTCGACGGAGACACCGTTGCCGTTGGGATCGCCCGAGGGCGCGACGTCATATTCGGCCCAAGGCGGCGACGCGTTGTTGCCGTTCAGATGCCCGGCGCGCGTGGCGGTCATCGCCCCCTCGCGCCCGATCATTTCAAATGCTTTTTGAAAAGCCTCAAGATCGCGGGGCCGGTAGCCCGGCGTATCCGCATTGGCCATGTTGCGCGCAATTACCGCCTGCCGTTGCCCGGCATGGGTTGCCATTGCGTGCGCTGTCTTAAAGACGTTCAGGTCATAGAACATCGGGGCTTCTCCCTCGATCAATTTCAATCAAGGCTTAACCCCGATTCCTTTAGAAACCGTTTTCAGAAACCCGTTGGAGAACCCCCGATGTCCGATCTCGACCCAAGCTCGCTGAAATGCGAATTCGACCGTCTTTCCGCCGTTCGTCATATGGGGCGCGTGTCCAGCGTGGCGCGTGGAGTTGTTGAAATTCAAGGGCTTGAAGGGCAGGCACGGATCGGCGACCACCTGACCCTTCGGCGACGCAGCGGTCCGGATCTGGGCGGGGAGGTGCTGCATGTCGAATCAGATTTGATTCATGTGATGCCCGCGGCCGCGCCCGATGGTGTTTGTCTGGGCGACCGGGTGATTCTAGAGCAGACGCCTGAGTTTGCGCCGGGGATGCATTGGCTTGGACGGGTGGTTGATCCGTTCGGGAAACCACTGGATGGCAAGCCTCTGCTGCCCGGCACACAGGATCGCGACATCATGCAGGCCCCGCCCGCTGCCGTCGCCCGCAAACCGCTGGGCACGCGGATGGAGACCGGGCTGGCCATGCTCAACACCATGCTGCCGGTGGTACAGGGGCAGCGCGTGGGGTTGTTCGCGGGTTCGGGCGTGGGCAAGTCGACGCTGTTGGCCAGGCTGGCCAAGTCGATGCAGGCGGATGCCGTTGTCGTCGCATTGGTTGGTGAACGCGGGCGCGAGGTGAATGAATTCGTCGAACACGCGCTGGGGGCCGAGGGGATGAAACGGTCGGTTGTGGTGGCCGCGACCTCGGATCAGTCCGCGCTGGCCCGCCGACGCTGCGCCTGGTCGGCGATGTCGGTGGCTGAATATCTGCGCGATCAGGGGCTGAACGTGCTGTTTCTGGCCGATTCGGTCACTCGCTTTGCCGAGGCGCATCGCGAAATCGCCGTCGCCATGGGCGAATCCCCATCCCTTCGCGGTTTCCCTCCGTCGGTCACGCCGCTGATCGCCGGTCTGTGCGAACGCGCCGGACCTGGGACGGCGGATCAGGGCGATATCACCGCCGTGTTCAGTGTTCTGGTGGCCGGATCGGATATGGATGAACCCGTGGCCGACATTCTGCGCGGCGTTCTGGACGGCCACATTGTCCTGAGTCGCGAAATTGCCGAGCGCGGGCGTTTCCCGGCCATCGACCTCAGCCGCTCAGTCTCGCGCAGCCTGCCCGGCGCGGCGACCGAAGACGAAAACCGCGTGATCGCCGAGGCCCGCAAGCTGGTCGGCAGCTATGAGCAATCCGAGGTGATGATCAAGGCGGGGCTGTATTCCGAGGGCGCGGACCCGCTGCTGGATCAGGCCGTGCGGGTACATGAGGAACTGGATGCCTTCTTTGCCAAGGCTGAACCGGATGGGATCGAAGGCAGTTTCAACCGGTTGAACCTGATCTTGCGGCGGGTCGGGTCCAACCTGCCGCGATAGGGAAATCAAGACAGTTTTAAGTGTTAAGCCCACCTTAAGACCTGCCCCGTTACCCCTGTAGTCGGGTGATAGAAAAGGTGGTGGAGATGGGTGCGCAATCCAATGCGGCGCCAATCATCATCAAGAAGAAACGTGTGTCAGGTGGCGATGGTCACCACGGTGGCGCGTGGAAGGTCGCATATGCCGACTTTGTCACGGCCATGATGGCGTTCTTCATGTTGATGTGGCTGCTGAATGCAACGACGGAAAAACAACGCAAAGGGCTGGCGGACTATTTTTCGCCAACGATTCCGGTGAACCCGGTTTCGGGTGGGGGCGACGGGGCCTTTGGTGGCGACAATATGTTCTCGGAGAAGACCCTGGTCATGAGCGGTTCTGGCGCCAGTCAACGCAGACCGACCGAAGCAAGGCAGGCGCAGGGTTCCATCGGGGTCAGTGCAGATGGCGGCGAGCGCGAGGTTCAGGATTTCACCACGCTTGAGGCCGAACTGATGGGGCGGACAGGCGAAAGCATGGTCTCGAACAAGGTCTTGCAGCACATCGTCACGCGCGTCACCGACGAAGGTCTTGTGGTCGAGCTGTTCGATACCGAAGACCAGCCCCTGTTCGAATCGGATAGTGACACACCAACGGCGATGATGCGGGCGCTGGCACTTTTGGTGGCGCGGTCCTCGGACTTGGTGACAAATGCGGTGGCCGTCGAAGGGCATGTGCGCGCCTCGCCCGTGGTTCTGGCGCAGAACCCGGCCTGGGACGTATCAACCGCGCGCGCTCAGAAAGTGCGGCAAATGCTTCAAGATAAAGGGGTTACGCCGTCTCGACTGGATCGCGTCACGGGACATGCTGACCGAGAATTGACGGCCAAAAACCCGATGGCCGTGCGCAATAACAGGGTTGAGGTCATCTTTCTACGCAATCCTTGACCGCAAAAGGTAGGACGCATTTTACCTGTTAGCGCGCTGTTAAGGCCCAGCGCGTTAGCTGTTGCATCAAGAATTGACGCAACAGAAGGGCGTGCCAATGACTATTTCTTCTTCGCTGAATGCCGGTGTGGCCGCATTGAAAGCCAATGCCAACCGGCTGGCGACCATTTCCGACAACATCGCGAACTCATCGACTTTCGGATACAAACGGGTCGAGACGGATTTTCATTCCATGGTCACGTCCGGTCAAGGCGGCAGCTATTCGGCAGGCGGGGTTCGCACCACCAGCCAGCGCCTTATCGACCAACGCGGCTCGCTTGTGACCACCAACAACTCGACCGATCTGGCCGTGCGCGGGCGTGGGATGTTGCCGGTGCGGTCCAGCTCTCAGATAGCAGGTGGTTCGAATGAGATGCTGCTGACCACTACTGGCTCGTTTCGCACAAATGAAGAAGGGTATCTGGTTACAGAATCCGGGCTGGTGCTGCTGGGCTGGCGCGCCAATCCGGACGGGACAATCCCGGCTGTACCGCGCGACACACCTGCCGCGCTGGAACCAATCCAGCTGAGCGTCAACCAACTGTCCGGTGCGCCAACCACACAGATGAACCTGCGTATGAACCTGCCCGCCACGGCCACCGATGCCGGGGCACCGGGCGACACACAGCCCCTGTCGGTTGAATACTTCGACAATTTGGGCAAATCGGAAAGCGTGGATATTGAACTGGTCCCAACGGTTCCCGCCACAGGCAGTAGTAATGAGTGGACTATGATCCTGCGCGACTCCGCGTCGGGTGGGGCAATCGTCGGGGAATATACCCTGACTTTCTCCGACAGTCGCACCGCGGGCGGAACACTGGCCAGCGTGACAGCGGTTTCCGGTGGTGCTTATGACCCGGCAACGGGAAGCCTGATGGTGAACGTGGCGGGCGGCCCGATGGAGATCAATATCGGTCAGATTGGCGACGCCGATGGCATCACGCAGTTGTCGGATACGTTTGCTCCGGTCTCGATCACCCGAGATGGTTCGGCGGTTGGAACGATGACCAGCGTTCAGGTCGACGAGAACGGATATGTCTACGCGTTTTATGACACGGGCGTCAGTCGCCGCATGTTCCAGATCCCGCTGGCGGATGTGCCCAACCCGAACGGGCTGACGGCACTAGACAGCCAGACCTACGCGCCCTCACGCGAAAGCGGGACCTTTTTCCTGTGGAACGCGGGCGAGGGTCCCACCGGCGATCTGGTCTCATTCGCGCGCGAGGAATCCACGACCGATGTGGCGACCGAACTAACCTCGATGATCCAGACGCAAAGGGCTTATTCCTCAAGTGCCAAGGTGATCCAGACGGTGGATGAGATGCTTCAGGAAACCACCAATATCAAACGATAACCCAGGGGGATCTGTCTCATGAACATGTCGACAGCCTTGAACAACGCCATCGGCGGCCTGACTGCCGCCAGCCGCGGCGCCGCAGTTGTCTCCGGCAACATCGCCAATGCGCTGACACCGGGATACGCGCGCAGGTCGCTGGAGCTGACGACCAACACGATTTCCAGCCACGGCGTTCGGAGTGTCGGCGTGGTTCGGCACCAGGACCCGGTCCTGACGGCCAATAGGCGAAGCGCGGACGCGGATCTTTCCCTTCAAACGGCTGTTTCGGGGTTTCACACTCAACTCGAACGTCTGGTGGGCGGACCCGACGATTCGACCTCGCTTGCGGCTAGGCTTGCCGATTTCGACGGCAGTCTGATTACCGCCGCCAGCCTACCCGATTCGTCCGAACGGTTGGATCAGGTGGCGCGTACGGGGCGCGATCTTGCAGACAAATTGAACGCGACCTCGGAAGGGTTGCGTCAGATGCGATCGGACGCCGATCGCGCAATCGGCAAACAGGTGGGCAGCCTGAACCAGACACTCAAAGATCTGGAAGAGATCAACGCCAAAATCCCCGCCGTGAAATATGCGGGGGGCGACATCGGCGCGCTTCTGGATCAGCGCCAAGTACTGATTGATCAGGTGAACCAGATCTTACCCGTCAACGTCGTGCCGCGCGCGAATGATCAGGTATCGATCTATTCTGACGGCGGCTTGATCCTCTTAGAGGGCAGCGCGGCCGAGTTCTCTTACACCACGACCGGTGACACCAAGCCCCATATGACCGTCGACAACGGGCTGCTTTCGGGTCTGACACTAAACGGTAACTCGGTTCGAACATTAGGCGACAACGCGCAGATCCGAGGCGGCGCACTGGCCGCGCAGTTCCATATCCGCGACGCGCTTGCAGTTGAGGTTCAGTCCAATCTGGACACGGTGGCCCAAGACCTGATCGAACGGTTCGAAACACCGGGGCTGGACCCGACCGCCCTCCCCACTGACGCAGGGGTGTTTACGGATGCAAGCAATCGGTTTGACCCGGCTGCTGCGGCTGGACTTGCGTCGCGGATCAGTCTGAACCAAATCGTCGATCCTGATGCGGGTGGCCAAAGCTGGCGGCTGCGCGCGGGGCTTGGGGCGGCGGCTCCGGGTGATCCGGGGGATGCCTCGCAATTGCATGCGTTCAGCGCCATCCTCGGTGCGGCCCGGCCGGTTGCAAACCCGGTTTTCGGCACCGGAGATATGCGCGCCTCGGACTTGACCGAAGCGCTGATGTCCAAAACCGGGGCCGACGCGCATACGGCCAATCAGCGTCTGGTTTTCGCCAACAGCACGCAAGAAGAGATGACCCGGATCGAAGCCGAGCAGGGCGTCGACACGGATCAGGAATTACAGCGCCTCATCCAGATCGAGCAGACCTACGCCGCCAATGCGCGGCTGATCTCGGTAGTGGATGAACTGATGGAAACCCTGTTGAGGTTGTAAGAATGAGTCTGACGTCTATCGGAGATCTGGCGCGGGGTTTGACGTTGAAAACTCGCGCGACCGACATCAAAAACCAGATCGAAACACTGTCCTACGAAATGGCCACCGGCAAAGTGCAGGATGTATCGGGCCGTTTGGACGGAGATTATTCGCATCTCTTGGATCTGGATCGCAGCCTTGCCCGACTTGATGCCTTTCAGGTCGCCACGTCCGAGGCCGGGTTGTTCACCGATGCCATGCAGCTGAGCCTGACAACCGTTGACGATTCCGTCTCGGAAATCACTGCATCTCTGCTGTCTTTCGGAACATCCAACCAGGCCGTAACCCACGAAAACGCCTCGGTTCAGGCGCAGAATGAGTTGGACACGGTTATTTCTGCGCTGAACACGCGGGCGGGCGGGCGCAGCCTGTTTTCCGGAACGGCGACCGATGTCTCTCCTTTGCCGCCGGCGCAAACCCTGCTGGCCGCGCTCAAGACCAAGCTAACCGGGGCGGTTACAGTGGCCGATATCCGTCAACGCGCCGAGGATTGGTTCAACGATCCGGCAGGTTTTGATGCGGTGATCTATCAGGGCTCTGCAACGACGCTGTCCCCAATGCAAATATCGGAATCAGAAAGCGTCAGAGTCCCGGTGACGGCAACCGATCCTGCGCTCAAGGCGGCCTTGCGCGATATCGCTGTTGCGGCGGCTGTCGCCGACCCTGCCTTGGTAATTCCACGGGATCAACGAACAGATCTCTTCAAGCAACTCGGGGTTGATCTGGCCAATACCCAGAACGAAACCGTCAATCTACGGGCCAGGGTCGGTGTGGCCGAGGCGCGGATTGAACAAGCCGCCACGCGCAACAATGCCGCCCGGACCAGTCTGGAATACAGCCGCAACAAACTGATCGCCGCAGACCCCTATGAAACGGCGGCACAGCTGCAAACAGTCCAGTTCCAGTTGGAAAGCCTGTATTCCGTCACCGTCCGCAATGCAAATCTGTCACTGGTAAATTTCCTGAGATGAGAGTTCTTGTTTTCCTTTTAATGTTGCTGCCCAGCCTGGCATCTGCCGGGGCAATCCGCCTGAAAGACCTGGTGGATTTCGACGGAGTGCGCGGCAACGATCTGGTCGGTTATGGTCTTGTGGTCGGGCTGAACGGAACCGGGGATGGGTTGCGCAACTCGCCGTTCACCGAAGAGATCATGTCGAACATTCTGGAACGGCTGGGCGTGAACGTCACCGGCGAAGATTTTCGTCCCAAAAACGTAGCGGCTGTGCTGGTGACGGCAAGCCTGCCGCCATTTGCGCGGGTTGGCGGGCAGATTGACGTGACAGTCTCTGCCATAGGGGATTCCAGCAGCCTGTTGGGTGGGACGTTGATCATGACCCCTCTGAACGCCGCCGATGGGCAGATCTATGCGGTCGCGCAGGGTACAGTTCTTGCGGGCGGCGCCTCGGCTGAAGGTCAGGCCGCAACCGTGGTGCAAGGCGTGCCGACCTCGGGCGTGATCCCGTCGGGCGCTCGGGTTGAGCGGGAAATCGACTTTGATCTCTCCACGCTGACTCAGATGCGGCTGGCACTGCGCGAACCGGACTTCACAACAGCAGGTCGGATCGAAACCGCGATCAATACCGAATTCAACCGACCTGTTGCCATCATGCGGGATTCGGGCACAGTTGAGCTGAACATCGCCGCCACTCAGGCCATATCAACAGCGCACGCGATCGGTCGGATCGAGAACATCCTGGTCGAGCCCGAAACAAAGGCCCGCGTGGTTGTCGATCAACGGTCAGGCACGATCGTCATGGGGCAAGAGGTGCGCATTTCGCGCGTTGCAGTCTCGCAAGGAAACCTGACCCTGACGGTCGAGGAAGCCCCAATTGCGATACAACCCAACCCATTCGCGCGGGGCGAAACTGTTGTGGTGCCCCGCACGATCGCCGGGATCGAAGAGGAAGAAGGCACGGGATTGGCCGAAATTCCCGAGGCGACAACCTTGTCCGAGGTTGTCGCCGGCCTGAACGCGCTTGGTGTGTCGCCGCGTGACATGATCGACATCCTCAAGACAATCAAAGCCGCTGGGGCGCTCCATGCGGAATTTGTCGTTCGCTAGATGTACAAGGGTCTGCTTCGGCAAAGAATGGCAGCAGACCCGGTATCTGGAATACGTTACTTCGATTTCCAGGTATTCAGCCACTTTTTGAAACGGCTGCTTTGTTCGCCGATCGCGTCGCCGGCAGCGTAGAGCCCATCCTCAACATTCTCGATCACCGGATCGACCCGCGCCGCGCGGAAGCGTCGCCAACGCACCCAAATGGCCCAGATCAGCGCTGCGAGCACCGTCAGAAAAATGATGTTGAACCAGGGGATCAGGCGCACATCCGGGCTGTCGACGGGGCGTACGGAAACAGCGTTGGGAAAGATCGACATCAGCTGATTGCGCCAGCCATAGTGGCGCAAGACCACCCATTGCGGATTGTCAGCTGTCGACACCAGATTGGTCAACTCAGCCTGCAAGTTGGAACTATCCAACTTGAAATATGGTGGCCAGCCCCAACCAGTATCTTCGTTGCGATAGACGCGCGGCTTACCGTTTGGGCGGAAAGTTTCGACAAAGCGCACGTCGCGGTTGACGGTCTGCGCACCTTCTTGCCCGGTGTCCTGCTGCGCCCAAAAGATCGAATTCTCACCGAAATCGACGCGCCGCACCTCGGTCTTCACGATACGCACCACATCCTGTTGTGGCAGAGTGTATTCCAAAACCGAGGCAATCAGCCCCCAGAACACAATGATGAACGCCCATTTGACATAGACCATCTATCCGGTCCTCACATGAAATTTGTTATATAGATCAACAGGGCAATCGCCCCAAGCGGGATGACATAGACACCCAACAACAGTTTCTTGCGAAACGAGTTGTCATACTGCCGCATCCCACGTTCAAGAAATGCGTCACGATCACCGCGCAACCCTTTCTTTTCCCAATGGGCAATCAGCTTGCGGCGACGCACCAGACGGGAATAGATCGACAGCCCAACATAGATCACGGTCAGGACAATCAACAGGGGGATCAGAAATCGTAACGCGACGAACATTCACCCTCTCTCCAATGCGCCCCAGGGGCCGACCCGCGCAATCACCGCCTCACTGACCCGGTCCTGGCCGCTCATGTCGGGCTCATGCCCAAACAAGGCGGCGCGAGCCCCAGCCTTGTCCACCTGATACTCGCGCGCGAGAAAGTCGGCAACATAGGTTTTCTTGTTCTCAGGCCAGGTTTTGTAGGTGCTGTAGAACAATTCCTTGTGGCAGATGAACAACTGGCGCGGGTCCAACGGGGCCAATTCGGCCAGCAGCATATTCACCAGATCCCGATGCGGGGTGTCCTTTGCGCGTAGGGTGTAGAAATAGGCCGGATGGTCCGAAGTGATTCGCGGCCACGGCCCGCCATCGGTCGCCCAGCGCAGCAATTGCGCCAACCCGTGATAGGCCTCGGGCAGGTGGTCGGCGTGGTTTCGGGCCAGACGACGCATGTCGCGGCGCTCCAACCCTGTCAGATCAACCCCTGAACCCGCAGCCGCCGCCACGGTCAGAAAATCCATCTTTTGTTGCAGAATGGCGGCGGAATCCACGCCGCGCGCCTCGATGACCGTTTCGACAAGATTGTTGTAGCCCAGAAACTTGGCGATCTGATTGCGCTGCGATTTGTGGAACACATACTTCATCGACAGATCGTCAGGCGTATCACCCATACAGATCGCCGCCGGATGGTCGAGGTCCGGAAAAAGGTAAAGCCCGCCATAATGCGCGGTCCAGAAATTCGGCTGCTCAAAGGCTGTGTGGCGCAGCCGAACCGGGTTGCGGGTGACGTCACCGGTGTCCTTGGCGGTATCGATCATCTCGGCAATCAGAACATCATCGAACCAGGCGTCCTGTTCGGTCTTGAACCGTTCGACCATACCCGCAAGCTGTTCAGCCTTGCGCAAGGTGCCGCCGACCGTGTCGGCCTCGATCTCGATCTTGCGCAGGTTCAGCAGATCATTGGGCGTGCTGAGTTTGAAGACCGAGTTCACCAGCTCTCCGGCGACTGCATCGGTGGCGGTCAGAGCAAACAGCTGCGCCTCGTTCATCTCGATGAATTCGCGCAGGATATCACGCGAGGTCGAGAATTTGACGTTCAGCAGGGGCGCGCGTTTCTGCTCGGTCGTCAGCAGGATGAACTGCCGGTTCACCCCGTTTGGATTGAGGTAGAGCGGGTCGTCCAATTCCTGCCCGATCTCTGGGGAATTGCCCGAGATATCCACGTGGAAATCCGTCAGCTGAGTGGCCTTGCCCGCCAGATGCTGCAACGCGCGGTTATACCGCTCGACCAAAGCCGGGCTGGAGATGTGGACGAGATTGCCGAACATCAGGCCTTTTTCGATGAGGCGGATCATTGGAAGGCCTCCAAGAGTAGAATTCGCGCTGGGAGTTCACAGACAACGTTTCGTACATCAAGCATTGGTCGTATCTTCGTTTGAATGGGAGCCCAGTCGCTTCGCACGGTCGTTCCATCCCAGAATGTTAGGTAAGTCTACAATCACGAAAACGACGACGGCCAACCCAAAAAAGCTCTTCCTAAATGCGCTCCAAGGCGTTTGACCGTCCAACTCGACTGGAATGTTGGAAAACGGCCCTAACTCTCCGAACTCGGCGAAGACTATAAGCCACGCGCCCGACAAAGGCAGCGCTAGAATGTAGATGATCCTTTTCAGTCCTTTGGATTTCAAATGGCCCTATCCTTTCCTTTTTGTTGAATGAATATCGACTAATCTGCACTCGCTGTCGCACGGCGTACCAAAACAACCGCCAACACCAACAACGGCAACGCAAACGCCCGCGCGGTGATTTGCAGGTTGAACCCGATGTAAGACACCACGCTGCCCTCAAACAGGATCAGCGTCTCTTCCCATGAGGTGCCCTCGAACCCGCCACCCGCGTTCACGCCGAATTGGGTCAGGAACAGTACCGCTACGGCAGCCAAAAAACCGATCACACCCCAGCGCAAAGGCAAAATCAGGCCCAGAACAAGGGCCAAACCGGTGATTGCGACTGTCAACGTCATGTCTCTTTCTCCTTTGACTGACAGAGCGCATCAGTGCGCGCTCTGACGCTCAAAGTCTGCGCGATCACATGAGGTAACAACGGCCGACCAAGAAAACGTGAAGGCATTTCAGCCAACTGATCTGGACAGTTTGATTGCTTGATCAAAGTAGCCGTCACCCTTTCCCCTCCAGATATCGCCGCTTGGCCTCTTCCATTCGGCCCATCTCTCGCACGGCGTCCTCAATCGCGATCTCATCGCTCTTGTCGGCATAGCGGAACTCGCTGTCGGCGTAGCGGTTGATTTCCTGCATCACCATCTCGACCGTGATCGGCTGGCGCAGCTCCTCGATCATGCCCTTCTTGGTGTCGTAGTCGCGGAACAGGAATAGGTCGGGGTTCTCCATCCACTCATCCGGCAGTTCGAAATCCATCGCTCGGACTTTGACCGCGTCGGTGATGTTCTTGATGGCGCGGCCGGTGAACCGCTCATCCGCCTGCTGGATCGCCTTGAGGTAGGTGCCCAGCTTGGCGATTGTGTCCATCTGGCCGATCTCACCCGACACCCGGTCGTAGACCTGCATCAACGCGTCCTCTTGCGGGCGTGCGTGGCTTTCGAAACTGGCAGCGACGGCCTTCTTGATCTCCTGCGCGGCATAGGCGTCGTGTTCCCCCAGCGGGATGTCGTGGTTGCGGCCCATCAGCAGGTGCAGGATGTCGATGTAATCCTCGCGCGTTTGCGGCCCGTCCACCAGGAATCGCGCGCCCGCCCGCTGACGCAGGGCGTCGTCCACGTTCTCGGGGTAGTTCGAGAACATGCCAAAAGTGCAGTTGCCGCGCACAACAGTGTTGGCGCCCGCAAAGCTTTCCATCAGCACGGCGGTGATTTCCAGTTGGCCCGCGCTGGACTGCCGGTCGCCGCGTTTGCCTGCCAGTTGGTCGATATCATCGATGGTGCCAAAGCCGATAACCGAGGGGTCGATGATCGTGTTGATAAACGCCTTGGCGTTCTGACCGGATTTGCCCTGATAGCTGTCTATATTGTCGGTGCTCAGGTTTTGATAGCGGAACGGATAGCCCGCGTTCTGGCAATAGTCGTTGATCAACCCGGCCATCATCTGGATCAGGGTGGTCTTGCCGGTGCCCGGTTTGCCGTCGCCCATGAAGGTAAAGATGAACCCACCGAGTTCCGCAAACGGGTTCAGGCGGCGGTCGAAGTCGTAGGCCATCAGCATCTTGGCCAGTTTCATCGCCTGATACTTGGCGATATGGTTGCCCACCACCTCGTTCGGTTTCTTGAACGTCATTGTCAGGGTGGTGGATTTGGCTTTGGACGCGGGTTCGAACCCCCGGATCGTCAAGTCATCCACCTCGATATGCCAGGCGGCGTTCTGAAACGGGGCCATATGGCCCGCGGACTGCGCGCGCAAGGCGGCCTTGTCCATCAGTTGTTCGGCATAGGCGCTCGTGGCCGCGATCAGATGCGCATCATCGGGTGCGTGTTTTGCCAACACCTGATCCAGCTCCCACAGGGCACCATGCAGCGCAAGCTGACCATTGTCGGTCAGGACCTCCTCGATCTCGCCGAGGTCGACGGAGGTCTCGCCCAGATGCGAAGACATCAGATAGGCCAACGCATTCCCGAAGGTATGGGACGTGATCAAAGCCTCAGCCGTCAGCAATTCCGAAAACTCGCTCTTGCGCGCAGCGGGCAAATCCCCCGCCAGATTGGCGCGCTTCAGATCGGCCAGAGCGGTTTGCTCCGCATAAGCCTCGGCCACGGCCAGGGCGATGGCAATCGCGCGGCGCACAGCCTGCTGCGTCGTGGCCTGTTGCGGAGAAACCAACGCATCGCCATCATCCGCCGCCTCGATCCGCTCGACCAGATGCACCCCATCCGCGCGCACCGTGCGCCGTGTCACCAACCCCGGTGTGGTGGATCGAAACCGCCGCCCCGTCGACACGCCCGAGGACCGCTCGACCGCCGCCTCAACCGGTTTGGCAATACGTGGAGCGTGCTTGAACCCGCTCAGCAAGGCGGTCGCTGCCGGGTAATGCTTACGAATATCGTCTTCGCGCAATTCCATCTGATCTGACGTCAAACTCATCTCAAAAACTGCCCTTGCTTCTTCTGTTCAAAAATACCTCCGCCGGAGGCAAAAAATCTAATAGCGCAACACTTGCCCCGTCTTGCTGACAACGAATTTGCGCACGTCACCAAAGCCCGGCGGGTCGCGCTCTGCCAGAACCTGAAACGGGCGCTGAGGCAGGATGATCGACCGCTGCGTGCGCGTGGCCCCAGTCTCGGCCCCTTGCGCGCCAAACGGATCCAAAGCAAAAATTTCGCGCTCAACGGTCGAGAACCACCCGGCGCGTTCCTCGAAAACGTCCTCGCTCTCCAGTTCCTCGGTGGTCCAGGCCAGCGCCCAATCCTGACCCTCGGGGGCCTGAGCGTCCTCCAGCACTTGCCGCAAGGGGCCGGATTGCTCGGTATAGGCCGAGGAATACATCGGCCCCACATGGATGCGGCGCAGGTGCTTGGGGTGCAGATCGTCAAAATCCTGATCGAACCCTTTGGCAATCGTCACCAGCTTCAACCCGCCCAAGGATTGCGCCATCAGATGCGCCTGCACTTCAGGCCAGCGGCGTTGGTCTTTAGGCAGGGCGGTCCTGCCACTGTCCTCCACCTGCATCATGTAGATGACCGGCAGGTTGATCTGGCTGTCATAGACCGCCCAATGGATCAGGAACTTGCGCCGCTCACCCTCATTTCCAATCCAGTGGCACTCGGGATCGTTGCGGGACCAGAACAACTGACCTTTCAGCAATTCCTCGTAATAGAGCCTTTGAGACAGCGCAAATTGCAGCTTGGTCGGAATTTCGCGGTCGCCAATGATAGTCCGCACCATGTCGGTTTTCAGGTCATCTTCTGACGGCATATTCGCCAGATGCACCTGCGCCTGTTGCGCGTCATTGGCCATGGTCAGCAATTCCGCCGCCACCGGAAACCCGCTGTCGCGTTTGTCCATGGCCAGGCTGCCAAAGAACCGCCCGGTATCGCGCCCGACCAGCAGGTATTTCATACTCAGCGCCCGAAAGGTGTAGAGCAGCCCCGAGAGGTAGCGCGAGACGATCCGCACCTCTTGCTTGCTGATCGCGCCCTCCGCCTCCATCGTCGCGGCCACGCGCAGAAGGTGGACGGTGATCACCTCGAATTTGCGGAAATACCGACGCGAGGCGAAGGCGTCGGTCAGGCCGACATGGTCTTGGGTGGGGTTAGTCATTCTGTGGCTTTTTGTAGTTCTGGCCAAACACGCGCTTTGCATGGGCTTTGCCGAACAGTTGTTCGGTGCCTTCACCCAAACCATAATCTCTGAGTTTTTCGGAACAGAATTTTGCAAGCCAGAGGAACGCAACTAGCACACCCACGGCTGCCACCAGTGACCCAATCGCGATTGCAGTTCCATTCTCGAAAGAAATGCCAAATGCCAAGGCGATGGCCGCGACAAAAGCTGAAGCAATGACAAACAGCTTTAGGGTTCTCTTCTCGAAATCAGTCATCCGCCATACAAGTTCTTATCATGCTTCTCGACAATCGAGGCGAACCGGCGGGCAAAGCGTTCATCCGCCTTGGCCTTCTTCTCCAGCACGTCGCGGGCAAAGACCATGTGGTCCTCATGCGCCTCTAACATGTCGGCCATTTTCTGGTTGGTCGCGGTGCCGATGGCGGCCATGGCGGTTTGCGCCTCTTGGTCGGTCTGCACGCCGATCTCGTTGATGCGGTGGGCCACGTCCTGCTGCTGCGCGGTTTTCAGCGATTTGGTCAGCGCGTCATACAGCACCACGCGCTGTTGCGTGTCTGTCTGCAGCTTGTTGATCAGCACCATCTGCGTCGCCGCCTGGTTCTGCAGTGAATCGACCCAGGTCTTGCCCTTTTCGATATAACGCTCCAGCGTTTGGGATTTGGCCAGCTTGACCTGTTCCTCCTGAACCTTGGCGTTGTATTGCTTGTTCAGCTCGGCCAATTCAGTCTCTAACTGGGTCCGCGCGGCGGCGTCCTGTTCGACGCTGATCTTGTTTTCCAGAGTAATAATGGTCGGGTCCATGCCCTGAATTTCTGCGCGCAACGCCTCCAGTTCGGCCACGGTGGCCTCACGGTCGTCCAGCGTGCCGGTCAGGTTGTCTTCAACCTTGACGCGCTGGTCTTCCAGCACAGATAGTTGCCCTTCCAGCAGTTTCACGATCACGTCGGATTTGGCGATCAGGTCCTGCAGCTTGTCGTCGATATTGGCGGTGCGCATCCGTTCCTGCCGCATCGACTCGGACTTGGCTTTGGCGAAAATGCCCACAAAGCTCTCCCATCCAGTTTTCGAGCGCATCTCGTCGAAATCCTTGGAGAACGCGTTGGTGACGTCATCCAGCCCCATAATCAGCTCAGCAATATTGGCGTTCATCACCTCGGTATGGGCATGTACGTCTTCAAGCGTGGCGTTTTCGATGTCGATATCTGCCTCGGCCGTGCCAATCTTGGCCCGCGCCGCGTCAATCCGCGAGGTCAGGCTTTCGATCTGCGACTGGCTTTCACGCACTTTCGTCTGCGTTTCTTCGATCAAGGCGTCAAATTGATGGTTCGACATCTGCTATCCCTTTTTTTGTTAAAATCCCCAATAAGATAGGCAATGTTACGCCTATTTACATCCCCTTGGGCGGAAAATTCCTGCAAAGACTGGCAAAAATACATGGCAAAAGATAGACCCTGCAATCTGGGCGCGACCTGAAACGAACAAACGCATCGCCGCAGCAAGAAGGCAGCCCATCTTGTCACCAATTTGAAACAAAACCGTCACGCCAGCGTAATGAACCACGTCCATCCCCCCTTGCAACTAAGCAAGAGAGGATACCAATCGATGTCATTGCGCTGTGTCTGTCTGACATCTGCCTTGGCCCTGACCGCCGGTCAGGCCGTGGCAGAGATGAATTTCAACCGAATTGCGTCATTTCCAGTTGTGAAGAACATGGCTGAGGGTGCGGATATGAACCGCGAAACCTCGCCTGAGATTATCGCGGCGACTTCAGATGGCATGACGCTGGTCTATACCGACAGCCCGCTGGGCGTGATCGGCATGGTCGACATCACCGACCCCGCGAACCCCGCGCCTTTGGGTGCGATGGAGGTGGGTGGTGAGCCGACCTCGGTTGGGATCGTTGGCGCGACGGCTTTTGTCGGCGTGAACACGTCGGACAGCTACACCGCACCCTCGGGCAAGCTGATCTCGGTCGATATCGCGGGCCAAGCGCAGTCCGGTGCCTGTGATCTGGGCGGTCAGCCCGACAGCGTCGCCATCGCCCCCGATGCCAGCTTTGTCGCTGTGGCGATCGAGAATGAACGCGACGAAGACCTCAACGATGGCATCATCCCGCAGCTACCCGCTGGTGAGCTGGCGCTGGTGCCGCTCAAAGATGGCGTGCTGGATTGCGCGGGTATGAAAATGGCCTCGTTGACCGGTCTGGCTGAGGTTGCGCCCACCGACCCCGAGCCCGAGTTCGTGGACATAAACGGCCTGGGTGAAACCGTCGTCACTCTGCAAGAAAACAACCACATCGCGGTTATTGCCAAAGATGGCACCGTGATCAGCCATTTCTCAGCCGGCAGCGTGGATCTGGAAGGCATCGATGCCACTGATGAACGTGGCGCGCTGATCTTCACCGAAAGCCAGCCGGGCCGCCTGCGTGAACCCGACGCGGTGAAATGGATCAACGACAACCACTTCGCCACCGCCAATGAAGGCGACTATGAGGGCGGCTCGCGTGGCTGGACGATCTTCCACAAGGACGGCACCGTTGTTTACGAGAACGGCACCGAGTTTGAGAAAGCGATCATCCAGATCGGCCACTACCCCGACAAGCGCTCGGACAGCAAAGGCGTTGAGCCTGAAAGCGTGACCGCAGCCACCTTTGGCGGCACGTCGATGATCTTTGTCGGGGCGGAGCGCGCCTCCGTCGTGGGTGTCTATGACGCCACTGACCCCGCGAACCCGGTTCTGAAACAACTGTTGCCATCAGGCGTTGGACCGGAAGGCTATGTGGCGATCCCCGAGCGGAATCTGCTGGTCTCGGCCAATGAAAAAGACCTGATCGAAGATGGCGGGCCGCGTGCGCATGTGTCGATCTTCGAATATCAAGAGGCCCCCGCCGCCTACCCGCATCTGACCTCCGCAGGCGCGGATGAGTTGATCGGATGGGGTGCTCTGTCCGGTCTGGTCGCAGACGAGGACGGCATGATCTATGCGGTCAATGACAGCTTTTACGGCTTCCAGCCCTCGATCTTCAAGATCGACCCCAGCCAGCAGCCCGCCCGCATCGTTGACGTCATCCGCATCCACCGTCAGGACGGCAATCCGGCACAGAAACTGGACCTTGAAGGTATCACGCTGGACGGCAACGGGGGGTTCTACGTGGCCTCCGAAGGCCGCACCGACCGTGTTATCCCGCACGCGATCTATCACGTCAGCGCAGATGGTCTGATCAAGGACCGCAAGGGTGAGATCGGCCTGCCTGCCGAACTGATGGCAGTCGAGAAACGTTTCGGCTTCGAAGGCATCACCCGCGTCGGTGACACTCTGTGGATGGCTGTTCAGCGTGAATGGAAGGACGATCCGGAAAACCACGTAAAACTGGTGGCTTACAACCTTGAGACACAGGAATGGGGCGCAGTCCACTATCCCAAGGCAGACCCGGACACTGGATGGGTCGGTCTGTCGGAAATCGTGGCCTTCGGCGACCATGTCTATGTGATCGAGCGCGACAACCAGCATGACCACCGTGCCGTGACCAAAAAGGTCTATCGCATCCCACTGTCGGAAATGACCCCGGCCCCGCTGGGCGACCCCCTGCCCGTGGTCAGCAAAGAAGAGGTTCGCGACCTGCTACCTGACCTGACCTCAACCGGCGGGTACGTTCTGGACAAGATCGAAGGTCTGGCCATCCTGCCCTCGGGCGAGGCGTTTGTGATGACCGACAATGACGGCGTCGACGATGCCTCAGGCGAGACGATGTTCTGGTCGATCGGACAGGTGACGGCTGGGAACTGAAGCACATATTCCTAAATTAAAAGCGCCGCGCATAACCTGTGCGGCGCTAAACTGTTAAGCATGTAACTTTTCGTCAGTTGCAAGCCGACTGACCTGCATACATTCCAAGTCCGGCACCTGCCGCAGTCGCCAGTGTTTGACCTGACCCGCCGCCAAAGCGATTGCCGACAACGCCACCAAGAGCCGCGCCACCCAAAATACCTGCTGCGCAACGCGCATCGTGCTGGACCTGGGCCTGTGTTGGTGTCGTTGGCGCCCCGCACGCCGCTAACGCAAGCGTGCCCACAAGCAAGCAAGATACAGTTACTTTCTTCATTTCAGATTCCTTCCATTCACTCGCACTCAATTGTCCTTACTTTTGGTCATGTAAGACCCAACGAACCCCTACCCACCACGGAACTGACCCAGATCAAGACGGCTGGGTTCAAGTAGCTCGTTGAACATTCAACCTCTGCACTATCGCGCAGGATCGATATTGGTTTGGGGAACAACGCCCCGCGTCTGGAGGTACGCGGGGCGTGCAGTCTGCGATAGCCCCGAGAGGCAGGACTATCGCGGTGGTCGGACGGCCTTAGTTCACGGCTTTGGCGTCAACCACGTCCTTTTCGATGGCCTGACCAGACGAAATCTGAATCCGGCGCGGTTTGAGCGCTTCGGGCACCTCGCGCTTGAGGTCGATGTTCAGCATGCCGTTCTCATGGCTCGCACCGGTCACGCGGACGTGGTCAGCCAGTGCAAAGCGGCGCTCGAACGCGCGGGTGGCGATGCCACGGTGCAGGTAGGAACGGTCCTTGTCCTCGGCGGCTTTCTTGCCGGCCACGATCAGGGCGTTTTCCTTCACCTCGACCGACAGATCGGCCTCGGCGAAACCGGCGACAGCGACGGAAATCCGATAGGCGTCAGCGTCGGTTTTTTCGATGTTATAAGGCGGATAGCTGGGCTGAGCCACGTCATTGGTCAGAACGCGATCCATCATGTCGGCGATCTGGTCAAAGCCAATGGTTGCGCGGTGCAGCGGAGCAAAATCAAAAGTACGCATGTGTCATATCCTCAAGTCTGAGCGATCTACGATATGCCCTCCGGTTCGGACGGGCGGTTTGCTGTATCAGGCCCCGTTCGTGGCGACCCGATACAGTTCACATGGGTAACGATTTGGCCGAGTTCAACCCCCGCCGGGGCTGATGAATTTCGCACCGGAATTGGACTTGCCCGACCCGACCTGTAGACGATTGATCGAGGCTTTGGGCTGCGGTGCGTCGCGGCGCAGATCGGCCTTCAGATCCGAGACAATTCCGGCCAGTTCCATGCCAAACCCAACCTTGCGGCCATTAACTGCGCCAACCGCCGAAACCACCGACAGAATCTGCCAGCGCGACCCTTTGCGCGCCAACAGGGCCGAGCCCGAAGACCCAAAGGTGATATCGCAGTTAAACAGGATTAGCCCCTGCACTCTTTGCAGAATATCGCAGGACCGTTCGCGGGTAATCGCCTCGGATCGACCCCGCCCGTACGAGGCCAGGCTGACCTCACCCCCCGTCACACGCCCGCTGTGCAAGGCAAAAGGGTCCGCAATGGAAAGAGGGATCGGTTGTTCCAGCTTCATCAGGGCAACGTCGGCCCGAACGCCAGCATTCGAAAGCGATGGATGCTTGGCATAATCGGGATGAACTGCGATCTGTACAACCTTTCGGTCTGCCAGCGATTGCCCCTGACTTAGACCCGCGCGGAACGTCACCTGCCCCGGCGCATAGGGTCGGCCCGTTGCCCTATCCAGCGCACAATGCGCGGCGGTCAGTACAATGTCCTGCGCGATCAGGGTGCCAGTGCAAAAGCCTTGGGTTCCGATATCCAGACGCCCGACCGCTTCCCAACCATAGAGGTCTTCCCGGTCGGTCAGCTTGCGCTTGGCACTTTGGGCGCTTGCGGTTGTCGCCATCACCAGCAGACACAATAGGGTCGCAAGAATACGCGTCACGGTTTGACAAACCTCGCACCCACATTGTTGCGGGCCGCTCCTGGCGGCGTGTCGGCGATGAACCCGCGCCCGGCGGATAATTCACGGTGCAGAACATCCAGTGAATCCTCGACCGTTGTGCCCACGGCCACACGTTGGCCATTGAATTCGGCCTTGGCAGCCACGACCGAGACGATGCGCGGGCGGTCGCCTTCGAACGAAAACACAGGCGCCCCGGACGCGCCGAATTCCACATCACAGGACATCACCAAAACGTCCGAACGTCGGGTCATGACCGAGCAGACCTCTTGCAACGATGGCGCTTCAGCCCTGTCCTGCGCGTATGAGACCACGCCAACCTCTTCCCCTCGCGCCGGGCGTGCGCCGGTTTCAAACGGGATGACGGTGGTGTTGCGGATCGGTTGCCACAGCTCGACCAGCGCGATATCGCTGCCAATCCGGGCAGTGGAGTCCTCGCCAAACTGGTATTCGGGATGAATGACAGCTCGCCGCGCCGCCCGATAGGCCGACGCTCGACCCAAGCGCCATGCGGCTAGAAACTCGACATCTGACAAGTCCACGCGTTGGCCAGTAACCTTGTCAAACAAACAATGCGCGGCGGTCAGTACAATAGTCGGCGAAATCAGGGTGCCTGTGCAAAACCCGGCACCGCCGATATCCAGCCGCCCAACAGCCATCCACTCGCGCCCGGCATCGGTGGTTTCCAGGCTTTTCAACCTTGAATCCTGAGCCATTGCGGCCATGGGCATCAGCGCCAGTGCTAAGACCTTGATCCAGTTTCGCAAGCGGTTCTCCGGCGTAGCTTCGACTTATCCTCCTACGCAGTGCGTAAGGCGAAATTAGGGCGCTCGCTTGACAGCCGGGTTCTGAACGCGACCAGTGCGTCGCCGGAACAGATACCTACCTTAAGATCGGCACCTCGCGGTCCGGCCTGTGGTCCTGCTGCATGGCCCTTGGCAGGGGCCCTCCGGTCGTCCAGTCCAACAACTCGACCGTGTGCAGAATCGGAACCTCGGTAGCCGATCCGATCTGCATCATACATCCGATGTTGCCTGCGGCAATCACATCAGGGTTACCAGCCTCCAGCGTCCTGACCTTGCGTTGTTTGAGTTTCCCGGAAATCTCGGGCTGCATCAGGTTGTAGGTTCCGGCGCTGCCACAGCACAGATGGCTGTCAGCAGGTTCGATCACAGTAAACCCTGCACGTTTCAAAAGGTCCTTGGGATAGGTTTTGATTTTCTGACCATGCTGCAACGAACAGGCTGCGTGATAGGCCACAGTCAGACCCTTTTCGCCACCTTCGGGCATATCCAGCTGCATCAGTAGCTCGCTGATATCCATGGCAATCTCCGACACCCGCGCCGCATCTTTGGCCAACGCGTCATTGCGGAACATATGCCCGTAGTCCTTCACGGTCGTTCCACAGCCCGAAGTGTTGATGACGATGGCATCCAACCCGTCCCCGTCCATCTCGGCCACCCAAGCGCGGATATTGGCAGCGGCCGCTTTGTGGCTGTCATCGGACTTGCCCATGTGATGCGTCAGCGCTCCACAACAGCCCGCACCTTCGGCCACGACAACCTCACACCCCAGCCGGGTCAGCAAACGGATAGTGGCATCGTTGATATCAGTGTTCAGCGCCTTTTGCGCGCACCCCGTCATAAGCGCCACACGCTTTTTGTGCGCACCCTTGGGGGCAAAGCTTTGCGGGTCGTCGTTGCGACTGACCGGAGGGATATGTTTTGGCGCCATATCCAGCATCGCCCGCAACCGCGCATCTGGCATCAGGAATTTGAACGGACGGCCCAGCTTAGCCCCGATCAAAGCCCATCGGAACCGCATCGGATAAGGCAGGATCTGCGCCAGCACCCAGCGCAGGGCGCGGTCGGTGAAGGGCCGTTTGTAATTCTGTTCGATATATTCACGCGCGTGATCGACCAGATGCATGTAATGCACACCGGACGGGCACGTGGTCATGCAGGCCAGACAGGACAGGCAGCGGTCGATATGTTTGACCGTTTTCTCATCCGGCACACGCTCGTTTTCCAGCATGTCCTTGATCAGGTAAATCCGCCCGCGCGGGCTGTCCAGCTCATCGCCCAGCACCTGATAGGTGGGGCATGTGGCGGTGCAAAACCCGCAATGGACGCAGTTGCGCAGGATCTCGTTCGAGCGCTGAATCGCCGGGTCTTGCAGTTGTTTTTCAGTGAATGTTGTCTGCATCTGTTTACCCCATCAGACCCGGGTTGAAAAACCCGCGCGGGTCGAAACGCTGTCGAATACCCTGTGTCAGAGCCTGAATTCCGGCGTTTTCCGGCTGAAACCGCCCCAGGGCCTCAACCGTTTCGGCATCGGCCCTGACCAGGGTCGCGTGACCTTCAAAAGCGCCGAGACGTGCGCGCAAGTCCGTGCCTTTGGGCACCAGCGCCCAGATCAGCCCGCCGCCCCAGTCATAGAGGGTTCGATCCGCTCCAATCCGCTGCGCAATCCCGGTCGCATCCGAAGGTTTGACCGAAATCCGCCACACATCCCCATCCACACCATGAAACGCAGATACGTCCCGAATGGCCTGCCACCGCTCGACCGAACCATCGATCTCAGCAATCTCTCCGAAACCGGCCAATGTCGATTTCAACTGCTCAACGCGATAGGCGACAGAGTCCGTGAACCCTTCGACCCTCAGAAGAACCCGCATCTCTTGCGGGTCATAGGCCGCACCCGACACTTCGAACGGGGATTTCAACGCCGCTGACATCACCGCAACAGCCGCGCTGACATCATCAGCGCGCAAGGCCAATGTCGCCACCGCCTCTGGCTTGGGCAGCACTTTCAGCGACACTTCGGTCAGAACACCCAACGTGCCCCATGACCCGCCCATCAGTTTGACAAGATCATAGCCGGTGACGTTTTTCATCACCCGCCCGCCATTCTTGACCACATGGCCCTTGCCATCGACATATCGCACGCCCAACAGGAAATCACGGCAAGCCCCGGCCTGAATGCGGCGCGGGCCTGAGATATTAGCGGACACGACACCGCCAATGGTCGGCGCACCATTCGTGCCCAACAGACCGCGATGATCCATCGGCTCGAACGCCAATTGCTGCCCTTCGGCCTCCAACGCGGCCTCGATCTCGGCCACCGGAGTACCGGCCTGCGCCACAATCGTCAGCGCACCCGGCTCATACAGGGAAATACCACTCAGTCCGCCGGTTTCGATGGTCATCTCTGGCCCGCCGATCCCGCGGGATCCACCACCGGCAATTCGCACGGGGCCCTGCAGCCCGGCCACTATTTCGGCCAGTTCGGCCTCTGTTTCAGGTCTCATGACACTTCTTCTGTTCAAAAATACCTCGGGGGAATCGCGGCTTGCCGCGATGGGGGCAGCGCCCCCTTACTCGGCTGCAATCCGGCGCGCCTCAGACACATCCAGCGGGAACACCTTGGCCGGGTTCAGCAACCAGTTCGGATCAAACACATCCTTGACGGCCATCTGCGCTTCAAGGTCCGCTGGCGCGTATTGATGCGACATCAGATCCCGCTTTTCGATGCCCACACCATGCTCGCCGGTCAGGCAGCCACCCACATCCACGCACAGCTTCAGGATATCCGCCCCGAACGCCTCGCATTTCTCAAGATCACCGGGCTTGTTGGCATCAAACAGAATCAGCGGGTGCATATTGCCGTCGCCCGCGTGGAATACGTTGCCCACCGGAAGGCCATATTCCTCGCTCAGCTCTCCGATACGGCGCAGTACCTGCGGCAAGGCAGAAACTGGGATTGTCCCATCGAGGCACATGTAATCGTTCATCTGCCCCATCGCGCCAAAGGCGGATTTTCGGCCCAACCAGATTTTCGCGCTTTCCTCAGCCGACTGACTTTCGCGCAGCTCGACCGGATTGTGACGCTTGGCAATCTCTATGATTTTGGACAGCTGATAGTCGATCTCGGCCTCTGATCCTTCGACCTCGACAATCAGCAAAGCATGGCAATCGGGATAGCCCGCCTGCGCAAAATTCTCACACGCCTTGATGCACAGTGTATCCATGAATTCGATCGCCACCGGCAGAATGCCCGATTTGATGATGTCAGAGACACATTGCCCGGCGACTTCGTTATCATCGAACCCCATCAGCACGGGCCGGGCACCCTCGGGCTTTCGCAGAATTCGCAACGTTGCCTCGGTCACAACGCCTAACTGCCCTTCCGAACCACAGATCACGCCCAGCAGGTCCAACCCGCCCGCGTCCAGATGCGCGCCGCCGATCTCGACCACGCTGCCGTCCATCATCACCATTTTGACGCCCAACAGATTATTTGTGGTCACGCCATATTTCAAACAATGCGCCCCGCCCGAATTCATTCCAATATTGCCCGCTATCGCACAAGCCAGCTGCGATGAAGGATCAGGAGCATAGAAGAAGTCTTCCGCCTCCACCGCGCCGGTCACGCTCAGGTTGGTGCGGCCGGTCTGCACGCGGATGATGCGGTTGTCATAGTCGGTCTCCAACACATCGTTCATCCGGGCAATGCCCAGAATAACACTGTCAGCCGTGGGCAACGCCCCACCCGCCAGCGAGGTACCCGAGCCGCGCGGCACCACCGGAACCCCCTCTTCATTGCAGATGCGCAGCACGTCCGAAACTTCGCCGGTCGTGGACGGCAGCACCGCCAGCATCGGAGGGCAACGATAAGCTGTCAGCGCGTCGCATTCATAAGCGCGCGTCTCGGCCGGGTCGTGAATAACGGCGTCTTCAGGCAGCACTTGCAGCAAACGGCGCAACACCGCATCCTTTCGGCGCAGAACGTCAGGGTTAGGCGTCGGCATTTCCATGGCTGATCCTCCAGTTTGGTAAAATAATATTACCAATTTTCCGATCTGGCAAGTTTTTCCCGTAAAACGTAGGGTCCAATGCATGTCCTGGATTTATCAATCAATGCCCTTCGCACCGTTGGATTTCGTCGGTATCGCCCTGCTGATCGGCGCGTGGCTGGGGATCGGCTGGCGGATCGAAAACCCGTCACCGAACAAGCCCTCGGTCGGAATGATCATGGACGACTACCGCCGAGACTGGATGAAAGAAATGGTGACCCGTCAGCCGCGCATGTTTGACGCGCAGGTCGTCGGCACGATGCGGCAGGGCAGCAC
Source organism: Ruegeria sp. AB6 (assembly GCF_056542685.1). Lineage (NCBI taxonomy): Bacteria > Pseudomonadati > Pseudomonadota > Alphaproteobacteria > Rhodobacterales > Roseobacteraceae > Ruegeria > Ruegeria sp. AB6. The sequence continues at coordinate 110,059 of NZ_JBQGAD010000006.1, read as the reverse complement.
GTTCTTTGCCTCAACCACGATGATTGCCATCGGGGGTGGACTAGCTCTGCTGGGCAACACAGAGCGCCTGGCCGGGCTGGCGCAGGATCTGGCACTGGGAACCGCGCCCGCGCTGGTGTGGGAGGTCAAAATTCTTGTGATCCTGCTGTTTTTGGCGAATGCTTTTCTAAAATATGTCTGGGCACACCGGTTGTTTGGCTATTGCGCCGTATTGATGGCGGCTGTGCCAAATGACCCTGAAGAGCCCGCCGCCTATCCGCGCGCCGCCCAAGCGGCCGAGATTTGCGTCACCGCCGCGCGTAGTTTCAATCGTGGTCTGCGGGCGACCTATTTTGCGCTGGCTTCTGTTGCATGGATCTTGGGCCCCTATGCGCTGATTGCGGGCACGGTGATCACGCTGGCCATGCTCTATCGGCGTGAATTCGCATCGCATTCCCGCACAATTCTCCTCAACACCGGATCGTGATCCCTCAGCTCACCACAAAAGGTTAAGTTCATATCATGAGATATCTTGTTCTGAGCACCCTTCTGGCCACTCCGGCCCTTGCAGATGACCCCGTGATCGAAGCCGTCACCGCGAAATCAAACGGTGGCACATGGCGATTCGATGTGACCGTCTCACATCCTGAAACCGGATGGGATGACTATGCAGATGGCTGGCGTGTGCTGGATATGGAGGGGAAAGAGCTGGGACTACGCGTGCTGCATCACCCGCATGAGAATGAACAGCCCTTTACGCGCTCACTAAGCGGTGTGGCGATCCCGGCGGGCACGTCGCAAGTGCAGGTACAGGCCCGCACCAATACCGATGGCTGGGCCAAAAATACCTTTGTGGTCGACCTGAACTGAAGTCAGAACACGCCCATCTGCAAACCGGCGGCCATGGCAAGACCCAGCTCGCGGCAATTTTCAAGCTGGTCGTCGGGGATGGTTTTCTCGGCCAGAATCGCCTCGGGTGTTTGCGCATGGGTGCAGATGATCAGCGGCGGCTGCACCTCTTTCAACCGCCAACCGGTTGCGATGCGGGCGGTTTGTCGCGCGGCGTTTTCGCCATCAGACCCGGCGCAGATCATCTGCGCATAGGGGCGGCCTTCGATCCGACCCAGCACCGGATAATAGCTGCGGTCGAAAAACTCTTTCATCAGACCCGAAATCGCGGCCAGATTCTCGGGCGCGCAGAAGATATAGCCGTCGGCTTGCAACAAATCTTCGGGTCCGGCCTGATCGGCGGGTTTCAGAACCACATCCGCCTCATCCCCTGCAGCCTTGGCTGCAGCTTCGGCCATTTGCCGGGCCCCGCCGGTGCGCGAATGGTAAATGATCAAAAGCTGCGCCATATCAGACCCGGTGATAGGGGCCGCCCGACAAAATGGTTGCGGCCCGATAGAGTTGCTCGGCCAGCATCACACGGACCAGCATATGGGGCCATACCATCGAACCAAATGAGATCGAAAAATCCGCCTCGGCACGCAGATTAGGGTCTATTCCGTCTGCCCCGCCGATGATCAGCGCCAAATCTTGCCGCCCGGCATCGCGCCAGCCGCCCAGCTTTTTGGCAAATTCCGGCGAGGACATCACACGGCCCCGTTCGTCCAGAGTACAGATGACCGCGCCTTTGGGCAGCGCCTTGCGAAGCAGCGTCGCCTCGGCGCCCATTCCAGCGTTTTTCTTGTCTTCAACCTCGATCACCCGCGCAGGACCAAGGCCCAAAGCCCGTCCGGTCCGGTCAAAGCGTGTCAGGTAATCGTCAAGCAGGGTCTTCTCGGGTCCGGCGCGCAATCGCCCGACCGCAACTATGCTAATCCGCATATCTCTCTCGCCTCCGGCCTTTCAATACAGGCCGGGATAGCGCCTCAGTTCGCCGAGGCGCTGCCGCCCTGAGGCAGCCACATCTTTTCCAGCTGATAGAATTCACGCACTTCGGGGCGGAAGATATGGACGATAACGTCGCCCGTATCGATCAGCACCCAGTCGCCGGCATCCTTGCCTTCGACCTTCGAGGTGAAACCGAATTCCTGCTTGATGCGATCCGTCAGCTTTTCCGCCATGGCCGAGACCTGACGGGTCGACCGACCCGAGGCGATCACCATGTGATCCGCAACAGAAGACTTACCTTGCAGGTTGATCTGCACGACGTCTTCGGCCTTGTCATCGGAAAGTGAGGAAAGGATACGCTCAAGCAGCTTGTCGCTGATTGACTGAGAGTGGGCCATCACGCTGGCCCCGTCATCGGCGGGCAACCCCGCCTGGGTATGTAGAGACAGGACATAGTCCTCCTTTGCTGCGCGCCATCAAATCCCGGCGCCGGGGTACTAATAAGGTAACAAGGGGAATGCAACATTTCAATGAACGCGCCATCAACGCAGCGTCAATCCTCTACGATCTGTTGCGGGTCTGCGTCGGGCAGCAGGCGCACCTCGCGCTGCGGGAAGGGCAGCGAGATACCCTCGGCCTGAAACGCATCCCAGAGCGCTAGGTAGACATTGCCGCGTATATTGGTCAGTCCCTTGGTTGGGTCGCTGATCCAGAACCGCAGCACGTAGTCGACGCTGCTGTCCCCGAATCCAGTGATATGGCAGACCGGTTCATGTAGACCGCCACTCAGCACGCGGGCCACGGACTTCACTGAACGGATAGCGGTGGCGCGCACCTTGTGGGGATCGTCGCCATAGCTGGTACCAAACTCCAGATCCAGCCGCACGAACTTGTCGGAATGCGACCAGTTCACGACCTGACTGGTAATCAAATCTTCGTTCGGGATCAGGTATTCCCGCCCGTCCCGTGTCACGACCGAGACATAACGCGCGCCCAGCGCGTTGATCCACCCAAACGTATCCCCCAGCGAGATCACGTCGCCCGGCTTGATCGAGCGATCCATCAAGATGATGATTCCCGAGATCAGGTTAGACACCACCTTTTGCAGCCCAAACCCGATGCCCACACCGATCGCACCAGACAGCAGCGCGATTCCGGTCAGGTCAAACCCTAGCGTCCGGATCGCAGCCATGAAGACGGCCCCATACAGAACCACCTGAATGCCTTTGGCCAATAGCACCTGCATGGAAGGCGTGATGTCATCATTGCTTTTCAAACCACGTTCGGCTGCGCGCGTTCCCACACGGGCCAACGTCAGCAGAACACCGATCAACAGCGCCGCTTTGATGATCCCCAGCACCGAGATATGCAGATCTCCAATAGAAATCGCGACTCCGTCCAAAAACTCGGCCACGTCATCAGTCAGATTCAGGGCGACAAGCGTTGCATAGACCCACATGGCCCATTTGAAGATCCGCCGCAGCGTCCGGTTGCGCACCAGTCGCGCCACCAGCGCTATGGCCAACCACGCCGTCGCCAAAGTCGCGATAACGCCAATGATATAGCTGCGGGACGGCCATGTGATCTGCTGCATGACCAGATACAGTGCCCAGGACAGCACTACGAAATAGACCAGCGTCAAGCGCTGCATCAGCTGTACTAAAACGCGCAAACGCCATTTGGGCCACCCAGTGCGCGCCCGCGCCCAAGAATCCCACCGGCCTTGCGTGAAAAGCTTAAGGCCAAATGCCAAAGCCCATAGCAATAGAATGATCACCAGCTGGTGCTGACGCCAGCCCGGCGTGACCACCAGTTCAAGAAGGTTTTCGAATTGCACAGAAAAGCCCGCGACCATGTTGTCATAAAGGTCCGACAGCGAGCTGGGGATCAGGTCTTGATTCATACCTACAGCTTGGACAGCACAGCCCCATGATGCAAGCCTGACGCGGTTTTGAACCTTGATTGACGGCTATGGGCAATATATCTGGACGCCATGAGACTCACCGTAGCCCAGATTCAGAACCTTGAAGATCGCGCCCGTCTGCGCGAACGGTTCTATGGGGCTGCCCGCACGGTTCTGGCCCGCCTATCGGCGGCCTAAGCCACCTCGCCAGCCAATTCTCATTACATACGGGAGAGGACCGATGTCCCCCAAAACACTCTATGACAAGATCTGGGATGCCCATGTCGCGCATGAAGCCGACGATGGCACCTGCCTGCTGTATATCGACCGCCATCTGGTACACGAAGTGACCAGCCCTCAGGCCTTCGAAGGCCTGCGCATGGCGGGCCGCAAGGTGCGTGCGCCGGAAAAAACCATCGCCGTGCCGGATCACAACGTGCCCACCACGCCGGACCGCGTGAACGGGATCGAAAACCCGGAATCACGCATTCAGGTCGAGGCGCTGGACAAGAATGCCAAGGATTTCGGCATTCACTACTACCCGGTGCATGACGTCCGTCAGGGCATCGTTCACATCGTCGGCCCTGAACAGGGTTGGACCCTGCCCGGCATGACCGTTGTCTGCGGTGACAGCCACACGGCCACCCACGGCGCGTTTGGCGCGCTGGCCCATGGCATCGGCACGTCCGAGGTTGAGCACGTTCTGGCCACGCAGACTCTGATCCAGAAGAAATCCAAGAACATGAAGGTGGAAATCACCGGCAAACTGCAGCCGGGCGTGACCGCCAAGGATATCACTCTGGCCGTGATCGGTGAGACCGGCACAGCAGGCGGCACCGGCTATGTCATCGAATATTGCGGCGAAGCGATCCGCGATCTGTCGATGGAAGGCCGCATGACCGTCTGTAACATGGCGATCGAAGGCGGTGCCCGCGCGGGTCTGATCGCCCCCGATGAGACCACGTTCGAATACGTCAAAGGCCGCCCCCACGCCCCGAAAGGCGCCCAGTGGGAAGCCGCAATGGAGTGGTGGAAAACGCTTTACACCGATGAAGGCGCGCATTTCGACAAGGTCGTGACCCTGCGCGGCGAAGATATCGCGCCCGTGGTGACATGGGGCACCAGCCCCGAAGACGTGTTGCCGATCACTGCAACCGTGCCGAACCCCGAAGATTTCGAAGGCGGCAAAGTTGACGCGGCCCGCCGCTCGATCGAATACATGGGACTGGAAGCCGGTCAGAAGCTGAGCGACGTGGAAATCGACACCGTCTTTATCGGCTCCTGCACCAACGGCCGGATCGAGGACCTGCGCGCTGCGGCCGAAATCCTGAAGGGCAAGAAGATCAAGGACGGGATGCGCGCAATGGTCGTGCCCGGTTCGGGTCTGGTCCGATTGCAGGCCGAGGAAGAAGGTCTGGCCGACATCTTCAAAGAGGCCGGTTTCGAATGGCGTCTGGCAGGATGTTCGATGTGTCTGGCGATGAACCCCGACCAGTTGCAACCGGGCGAGCGCTGTGCCGCGACCTCGAACCGTAACTTTGAGGGTCGTCAGGGCCGCGGAGGACGCACCCACCTGCTGAGCCCGGCAATGGCTGCCGCAGCGGCCCTAACAGGACGGCTGACAGACGTCCGCGACTTGATGTAAGGTACCCTCATATCTAGATATTTGAGGGATTGAACAAATGAGTGACTGGATCAAATGGCTGCTGCTTGGACTTCTGTCCATCGTGTTTGGCATCTTTGTGCTGGGCGCGCCGGCGGTGGCGTCGATTGCCGTAACGGTGGTGACGGGTGTGTTGCTGCTGATCTCGGGCGTGTTGCAGGTTGTCGGCGGCTTTACCGTCGAAGGCACGGGTAACAAAATCCTGTCACTCATCATGGGTGTGGTGATGCTGTTTCTGGGCTGGTCCTTTCTGGGTCACCCGTTGCAGGGCACGCTGACGCTGGCCACCGTTTGTCTGATCCTGTTTCTGGCAGGCGGTATCGCCCGAGTTATCCTGTCGTTCCAGATGCGTGGCACTCAATATTTCTGGGCCACGCTGATCTCTGGCATCATGTCGATTGTCCTGGCGATGCTTATCTGGCGCTTTGCCACAGTCGAGCCTGCGATCATGCTGCAATTGCTGGGCATTCTACTGGGCATCGAGATGATCTTTAACGGGCTCGGCCTGGTCTTTATGGCGTTCTACGTCAAAGACGCACCCAAAGACGAAACAACAGAAGCGAAAGAAGCTTAAACGCGGGGCACGGGCGCGGCCCTCTCCCGCAGGAGTGTGAACATGGAAAAGTTTGACAAAGTCCACGGGGTGGCCGCCCCAATGCCACTGATCAATATCGACACCGATATGATCATTCCCAAAGTGCACCTGAAAACCATCAAACGGTCTGGCCTTGGCGTCGTGCTGTTCGACGAGATGCGCTATCACGACCATGGCGGCGAGAATGAAGAATTCGTTCTGAACAAACCTGCCTATCGCAACACCGAGATTCTGGTGGCAGGCGACAATTTCGGCTGCGGCTCGTCGCGGGAACACGCGCCCTGGGCGATCAAGGATTTCGGCATCAAGGTCGTGATCTCGACCAGCTTCGCGGACATCTTCTTCAACAACTGCTTCAAGAACGGCATCCTGCCCATCGTCGTCGAAGAAGAGCATCATGCGATCCTGATGGACGACGCGCACAAGGGCGAGAACGCCCGCATGACTGTGCATCTGGAAGATCAGAAGATCACGACCTCGGACGGCGTCGAGATCGAATTTGACATCGACCCTCACCGCAAGCACTGCCTGCTGAACGGTTTGGACGATATCGGCCTGTCGATGGAAAAAGAACATCATATCGACAAATTCGAAGAGCACGCCTCTCTGGCGCGTCCGTGGGTGTGATTCTTTTAGACATCGTATGAAATGCAACTTAAAGGGGTCGCTTCGGCGGTCCCTTTCGCATTCTTGGGGTCTGAAATTCAGCAAACACAACATGTTGCGGTGACCTTAAACTAGACGACGGTTTTGCGTCAGGAATGATGCAAACCAGCACCAGTTTTGCCATCTTTTTGCCCCAAATGGAGTGTTTTCTGCACCTTGGCTTGAGCGAATTGCCTTGGGGGGTCAATGTTGGCGCTAATGAGGCATCCGTCAAAATAATCAATGACGGGCACAAGTTGGAATGAAGTCGGCAAAGATCGGCCCGTCCAGTTTGAAAGGGTTCGGAAAGTGATTGCGCGCACAACAGGGGCGGCAATTCGGGGCATTCTTGTTGCACTTGTGGTGCTGACCCCCGCGTTGTATCTGCCCGTATCGTCAACGAATGGGACCGAGATCGTCGTCTTTCTCGCCATTCTCGCATTTTTTCTGACCTTTGCCGAATATAACTCGGCCTTTCCCAGCTTTATCGAATTCCGCGATGCGCCGCCGGTGAACCGGTTGCGCTTTGTCGGGTTAGTTACAATGGTCACCTTCCTGACGCTGATCTGCAAGAACGCCTATATGCCCACCGGCCTGACCGAGGTTTTCTATTCGGTCGGCCTGGGTATCGCGAATATCGTGGACTTCCCCTATTCTCCGGTCCGCCTGATCGTCCTGATCCTGCCGTCAGGGGCAAGTGCGCCACTGACCGAGCTAGTGCGTATTTCCGCCAGCGTCGCCTATGTCGCCGCCTTGGCGACCATCGCGGCTTTTGCTTATGCGGTGAAGCTGCGTGGTTGGCCAACCGGCAACGGTGCATTCAATGTCTGGACAAATCTACCGCTATTCGACCCGACCAAGGGCGGCGACGTCGTCACCCGGCTGCAACGGGACGGACGGCTGAACATCTCGATCGGGGTGCTGTTGCCCTTCCTGATCCCGGCGTTGATCAAGATACTGACGGAATACGCCGATCCCATCTCGCTTAATAACCCGCAAACCCTGATCTGGACGATGAGCGCATGGGCCTTCCTGCCCGCTAGCATGATCATGCGCGGGATGGCGACTTTGCGGATTGCCAACCTGATCGTCGAAAAACGCCGCGCCTATTCCACAACCGAGTCCACTCAGGCCGCATGATCCGTGCCCTGATCCTTCTGCTGCTGCCGATCATGGCGCAGGCAGAACCTTTACGCGTGGCTACCTTCAACACCGAACTCAGCCGCGACGGGCCCGGACTGTTGCTGCGCGATATCCAGCGCGGCGATGCACAGGTTCAAGCGGTGGTAGAGGTCCTGTTGGCGGTTCAGGCCGATATCGTCGCGTTGCAGGGGATCGACTGGGACCTGAACGGTCAGACGATCCGGGCGCTGACCACGCAAGTGTCATCACAGGGGCTGAGCTATCCGCATATCTATGCCGCCCAGCCGAACTCTGGCCTGGAAACCGGGCTGGATATGGATGGCGATGGCCGCACATCAGGGCCCGGTGATGCCCAGGGCTGGGGCCGGTTCACCGGTCAAGCGGGGATGGCAGTGTTGTCGCGCTATCCCATCACCACGGATCAGGTGCAGGAATTTACCGCGCTGCGCTGGCGCGACCTGCCGAATGCCAAGTTGCCGCTGGTCGATGGGCGACCCTTCCCCTCCACCAACGCGCAGGACATCCAGCGACTTTCGTCCGTGGCCCATTGGGCGGTCCCAATAGAAACCCCACAAGGGCCGCTAACTTTGATGACCTTCCATGCTGCCCCTCCGGTGTTTGATGGGCCAGAGGACCGCAATGGTCTGCGCAATCATGATGAGATCATGCTGTGGCGCGCAGTTCTGGATGGCGATCTGGGACAGGCCCCTAATGGCCCTTTCATCATCGCCGGGGATGCAAACCAGGATCCGACGCAGGGTGAAGGCCTCAAACAGGCGATCCGCAGCCTGCTGACCGACCCGCGCCTGACCGACCCGCGTCCGTTGGATCCAACCGGTGCATTGACTACGGTCACATGGAAAGCGGTCGGGGATCTGAGGGTCGACTATGTTCTGCCCTCGGCCCACTGGACCGTACAGCGCGCGGGCGTGTACTGGCCCAAACCGGGCACGCCAGAGCGGGACGCGGCCGAAAAAGCCAGCCGCCACCGGCTGGTCTGGGTCGACATAGACATGGACTGAAGAAAAAAGGGCCACCAAGCGGTGGCCCAATTTCAGGTCGAGGATTGTCAATTACCCGGACAGACTCGTTACTATACAGTCTTAAAATTCGAAAAACTTACGTGCGCGGCGTGCCGGGTGCGGACGAACCCCCCGTTGGGTCACGCCCATCTCCGGTCGAGGTGCTGTCGCTTGGATCGCGCCCTCCGTCAGGGTCACGCCCACCGCCGGATGTCGAACTGTCGCTTGGGTCACGCTCTTCCCCCGGAGGGGTGCAAGGAACAGACGCCGTTCCAGCAACCGAGGAATCATCACAGCCTTCCGGTGGAGGAGGCGGCGGCGGCACACAGGGCTCGGTTGCCGTACCTGCGGGTGATGAACCGTCCGAGCATCCGATAACGTCACCATACTTGTTGAAAATCGGCTCAGCCTGAATGGGCTGCGGAGCCTCGGTTTGACTGCACGCCGCCACAAATGTCAGGCAGACCGCCGTAGTCCAAACTTTCGAAAAAACTTGCATTCACTTGTCCTTTATCACGGGATCCAGAACAGACCCCAACACCCCAAAAAGAAAACTCATAACCCACTGTGAACTTTGGAAAGTGCAGCGCCTCTTCTGGATTGCCTGAATTTAGATTTGATTTCTGCTGACAAAAAGGCACTAAACTGCATCAAGATCATGCAATTTTGCAGGTAACTGACATGAATTGGGACAATCTGAAAGTGCTTCTGGCCATAGGTCGGGCCGGTTCACTGACCGGCGCGGCGCACGCGCTTGACGTCGACGCGACGACGATGGGGCGGCGTCTGACTGCGCTTGAAAAAGAGCTGGGAGTTATCCTGTTCGTGCGCTCTAAATCCGGCTTTGTCCCGACCGAGGCGGGCGTCATCGCGATCCGGCAGGCCGAACAGATCGAGGCACATTATCACCAGATGACCGACCAGATTTCGCAATCGCAGGCCAGTGCAGTGGGCGTGATGCGGCTGGTCGGAAATTCATGGACGATGCAACGGCTGGCAATGACCGGCATGGATCGCTTTCTGGCCACCAATCCGGGGCTGGATCTGCGACTGATGACCCGCGCACCGTCTGCGCGTGTCTCGGGTGAAGCATCGATCCAGATGTGGTTTGAGGTTCCACCCGAAGCTGCGGAATACACCGTCACGCTTGGTCAGGTGCCATATGCCGTATACCGCGCGGCGCATCTGGACACACCCCCTGCCAATTGGGTCGCCTTTTTTGACGAAGAAGCAAGTCGCCCGATCATCAGCCGGGCTGTCGAGCGGCTGAGCAAAAGTACCGAAACCATGCGCGTCACCGCCACCGATGCCAGCGTTCTGGTTTCAGCCGTCGCCGCAGGGGTCGGCAAGGGTCTGTTGCCGATGTGTCTGGCCAAAGGGCGCGACGATCTGGTGCGTGTGGGCACAGGCCGGCCCGAATTTAACCGAAGCCTGAACCTCTATCTCAACCCCGACACAGTCGGATACAAACGGGTTCAGGTCACGGTCGAATGGCTGCGCGCCGCCTTTTCGGACGCATTTGGGCCCTCTGGCTGATCCAGAAGGCCCATCTACCGCCACCTACAGGGCACCGGTATAGGTGCCGCGCGGGGGATAGCCGTTGTTCAGCGCAAATTTGATGCCTCCGGCAATATCGGCAATAGCGGGGCGGGCAAAGGGAATGGTCTGCTGCCAGGCGAAACACAGGTTGCGGTCGGGCGAGATGTAGAAATGTCCCGGCTCGGCGAAGAACGCGGCCTCTGCAGTCCCTTCACGTCCTTCCGAGATGTTCAGCCCCCAGTCTTCCCGCGCCTCGGCCATAGGCAGACTGTGACCCACACGCAGGCGCGACACGCGCGCTTTTTCAACCGTTTCAGCAGCGCGCTCGGCGGTGTCCGTGGTGATCATTACCACCTCGATCCCCAGTTCGGCAAAGTCATCCAGCGCCGCTTCGACCTCGCCCATCTGACGAATGCAGATCGGGCAATGCAACCCGCGATACTGAATCACCAACGTGCCGTTTTCGCCCTTGTCGCGCTCAAGATCGAAGTCCCCACCGGCGACGGTTTCAATTTTCAGTGCGGGAACCGGGTTTCCGGGTGTCAGCATGTGTTTTCCTCGTGGTTTGGCGGGATCGTCTCATTGACCCGATGCGATGCAGACGCTAGGGCCTGTGCGACGAAACGCAAGGAGACCTTTCATGTCCAACCCCTCGCTCCTCATCCTGCCCGGAGACGGAATTGGCCCGGAAGTTATGGCCGAAGTGCGCAGAATCATCGGCTGGTTCGGCGAAAAACGCGGCCTTCACTTTGACGTGAGCGAGGATCTGGTCGGCGGTGCCGCCTATGACGCGCATGGCACGCCTTTGACGGACGAAACCATGGCCAAGGCGCAAGAGGTGGACGCGGTTCTGCTGGGTGCCGTAGGCGGCCCTAAATACGACGATCTGGATTTCAGCGTAAAGCCCGAGCGCGGCCTGCTGCGCCTGCGCAAGGAAATGGACCTGTTTTCCAACCTGCGCCCGGCCCAGTGCTTTGACGCACTCGCGGATTTCTCGTCGCTGAAGAAAGACATCGTCGCCGGTCTGGACATCATGATCGTGCGCGAACTGACATCGGGTGTCTATTTCGGCGAGCCGCGCGGCATCTTCAACGAAGGTAATGAGCGTGTAGGCATCAACACCCAGCGCTATACCGAGTCCGAGATCGAACGCGCCGCGCGCTCGGCCTTTGAACTGGCGATGCGCCGGAACAAGAAGCTGTGCTCGATGGAGAAAGCCAACGTGATGGAATCGGGTATCCTGTGGCGCGAGGTCGTGGACCGTGTCGCAGCGGACTACCCCGAGGTCGAGCTGTCCCATATGTATGCCGATAACGGCGCGATGCAGCTGGTGCGCGCACCCAAACAGTTTGACGTGATCGTCACTGACAACCTGTTCGGCGATATCCTGTCGGATTGTGCAGCGATGCTGACCGGTTCGCTGGGTATGCTGCCATCCGCTTCGTTGGGTGCGCCGATGGCCAATGGTCGTCCCAAGGCGATGTACGAACCCGTCCACGGCTCGGCCCCCGATATCGCGGGTCAGGGCAAGGCCAACCCGATTGCTTGTATCCTGAGCTTTGCCATGGCGCTGCGCTACAGCTTTGACCAAGGGGATGAGGCCGATCGCCTGGAAGCCGCGATCGAGAAGGTTCTGGCCGATGGTGTCCGCACCGCCGACTTGCTGGCCGAAGAGGGCGTTGAGCCGGTCTCGACCACAGAAATGGGCGACGCCATTCTGGCCGCACTGAACGAAAGCGTCTGATTTCGCCTCACCACGTGAAGAAAAGGCGGTGCCCAGCGCACCGCCTTTTTTTTGTGACTTAGTTGCCGAATATATTGTTCAGCAGGTTGTTGATGGCCTTCTCAAACCCGTTGTTCTGCCTGCGGCGCTGCTGCCGCGGCTGTTCGGTTCGCACCGGCGGGTCCGGAGCCAGCATGGGCAGCGGTGTGGGTGTCATCCCTTCGGTCACGCGCACCATCGTCTCTTTCCAGATCTCGGCGGGCAGGCCGCCGCCTGTGACGCCAGACAGCGGTGTGTTGTCGTCATACCCCATCCAGACACCGGTCACATAATCCGCCGTGAAGCCAATGAACCAAGCATCCCGCGCCGCCTGCGTGGTGCCGGTCTTGCCTGCCACCTGCCACCCCGGCAGCTTGGCGCGCCCACCGGTGCCCTCGGACACCACACGCTCCATCATCCAGGTCAGTTGCTTGGCCGCCTTGTCATTTATGACACGCTCACCAATACCGGTTGTCGTCACCATGACAGGGGTATCGTCACCCAACAGCTTCAGCTCGGTCAGGCCATAAGGTTCAACCGCAGAGCCTCCGTTCAAAATACCCGCATAGGCGCCCGTCATCTCGATCAGCGTGCTCTCAGACGCGCCCAATGCCAGTGCCGGACCTTCGGCCAGATCGCTGGCGATACCGAATTCGCTGGCAACGGTGCGCACATTCTCTAGCCCTGAAATCTCGGCCACTTTCACCGCCGGGATGTTCAGCGAGTTCTTCAGGGCATCCGCCAGTGTCACCCGACCATAGAACTTGTTGGTGTAATTCTTGGGACACCACTGGCCCGAGCCGGGGATATCGATGCAGTAAGGCTCGTCCATCACCGTATCCAGCGGCGAATAGCCCAGTTCCAGCGCCGTGGCATAGACGAACGGCTTGAACGATGACCCGGTCTGTCGCAGCGCCTGCGTGGCGCGGTTGAACGCCCCCGACACGCGGGTCTTGCGCCCGCCAACCATGGCGCGCACCGCCCCATCGGCCGACATCACCACAATGGCGGCCTGCGCCTTGGACCCTTCGCGCACCTTTTCCTGAAAGATGTATTGCAGCGCCTCTTCCGCTGATGTCTGGATGCGCTGATCCAGCGTGGTGCGGATCACCACATCCTCGGTCGTATTGCGGGTAAAGAATTCAGGTCCGCTGGCCATGACCCAATCGGCGAAATACCCCCCTGCGCGGGCAGCGGCTGCATCCGACAAAACCGCCGGGCGCGCTCGGGCTTCGCTAGCCTGCGCGGTGGACAGGTATCCTTGGTCCTCCATCAGCCCGACCACCAGCCGCGCCCGATCCTGCGAGCGTTGCAGGTTGTTCGTCGGCGCATAGCGTGTGGGCGCGACCAGCAACCCTGCCAACATTGCCGCCTCGGACGGCGAAACCTCGGCCGCCGAAATCCCGAAATAACGCTGGCTGGCGGCCTCGAACCCACGGGCACCGGCCCCTAGGAAAGCGCGGTTCAGGTAGATGGTCAGAATCTCGTCTTTGGAATACTTGACCTCCATCGCCATCGCATAGACGGCCTCTTTTGCCTTGCGCCAGAGCGAACCCTGACGGCAATCCGCCTCATAGGCGGCCTCGGACTCCCACTCGGCGGGATCGTAGGGCACGCCAAGGCACAACAGCTTGGCCGTCTGCTGGGTAATGGTCGATCCGCCATGGCCCGACAACGGCCCTCGCCCTTCGCTGAGGTTGATGCGCACGGCACTGGCAACGCCGCGGGGACTGACGCCGAAATGGCGATAGAAGCGTTTGTCCTCGGTCGCGATGACCGCGTGTTTTAGATGTGGCGACACGGTATCGGCGGTGATGACCCCACCAAACTGATCCCCGCGCCACGCATAAACCTTACCATCGCGGTCCAGCATCGTGACCGAACCGCGCGCACGACCGTCCAAAAGCGAATCGACATTGGGCAGCGTTGAGTAGACAACGCCGATCGCCAGCGCCAATAGCAACGCACACACAGCCCCAACGCGCCAGGTCACGCCCCAGACCAGACGCCACAGCCAGCGGAAAATCCGGCGGAAGATTCCGCCACCCTCGCCACCGGATTTCTTTCGTGTTTTCTTACGCGTGGCCTTGCGCGAGGTGGTTTTGCGCGCAACAGATTTCTTGCCCGCTGGCTTGGCCGCGCGCTTGGTCGTCTTGGGCTTGCGGCCCTTGGACGGGTATCTTTTTTCCGCGACCAGAGGGGTCTTGCGGCGCCTGGACTCAGTCATTTCCGAACTCTGCCCGATTATCGTTTTGACGCACCATACCCTGCCGTACCGATGAAGTTGAGGTCAGAATTACTGGTAAATTCCCTCTCTTGAATGCATAATTTTTAATCGTTTTGCATTATTTGTGCAAAAATTGTGCACCTTGCCACAATTTTCCCCCTCTTCGCAGACCCGGGACGTTTCCTACAGCACCCGAGCACGCTTTTTTGCTGCAAGTGCAAACAAGCCGGACAGACCGGGGAAGCAGAGGGGATCAACGTGAAACTGATCATTGCGACAATCAAGCCGTTCAAGCTCGAGGAGGTGCGCGAGGCACTGACCGAAGCAGGCGTGCGCGGCATGATGGTGACCGAAATCAAGGGCTTCGGCTCGCAATCGGGTCACACAGAAATCTATCGCGGCGCAGAATATGCCGTGAACTTCGTACCCAAGATCAAGCTGGAGATCGTGGTGCCCGCCACGATGGCCGATCAGATCGTCGAAACCATCACCAAAACCGCCAAGACCGGCAAGATCGGCGACGGCAAGATTTTCGTCCTCGATGTCGAGCAGGCCCTGCGCGTGCGGACCGGGGAAACCAACGAGGAAGCGCTGTAATCCGCGCCCATCCGTAAAAGGACAGATATCAGATGAAACTAAACCGAATTCTCGCCACAGCCGCTGTGCTGGTCGCCTTTCCGGCGGCTGCATTCGCGAATGACCCGCCTTCTTCGATGGAGGACGTGGGCTATATCTTCACCACTCTGCTGTTCCTGATGGCCGGTTTCCTGGTCTTCTTCATGGCGGCCGGGTTTGCCATGTTGGAAGGCGGCCTTGTGCGTTCCAAGAACGTTGCGATGCAGATGATCAAAAACATCGCGCTCTTTTCCATAGCGGCGATCATGTATTGGTTGGTCGGCTTCAACACGATGTATCCCGGCGACTTCAATGGTTTCTTTGCCATTGGTGGTCCGACCGTGCTTGATCCAGTGGGCATTGGTTCCGATGCAGCGGCGCTTGACTATGCCTCGATCGGCTCGGATTTCTTCTTCCAGCTTGTATTCGTCGCGGCAACCGCCTCGATCGTGTCAGGTGCCGTCGCCGAGCGGATCAAGCTGTGGCCCTTCCTGATCTTCGTCGTTGTTCTGACCGGTATCCTGTACCCGATCTCGGGCTCGTGGCAGTGGGGCGGCGGCTGGTTGTCTGAGGCTGGCTTCTCGGATTTCGCAGGCTCGACCGTAGTACACTCGGTCGGTGGCTGGGCGGCACTGGCCGGTGCAATCATCCTCGGCCCGCGTATCGGCAAGTACAAGGACGGCAAAGTGCACCCGATGCCCGGTTCGAACCTGGCGCTGGCCACTTTGGGGACGTTCATCCTGTGGCTGGGTTGGTTCGGCTTCAACGGCGGTTCGCAACTGGCGATGGGCACCGTGGGTGACGTATCGGACGTGTCGCGCATCTTTGCCAACACCAACATGGCCGCAGCCTCGGGTGCTGTAGCAGCCCTGATCCTGACGCAGGTTCTGTACAAGAAACCTGACCTGACCATGGTGCTGAACGGCGCGCTGGCCGGTCTGGTCTCGATCACCGCTGAACCCCTGGCCCCGACCCTGTTCGGCGCGCTGTGGATCGGTGCGGTTGGCGGCATCATCGTAGTATTCGCGGTTCCGATGCTGGACAAATTCAAGATCGACGACGTTGTCGGTGCCATCCCGGTTCACCTGTTCGCAGGCATCTGGGGTACCATCGCCGTGATCTTCTATGGTGAAGCCTCGCTGGGCACACAGCTGCTGGGTATCGCGGCCTACGGTGTGTTCACCTTTGTCGGTGCACTGGTTCTCTGGGGTATCCTGAAAGCCACCGTTGGCATCCGCGTCAGCGAAGAGGATGAGATCAACGGCCTCGACATGGCAGAGCTGGGTATGGAAGCCTACCCCGAGTTCTCGAAGGGCTAAGACCCGAGAGTATTCAAATCAAAACCGGGCGTTCGCGCCCGGTTTTTTTGTTTTCCCAAAAAGAAAGCCGCGCAGGAAAGCGCGGCTTTGCTTGATTTTGAAAGGGCCTCAGACGCCGACGTCAACAATCGCCTTGGCCAAAATCGGCACCGTCGTTGCGTTCAGACCGGCGATGTTCAACCGGCTGTCGCCCACCATATAGATGCCGTGGTCGACCCGCAGTTGCTCGACCAGTTCCGGCGCGGCGCCCAGGCGCGAAAACATGCCTCGGTGCTGAGCAACAAAACCAAAGCGGTCAGAACCGGTCAGGCGTTGCAGCTCGTCCGCCAGTTGCTGGCGCAGACCCAGCATCGACAGGCGCACCTCTTCCAGTTCTGCCGCCCAGTCGGCGCGCAGGGCGTCGTCGGTCAGGATTGTGGTCACAACCCGCGCGCCGTGGTCGGGCGGGAAGGAATAGTTCTGACGGTTCAGGAAGGCCAGCGTCGACTGGTTCAGCGACGTTTGCGCTGCGTCATCACTGATTGCCATCAGCAGGCCAGTCCGTTCGCGGTAGACGCCGAAGTTCTTGGAACAGGAGGCCGCGATCAGGCAACGCTTGACCGACGAGGCCACTAGACGAGTCGCCTGCGCGTCCTCTTCCAGACCATCGCCAAAGCCTTGATATGCGATGTCGATCATCGCCACGAGGCCTTGCGCATTGATCAAGTCCACGACCTCTTGCCACTGCACCATGTTCAGGTTTGCACCGGTGGGGTTGTGGCAGCAGCCATGCAGCAGCACCACGTCGCCCGCCTTGGCCGTTTTCAGATCGGCGATCATGCCGTCGAAATCGACGCCGCGCGTCTCGCCGTCGAAGTAGCGGTACGGGACGGTTTCGACGCCCAGATAGTTCAGGATCGACAGGTGGTTGGGCCATGTTGGGTTCGACACAAAGACGCGCGCCGAAGGGTTGGCCATGCGGATCATCTCGAACGCCTGACGACAGGCACCGGTGCCGCCGGGGGTCGCCACAGCAGCGATATTGCCGCGCGGCACGGCATCGCCAAGGATCAGGCCGATCATCGCATCCGCATAGGCCGGATCACCAGCCAGACCGGTATAGGCTTTGCTCTCTTGCTCTTCCAGAATGCGCTTTTCGGCGGACTTGACGGCACGCATCACCGGGGTCACGCCTTCGGCATTCTTGTAGACGCCCACGCCCAAGTCGATCTTATGATCGCGCGGGTCGTCGCGGTACATCTGCATCAGCGCCAGGATCTTATCGGCAGGCTGCGGTTTGAGGTTCTCGAACATCAGTTCTCTCCGGTTGCGACGGGCAGGGTCGGGAAGGCACCCCATTCAGCCCAGGATCCGTCATAAAGCGAATGGTCTTTCTTGCCCATGCGTTCCAACGCAAGGCTCAGGATCGCGGCGGTCACGCCCGACCCGCATGAGGTGATCGCGGGTTTGGTCAGGTCAAGGCCAGCGCCCTCGAACACGGTGCGGCACTCCTCGGGCGATTTCATCGTGCCGTTTTTGTTCAGCAATTCGCCAAAAGGCACGTTGCGCGACCCCGGAATATGGCCCGAACGCAGCCCTTCGCGCGGCTCGGGCGCGGTGCCTGCAAAGCGGGCGGCCGCGCGGGCGTCGATGATTTCGTGATCGTTCAGCTTGGCTGCGGCCGAGACCTGCGTCACATCCCGCACCAGATGGTTCTGCACGCGCACTGTCATGTGACGGTCGCGGATCACAGGGGGCAAATCCTCGGTCTCGCGGCCCTCAGCCTGCCATTTGGGAAAGCCGCCATCCAGAACGGCGACGTTCTCTTGCCCCATCAGGCGGAACAGCCACCAGACCCGTGCCGCCGACATCAGGCCTGCGCCGTCATAGACCACGACCTGATGCCCGTCGCCGACACCCATCGCCCGCATCCGCGACATGAATTTCTCGACCGGAGGAGCCATGTGCGGCAGGTCGGACCGCGCATCCGAAATCTCGTCGATATCAAAGAACCGCGCACCGGGGATATGGGCCGCATCATATTCAGCCTTAGCGTCGCGCTGCTGTTGCGGCAGGTACCACGACCCGTCCAAAACCCGCAGATCGGGGTCTTTCATATGGGCTGCAAGCCATTCGGTGGAAACGAGGGTTTTCGGATCGTCCTGCATCTGGGCCTCCGCTGCGCGCGCTTGCGTTTTCCCTATACGCGCGCGGATGCGGGTTCAAGGCTGGATGGCCGGCAGAACAGCTACCTTGTGCGGCGCAGGCGGAAAAACTGCACAATACCGATCAGGCTGATCAAGATCCAGAATGTCTCGATCAGCATCGAGGCGAGGTTGAAATTCTCGAACAAGGAATAGACGATCAGGATGGACCCGGCCAGATTCAGGATTGGGAAGGCCAGATCGTCTGAATTCATCATCCGCATCTGAGTGGCAAAATACGCGGCCACAACGACAAGCGCCCCGAAAGACCCGATGGCATCCGCCAGCGTGAGTGAGGTGATGAAATCTGCCACTAGAGCCCCTTTTCTAAGACCTTCAGACGGATGCGACCCGCGCGTAGTGATGCATATTCAAAAACGCGGCCCCCTCGGGCCCGGCGCGATAGCCATGCGGCAAGTCGGCGGCAAAACGCAGCCCCTGCCCGGCCCGCAAAGGCACCCATTCGCCATCGCGCAGAATTTCAAGCGATCCATTCAGAACGAATACCTCTTCGGTCACCCCTGCGGCGTGGGCGGCGGATTCGTGGCTTTGGTTTGGGGCAAGATCAACGTGAAAGGTCTCGGCTCCCAGGGCGGGGTCATAAGGAAAGACAATCTTGACCTCGATGCTGCCGGGGAAAGTCACGGTTCGGAACAGACTGGCATCCGCCGGGTCACGCAGAACGGACGATCCGATCAACGCGCTGAGCGGCAGCTGAAACCCTTTGGCGATCTTCCATAGGGTCGCGATGGTCGGGCTGGACTCACCACGCTCGATCTGGCCCAGCATGGCTTTGCTGACGCCTGTCATCTCGGCCACCTTCGACAGGCTCAGCCCCGAGGCCGCGCGCACATCCCGCAATTTCAGCGTTATTTCATCCGGTGCCATGTCGTTCGTCTTTCGAATCCTCTTGTGCGTTATAGCGCACATGTGATACGTGCGCTATAACGTACGAACCCCAAGACATGCAACCCGAGGCAATAGGGAAACAGCGTCATGCCACTCTACCGATCCAGAACCTCTACCCATGGCCGTAACATGGCCGGAGCCCGCGGCCTGTGGCGCGCAACAGGTATGGGGGATGACGATTTCGGCAAACCGATCATCGCCATCGTCAACTCGTTCACGCAATTTGTGCCCGGTCACGTTCACCTGAAAGACCTTGGCCAGATGGTCGCGCGCGAGGTTGAAAAGGCCGGTGGCGTCGCCAAAGAGTTCAACACGATCGCTGTGGATGACGGCATCGCCATGGGCCATGACGGGATGCTGTATTCGCTGCCCTCGCGCGAGGTTATCGCGGATTCGGTGGAATACATGGTCAACGCGCACTGCGCCGATGCGATGGTCTGCATCTCGAACTGTGACAAGATCACGCCCGGTATGCTGATGGCCGCCATGCGCCTAAACATCCCTGCGATCTTTGTTTCGGGCGGGCCGATGGAGGCGGGCAAGATCGACATCGCCGATCTGGACGCCAAAAAGATCGACCTTGTGGATGCAATGGTTGCTGCCGCTGATGACAAGTTCACCGACGAACAAGTTCAGCATATCGAGGAAAACGCCTGCCCCACCTGCGGGTCATGCTCGGGCATGTTCACCGCGAACTCGATGAACTGTCTGGCAGAGGCTCTGGGTCTGGCTCTGCCGGGCAATGGCTCGACGCTAGCCACCCATTCGGATCGCAAAGAGCTGTTCCTTGAAGCAGGCCGCCGCATCGTCGAGATCACCAAGCGCCACTATGATCTGGACGAAAAGGGCTTCCTGCCCCGCGAAATCGCCACGTTTGACGCGTTCGAGAACGCCATGTCGCTGGACATCGCCATGGGTGGCTCGACCAACACCGTGCTGCACCTGCTGGCCATCGCGCATGAGGGCGGCGTGGATTTCGATATGTCCGACATGGATCGGCTCAGCCGTAAAGTGCCGTGCCTGTGCAAGGTCGCGCCCAATACTGAGAACGTGCATATGGAGGACGTCCACCGCGCCGGTGGCATATTCTCAATCCTCGGCGAACTCAGCCGCGCCGGTCTGCTGCACGAGGGGTGCAGCACCGTACATTCCGGCACCATGGGCGAGGCGATTGCCAACTGGGACATCAAGGTCGCCAACAACCCCAAGGCGCAAGACCTGTTCAAAGCCGCGCCGGGCGGCGTGCGCACCACGCAGGCCTTCAGCCAGTCGAACCGGTACAAAGAGCTGGACACCGACCGCGAGGGCGGCGTGATCCGGTCCAAGGAACACGCGTTTAGCCAAGATGGCGGTCTGGCCGTTCTGTTCGGCAATATCGCGCGCGACGGCTGTATTGTGAAAACCGCCGGTGTGGACCCGGCCAGCCTGACCTTTACCGGCTCGGCCTATGTTTGCGAAAGCCAGGATCAGGCGGTGAACGACATCCTGACCGGCAAGGTGAAAGAGGGCGACGTGGTCGTCATCCGCTACGAAGGTCCGCGCGGTGGGCCGGGGATGCAGGAAATGCTCTACCCGACCTCATACCTGAAATCCAAAGGTCTGGGCAAAGCCTGCGCGCTGCTGACCGACGGGCGGTTCTCGGGCGGCACGTCGGGCCTGTCGATCGGCCATGTCTCGCCCGAAGCGGCCGAGGGCGGCGTTATCGGTCTGGTGCGCCAGGGTGACAAGATCGAGATCGACATCCCCAAACGCTCGATCCATCTGGCGGTCTCGGACGAAGAACTGGCCACCCGCCGCGCTGAGCAGGATGAAAAAGGCTGGGAACCTGCCGCCCCGCGCAAACGCAAAGTCTCCACGGCGCTGAAAGCCTACGCCAAGCTGACCACAAGCGCGGCCAAAGGGGCTGTGCGTCAGGTCTGAGTTAGACGCCGCTCAACATAAATGGCCTACTTATCCGGTAGGCCGTTTTTGTTCTGTTGTGCGGACAAATCGGCCATTCAGCATGTTATGGCGGGCTCAGGTTCGCTCCTCCCAGTTCAAAGCGCATTTCGCCACCTTTACCGTCAACGAATACCAAGCTGCTTTCTTCCGAACTAACCTGTTTCATACTGAGAAACTTTTGCACCATGGGTGAATCCGCATCAATTCCAGGAGAACCCCACGCGCATGCTGGCGAAGCAGAAGTTGGTTTGATCCTTAACTTGGGATAGCGACCTTTCATAACGCCTGTAGCACAAAGACAATGACCACAAATTGCGAATGCGGAGTTCTCGCCAATGTAGAACCTGAGGGGGCGTATTGGCGGCTTTCCATCGATTTCCACCAGGTCATAATCCCGCATAGTTTTGATGTGACTAACCACTGTGTCTGCTTGTGTATAAGAGGCCGTCGCGCATACGAATGCCAGGACAAAGACCGCGATGGCACCACTTCTCAGAAAACGCATACATCTGCTCCTAGATAGTGTTGAAATCTAAGACTCTAGGGAAAGACTTACCCAGACATTTCCTGATTAAGTTATTGAGCCGCGCAAAGTGTCTCTTTGACTTGGGTCAATCAGTTTGTTTGTCGCCAGAGCCAATCAACTGGTCGAAAAACACATCTTTCGCAGCTTCTGCTCTGGGCTCAATGCAGGCACTCAAATACAAATCATACGCTAGGCAGGCGCATTACTGCGCGAGGCACCTACTTCAGCTTAGTCGCCCAGTTTGGCATGGACCTCATCCAGATCAATCTCGCCGATTGGCATCTTGTTGGCCGGGTTCTCGAAATCGTATTTGAACAGCTCGAAATCTTGTTTGTAGATTTCGTAGACCAGATGCATCGACAGATCATCGAAGTAATCCTCGACCGGATGGGCGCGCTTGGGGCCGTGGCCCTCGGATTCGTTGAAGCGCGGGATCTGGGACAAGTCCACACCGTGCGGTGTGTCCAGATGGTTCAGGACATCCTGCATCCCGTCGTTGAACGCTTCGGTCCAGAAAATGCGGTCATATCGCCCGCCATTGACGATGAAGGTCGACACATGGCCTGACATGGCCGACCAGTGAATATCGGGGTCCATCGGCCTGCGCCAGCGGATCGTGTCACGCGCAAAAAGCAAGAACCGGCGGAAGCTGGCGATCTGGTCGAACTCACCCTTGCCGTCATCGCCGCCAACCTCAATCCCGTAATTATAGATCAGCGTCGGCACCAGATTGCCGCGATAGCGCTTGCCGTTGCGCTGAATCCCGCAGATCTTGTCAAAAAACGAACTGAGAATCCGCGTATAAGGATTGCGAACGCATGTGAACGCGTAAGATGCATGGGACTGGACATTGTCCGAGATCGGCCCCTGACTTCCATCAAAGGCCCATTTGTGCATCCCATCTTTGGCATCATGGATATCACCTTCAAAGAAGCGGCCATGATCCGAGTAATACATGATCTGACCAATGGTCGAGCACGCGCATTTCGGCACCACACGGTACACCATGCTTTCACTCTCGGTCATCCATGTACCGGGAAAACCCATCTGCTATGCCTCCTGCGCGGATCAGAACCTTGAAATCTTGTCCGCATTTTCAAATCAGAGAACCAAAAATATTCTGTTTATTCAATCGCTCATCCTCAGTATCACGGTTGCAAACGGGCAGAAACGGAAATTGTGAAACAAATGGCAAAGATTGCCTATATTTTGCTGTGCCACAAAGACCCTGATGCGATCATCGCGCAGGCTGAACAACTGACGGCCGCAGGCGATTGCATGGCGATCCATTTCGACGCGCGCGCCAGCAAGGAGGCCTTTCAGCGCATTCAAGACGCGTTAAAGGGCAACCCGAACGTCACCTTTGCCAAAAAGCGCATCAAATGCGGCTGGGGGGAATGGTCGTTGGTTCAGGCCACCCTCAATGCGATCGAAGCCGCCGTTACAGCCTTTTCACGCGCCACGCATTTCTACATGGTCTCGGGCGATTGCATGGCGATCAAGACGGCCGAGTACACGCACAACTTTCTGGACGAACGCGACCACGACTTTGTCGAAAGCCACGATTTCTTTGACAGCAACTGGATCAAGACCGGGATGAAAGAAGACCGACTGATCTATCGCCATTTCTTCAACGAACGCACCCAAAGCTGGCCGTTCTACACCTCATACGAATTGCAGAAACGCTTTGGCCTGACCCGCGATGTTCCGGCAGACATCCAAGTGATGATCGGCAGTCAATGGTGGTGCCTGCGCCGCCGCACGATTGAGATGATCCTGGAATTCCTGCGCCAGCGGCCGGACGTGAAACGGTTCTTCTCGACCACATGGATTCCGGATGAGACCTTCTTTCAGACCCTTGTCCGCCACCTGGTTCCCCGCGACGAGATCGAGAATAGAACGCCTACTTTCCTGATGTTTTCGGACTACGGGATGCCGGTCACGTTCTACAACGACCACTATGACATGTTGCTGGGGCAGGATTACCTGTTTGCCCGCAAAATCAGCCCCGAGGCGCATGAGCTGAAGGACCGGCTTGGCGCGCTCTACGCGGCTGAGGGGGTGGAGTTTCAGATCTCGGATGAGGGGCGCAATCTCTACGGCTTCCTGACCGGGCGTGGCCGGGTCGGACGTCGCCACGGCCAAAGGTTCTGGGAGGCCGCCAATACGCTGGGCCCGGATCGTGACCTGTACCTGGTGGTGTGCAAAAAGTGGCACGTGGCCAAGCGGTTGATTGATCAGATCGTCTCGGAAACTGACATGGCCTGCGTCGAATATCTGTTCAACGAACAAGACACTGCGTTACCTGATCTGGGCGGGATCGAGACCACTTTGCTGAAACGCTCACGCCACAGGCGGGCGATTGTGGGTATGCTGTTCGACAGTTTCAACACCGACAAGCTGGTTCTGTGTGTTGACCCAGCCAATCTGGACATCGTTCAGGACTTCTGCGCCGATCAAGCGCGTACCAATGTGCTCGAGGTCGAGTGTGAATATTCCGACGATTACTTGATCGGGCACGCCCGTCGGGTCGGTTTGGCAGGCGCGCAAAGCCCCGAACAGACGGTCGCGCCCCTGATCCCCACTCTGCGCCATTCGCTGGCCTACGAATCCGAAATGATCCGCGCGGCTGCCTCGGACGATTATTTTCGCATTCGTGAAACCAATACAAAGGACGAGAATGCGGTGGCTGTTGCAGGGTTTTTGAACGCCCCGACGGACATTGCGGAACGCATTCTGCGTCTGGACTACCTGTTTGCAGATTAATCCCGGCGACACTCCAAAAAGGCCGCCGGGACAACGATCAGATGTCGAATTTCACACCCTGCGCCAGCGGCAGTTCGGCCGAGTAATTCACCGTATTGGTCTGGCGTCGCATATAGGCCTTCCACGCGTCCGATCCGCTTTCGCGCCCGCCGCCGGTTTCTTTTTCTCCGCCAAAGGCTCCGCCAATCTCGGCCCCAGACGGACCGATATTGACGTTGGCAATACCGCAATCTGATCCGGCTGCGGTCAGGAACTGCTCGGCCTCGCGCATGTTCAGGGTAAATACGCAGGACGACAGACCTTGTGGCACGTCATTCTGGATCTCGATGGCCTCATCGAATTCATCATAGCCCATGACATAGAGGATCGGCGCAAAGGTCTCGGTCTTTACGGTGGCCGTCTGGCCGGGCATTTCGACAATGGCGGGCTGCATATAGACGCCATCCGGCACGCCCTCGGTGACGCGCTGACCGCCGAACACGGTGCCCCCTTCGGCCTTGGCCGCGTCCAACGCTGCGGTCATGGCGGCGCCCGAGGCCTCATCGACCAGCGGGCCAATCAGCGTGCCCTCGGTCAGCGGGTTGCCGATGGGCAGACCGGCATAGGCCTTTTTCAAGCGACCCACCAATTCCTCACGGATCGAGTTATGCACGATCAGGCGGCGCAGCGTGGTGCAGCGTTGACCGGCAGTTCCCACGGCTGAGAAGACAATAGCGCGCACCGCCATTTCCAGATCGGCCGAGGGGCCAACGATCATCGCGTTGTTGCCGCCCAGTTCCAGAATACACTTGCCAAAGCGGGATGCCACCACAGGAGCCACTGCGCGACCCATGCGGGTGGAACCGGTCGCCGAGATCACCGGCACATCTTCGCTGGCCACCAACGCCTCGCCCAGCGCGGCACCGCCGACCAGGGTTTGCAGCAGGTGATCCGGCGCATCACCGAACCGGGCCAGTGCACGTTCGAAAATCTTCTGGCAAGCCATCGCGGTCAGAGGTGTCTTTTCGGATGGTTTCCAGATCACCGTATCGCCACAAACCAGCGCGATCGCCGCGTTCCACGACCAAACCGCAACCGGGAAGTTAAAGGCCGAGATCACGCCGACTGGCCCCGCCGGGTGCCATGTCTCCATCATCCGGTGGCCGGGGCGCTCGGATGCGATGGTCAGGCCGTATAGTTGCCGCGACAGGCCCACAGCAAAGTCGCAGATGTCGATCATCTCTTGTACTTCGCCCAGCCCTTCGGAGGTGATCTTGCCCGCCTCCCAACTGACCAGCGCGCCCAGATCGTCCTTGGCGGCGCGTAGTTCCTCGCCCAGCAGACGGATCAATTCACCCCGGCGCGGAGCGGGTACGGTGCGCCAGGCTTTGAATGCAGTCTTGGCATTGGCAAACACAGTCTCCATGTCGCCCGCCGGGGTTTCATGCACCTCGGCCAGCAGGCTGCCGTCGATGGGCGAGCGCACGGTCAGCGAGCCGCCGGTCAGTTCAGCCGCTGTCAGGTCCAGATTGGCAAGGGTGGTTTGCGCAGTCATCACGATGTCTTTCATATCTCAGGCCGCCTTGTTTTGTTGGGTTGCATCGCCAGCGCGGTAAAGCTGGCCAAATTCGGTGTTCAGGAATTCGGACAGGGCCACCTGTTCCTGCCGGACAAAGCCTTTGGCAGGCAGCGTCCCGGTGCGCATCAAATCGACCACGCCCAGAACACCGGCGGCGGTGGTGACTTGAATGGCGCTCCAGACCTGCCCGTTGATCTTGCGGGCATAGCTTTTGTTGATCAGGGATTTCTCGCGCAAGCTTCCTTCGATCACGCCTTTGGCTGTGCAATAGATCAACACTATGTCTTGATCCGTGCGCGGAAGGGCGGTCTCGAAAATATCCTTGAGCAGATCGCGGCGACGTTCCAGCCCCAGATCCTTGAGCAGCAGTTTCAGAATATCGCAATGGCCGGGATACCGGATCGAGCGATAGGACACCGCGCGCGCATTGCCCTCCAGCGTTTCGGGCAAAGTGCCCAAGCCGCCCGAGGTGTTGAAACACTCATATTCCACGCCGTCATGGCCGATGCGCTCGTAATCCTCCAGCGGCGCAGTCTTGACCCGTACGCCGTTCACGATGGCATCGCAGGGATTACAGTATTCGTTGATCAGCCCGTCGGTGGACCATGTCAGGTTGTATTTCAGCGCATTCGTAGGGAACATAGGCAAGGCCCCCACCCGCATATGCAAGCTGTCCAGCGTGTCGAATTGCGCCGCCAGTGCAGCCCCAGCGACGCCGACAAAACCGGGCGCCAAACCACATTGCGGCATGAAGGCGGTTTCGCTGTCCTCGGCCAGTTCGCGCACGGCATTGGTGGCCGCCACATCCTCGGTCAAGTCAAAGTAATGCGCCCCTGCCACTTTTGCCGCCTTGGCGATCTGCGGAGTCAAGAAAAACGGCGCGGCCGAGATCACGGCATCAAACCCCGCCAACCCCTGCGCCAATTGCGTTTCATCACCGACGTCGATCTGCCGGGTCGAGATACCTTGCCGGTTCAGCACCGACAGGGCCGACAGGTCGCGGTCGGCCACGGTGACCGAATAGTTGGATGACGATTTCAGCAGGGCGGCGATCATCTGACCGATCTTGCCTGCTCCGATAACACAGATATTCCAGCTCATAACGCGCCTCCTCAAACGTTTTGGAAAAGTATGAAGGCGCGGTTGTTCGATCCGCAGGGGCAATCTTGACGAAATAGCCAATTGGTCCGTCATATTGTCGGGTTTTTCGTCTTTTAGACGGTTCGCACGAAAATCGAGTAGATATGCAACTATCCAAATACTTCCGTGATTTTCCGCCTAACCTAAGGTAAGGTGCAGGTTATTGGGCCATTTTGTCCGCGCCAATTCCGCGTCACGCGTGGCCCTGACCCTGTCGGGAAACGCATTGCGCCCAATTACCGGACCAATGCGCCTGTTCTGGTTGATCCCGACATCGGTCCTGAAATGCATTGAAGCCAACGTTCAGGGGGGAACAGGCGTGCCTAAAGATCCGATTGAGAATTTCCGTACATTCAATCCATCCGAGTCCGACTGGTCAGTGATCTATGCGATCCTTTCCGCATCGGAAGACAAACCCATCAAACCGCATTTCGAGTGCTTCGAGGTTGAAGCCGACACCATCCTGCCACCCGAAGGCATGTATGTGGTCCTGTCCGGTCTGGTCCAGTTGCAGCAGGATGAGGTGGTTTTGGCCACCGCTGACGCCGGTGACTATTTCTATGAAGAACATCTTGAGATTTTCGATATCCCCGTCAGCCTTCAGGCGCTGGCCACGGCGGGGACCAAGCTGGCCTATCTGTCCAGCAGCCAATGGCTGGAAATCCCGCTTGATATCCGCAAACACTGTTACGACACCCTATTCGGGGATCTGGTCAGTGTGCATCTGCACAACTTTCAGCAACCCATCAACTGTTGCAGCGTGACAGCCGCAGCGCTGAGCATGTCGGCGCTGGGGTTCAGCTACGAGGTCAACGACATCTTCCGCGAATGCGCCTTGCCCACATCCTTTGTGGTCAATGACGGGATTTCGCTGGGCGAGCTTTACGACGTCGCTTGCACATTCATCAACACGCAGGACCTGCGTGAGAAGATACAGGTTCAGGCCTATTTCATGGATGAGGCCACAACCTCGGTCGAGTTGCTGTTGCAGGCGATTGATGAATCCAACCGGGTGGGCGGCGACAACGACATTCTGGTGGCCAATTTTCAGGTCGGCGTGGCCCATGGCAAGCAGAACATGCCGGGCGGGCATTTTGCGATCATCGCCAAATGCAACCCCAGCACCGGTCTGGTGCATATGATGGATGTCCACCCCGAGAAATACGGCAAGCTTTGGGTCACGACGATTGACCGACTATGGGCGGGCATGTCCGACCGTGACGGAACCTCGATGCGGTCACGGGGGATTTTGCGGTTCTCGGCGCTCGAGGCTGTGAAGACGACGCTGCAAACGCTGCAACAGGATTGCAACTATGTGGACAGCACCGAATATCTGGCGAAAGACCCCAAGAAACGCCGCAACCTGTTCCGCCGGGCCAGCCCGAACATGAACTCGCTGGGTGTGCTGGCGGAAAGCCTCAACATCCTCGGGGATGAACAGGTGGATGAAGACAAGCTGCTTATCGCCACGCAGACCAATCTGACCGACAAGCTCAACCGGGTGTCCACGGCCAAGGAAATGCACTTGCTGGCGCAACGCTATCTGGGACAATCCCCCGATGTGCATTTGGGCAGCACTTTCCGCAGCTATACCGAACACCCCGGAAAGGGGAATCCAACGCCGGAAGAGTGGTTTCGCGCTCAATTGCATAGTCTGAACATCGAAAAAGACCGGCATTTGATGATCAATATCGACTTCAACCGCGTGCTGGGGTTCGAAGTGATCCGCCCCCCTGCGAATGTGTATCGCGAGACCGCGCTGCTGGAAGAATTCTGGTGCCTGTGCATCGCCTATGATGAGGCAACCGATCTGGTGACCGTGGTGGATATGAGCCCCGCGACCTCGCAAGTCTGGCAAGCGCCGCGCGGGCATCTGTTCCGCGGCCTACGTGACCTGTCAAACCCTGCGATGCTGGTGATCGAGGAACACGAGCCGCCCGAGGACCCCACTGACGTGGAACGGATCGTGCGCGAGAACCCGATCGTGCTGTTCTACGCGGATGAGGACCCGTGGTCCTATATGCTGCGCAGTATGCTGGCCAATATCGGCATCACCACTGCCCGTCTGATCGACATTGAAGGCCACGGAGCCAACGTGATGAAGATGCGGCGACAATTGACGATGATGACCGGCAAGGAAACCGCGCCCTACCTGTTCTTTCAGGGCGAATGTCTGGGGCGGCGCAAGGATATCGTCGATGTTGTTCTGGATGGCAGTTTTCAGCAAAGCGTCAAAGATGCCGGGCTGCCGGTGTTGCTGCGCCATGAATCCCCCAGCCTCGACAAGAATATCTTCGGCTATCCCAAAGGCGGGCTGACCGATGCGCCCAGCGAAAAGCGCAATGTACTGCTGTGTGCCTGCGGGTCCTCGGCGGCGGATAAGGTGCCGGATCTGGTCAAACGGATCAAGGATGCGGGCCATAACGTCAAGCTGATCCCATCCGTCTCGGCCGAGAAATTCTTTCGCGATATCGAAGTCGAGGACGAAACAGACGGCCCCAGAACCATGCGCCCCAAAACGATCGAGGATTACATCTCGCATCATGATTACTACCGCGACGATGATGAGTGGAATTTCCGCTATACCGAGTTCGGAATGCCCCTGCGGGCCTCGCATCTGGCGCTGTGCGACTGGGCAGATTGCGTGATCGTGGCGCCGGTGACGTGCAACACGATGGGCAAGATCGCTAATGGTATTGCTGACAATCTGCTGACCTCGGTCTTTGTGGCGTGGCAGTACCGGAACAAGCCGGTGATCCTTTGCCCTGCATGCAACACGAATATGTGGAACAACGTCACAACCCAGAACAATGTCGAAAAGCTGCGGGATCTGGGGGTCGATATCGTCGGCCCGCGCCGGGGACGGCTGTCGAACGGCATGATGGGGATCGGCATGATGGCCACCCCGGATCAGATCATGGAGGTTCTGGACGAAGCCTTCGAAGAACTGGCCGATCAGGAGCACAATATCTGCAAATGGGCGCAGGAGGCCGCAGCCTCGGACGAGTTCGCCCAATGGGGACGCGTCTTTGATGCCATCGACCGAGGCATGGCTGGGATAGACATCGTCGATGACAGCAATGGCGACACGCTGCTGCACTATGCGGCCGGTGGTGAGGGCGAGTTGCACGAGAACGGGCAAGACCTTGGCAAGCCCGACCTTGAGGCCGCGCAAGAGCTGATTGATCGGGGGATCGACGTCAACGCCACCAATGACCACGGCTTTACCAGCCTGCATGTGGCGGTGATGAACAACTCGGCCAAGATGGTGAAGGTGCTGCTGAGCGCGCCGGGGATCGACGCCAGTTCTTGCATCAATTTCCTGCGCGATCCCAAGAACGCAAGGGACGTGCGGAAGGTAAAGCCCGAGATTGCGGCGATGCTGGACGATTGGGCCAATGCACACACGGTCATCGCGCCCGAAGAGGTAGACGAAGACGATCTGATCGACGACCGCGAACGGACCTATCTGTACTTTACCTACGGGTCGCTGAAAAAAGGCTTCCCCAACCATGACGCCCATGCCGAAGTGCTGGATGATTTCGTCGGGCAGGCGGTGACGCGGCAACGGATGCCGCTGATCGTTCCGCACGAACCGCATTGCGACAATCCCAATTGCGGCTACCTGCACCGGATGGCCACACTGGTTGACCAGAAAGGACGAGGCGAGCCGATCCAGGGCGAGGTTTATCGCGTGTCATCCTCGGGGTTGAAGGATCTGGACAAGCTCGAAGGCTATCACGGTCCCGGCTCGCCCGAGAATGTCTATGTCCGCAAGCGGATCAATGTACTGCTGGATGGGGTGAAGAAACCCGCCTATGTCTATGTGATCGCGCATCCGACCAAATATCTGGACCAATGGGCCGATGGGTCTGCCGGGGTGGTGGCGGAATACACGCTGGATATGGCGACCGGCACGCCAAAGCCGGGTTTTACGCCCCCTAGTTAAGCATCTCGATCACGGCCTCATCCTCGGGGTCCGCCTTGAGGCTGAGGTTGTAGGCCGTGATCGCCACCATGCACAGCAGAACAAAGGGCCAGAACGCGGCCTTGGGGATCAGGTTGTCCTTGTAGTGAATGAACCGCAGGGATGGCACGGCCTCGGACGCAAACAGATAGGTGTTCACCGACACGGCCAACAACAGGAAATACATCAGGAAAAAGAACGACTCCATGTAGATCACCGGCGAACCGGCAAAACCTTCGCGCAGTTGCACATGGGCCAGCAGGATCACGAAGAACAGAACCGAGCAGGTACCGATCACGCTGGAGGTGCTGAAATCATGCCGCTCGACCAATTCGGGGCGACGGGTCACGGTCATCACCGCGCCAAACAGCAGCATCGTCACCACGATCAGAGGGATCATATGCACGATGAACGCGTTGCCGAAATTGCGCTTGATGACAAAGTTGTAGTGCAGCTCGGGCAGGTTGGTCTGAAAGTCGATATCCCTCAGGCCCATCGTGGTGCCCAGATCGGACAGGCGATAGTCGAAATAGGTGTTCTCACGCTCCCACGTGCCCATGACGATGCGCTTGTCGATGCCGAAAATATCCTTGGGCCCTGTGGCGGGATAGGCGTCGAAATCCGGGATCAGCGCCACGGCAGTGTCGAAACTGGCAGGCCAGAACCGCACCCAGACGGTTTTGTGGTCGAACGGATAGCTGGTGTAGTCGAAACGCTGTCTTAGGGTCTGTTCAAAATACCAGCCGATCAGCTCTTCGTCGCCCTGATCAATGCGATACGCCTCTTCAATCGTCCCGCTGGCCGCGTCCGAGGCATCGGGCAAAACAAACCCGACATCGTCCTTGGCCGGTTTGATCGCATCATGCACGCCATCCTTGTAGTGCTGCCAAACATAGCCGGTCACATGAACGTCGCTGGCACCGATAAAGACAAAGGACTTGATGAATATCCCGGTTTTAACGCGATATTCGGGCACGGTCTCAAGGTCTTTCAGATAATCCTCGACCGAAGCCTGATCGGGCAATTGCGTCGGATCGCCTTCGAAATGGTTCAGCGCGTTCCAAAGTACGATCAGCAAAACGGACAACAGAACCGTCAATACACCTGAGATGCGCCAGACTTTGCGTTCGATACTCATTCAACCCCTTACCTAATCGTCCAGCCGCCCGACCAGCGTCTGCGTGATGCCCATGTCGCGGAACCCGGCGCGCAGGGCCTCCAGCCCTTCATGTGCGGTTAGCGGAATGCCCCACGCACCGCATTCCGCCAGCGTTTTGGTTTGCTGAATGGACAGGTCCACCATGGGCAGCGGCTCTTTCGCAGTAAAGGCGGCCAGGGCATCGGCATAGGCCGTGGCCCGGTCCCATTCCTGCCGGTTCAACATCACCGCGCTGGCATCGGTGTAGAAATGCAGGTGGCTGTGGCCGACGCAGCCCTCGGCGATGATCTCGGCCCCCAGTTTCAGATGACGATCCTGCACCTCGGGGTCCGGCTCGGCCATGGCCAGCGCCGAAAGCGCCTTGGGGCCCACAAAGTTTCGACCGAGTTCCAGCGCGATCTCGACCGCATGCTGGCCCGTCTTCCGGGCCTGATCCAGTTGCCCGGCATAAACCTGTGTGCGGGCCAGATGCTCTAGCGCCTGCGCCTCAAGCCGTTTGGCCCCGACCCGGTTGGCAATCTCGGCGGAAACCGAAAAGGCCTCGGACGCCTGATCCAGCTCACCCAGAAAGGTATGCGCCACGCCAAGACAGGTTTGAGCCACGCATTCCGGCACAAAGGCAAAATACTTTTGCGACACCTCGATGGCTTCTTGCGCGTCCATCTTGCCCTGCGCCACATCGCCGGAATAGCTGCGCGCAACGCTGAGGTTGTGCAGGTTCGCCGCAAGATCCCGAACAAGGCCCTTCTCACGCGCCCGCTCTACTGCCTGCGTATAGAACCCGACCGCCGTCTGCATCGTGGCGCTCATGAAATTGGCATCGCCAAAACCGCTGAGCGCACCAACCTCAAGTCGCACCGAATCCAGCTTGCGCGCCAGTGTTAGAGCCGTTTCATTGCTGGCCAGCGCCTTGTCGACCTGCCCCAGCGGGAAATAGACATTGCCGCGCACATAATTGATCTGGGCGATGTCCCGATCCGAGCCACAGCGCTCGGCGGCGGCCTCAGCTGTCGCCAGACTTTCCAAAGCCTCGGTATACCGGCTGGCCTGACGCGCGGCCTGCGCCAACCCGATATGGGCACGGCAGGTCTGTTCGTCGGTATCGGCCAGCGATGCGGCCTCGTGGAACTCGCGCAGGGCCTCGTCAGACAAGCCCTGCAGGCGGTGCGTCTCCCCCCGCGCGCAAAGCAGATCAAACCGCACTCCGGCCGGTGCAGGCAGTTCCAGTGCCCGTTCAATCAGCGGGCTGGCATCGTCGAACTGGAAGGCCTGGATCAGCTTGTCCGCAGCCTCAAGATAGGCTTGCGCAGCGTTATTTGCCCCGGCGCGGTCCAGATGTTGCGCGCGTAGGGTGGCGTCGCGATCCTCGAACCATTTTGCTGCCTGCCGATGCAGCCGCGCACGTTCGGATTTCACCAGCGTGGCGTAAGACCCGTCGCGGATCAGAGCATGGGCAAACATCAGATCCTGCCCCGCCTCGCGGATCAGGGCTGATCGGATCAGGGTGGACACATCCAGATGCCCCTCACCCAGCAAGAAATTCAGCACCTCGGGCAAGAACCGCTGCCCCAGGACCGAGGCCGCCTGAATTGCCGCCCGGTTCTTGCGGTCCAGTGAATCCAGCCGCGATTGAACGATGCCCTGTATGCTGCCGGGTACGGATTCGCGTTTCAGCACGTCGATATTGCGCAGAAGCTGCTCAAGAAACAGCGGGTTGCCACCGGCCCGTTCTACGCAGGCCTCCAGCAATTCAGGGTCTATTCCGGTGAATTCCTCGACCAATTGCCGCGCCTGATCAT
This sequence comes from Ruegeria sp. AB6, assembly GCF_056542685.1. NCBI lineage: Bacteria > Pseudomonadati > Pseudomonadota > Alphaproteobacteria > Rhodobacterales > Roseobacteraceae > Ruegeria > Ruegeria sp. AB6. The sequence continues at coordinate 75,863 of NZ_JBQGAD010000006.1, read as the reverse complement.
CTCCCATCGGCGCCAGTTCCAGCTTGGAGATCAAGGCACCCTCCGTGCCCATCTGCCATTCCCGGTCGATCGGGTCGCCTTCAACGCGGCTTGTCATCAATAGTACACAGGGCAAGTCACGCGTCGCCGCCGCCATATGCGCGCAAGCGGTCAGGATATCTGGCGCGGCCCAGTGGATATCCTCTATCTGGATCAATAGCGGGTTGTCCTGGCTGCGCCCGGCGATCAACTCATCGATCACACTACGCCGCCCGCGCAGGCGCGTGGCGTTGTCCATCACGGCATAAACTTCCGCCAGACCGGGGTCCTGTTCCAGCTCAAGCAAGGCATTCAGATGCGCGGCATTGGAGGGCGACACCCACCCTTTCGCAACTGCCCGCTTGGCAGCGTCGGCGCTGGTGGCGGCATCGGCGTTAGGCTCTAATCCCAGAATGCTGCGCGCGACGGATTGAATGGCGGAATGCCCCTCGCGCGCGCCGAAATCCATCACGACGCCTGTATGCGTGGAATAAGACAGCCCACTGGCCAGCTCGGCCACCTGTTCCGACAAATGTGTTTTGCCGATACCGGGTTCGCCCAGAATGATATGCACCTCGCCCTTGCCGTGGCGCTTGCACCGGTCGAATGTGGCCTCGAAGATGGACATCTCGCGCTCGCGCCCGACAAAGCGGTGACGGCGCGACCGGATGTTTTGCGCCAGGCGCTCCAGCCGCCACAGCTCGACCGGGTCATTCAGACCCTTGATCGCCTTCTCGCCCATCGACTCGCCCACGAACAAGGGCCCCAGCGCGCGCTGAATGTCGTGGGACACCAGCGTCTCGCCAACCCCCGCCATATCTGTCACGCGCGAGGCCAGGTTCACCCCATCTCCCGTCACCGTGTATTCCGTATGCGCTTCGCTGCCGGTCGTGCTGGCGATCACCTGCCCCGAGGCGATGCCGATATGGCAAGTCAAAGGCCGCGTCAGGCTGGGCAGGACCGCGTGAATTTCCAACGCTGCCCGCGCCGCCCGTTCTGTGTCATTGGTGTGCGAGATCGGCGCGCCAAATACGGCCATGACCGCGTCGCCGATGTGTTTGTCGATCCGCCCACCGTATTTCTCGACCACGTGATCGACCTTTTGAAAGAACTCGTTCAGCAGCGCGTGCATGTCTTCTGCATCCAGCTCGCTGGACAGGCGCGTGAATCCGGTCAGGTCCGCGAACATGACGGTAACTTGCCGCTTGGCAGGCTCGAGCGGGGTCTGCGGCGTGTAGGCCGAGACCATTTCGGTCACGTCCAGTTCCGAAATCGCACGCAAAAGCCGCCGGCGATCACCGACTGCGGTCACTCCGATTTCGATCAAGTCTTCGCCCGTCAGATCGGGCAAAATAGCGAAATCAATTTTGTTATCCAAAAAGGCTTGCGCATAGTCAGACAATCCAAGCGCGCTCAGCCAGTCCCTAAGGTCCTGAGACATGTCGCCCCTCTGAAGCCCCCAACTCCAAAGGTGAGACTAGCACGGCAGGCCCGCCCGAGTCTGCAATGGTTAACGAATTTAATGTTTATTTTCGCATATTTGCACGGATTGCGAGAGTTAGGTTTCGGCGTTCAACCCTTCCGTGGACAGATCGTCCAGTTTGGGCATCAACCGCAACAGCTCGCTCGCATATTCGGTCTGTGGATTGGCGAACAGGTCGTTGGTCTCTTGCAGCTCGACCACCTTGCCCTGTTTCATCACGGCCACCCGGTCGCACATCTGGCGCACAACTGGCAAATCGTGACTGATGAACAGCAAGGTCAGACCCAGATGCTCCTGCAAATCCTTCAGGATGTTCAGGATTTGGGCCTGAATAGACACGTCCAGCGCGCTGGTCGGTTCGTCACAGATCAAAAAGCGCGGCTGCGTAGCAAGCGCGCGGGCAATGGAAATCCGCTGACGCTGACCGCCCGAAAATTCATGCGGATATTTCAGCCCGGCCTCATGACCCAGTCCAACCTGATCCAGCAACTCATCCACGCGGCGCTTGATATCGGCCCCGTCCATCAGTTTGTGATGGCGGATGGGCTCTGCCACGATCTCATCCACCCGCATCCGGGGGTTGAGAGAGGAATAGGGGTCCTGAAAGATCATCTGGATATTTTTGCGATACGCATCCAGCGCAGCCTTGTTGGTCAGATCGCTGACTGTCTGCCCTTCGAATGTGATCGTGCCACCATCAACAGGGTAGAGCCCCGCAATCATCCGCGCGACGGTGGACTTGCCCGAGCCGGATTCACCCACGACGCCAAAGACCTCACCGGCGCGGATGTCAAAGCTGACATCGTCCACAGCGGTGAAATAGGTGCGGTCCCACGGCAGAAGCCCTCGCTTTTGCAGGAACTTCTTGGTCAGGTTGCGGATTTCAAACACCGGTTTGCTGGTGTCATTGTCCACTTTGGGCCAGTGGCGGGCCATGTCTTCGATCGCAAAGCGGGTCTCGCGCCCGCCATAGCTGATTTGCGGAAAGCGATGCAGTTTGAGTGTTGGGCGCGGTACGGCGGCGATCAGGGACTTGGTGTATTCGTGGGTCGGCTGGCCCATGACCTGAGACGTAGGGCCGCTTTCGACCACTTTACCCGCATACATCACCGTCACCTTGTCGGTGGTGTCGGCAATCACGCCCATGTCGTGGGTAATTAGGATAACCCCTACCTGCCGCTCGGTCGCCAGCTCTTTGATCAGGTCCAGAATCTGCGCTTGAACGGATACATCCAAGGCTGTCGTCGGTTCATCCGCGATGATCACGTCGGGCTCGGTACACAACGCCAAAGCAATCACCACACGCTGCCGCATCCCGCCCGAGAACTGGTGCGGGTACTGGTCCAGCCGTGTATCGGGGTCAGGGATACCTACACGGTCAATCAGATCGCGGGCGCGTTTGTTGGCCTCATTATCTGAACCACCTAGATGCGCCTGAATGGTCTCGACCAGTTGCTCGCGCACGGTGAACAGCGGGTTCAGCGAGGTCAGCGGGTCCTGAAAGATCATCGAGATCTTTTTGCCGCGCAGTCCACGCATCGCCTCGGCATCGATACCGCTGATCTGGTCGCCGCTCAGCTTGATGGTACCGCTGGCGATACGGCCAGGGCGGTCGAGCAGGCCCATGATGGCGGCTCCGATGGTGGATTTACCGGCCCCGGATTCACCCACAAGCCCGTGGATTTCTCCGGGTTCCACCGACAGGTCCACGTGATCCACGGCGGTGAACAGTTTGCGGCGGGTCGGGAATTCGACCGTCAGGTCATTGATCGTCAGAAGGCTCATGAAATCACCGCAGCTTGGGGTTCAGCGCATCGCGCAGCCAGTCGCCCAGCAGGTTCACAGACAAGGCCAACGCCAGAAGGGTGCAGGCCGGGAAGAACAGAATCCACCACTCACCCGAGAACAGGAAGCCCTGTCCGATGCGGATCAATGTCCCCAACGAGGGCTGGGTCGGTGGGGCGCCGACGCCAAGGAAACTCAGCGTCGCCTCGGCGATGATCGCCAGAGCAAGCGAGATGGTGGCAATCACCAAAACCGGGCTGAGAACATTGGGCAGGATATGGCGGAACATGATCGGAAAGGATCCGCGCCCGATCAGACGGGCGGCCTGGACGTATTCCTTGTTTTTCTCGACCAACGCCGCACCACGCACCACACGGGCGAACTGGACCCAGTCAGACAGCGCAATGGCGACGATCAGGACGTAGATCGCCATCTCATCGCGGTATTCCGGCGGGGTGACGCCTTTGGCGATACCAAAGATCAACATGGCAACCAGAATGGCCGGGAAAGTCAGCTGCACATCGGCGACCCGCATGATCAGGGTTTCAATCCAGCCGCCGAAATAAGCCGCGACCAGCCCAAGAACGATACCGATGATCAAGGCCAACAGCACGGCAGATGCGCCCACGAACAGGGAAACGCGCATCCCGTACAGGATGGTCGAGAATACGTCGCGCCCCTGATCGTCGGTGCCCAGCAGAAAGGTTTCCTGCGTAAAGGCGTTGGGTGTTCCGGGCGGCGTAAACCCGTTCATCAGGTTCAGTGAGGATGGGTCGAACGGATTATAGGGCGCGATCAGCGGCGCAAAGATCGCCGAAAGCACAAGTATGGCGACAACCAGAGTCGCGACAATAGCCACAGGTGAATGCCGAAAGGACCATGCGAAGTCGCCGTCCCAGAACTTGGCGAACCGCGACTTTTCCGGCGCCTTGGGGGTATCGAGAATATCGGTCATGTGGCCCTCGCGTCGACACGCAGGCGCGGGTCAATAGCATAGTAAAGAAGATCGACAATCAGGTTGATCGTCACGAACATGACCGAAATCAGCATCAGATAGGCGGCCATGACGGGGATATCGACGAACTGGATCGCGTTGATGAACAGCAGACCGACGCCCGGCCATTGGAACACCGTCTCGGTGATGATGGCGAACGCAATGATCGAGCCTAGTTGCAAGCCGGTAATGGTGATCACCGGCACCAGTGTGTTCTTCAGCGCGTGACGGAAGTTGATCACCCGGTCCGACAATCCGCGGGCACGGGCAAAACGAACGTAGTCGGCGCGCAAAACTTCCAGCATCTCGGATCGGACCAGCCGCATGATCAGTGTCATCTGATACAGGCCCAGCGTAATCGCGGGAAGGATCAACGCCTTAAGGCCCGACGACGTCAAAAAGCCCGTAGACCAGTTCCCAATCATAACGGTTTCGCCCCTCCCGAAGCTGGGAAGAAGGTCAAGTTCGACCGAGAAGATATAGATCAGCAAAATCCCGATCAGGAAGGTCGGCAACGAAACCCCGATCAAACTGACGGTCATAATCACATTCGCCGCGATCCCTTGTCGTCGGATCGCTGTGAACACGCCCAGAGCAATGCCCATCGTAATGGCCAGGAAACCTGACACAAAGGCCAGTTCCAGCGTCGCGGGTGCACGTTCTGCGATGATGGTCGAAACCGGACGACCCTGGCGGTAAGAGACGCCAAAATTGCCCTGAACGGCCCCTTGCAGGAACTTGAAATACTGGACCGGGAAGGGCTTATCCAACCCAAGCTCGCCCCTAAGCCGGTCGATATCGGCCTGGGTGCGCTCTTGCCCCAGCATGTTGTCGATCGGATCGCCGACAAATCGGAACATGGAAAAAGCGACCAGACCCACGACCAAAAGCACGATCACGGATTGGAACATCCTTCGAACGATATATGCGAACATTTAGTTTCCCCGTTGATCTGCCTCTCTACGCACGCCCTGTCCAAATGGTCAAGATGTCGCAGAGGACAAGCTGACCCGATCCTGTGGCTCAGCCCAGTTTATATGTGGCCCCAATGGCACGATCCCCAGCGGGTTTCGCAGCTCGGAGGGTGAGAAATACCCGGCCTTGTAGATATCGGGCTTCACTGTCCGGGCAATCTCCGGTCGAGAATACAAATCCCGCGCATAGCCCCACAGATGCGGATAGTCCACCAGACGCCGCAAATTGCAGCGGAAGGCATAGTGATAGGCCACATCGAACCGCGCCAGTGTCGCGAACAGGCGCAGGTCGGCCTCGGTCAGCTCGTCGCCGCACAGGTACCGGTTGGTAGCCAGATGGGTCTCGATCTCGTCCAGCATGGTGAAGACATCGTGGAATCCGGCCTCGTACGCCTCTTGCGTGCGGGCAAACCCGGCGCGATAGACGCCATTGTTCAGGCGCGGATAGATTTTATCGTTCCAGACGTTGATCTGATCCAGCTTTTCTGGCGGGGCCAGATTGGGGCCATAGCCTTCCAACGTGCCAAGCATGCGCACGAGATCCGCGGATTCATTCGACACCGCGAGGTTTTCGGCGCGATCCCACAACAAAGGCACGGTGATGCGCCCAGTATAAGCAGGATCAACCTTTGCATAGGCTTGATGCAACGCGGTGACACCGAACAGAGGATCGGCATAGTCACCATCGGTGTCGTACACCCAACCGTCCGGCGTGCGGCGCGGGCGGGCATAGGCGACGGTGATCAACTCCTCCAATCCCTTAACGGCGCGCGTCAGCAGGACCCGATGCGCCCAAGGGCAATTCCACGCGGCATACAGGTGGAACCGCCCCGGCTCATAAGGACCGTTTGGCAGAGCGTTGCGGATGGTCGACGCTTGACGACGGTATGCGCCGTCAAGCGATGTGTCGGGGGCGGGGTCGTCCACATGGTAGACCCCCGCAATCATAACGCCCATGCGGTCAGTTCACCGTAACCCAGCGCAGGATGAAGAAGTTATCCGGGCGTTGTGTCAGGTCGATATTGCTGCCGGTCCCCCAAACCAGGGGCTGAACATACATCGGCACATAGACATGATCGTCCTGATAGATGGCCGTCACCTCATCCAGCATGGCCTGACGCTTCGTCGCGTCCAGCTCGGATTGGATCATAGGCAAAAGTTCATCCACCCGTTCGTTCGAGTATCCGCCGAAATTCCAGCTGCCCAGCTTCTTTTCCTCGTTGGGCGTGGCTACCAGAAAGCGAACGGGATGTTCGGCGTCGAATGTGCCGGGGCTCCAGCCCAGCATATACATGTCGTAGTTATCCTCGCGCAGCTCTGGCCAGTAGTTGCGGACGGGCATGGCATCCAGTTCCGCCGTGATCCCAATCTGCGCCAGCATGGTGACGACGGCCTGACAGACCGGTTCGTCATTCAGATAGCGGTCATTGGGGCACTTCAGCCCGAACGAGAACCCATCGCCGTAGCCCGCCTCGGCCAGAAGCGCCTTGGCGCCTTCGACATCAAAGGCGGGGCGATCTGTATTGGCGGCGGAATAGCCGCTCATAGCCGGGCTTACCAGTTGCGAGGCGGCTTCGGCATTGCCGCGCATGATCGTGGCCAGAATTGCATCCACATTGATCGCCTGCGCAACTGCCTGACGGACCCGCACATCACGGAACGGGTTCGGTTTGCCCGCGTCATCTGTGTATTTCAGCGTCTCGGCTTCATGATCGAAACCCAGCATGATCACGCGCGCCTCGATCCCCTGAATGACGTCCACGTCGGCGTTTTCCTTCAGGCGTGCAACGTCTTGGATCGGGACAGGATTGATCATGTCCACATCACCCGATAGCAGCGCTGCAACAGCAGTCGCTGAGTTCTGGATCGGGTTGAACTCGGCGCGGGTAATGTTGTGTTCAACCTCACCCCACCAACCGCCATGCGGCTCTAACACGGTCTTTAGCCCCGGTTCGCGGGCCGTCACCTTGAATGCACCGGTGCCATTGGCATTGATCGTGGCGTAGTTGCCGGTTTCCTTGTCAGGCACCACGGCGTCATTCGCCTCGGTCCAGCCTTGATCCATGATCATCCAGTTGGCGATCGAGGACGGGAACAGCGGGTTCGGCGCCGAGGTCATGATATCGACCGTATAGTCATCGACTATGATCACCTCACTGACCGGCGCAAACCAGCTGCGCGTATCCGCCGCCTCGCCTGAGGCCCGCTGATAGCTGAACAGCACGTCTTGCGCATCGAAGGTGCTGCCGTCGTGAAAGGTCACGTCCTCACGCAGCTTGAATCGCCAGCCTTCACCCTCTCCGATCGGCTCCCAGCTTACGGCCAGCGCGGGTTCGACCGTCATGTCTTTGCCGCGGCGCACCAGCCCTTCGTAGACATTGTTGAGAAAACCCAGAACCGGGGCCGAGTTGACGGCGTGCGGGTCCATGGTCTGCGGATCGGTGGTCGAGGCCCATTTGAACTCGGCCGCCTGAACACTGGTCGCAGCCAGCAGGGCCAGGCCAATGGCACTGTTTCTAAGGATCATTTTTATCTCTCCCTGTTCTCTGCGCCTGAGTTTTCTTGGTTTTTCGCTTGCACGCAAGGAAATCTCAGGGCGAAACAAAAAACAGGGCGCGAAATCCGCGCCCTGCCTTGTTCGCAATCGAACCGATTTAGTTCATGGTGAAGTATTTGACTTTCGGCTGGTCTTCCGCATCCACTTCGATGCCCACGCCATCAGCCATACCCCAGTTCAGAACCTGGTGGTGGATCGGGATGTACAGCGCTTCGTCCTGCACCACGCGCCAGATGTCGGCGATGTCAGCGTTCCGTGCATCAAGATCGGTGTTCGAGGCCAGCGACTTGATCTTCGCATCCAGCGCATCGTCCTGATAGCCGGTGCCGTTCCACGTTCCGATATCGTCCTCGCGACCATGGACCAGGAAGTTGAAGATGTATTCCGAGTCATATGTCGGCACACCCCAACCCAGCATGTAGAAGTCGGTCTTGCTGTCGGTGATCAGCGGGAAATGCTGTGCCTTGGGCTTGGCGTCCAGATTCACAGTCACGCCGATCTGACCCAGCATACCGACAGCCGCCTGACAGATCGCCTCATCGTTGATGTAGCGGTCATTCGGGCAGTCCAGCCGCAGCGAGAAACCGTCGCCATAGCCTGCCTCGGCCATCAGGGCCTTGGCTTTTTCCAGGTCGGTCGAGGATTCGCCGTCCATATCAGCAGTCCAACCGTTGACAAAGGGCGGTGCGATCATGCCCGCAGGCTGCGACTGGCCGCGCATCACGACCTGCTTGATCGCATCGCGGTTGATCGCCATCGACATGGCCTGACGCACACGCACATCGGCCAATGGGTTCTTGCCGTCCACGTTATCCGCTTCGATGTCATCTGCGCCCTGGTTCATACCAAAGAAGATCACACGGTTCTGCGGCGCCTGCTTGACCATCAGGCCATCGGCACTGTTGACGCGCTCAATATCCTGCACCGGCATATCCTGAAGGAAGTTCACTTCACCCGACAGCATCGCGGCCACACGCGTTGCAGCGTTCTGGATCGGGGTATAGATGATCTCGGTCACTTCCATCGGGAACTGGTCGATGCCCCAATAGTCATCGTTGCGCACCATCACGGTTTTCACGTCAGGCTCGCGGCTTTGCAGCTTATATGGCCCGGTGCCGTTGGCGTTGGTGGTGGCATAGGTGATCTCGCCACCCTCAAAATCCTGCACATTGACGGTGTCATTGGCCTCGGCCCAGCCTTTGTCCAGAATGAACAGGTTGGTCAGGTTCGACGGCAGGATCGGGTTCGGACCATCTGTGACCATCTCGATCGTATAGTCATCGACCGCGCGCACTTCGGTGATCGAGCCGATCAGCTCTTTCATGTCGGAATTCGGCTGCTTGGCGCGCTCAAAGCTGAATACAACGTCTTCTGCGTTGAAATCCGCGCCATCGTGGAATTTCACACCTTCGCGCAGTTTGAAGACCCAGACGTTCGGATCATCGGCCTTTGGTCCCCACTCGGTCGCTAGCGCGGGTTCAAACGCGCCGGTCACGTCGCGGATGATCAGCGGCTCGTACATCTGGTGGCGAATGGTGTGCGACGGACCTTCGTTTTGCGAATGCGGGTCCAACGTCAGCGCGTCACCCGCGCGCGCCCAGCGCAGAGTTTCAGCAGATGCACCTGCCGCCATCATTGCGGTCGCACTGGCGGCAATCATCAGATTTCTTAGGATCATTATAATCTCCCCGTTTATTGTTAGCGCCGCCATCCCAGACGGCAGGCCGTTGTCGCGGCCTTGGTGGTCCTGATCATCCAGATCATTTTCACAGTTGCAACACTAGATTGTGAGCCGACTGAAATGTTTATCTCGACTCTTGGTTTTCCCATTGATTAGAGACTGTTTTATATAGAAATTAGTTGACCGCTTGGTCAAGTTTAGAGCGCTGAATGCAGTGTCATCACCCGGATTCTGCTGTGCGTCCGAATTGCAGCACCCTTGCCCGGTAAGGATTTCCGGCGGTTGCATTTCCGTCTGGCGCGCACAACTATCCGGGCAATGAAGGTATTTTTCAGGTTCATTTTTTCAGCTCTGTTGCTTGTCACTGTTGTGCTGACCGGGTTTTGGGTGACAGCCAGCAACCGTGAGACTGTTCCGGTGGGCCACTTGCCTGATGACACAGGCCGGATGATCGAAACCTCTGTGGGTGCGATCTTTGCTTTGGACGTCGGCGACCCTTCGGCACCGCCGGTTCTGTTTGCGCATGGAACAGCGGCGTGGTCGGGTTTGTGGCGACCCACGCTTTCCCACATGTCCGACGCCGGGTTTCGCGCGATAGCCTTTGACATGCCGCCTTTCGGCTGGTCGGAACCAGCACAGGATGAGGACTACAGTCGGACGCGTCAGGCCGAACGCATTGTCGCCCTTCTCGAAGAGCTGGACAGCCCTCCGATCGCCGTCGCGCATTCCATCGGCGCAGGTCCCGTGGCCGAGGCTGTTATGCTGCGCCCCGATTTGGTGTCCGGGTTGGTCGTAGTTTGTGGGGCGATTGCGCTTGAGGCGCATGAATCTCCAACTTCTGTGCCCATTTACCTGCGAAATGGGCTGCTGCGACAGGGTATAGCCGCCACAACAGTCTCTAATCCACTGCTAACGCGCCATCTCCTTCGCGCGTTTTTGCATGTGAAACTGGCTGCAACGCCTGAAATCGTCTCGATATTGCGCAAACCGATGGCCCGCGAAGGATATACCAAGGCCGTTGCGGACTGGTTGCCGCACCTGCTTGCGCCGCCACAGAACGCGCGCAGCACACGGGCAGAAAGCTGGCGTACGCTCGACCTGCCGGTCGCATTGATCTGGGGCGCGGAAGATACCGTGACCCCGGTCGCGCAAGCCCAAGCTCTCAAGGCGCTGTTGCCTGACGCGCCCCTGATTGTTTTGCCCAATGTAGGTCACATCCCGCAAATCGAGGACCCGGACCAATTTCAAACTGAATTGATTGACGTGCTGAACGCCATGTCCGGGCCGACGCTATCAAAGGATGACGCATGAGGAATTTCACCAGACGCGCCGCGCTTTTCACCGCCGGTGGGGTGGCGGGCTGGGGCTTGTCTCGTTGGTTGGGGCCCAACCTGCCCGTTTATGACGGCACCCGCCACACACCTGCCGTGTCGGATGCCACGATCCTGAATGACGCCAGCGGATTGTCACCGACGCCGGTGCACAAGCATCTGGTGATGACCGAGAATGCCGATGACGCCCTGATCACCGCCATCCGTCAGGAACTGGCGCAGGCGCAGTCCGGGGGCCGCCCGGTGAATGTGGGCGCCGCGCGCCATTCGATGGGGGCGCAAGCCATCCCGCGCGATGGCACAGCGATCACCTTTGACAACGGCTCGGTCGAGATTGACAGCGCAGCGCAGACATACCGCGCCCATGCCGGGGCACGCTGGTCTCAGGTCATTGCGGCGTTGGACCCTGCGGGATGGTCGCCCAAGGTGATGCAATCGAACCACGATTTCGGCGTCGCCGCGACCTATTCCGTCAACGCCCATGGCTGGCCGGTTCCGTTCGGACCGATGGGCGCAACCTTGCGATCCCTGCGCATGATCCTGCCGGACGGAGAGCTTGTGACATGCTCGCCCACGGAAAACGCCGACCTGTTCAATCTGGGCATGGGAGGCTATGGGCTGATCGGCATCATCGTCGATCTAGAAGTCGAAATGGTCTCTAATACACGGCTATCACCTACTTTCAAAGTGATGGAAGCCAGCGCCTTTGCCAACGCTTTCCGCCAGGCCGTGGCTGACCCGGCTGTGACGATGGCCTATGGCAGGCTCAATGTCGAACGGGCGTCCTTCTTTGAACAAGCCTTGCTGATCACCTACCGCGAGACCGAGGATCAATCGGACCTGCCGCCTGCATCCGGCTCGGGATGGATGTCGCATGCCGCCAGTCGTCTCTACCGCGCGCAGCTAGGCAACGAGGCGTTCAAGTCCTTTCGCTGGTGGAACGAAACCACCTTGGGTCCGGCCTTGGGCGGGGGCGAAGCAACGCGGAATTCCCTGATCAACGAACCGGTTGTCACGCTGGACGACCGCAACCCGGACCGCACCGATATCCTGCACGAATATTTCGTGGGCTTCGACGCCTTTGACGATTTCCTGACCGCCTGCCGCGAGGTGATCCCGGCCTCGTATCAGGAATTTCTGAACGTGACCCTGCGCTATGTGGCGCAGGACGATCAGGCCGTTCTGTCCTTCGCCTCGGAACCACGCATCGCCGCCGTTATGTCTTTCAGTCAGGAGATGACCGCCCGCGCCGAGGCCGACATGGCCCGCATGACGCAAGAGCTGATCGACCGGATCACCGCGATCGGCGGGGCTTATTACCTGCCGTATCGCCCGCACGCACGGCTGGATCAACTGAACGCCGCCTATCCGCGCGCGCGGGAATTTGCGCAGGCCAAACGCGCGTTAGATCCGCAACTGGTGTTAAGAAACAACCTTTGGGACAGCTATTTGGGGCAGCTATGACCAATCTTCAAAAACTCTGTATGGGGTATTTTGTGGCACTGATGATTGCCGCGTCGCTGAATTACATACCCGGTCTGACGGATGAAAACGGTCTGGCTTTTGGCATCTTTGCCCTGGATATCTATGACGACGCGCTGCATGTGGCGTCGGCCTTCTGGGCGCTGATTGCCGGGCTTTGGTCCCATCGCGCGGCGCGCACCTTTCTGATCCTGTTCGGGCTGGCCTATCTGGGCGACGGAGTTTTCGGGTTCTTCACTGGCTATGGCTATCTGGATCTGGGGATCTTCACGAACGACTCTGCCGGGATGGACCTGTCCCTCGGGCGCGTGCTGGCAAACCTGCCGCATCTGGCGCTGGGAGGGGTGGCCGCCTGGGCCGGTCTGCGTGACGCACGGAGGACGACATGAGATTTCTGCTGAGATGGCTGCGCAGGCTGGTTCTGCTGTTGGTGCTGGTCGGGATCGGCTTGGCCGCACCGATCATCTATGTCGAAACAAGCTGCAAGGGTACCGCGCAGGCGCAACCCTACGACGCCCTGCTACCGGCCGAGCATCACCGCCCCGAAACCCGCAGCCTGATGACCTATCCTGAGTGGCACATTGTCCACGCTTATGAGGATTATGCCGAGGTTCTGCGCCAAGGCGACCCGCATGACTACGGCTTCTGGCAGGGGATCACGGGGTTCTGGAGCTCGCTCTGCGCGCTGACCGAAGCAGCCGCTGCCCATGGCGAGATTGACGGTGAGACCAAGCAGACGATCTATGTGATCGGGGCCAGTTTCACGGCGGAACTGGCGTTGAAGGCACTGTATGAAGAGACAGTCGGTCGCCTGTTTACCGCCCTGCGCGGCCCGGAACGGGCTCCGCTGGATGAACTGTCGGCGCAGCAGGCATCAGATTACGCTGAATTCCTGCAACAGGTGCCATGGTACAAGTGGCGCTTCGACGACGATGCCCAAAGCTTGATTGACCAGTCCAGCGGCTCGATCCGCGACACCGAACGCGCTATTGCCCTGGGTCTGGAATACACCGCCAAGGGTGGCTATGCCGGGGTGATTGAACAGGCCGTTGAGCAGGTCGGTCAGGATGAGTTGACCCTACGCATGATCGTCGCCCCGGAAGGCGAATTGCCCGTCTATCCCGACGTGCAAGTCATCGCCCAGCGTCCCGAAGGGATTGAGATCGAGACTCCACGCTACCGCGCCCTGACCAATCTGCTGGTGCAGATGGCCAGTGACGGTGTGAACGTGGTCGAGATCGCAGGCAATGACGACATCCTGTTCACCGCAACTTCGGATCAGCTCACGCGGGCAGACGCGATCTACAGTGCGCCGCGGCAAGGGTTCGGCGACCACCGACATCTGATCGTCGTCAAAGTGTCCGATCTGGCCGAACGTCTGCGCCAACTTCCGGGGTCAGGCCTGGCACTGGAACATATCCATGACTATTAGGGCGGTTCTGATTGCCCTGCCGCTGATGTTTCTGGGGTGGCTGTCCACGCTTGTTGTTGTGGCTTTGCTGACAGACGACGCCCCGGCCTATGTGGTTGTCCTGCCCAAAACGCAGATGCTTGAGGCGCTGCCCGGCGACGTCTCGGTCCTTGCGGCCTCGCCCTTCAGCCTGACCGTCGCGTCAGAAAGCGAGGGATTTGTAAAATCCCTATATAATATGGGCGCTCGCCTGGTGCTCCCTGCGGGCCTGCCGGGCTGTCTGCCACTGCCCAAGGCCTGACATCTCGGTCTCGTGTCTTCCTCCATGCTAAGAACCCACGTTTGATCAGGCTGCTTTGCGTATACGCCTGCGCCATCGAGTTTTCTGCAAGTTGGTCAACAAAAATTTGCTGCACTCAGCTCTTATCAACCTTTCATTAACTAATTTTCGTTTTCTACACCTAAAAGTTGTATTTCAACATTTGGGAACCGGGATTTTTTTTGAATGCTGGATTTTGGCGCAGCAACAGTTGCCGAGGATGCCGCGGCCCCCTCATCTGTCCCGCCTGATACACCATCGGGGATCTATTCCGGGTTGGGCAAACGCGCTTTTGATATCTGCCTTGCGCTGCTACTGCTGCCAGTTGTAACGCCGGTCGTTCTGGTTCTTTGGGCCTTGATGCGCTGCGAGGGCGGTCCAGGTTTCTTTGGGCAAAAACGCGTTGGCAAGAACGGAACGTTGTTCAAATGCTGGAAGATCCGAACCATGTGCGTCGATGCCGAGGCACAGCTACGTGCTTATCTTCAGGCCAACCCGCAGGCTGCGATTGAATGGGAAAGAGACCGCAAACTCACCCATGATCCACGCATCAACCGGCTGGGTCATCTTCTACGCCGGACCAGTCTGGATGAGTTGCCGCAAATCTGGAACGTCCTGAAAGGCGAGATGAGCTTTGTCGGCCCACGCCCCGTCGTCACCGTCGAGTTGGTGAAGTACGGCGCCGCCGCTTCGGCCTATGTGGCGCAGAAACCGGGCATTACAGGGCTGTGGCAAGTTTCGGGGCGCAATGATGTCAGCTATGACGCACGGATCGCGATGGACGTGGCCTATCTGGCTCAGCGCAGTTTTCGAAAAGATATCAGCATCCTTTTCCGAACAGTCTCAGCCGTGGTCATGCGAACGGGACGATAAACGCACTGTCAGGGTTTATTCTACCCTTACGTGTCTATATGGTTCCTAAAACGCGCATAGAATGCATTTCGAGCAGACGACCAAACTCTGATGAAGCAATTCACTGTTCCAAACCCGCCCCTGACCGCTCCGCGGCCCACGGGCGCTGACCCATTTGATGGCGAGATCGTTGACCTGAGGGCCCTTTTCGCAACCCTTTGGTGCGGGAAATGGGTGATCGCCGCCGCCACAGCGCTGACTGTGATGGCAACGCTCGCCTACCTGATCTTCGCGGCGGTGCCGATGTACCGGTCCAGCGCCGTTGTGATGCTTGAGACGCAGCAGCAGAGCATTGTCGACCTCCAGTCTGTTGTCGGCGGTTTGTCCGGCGAGTCGACCGAGGTGAATTCCGAGCTTGAGGTTCTCAGATCCCGTGGACTGATTGGCAAGGTCGTCGACAGGCTGGACCTGACTTCCGATCCGGAATTCAACGCTGCGCTGCTGCCTAAAACGCTGAGGGACAAAATCAAGGATGGTTTAGGCCTGTCACCGCAGCCCGCGCCTTTGCCGGATGAAATCAGCGCCCAAGTCACCCGCGATAGCGTGATCACCGCGCTGTTGCAGAAAACTTCGATCCGAAACCTGCCCCAAAGCCTTGTGTTCCGCGTGACGGTCGAGACTGAATCGGCCCGCAAATCAGCCCTGATCGCGGATACGATCGTTAACCTTTATGTGCGCGACCAGATCGAAGTAAAATTCGCAGCGACCGAGCTGGCCACCGCCTGGCTGACCGACCGAGTGGCTGAGTTGCAGCAGGAATTGGAAGCGTCAGAGGCCAAGTTGAGTGCCTTTGACACGTCAACCGCTTTGGTATCTGCCGAGGCGTTGCAGCTTCAGGAAGTCCAGCTCAAGGATTTGCGTGACCGGGGCGAAACCGCTGCGGCTGCGCAAATCGCGGCGCAAGCAAGGTTTGATCGCCTGACCGCCGCGACCACCCGCGCGGAACAGGCGCAGGAGGCGGGTGATCCGCAACTGGACCGGTTGTTTGCGCAATTGGCGGGTGGCCAAACGACTGAGTTCGACACAGCCTTCGAAAGTCTTTTGGCCCGCACCGCGCTTGAGGCCCGGCGCGCCGCGCAACAGGCGCAGGCTTTGACCCAATCTGCGCAAGACCTGTCCGAACAGATCACGCAGCAGAATGTGGACCTCATCGCATTACAGCAACTCACCCGAGAGGCCGAGGCTGTTCGTCTGCTGTACGAGTATTTCCTGACCCGTCTTAAGGAGACCTCGGCGCAGGAGGGGATACAGAAGGCTGACAGTCGCCAAATCTCGCGCGCCGTTATTCCGACGGACCCGTCGCGCCCGAGAAAACCGCTGATGCTGGTTTTGGCCGCAATCCTTGGTCTGATCCTGGGTACCGCCATTGTCTTTGTGCTGGAGGCGCGGAGAAAAGGGTATCGTTCAGCGCCCGAGGTTGAGCGCAAGACCGGCTACAGCGTTCTGGGTCAAATCCCGACCTTTCCAGCCCGCGAACGGCGCAAGGTTTTGGACTTTCTCGCCGCCAAGCCCGCCTCCGCAACGGCTGAGGCGGTGCGCAATCTGCGAACCTCTCTGATGTTGTCCAACGTGGATCGCCCGCCGCAGGTTATTGTCATGACGTCATCGCTGCCTGGCGAAGGCAAAACCACCAACACCATGGCATTGGCGCAGAACTTTGTCGGGATTGGTAAAAAAGTCCTGTTGGTCGAGGGAGATATCCGCCGCCTAACCATGACCGACCAATTGCGCGATGTGCCGAATACCGGGATCGTTTCGGTTCTGGCCGGAGATGTTGCGGCCACGGATGCAATCTTTCAAGACCCGCTGATCGGGTGCGATATCCTGGCAGGTCAGAAAACAGCGACCAATGCGGCGGATCTGTTCGCCTCGGATCGCTTCCGACAGTTTCTGGAAGATATGCGCAAATTCTATGATGTCATCCTGATCGACACGCCGCCCACGCTGCTGGTGTCAGATGCCCGACTGATCGCGCGCAATGCCGACGCCGTTTTGCTGACTATTAAGTGGAATGCCACAGCCGAACAGGATGTGACCGAGGCCATTCGGCTGTTCCACATGGACAATCAACGCCTAACGGGGATCGTCATGGGGCAGATCAATATGCGCAGCGCCAAGCAATATGGCTATGCCTATGGCCGCTACGGCGCATCCTACTATAGCAACTAGGCGCCCCATTTTTGGCGGGGTCAAGGATCAGTTGGTGCTGACCGTGCTGGTCGTTGTGGTCGACGACCCACCCCCGGCAGCCGCCAAACCCACAGCGGCAGCAGCAGCACCCAGCGCAGGGGCGACCAGAGGGACAAAGCCCGTTACACCCGCCTCTTCAGCGGCTTCGGCGGCTGTGACTGTATCCTCGACGTCTTCCGAGGCGTCGGTGTTTTCTGCCTGTTGAGCAACTACACCTGTGGTTGATAGAAAAAGAACCAATGCTGAAGTTCTGAACATCCGAAAGCTCCTGAAGCGAAACCTGTGCCGCCGATACCACACCTGAGAAATTACACTGTCTTTACAGCGTCAATGGTGAACAGTGTATTAAAAAAATCAACTTGTATTTCAATAAATTGAATGACTTTCAGTGGCAAATAAAATACGCCCCAGAATTTTCGACCTAATTACCGACCTTTCATCCCAAAGGAAATTCAGCTACCGGGAATTCAAAACTGTATTTCTCCTATAGGGTGAGTATTACTTGGTGCTGACTACAATCCACATTCCTGTGTCGGGATCGCTCGGAAAGTTTGAAGTGACATGGTGACGTGACGAACCAAACGGGAATACGAGGCTGGACAACTGCGATGGCTGTGATCGGCGCAACTCTGGCAGGCATGGTACAGGCGCAGACCGTGTCCACATACGGAACGCCGGGCCTGATCGAGTTGCCCACAGCCGAGATGTTCGATGATGGTGCGCTGGTCTTTACCGCATCCGCTTTTCGGGACACTGCGCGTGCAACCATGACATTTCAGATGCTGCCCTGGGTTCATGGCAGCTTCCGCTACGCCGTCCTGAAAGGCTTTGATGGCGCGCGCGGTGATCGCTATGACCGCAGCTTCGACATCCATTTCCGCCTGCGCGAAGAAAGCCGTCAGACGCCCGCCATCGTGCTGGGATTGCGGGATTTCGGCGGGACCGGGCTTTATGCCTCGGAATATATCGTTGCGACCAAAACGATCCGCGACCGGTTCAAGCTGACCGGAGGCATCGGCTGGGGGCGACTGGCTGGACGTGGCAGCTTTGCCAACCCCTTGGGCCTGATCAGCAGCCGCTTTGACGAGCGCAGCGACCCCCGCGCGGGTGACATTTCAGAGACCGGACGTCTGGATTTCGGCAACTGGTTTCAGGGCGACGCCGCCTTGTTCGCCGGGGCCAGTTGGCAATATAACGACCGGCTGACCTTTTTGGCCGAATACTCCCCCGACCTGTACGATGAGGAGCGCGACCGGATCGGGTTCGACATCCGCGCTCCGTTCAACATCGGCGCGCAGTACCGGTTTCGGAATGGATCGCAACTGACCACCTCGGTGCTGTACGGAACCACGCTGGGGCTGACCTATAGCTATTTCATCGACCCGCGGCAGACGCCTGCGCCGGGGGGTCAGGGGGCTTCGCCCCCGCCCTTGCGTGCGCCCCGTGACAGCCAAGGGGACATTCGAACCGCGTTGGACCGTGAAGGGCTGCGGCTGGTCTACCTGTCGCAGGACCGCGATGCTGTCACGGTCGGGGTCGAGAACGAAACCTATGGACAAGCGGCGCAGGCCTTGGGCCGCACCGCTCGTGTTCTGGCCAATACCAAGCCGCCGCGGACGAAGACCTTCAACATTGCGTTGATGTCCAACGGTGTTCCACTGGGTGCTGTGCAGGTGGACCGCAACGATCTGTACGAATTGGAGCATGACCCGGACAACGCATGGCGCAGCCTCGCGCGGGTCGAGATTTCGGACACGATCCCGATCTTACAAGGCGGCGTACTGCGCGACGCCTATCCGCATTTTTCCTATCGGTTCGGGCCTTACCTGAACTTTTCCTTCTTCGATCCCGACGACCCATTGCGGTATGAAATCGGTGCCGCCTTGGGGTTGGATTATACGCTGAGGCCGGGCCTGACCCTGTCCACCGGGCTGCGCCAACCTGTTCTGAGCACGCTTGATGACAGCACGCGCGTCTCGGATTCCACCCTGCAACGTGTTCGGTCGGACTGGGCGATCTATGCCCGTGAATCCAACCTGCGGGTTGAGCATATGACCGCCGAATACCTGTGGCGACCGCGCACCGATTTCTACGCCCGCACAACGCTGGGTTATCTGGAGACCATGTTTGGCGGGGCGTCGGCCGAGCTTCTGTGGTACCCGACCAACAGCCGCCTCGCTCTGGGGGTCGAAGCGAATTACGTGGCGCAGCGCGATTTTGACGTGCTGTTCGGCTTTCAGGATTATTCCGTCGCCACAGGCCATGTCTCGGCCTACTACGACTTGCCGGGGGACTATCATGCCCAGATCGACGCGGGCCGGTATCTGGCAGGGGACTATGGCGCGACGTTCTCGTTGGATCGGGAATTTACCAACGGGTTCACGGTTGGCGCGTTCTTTACCCTGACCACCGTAGGGTTCGAGGAGTTCGGCGAAGGCTCATTCGACAAGGGCATTCGGCTTGAGATCCCGATCTCATGGCTGACGGGTCGCCCGTCGCGCAACAAGATCAGACAAACCATCCGCCCCGTCCTGCGCGACGGTGGCGCGCGGCTGAATGTGCGCAACCGGCTATATGGCGTCACCCGCGAGGCGCGAGCGCAGGAATTGTCGCGCGGCTGGGGTAGGTTCTGGCGATGAGAGTTTTCGCGCTCCTCTGCCTTGCCCTCTCGCTGGCCGCCTGTGGCGAGGCGCGGGATGAGTTCGACCTGTTGCGCGGCGCGCTGCGTCCCGATGCGCCCCGCTTTCACCCCCGCGCCGATGCGCTGGCCGCACAACGCCCGATCCCACCCCGGCTTGAGGTCGCCTTTCCGTCGCGCGACCTGAGCGGTGTGATGCTGTTGGAGGTGATACGGGACGACGTGCAAACCTGGTTGACGGCAGATGGGGCGACCATCACGCTGGAACAGGGTTTTCTGACCTCGACCAAAGGGTTCGGCTCTGGCATGGCAGGGTCGGACATCCGGCACAGCGCCGGGTTGATCCTGAGCGGTCAGGAAGGGCGCGCCGAGCGGTTTCACAGCTTTCTCAACGGCAATGATGAGATCGAGCTGCATGCCTATGACTGCCGGATCACAGCGCTTGGGCCGGATACCATCGTGCAGCAAGGTAATCCTGTGGCCACGCTCAAGTGGCAAGAACAGTGCTTTGGCACCGCGCAGAGTTTCTCCAATACATATTGGCTGCGTAATGGCAGCCAAACCATCGTCCAGTCCTCGCAATGGACCGGCGATTTCCTCGGCAACCTGTTCATGAAGGCGGTGCCGGATGCGAGGTAGAATTATACATGGCAGGGGGCTAACCATGCGCCGAATTCCACTTTTCGTCCTTGCGCTGGCCGTGGGCGGCCTGATCTCGGGCTGTTCGACGATCTATCGCAGCCCCTCGGTTACGGCGGGTGTGTCCGACAGCGGCAAGGTGCGGGTGGTGCCGGTGACACCGGAAACCGTGATGGTCGCCAATCGCGCACCTTATGCGCCCAAAACCCTGCCATCGGTGTTTCGAACTTCGGCGGGGTCCGGCGCGGGCACCAGCCAGCGGGGACTGGGTCCGCTGCCCGATGCCCCCTCAACTCAAGATGGGTCGCGCAGCGGGTTGCGGCTGGACCCACCGCCCGATGTCACGCCGGGGCCCTATACGATCGGCACCGGGGATGTGCTGGTGCTGTCGACCCCCTCGACCCAGGGCACAGCCGGAGAACTATCTGGCCTGCTGGCCGCCCAAAACAGCCGCAACGGCTATACGGTGCAGGATGACGGAGCGATCAACATCCCGGATGTCGGGCGCGTGCGCCTTGAAGGTCTGACCGTGGACGAGGCCGAAGCCGTGCTGTTCCAGCGCCTTGTCGAAAACCAGATCGACCCCACGTTCAGCCTGGAAATTGCCGAGTTCAACGCCCGCCGCGTCTCGGTCGGGGGGGCGGTCGGACAGCCCGGCGTGCAGCCCATCACCCTGACGCAACTAACGCTGGGCGAGGCGCTCTCTGCCGCCGGGTCGGTCAAGGTCAGCGATATCGACAACAGCTCGGTCCGCGTTTACCGCAACGGGCAGATGTACCAGATCCCGCTTGAGGACCTTTATGCGCGCCCGGATTTGCAGAACCTGACCCTGATCGCTGATGACTCGGTCTTTGTGGATACAGATTACGATCTGGACCGGGCCGAGCGGTATTTTGCGCAGCAAATCCAGCTGCGCGAAACGGTGCTGGAGGGTCGCCAGACCGCCCTGCAGGAACTGTCGACCGCTGTTACCCTACGCCGGGACGAGTTGAACGAGCGGCGCGAGACATTCCTGCAAACCATGGAGTTGGACGCGGTGGACCGGGACTATGTCTATCTCAGCGGCGAGGTCCGCAATCAGGGCCGCTATGCCCTGCCCTTCGAGCGCACGGCCACACTGGCGGACGCGCTGTTTGACACGGGCGGCGGGATCGCCAAGAAAACCGGCGACGCGTCCGAGGTTTATGTGCTGCGCGCGTCCGAAGATATCCGCGAATTCGGCGCGGTGACGGCCTGGCATCTGGACATCCGCAATGCCGCGCACCTGACGCTGGCGGCCCGGTTTGAACTGCGCCGCAACGATATCATCTTCATCGCCGAAAACCCGGTTACGCGTTGGGGCCGCACGATCGACCAGATCACTCCGTCTCTGATCACCGCGCCGATTGTGGCGGTGGGAAGCTAGGGGCTCACATTAATCTGCCGATGCCAAACAAGTCCAACCCCATAAGACAGCGTCTAATGAAAGGCGGGCTTGCCGCCCTTGTCATCAAGGTTGGGGCCGCAGGCCTGCAATTTGCCATGTTTCTAGTCTTGGCACAGGCGTTGAGTGCCTCGACTTATGGCACCTTCGGTTTTGGATTTTCGCTGGCGGTATTGCTGGCGGTGGCGGGCAGTTTCGGACAACGGATGCTGAGCCTGCGCTATGTCTCGATCTACGCAACGCAAGGTCAGAACAGGCTTGCAACGGGTCGGATTCGCGATGGGTTCTGGATCATCACGCTAGGCACCGTGGCTTTGGCGGTCCTGTCGGCCCCAGCCTTTATTTGGATGCGACCCGAGCTTGGATGGCCTTTCATTGCGGCCACGGGGGTACTCGCACTGGCCATGGCCTGGGCGGAATATTTTGCCTTTGTCCTGCGTGCCTATGACCGGATGAGCTTGGCCCTGGCGCCGCGGGACGTGATCTGGCGTGGGATGGTGATACTGTCGGCGGTCCCCCTGATCCTGTTCTGGCCGGGGCAGAGCAGTGCTGCGCAAATCACCTGGTTGCTGACCGCGCTGCTTGTGGCGACGATTCTGGTTCAGGTCCATCTGCATCCGGCGACCCGACCCAAGGCTCTTTTTCTGGCCCCAGCTGCCTATGACCGGGCCACATGGCGACCGCGTATGTGGGGTCTTTGGGGTGTATCTGTCCTGCAAATCGCCGCCCCGAACCTTGTCGTGGTTTTGCTGGGATTGATGCTGAGCGCGGCGGGCACCGGACCAACCTTTGCCGCGCTGCGGATAGCGTTGTTGATGAACCTTGTACTGCTGGCCGCCAATATGGTCGTCTCACCCACAATCTCGCGCCTGCATCACGACGGCAAATCCCGTGCGTTGCAACGCACATGCGCTACCGTCGCCGCCATCGCTGGGGGATCGGCATTGCTGATATTCCTCGGGCTAATCCTGTTTGGTGACTGGCTGTTGTCTTTATTCGGAACCGGGTTCGAGTCCGCTTATGGCGTCCTGCTGATCGTGGCCGGTGCCTATGCGGTGAATGCTCTGACCGGACCGACCTCGGTCCTGCTTGAGCTTACGGGCCACGACCGAGCGGCCTTTCGGCTGCTGGCGCGGATGAACTTGATAGCAATGGCGGCGATGATCCCAATGATCTGGGCCTTCGGCCCGGTAGGGGCCGCGCTGTGTCTGGCTCTGTCCGTCGCTGGCTGGAACCTTGAGGCCGTAAGATACACCCGGCGCGAGATGGGCATTGACCCTTCGGTTCTGGGTCTCATGCGTGAAGGGCAGCTCTCATGAAGATCGCCATTCAGTGTTTTAACTATGCCCCCAACGAGCTGGGCGGGTCCGAGCGATCAGCACGGGACATCGCGCGCAGCTTAAAGGCACGCGGGCATGACGTGCGGGTTGTGGTCTCGGACGGGTCGCGCCCATATCCGGATCATGTCGATAACATCCCCATTGACGTCGTTCAGGGCCTGCCGATCGGCAAAAGCCCCCTGCATGGCGCGCGCCACTTTGCCACCCGCATGGCCTGGATCTTGCGCGGCGAAATAGACCCCGTCCTGTTCCTGCGCTCTTTGCAATGGCTGCGGCGCAACTGTCCAGATGTGGTGCTGATGAATAACCCTGCCGGACATGGGTCGGCTTTCATGCTGGCTTGTCTGCTGACCCGCACCGCCTGTGTCCCGGTCATCCGCGACTACGGCTGGTTTTGCGCCTTTGGCACGATGGAGCATGGCGGCGCAGCCTGCAATTCCGCCCTCAGCCCGTGTTTCTACACCACTGGCCTGCGCCGGTTGATCCTGCGACGACAAAAACACGTCGTGGCGATTTCCAATCACGTGGCGCGGATTTACGAAACCATGCTGGGATATGCACCAACCGTCATCTACAATGCGGTGCCGGACAGATTTCTGCAAGCACCGCGCGCACCTGCGCCGGATGCGGGCACGCCCCTGACCTTTGGTTATCTGGGCCGCCTTCACCCCAGCAAAGGCGTGGCCGAGCTGATCACCGCATGGCAAAACACTGACCTCGCGCAGAACGGGCACCGATTGCTTCTGGCCGGGGACAATCAGGGCATCGCCCTGCCGGATGACCCCGCTGCCGCCGGGATCTGTCTGACCGGTCGACAGGAGGCCATCGCATTTCTCGACAGGCTCGACGTGCTTTTTCTGCCTGCGCTTTGGGCCGAACCTTTTGGGCGCACCGTGATCGAGGCCATGGCGCGCGGCTTGTTCGTGGTCGGCAGCCCAAATGGCGGCATACCGGAACTGATCCCACCCCATCGCGGCCTGATCCCCGAACAAATCGACGCCCCGACGCTCTCAGCGATTTTCAACGACCTTGCCCAAAATCCCGACCGGGTGCGCGCGACACGCATGCAAGACCCTGAACCCAATCTTGCCCCGTTTCGCACGACGCGGATGATCGACGCCTACGAGGACCTGCTGTATCGCGCCACCGGTCTGCCGAAGGAGACCCGCGATGACTGAGCGCCCCCACCGCCTGCCCGATCTGTTCATCTGCGGCTTCACCAAATGCGCCACCAGTTCGCTGCATGACTGGTTGGTTCAGCATCCGCAAATCTCGGGCGGTGTGCGCAAAGAGCTGGAGTTCCTCTACGATCGCGACAGCCACTTTTTTCGACCCGAACACAGCGTTTTGACCCAGGGTCTTGCGGGATATGCTGCGCTGTTTCCCGATGCGCCCGACAATGCGTTGTGGCTGGATTCAACACCTGCCTATGCGCATCACGAAACCGCCCGTAAAGCCATCGCCGCGATGGCACACCGGCCGCCGGTCATCTTCATCACACGTGACCCGGTGGATCAGATCACCTCGACCTATCACTACTTCTCGAACAACAAGAGCTATATCGACGCCTCAATTTCGATCGAGTTATTTTTCGAGATGGTTTTGGACGGGCGTGCATCCAGCCATTTTCCTCAGGATCACCTGCGCAACGCTCTGGACTGGGCCGCGTTCGGCTATTGGTTGGCCTTGTGGCGGCGGGATCTGGGGCCGGAACGCGTCATCCATCTTGAGATGCGCAATATGTTGTCCGACCCTGCAAATACTGTGGCTGTGTTGTTTGGGCGGTTGGGGCTTGAAACGAATGTGCCGCTGTTCTTTGACGGGTCGAACGAAACCTATTTTGTCCGTAACCGGTTGCTGCAATCTTTGAACACGGCGATCCGGGGCAAACTGCCCAAAGGCGCTCTGTATGAGACAGCGCGCCGAGTGTACCGAAAGCTCAACACAACCTCGCACAAGCCCGGCCAAAGCGCCCGCGAGGTTGAACTGCTCGCAGCTCTGGCCCAAGCCATCAGCGACCGGGAAACGGCACTTTTGGAACGCTTGCAACCGGAGCTCTGAGCCGCATTCTTGCCGCCCAAACAACCAGCCAAATCGGTATACACCACAGTACAACCCTTGGCAGTAGTTGAATGGGCGAGCCTTCGGGCACCACGATCAGCACCAACACAACCGACACCATGACCGACAAGGGCTGATCCGCACCCATCTTGCGATAGCCCAAATGGATCACCGTCAGCATCACGCCAAACACGATCCCGCCTAGAATGACACCCGCCAACCCGAAGTTCACCAGATACTCGCCCGGTCCCCCGACCGTCCAACCGTTGACCGCGTTCGGCTCATACCATTGCCGGAACCACTGGCCGATCAACAGTTGCGAAGGCTTGTCTGGCCACAGAGCGCGCGGGATGACCATGATCAGACCGTTGTAGAAGTCTTCTCCGACCCGCGTGTGAAGCCCCGAAGTAAAATCCTGCACCACCAGCATCAGGGAATCGAACCGCGTCATATGCATGGACACCGCGGTCGTCGTGGTCAAATCGCGGGAAAAGGCGACCTCCCAACTGCCGGACAATTGCGCAAGGCGATAGATGTACAAGACCGTCGCACCCAATAGCAGGCAAAACCCCCAGACCGAGAATTTCACGATACCCCACAGGTCGATCTGCCCCGTGCGCGAAGTCAGGACCAGCAATGCACCTGACAGCAGTACGAACGCTTCCAGCCGGGTGCCCCACAGGGAAAAGACAAACAGATTGATACCAAAACAGAGGCTGAATAAGACCGTTTTGCCGATACGCCTGTCGCGCAAACTGATCAACAAGGCGACCGAAGAAAAGAATGCTCCCAGCCCTACAAGGGACCTGAGCCCAAAAGTGCCCGCCAGATCCTTGGTGATCTTCGCGGCAAAAAGGATTGCCTGCAGCGACCCGAATTTCAGAAAAAGCTGTACGCCGATTCCCATTGCAACGATGGTCAGGAGAATGGCCACAAGCGCCGAAACGGTATCGACGCGTGACGACATTTCGGGGAACAGACCGGCACCTAATCCGGGACGCACGGCACTCAAGATCACAACCGTGACCAGCGCCGCAGACAGATACAAGACCGCGTAGATCAACGCGAATGCACCCAGCTCGGCTGTGTCATTGAACAGCGCAGGATTCACCAGATTTGCCCCAAGCATGATCATTGCGGGACGGATGCAATAGATCAGGGCGAAGAACATCAGGCTCAGCACAATCGGAGCTGACCGCAACGACAGGGCCACCCAAAAGAACAGCCCCAGCACAGCGCATATCAGCATCCAAGCCAGAAAGAACATCGCAGGAGGACCGCCCTATTGCCGAACCCGAAAGACCATATGCAAACCTATCCGCTCGCTTGGCGAGAAACAATCTTAAGTTGTTTTTTGAATGCCGAAATGCCGTAGACCAAACACAGATCCACGGCATTTCAGGTGGATGCAGGCCCCATCAGCTCAGCACGATGGACTTGACTCTGGGCTGCGACAGCACGGGCCACCAGCCGTCGGTGACGGTCTGATTGGTCATCACGTCCTGACTGTCATCCTCGTATGTGACAGTGACCTCAAACGCTCCGGTCAAACCGGTCAACCCAGCTTGATCGGCTGCGCGCGTGACCTCGGCCCCGTTTGTGGCGATATTGCTTGTCAGTGTGTTGCCGGTTTCTGCCTGCGCGCCCCAGATAAAGAGGTCAATATCGCTGTTGATGGCCTCATACAGGACAAAGATCCGGTTCTGATTGTTGGGCAACAGATCCGTGTGACTGAACCGTTGCCATTGGGTCGTGACGTTAATCGTTTTTGATGTCTTGTCCGACTGCCCGAACCGCATGGTCAAAGGTACGCTGGCACGCAACCAGATACTGACCGTCGCCATGCCCGACGCCCCAGGGTAGGGGATAAGTACCCCACCTCGGTTCAGGTCCGGGCCGCCCGTGGTATCCGCGCAATTCCATGTCAGGGCCGAAGCCGTCCCGTCCGGCGCAAGCTGCCCCCCGACGAAACTGGGCTTACGCGCATATCCGTTCCAGTAGGATTGGGTAAAGTCATCTGAATAGTGCAGCAGATTGGTGGCCTGACCTTCGAACAAGGCCCCCCGGAACGCTCCGGTTCCGACCACATGATCTCGCCGCAATACGCCATTGCCCACCGTCTCGATCATGCCCGAGGCCCCGGCCTGCCGGGCCGAAGAGGCACGCGCGAAGGTCATCGCCTCGCTCAACGCGATGGGGCGCCCGAACCGCCGGTACTCCTGCCGCTCGAAATCAAGTGACAGGGCTGGGCCAGATACCCGGCGCGCAGGGTGCGACGTAACAGAAAGGTCGCGGGTCAGCTTCATGCCAGCACCATTGCATGGATTCCACTGGCCGTTGTGCCCGTGGCATGCACACGGCCGACGCCCACTGGCAGGATCGAAAAGTCCAGAACCTGCACCGTGCGGATTTCCCCGCGAACAGTCGTCAACACAATCGTCCCGCCCGATTCAACGTATAGCCCGATCGCCACATCGGGCAGGTCCGCAGTATCCGAAGGCGTCACGGGTGCAATATCTCGGGCAGGACCGGACAGGCTGGATACTCGGTTTAGGAAAGGATTGGTGGTCATGGGTCAGGACTCGCTGTCTGTGTGTCAATCAGCGGCACGTTAGGAAAAACCGCTTAATGACCTACAAGTCCTGCGTGCGTTGCGTCCGCGTCAGGCGTTTGCCCGCGCGTCAGCGATTAGTGCCCATATCTTTTGCTTGAAGACCTCAACATCGAATGTATCCGCCAACGCCCTGATCGTCGCTGGATCCTTCACCAAATCCGGGTTCTTCTCGAACCGGTCGATGGCCAGGTTTAGGGCTTCGGCGGTCTGTTCATGAAACAAAACACCGCTGACACCCTCGATGACGGTGTCCAATGCCCCACCGCGCCCATATGCGATCACCGGTCGTCCGCTGGCCATCACTTCGACCGGAACTATGCCAAAGTCCTCCTCACCGGGGAAAATCAACGCGCGACAGGTGGCGAATTGACGCTTTAGCTCGGCATTATCAACCCGGCCAAGAAAAGTGATATTGGGGCAGGATTTCTTTTCCAACACGCCGCGCATCTCACCATCACCAACAACCACCAGTTTACGGCCAGAGGCGTTGAACGCATCAATCGCCAGATCGGCCCGTTTGTAAGAAACCATCTCACCTGCAAGCAGGTAGTGGTTTTCAACATGGTTCGATATCTGAAACGCCTGCGTCTCGACCGGAGGAAAAATAACCTCTGCTTCGCGCCGATAATAGGTTTGGATTCGGTCACGAATGAAGGACGAATTGGCCACGAAACGATCCACGCGAGCAGCAGTCGTGACATCCCAAACGCGCAGCCTATGCGCTAGGAAGGGCATCGCCATCCGCGCAACACCCCCCGCCTGTTGCCGATAGCTGTGATAGTGATCCCAAATATAGCGCATCGGTGAATGACAATAGCAGACATGCAACGCATCGGGGCGCGGCACGATCCCCTTTGCCGGACCGGATTCGCTGGACAGAATCAGATCAAATTCCTGCATGTCCATCTGTTCAAGCGCCAGGGGCATAAGGGGCAGGTATTTCTGATAATGCTTTCGCGCACCGGGCAAGCGCCCGATAAAGGTCTCTCGCACCTCGTGTTTTCTGACCTTGGCGCTGACCTTTTCGCGGTCATAGACATGAGTCACAATCACTGCGCCCGGAAATAGATCCAGCAGCGCCTCCAAGACTTTTTCACCGCCGCGCATTCCCACTAGCCAATAATGTACGATGGCAACTTTCAATCTGCCCAACACTCCGCTGTCACCGCGGGCCTGATTTGTAAGCCCGTGTTGCCACCACCCCGCAATGCCATGAGGCCCAAGTCATCTCCTGAAGGGTGCAGCCGACGTCCAGTTTGCGGAACGCCGTAAAATGGGATCCAAAGGGTGCACATGAATCGCTCGAAATACCTAGTTATCTCAGGTTTAATTCAATCTCTTTATGCGAAACAATATTTCGACTAATTCTGCCTTAGATTGTTTCTTTCAGTGTTGCAAAAACAACCAATACTAACCAAGCGCCGTCAGAAACTCTGGCTCAGAACCGTCCAGATAGACTGCGCTGAGCACGCCGGTCGCGAACGCGCCCGTGTCGACAGCAATTCGGCCGCCCCGAACCGCAGCGCGACTCACGATTGTATGGCCATGGACAACCCACTGACCGTCTTTCCTGTCTTTGGTCTGAAAATGTTTGTTGCCCCAAAGCAGGTCGTGCTCAGATTGCTGGTCAAGCCGACATGTGGGGTCTGCCCCAGCATGCGAGACAAAGATATTCCCACTATGGAAACTGGTCTTCAAATCTGCGATCCAGCCAACAAGTTCATCACCCATAGCGCGCCGCAAACTATCCCGACACTTGGTCAGTTCCTCGGAGGTCATTTCTGGCCGAGCGGCTGGGATGCGAAACGACGCCAGTGTCTGCAAGCCCCCATGTCGTAGCCACTGACGACCTTGTTTCTTCGGATCGGCCAGGAAACGCAGTAGCATTTGCTCATGATTTCCCATCAAACACATAAATTCGGGGCAGGCTTGCATCATCCGCAAAACCTCCGAGCTGTGTTCGCCTCGGTCAATGTAATCTCCAACCAGAATGATCTGGGCGTCATGCGGTACTTGGGACAAGAGCTTTTCCAAAAGCCCGATGCAGCCATGGACATCCCCTATGACGCAGATCGGCTTTGTCGGCGCAGGAGCTCTGCGCGCTTTGCCCCCATGAATTCGATGAAGGAGTCCCGAAATCAACCAGACTAATTTCCTATGCAAGGCTACCCGTCAAAGCACACGCTATGATTGTGCTCACACAATACACTCATACCTATCTAGAGGTTTGAAGACAAGCGCGACGCTACGCCGTGCGGCAAGCAAGAACACCCAATCGAATAAGCTCTGCACCCTTGATTTTGTGTACGCCGCGAATTCGGTTTCGTCCTGTTTCCATGAACCAAGTCTTGATGGGCTCGGGGTAGAACTCCGCCATCACTTCGCTGAAATACTGAAAATCTGAGGCACTGAGCGGCCGGCCATGACGCGACGGACCATGAAATCCAAATATTGTGTCCGGTGTTACACATGTCCCTGGCAGGCCAAGAAACATCGTACAGGTCGAATAACAGATCCGCCCGCGCAGCTCGACACGTATGCCATTTCTTTGAAGGTTCTCCAATTCGACCAAACGATCATGCAAGAAACCGCCTCGATCACTGCCAACCACCAAAGGTTGTTCCGAGTATCCGGCGCCAGGCACTGCAAGCACGCATGACAGGACAGAAAGCCCCATCACATAACCTGCAAACCGTCTCTTCCATTTGCAGAGCCTCAAACTCAGAAATTGCATTAGCCGCACTCCATTCCCGTTCGTAGTTGGGAACAGTGCTAAGGAGGGACATCGTCGTCTTGACGTGTGGCCTGGGGCGTAAATGTGCCTTTTGCGGACAAGTTATCGCGATTTTGTCTAAACGCTTTGTAACCATTCAGTGCTGTCGATTTCTGATCAGGTCCAATTTGGCAGTTCGGTTCAATTGTTGGCAAAAAGACCGGCCTTTAGCCTAGTTGGGCGACAATTTCTGGTGTGGAGCCATCTTGATCGAAAGACGCATGAATTGGCTCGCCAAAAAAGCAGCTGGCCTCCAAATCATGCCTGACAATCTCGGCCGCTAAGTCCGGTTACACTGCAGTCTCCGAAGGTTTTTTAATGCTCGCTCATCACGCGAAATCATCCAAAGCGAGAGGTATGTTCGTTCATAAGACTGGCTGGCGACCCCGGCAGGATTCGAACCTGCAACCTGCCCCTTAGGAGGGATGCGTTCATAGCGCTATTCCTTTTGTGATTTCTTACTGTTGGGTGTTTGTACAGCCTCATCCTGTACGTGGTTTGTACGAAAACGGGCCCTGATGTCGGCCTCATCGGTCTCTGCGTGAGCATAGATCCGCATGGGCAAATTGGGGTCTGACCAGCGGCCAGCTTTAGCCGCCGTGACGGGATCGACGCCCTGACGAACAACAAGCTCCGTGAAGAAGCCGTGCCGTCCTGCGGGGTGGGCAGAAAGGTACGGGATGCCCGCGCACTTGCAGATTGTCTTCCAACGCGTGTTGTAACCGGTGGAACTGCCATAGCCAAAAACACGCGCCTTCATGAGCTCGCCGGTCTTGCGGTTCTTGGGGCGTTTGGGGGGCAACGCGAGTAATTCGTCCATCATCATAGGCGATACGGTGATCCAGCTCTCCGGATGGCCCTTTTGCGCTTTTACACGGACTTTGTTTTCGTGCGGTCGAAGGTCATCCGGCTCCAGTGATACAGCCTGATCAATCCGTGCAGCCGTCTCGAACATGAAGCGGACCAACGCAGCATTGTACGGATCAGCAGCACGGCAAAATGCCTCGATCCATTCCTTATCAGCTGGCGTGCGCTCGACGCGGCTGA
Organism: Ruegeria sp. AB6; assembly: GCF_056542685.1. Classification (NCBI taxonomy): domain Bacteria; kingdom Pseudomonadati; phylum Pseudomonadota; class Alphaproteobacteria; order Rhodobacterales; family Roseobacteraceae; genus Ruegeria; species Ruegeria sp. AB6. The sequence continues at coordinate 44,191 of NZ_JBQGAD010000006.1, read as the reverse complement.
GCTTCCCGCGTCGCTTGTCCTGCGCGATCCGTTCAAACTTATCGTAAGGCTTCACACGGATGAGCGGCGTGCCTTCCAGCTCGTGCGCGTTGTTGATCACCGCACTCGCGGGCGTCACGATTTCACGCCACCAGGTATCGGTCGACGCCTTGGGTTTCAGCTTTGGTCCAAGGCTCTTCAATAGCGCGCCAGAAATCGCACTCAGCGACAGGTCGCCGATTGCTTCGACAATCGGGATCAACTGCTTCGCTGCTTTTGGGGACGCGTTGTAGAGCATGATTGCATCAGAGAACGTCTTGCTCGGCTCGTCGCCCACGACATAGCGACGAATCTGACGATCGGTCTCATAGTTTATCCAGTCCCGTGCGCCCTCTTCTGTAGATGCCTTAGTGCTTCGCCGGTATGGGCCGGCGATTGGCCTGCCGTTGTATTCGATCCACCCCTTGGCCCAATAGACACGGCCCCTCTTGTAAATTTGGAGCGGCATGACTGGCCTCCTTCAAAAATCGTATCAATCTGCGCGGGCGTGATGAGCATGGTCCGCCCAAGGCGATAAAAAGCGCCCGTCTCATTTGCCCGTTCGCGCAAAGTGCGTTCAGAGATGTCGATCCCCATCCCGGCCATAACTTCGACCCATTGGGCGGGCGTCTTCCCAAGCCCCAGGATCTGAGAACCGTTTGCTGTTTCCTGACCCATCATGATTAGCCATCCATGCTCGAAGTTGCGCTTTTGGGTTCTGCTTTGACTGTGAATTGAGCTACGTACTTCTCCCAAGCCCCTCTGGGGATTTTGGGGTTCCGTTTTCCTGGCGCGGTGTAGATGTGATCCAACATGTCTTCGCGGATCAGGTAGCGAACGTTGGTCACGGGTATGCCGACGCGCTCAGCAAGTTCTTTCGGCGTTTCAAGGAGTTTCATCATTCGGCACCTCTAGCTATCTCGACCACAAAACGAAGCAGGAAATTCTGTTTTGCCTTCAGGATGAAACAAAAGTACGCTCCACAAGAGAGAAACATGCGCATAGCCTCGATTTATGGTCACCTTCAACATGATTGACCATAATCGTGGTCATTGCAACTAATTTTAGGGTTGTACATGACAGTTGAAGGCCTAGGGCACCGCTTGTCGGCGGTGAGACGCCACGAGAAATTGTCTCAAGAAGAGATGGCTGAACGCCTACAAGTTAGCCGTAGCGCCTATCAATACTATGAAAGGGGCGAGCGAGACTTACCGGGATCGCTGCTCTTAAAAGTGTTTCAAGAGTTCGAAGTGGATCCCCTCTGGGTTTTGGAAGGCGAAATTGAACCTGGGATGAGTAGGCGCGAACGCGAAATGACGCAGGCCTACCGCAAGATCGGCATGGCTGTAGAAAGCCGTATCAACGAGCGGGGATTATCCATTCCGGCTGAGAAGAAGTGGGATGCTGTTGATTTCCTCTTCGCTGAGTTCCTCAAAGATGACCCTTTGAACACGACAGAAAATGCGCCGGACACTCCACGAATCGACCGAGTTTTAGGACTGGTGGCGTAATGGCAAAGGGTTCATTTTCATCGAATGTTCATGTGATGAAACCACGCACGATGTCTCTCTCAGATCGCCTTGACGAGTTTCTTGACAAGAATTGCCTGGCACCCGGAGACGCGCCTACGCGTCGCGATCCGACACGCCCCAAAACACCGGGGATCAACGCCATTAAGTGCAACGACTGCGGCCAAGCAGAGTATTTAACGAGAACCCATTGCCGGTGCGGACATTACTTGCTCGGTCAGCTTGAGGATGAATTCTTAGAATGGGCAGAAGACCTTCAAGCAGCTCACGAGGAAATGGCCAAAACTACAGAAAAAAAACTGAAGGCTCTTCGGCGTGCGGGCCTCGTCTCCATGCCATTTGTCGTTGCACCTATGCTGCATTTTGTATTCACAGGGTCTGTCTTCACGATATATGCGATGATAAGCATTGCAATTGGCATGATGATTTTAGGTGTCATGGCAGTCTCGGAAGCAAACATTTGCAGGCCCCTTCAAGAAAACAGTACCTTTCTAGAAACCTGCACATTGGAAAGTTTTTTGGAATTTCGTTCGTGGCCTCGAAACGAGGGTGAAAATTGCGAGTTATGATGAGCTTCGATTGCTGGACTATTGTTAGAGTGATGACAAAATGACCATGAAATTTATTGATCTTTTTGCCGGTCTAGGCGGGTTTCACAGAGCTCTCCATAATCTTGGGCACGATTGCGTATTCGCATCGGAACTCGATGAGCAGTTGGCTGTTCTATACGAGAAAAATCACGGTATTCGCCCTTCTGGTGACATAACAAAAGTCCCTGACGAAGAGGTACCAGCCCACGATATTTTGTGCGCCGGCTTTCCCTGCCAACCATTTTCAAAAGCGGGTGCTCAACTTGGTAGGGATTACCCTGGGTCGGGAACCCTTTTCGATGATGTGTTGCGAATTCTACGCAAACGCCGCCCCGGTCACGTAATTTTGGAGAACGTTCCCAATCTCTTGCGCCACAATGGCGGGCAAACTTGGACTGGCATGGAGGCTCAATTGGAGCGCATAGGGTACGACGTGAAATCTACTCTTCTTTCTCCTCATATGTTCGGAGTTCCCCAGGTTCGAGAACGCGCGATTATCGTTGCAAAGCAGGGTAAAAACTCTCTCGCCGATTTCACCTGGCCTGGAAGGAAAAGAGCTAAAGACGAACTAGACATTCGAGATGTCTTGGATGACCGGCCAAATGACGCGAAATACCTTCCTAAGAGCTTTATTTCTTATCTCGACGCTTGGCAGCGGTTCTTGGATATCTACCCCGAAGACGTTCCTCTTCCTTCGTTTCCAATATGGGCAATGGAGTTCGGTGCTAGTTACCCTTATGTTGGCCACACGCCTCACTCATTAATTGAACAGGCTTTAGCAGGGCTGAGAGGAGCCTATGGCGAGCTACTGTCTGGCGACCGGGCATCTGACTTTGCTGCGCTACCGCCATATGCGCGCGAGACCAAACCCCGCTTTGCTTCATGGAAAGAACGCTTTATCTCTCAAAATCGAGAACTCTACGGTTTTGCTCCAGAAGCCTTTGATGCATGGTTGCCGTCGATAAGACCGTTTGCCCCTAGCTTTCAAAAACTTGAGTGGAACTGGAAAGGCGGGCCGCGCGATATCCGAAGTGGAATTATCCAATTTCGTGCGTCAGGAATTCGGGTGAAACGACCAACCGTTGCCCCTTCGCTTGTAGCATTGACCACGAGCCAAGTGCCCGTCATCGGATGGGAGCAAAGGTATATGACTGTTCGCGAGTGCGCCCGACTTCAGAGTATGGGCAGCTTTGAATACATGCCGGCAACCAGACAAGCAGCTTACAAAGCACTAGGCAATGCAGTGAATGTCGAGGTAGTCCAGTCCGTTGCAGCTCGCCTTTTGGGACAAGATAGTCATTCATCCACTTTACATTAAGGCTTTTTCTATGACGATCCGAAAAGTTCCGATTAACCCCGGTGTAAGCGTTCTGGGTGTTTTGAAGCACCTGAACTACAAAGAGTGGTTTGCGATTGCAGAGTTCGTTGACAACTCGGTTCAGAGTTTTCGAGCCAACAGAAAAGCTCTAGCTGCTGCGGGATCGAAATACCTGCGTGTCCAGATCCTGATTTCCGAGGATGGAATCATTCGGATTGAAGACAACGCTGCAGGCATACCACTCTCAGAATTTCCGCGCGCTTTTCGTCCCGCACACGCACCTACGGACGCCAGTGGCTTGTCTGAGTTCGGCATGGGCATGAAGTCTGCTGCATGTTGGTTTGCACCTCGTTGGTCCGTTCGTACGAAGGCTCTAGGCGAGGCTGTGGAACGCACTGTAGAGTTCGACATTTCCTCAATCGTCGACCAGTCAATCGACGAGTTGGACGCAGACGAGCGACCAGCGGCGGAGCAAACCCACTATACCGTAGTTGAACTACGCGATGTCGCCCGCCTACCACGCACAAAAACACTTGGAAAAATCCGCGAACATTTGAGCGACATATATCGTCAGTTTATTCGAGAAGGTTGGCTTCAACTCGAGATTAAAGGGGAGGCTTTGACCTACGAAGAGCCTTCAATCCTCAATCAGCCTCCAGAATGGAACAAGGAGGCTGAACCTATTACCTGGTACAAAGAGATCGACTTCGATTTTGGCCAGGGCAAAAGCGCCAAGGGTTTCGCGGCATTATTCGCAACCGCTAGCACCAGACGGGCTGGCTTCGCATTGTTTCGGAGAGGGCGGCTCATTCAAGGTAGTGCCGATGAGGGTTTCAAGCCTCCAGCAATTTTTGGAAGTGCGAACAGCTTTAGACGTCAGCGATTGTTTGGTGAGTTGGAGCTCGAAGGTTTTGAGGTGTCACATACAAAAGATGGCTTCCAGTGGGACGAAAGCGAACAAGAAGCATTCTTAGAACTCCTCAAAGAGAGACTTGGAGAAGAACCCGTTCCACTCCTGAAGCAAGCTGATGATTTCCGTGCACGGAAAGCGAAGAACGATCTTGTTGTTGTCGCGCAAAAGGCTGCCGCAGAAACGGCTCATGACGCGGAAAAAGGACTTGTATCCGCGTCTACCGACCGTGATGTGGCAACGCTAGTTTCGGAAAAAGAACCTGAAGACCATGCGCGAGCGCTGGCAGACGAACACTTCGAGGCGACCATTGACGGTCAAAAATGGGAGGTCCACGTCCAACCGACCGTTGACGACTCCGAGCGAGATTGGCTGAGAATTGTAGATTCACAACTCGAAGATGGAACCCGGAAAGTCCTCATCCGCGTTTCAGCTCATCATCCCTTTAGCGTTAGGTTTATCGACGATGATGAACGTGCTTGGCAGGTAATGCTTCGGACTGCAGCGTCCATTGCGATTGGCCAATTGTTAGCGAAGCTCGGCAGTAAAGAAGCTGCGCTCGGCGCATCCGCGACGGTAAGGGGCGTAAACAAGGCGTTGAGAGGTATGGGTGAATGAGCGCGATATCTGGGACAGCAACGATTAACATCCAACCACCAAAAGGCTGCTCGTGGAGTCCTATAGAAGGTCCGGAAGTAGGAGACTTGCTTGACAGAACATTTCCTGATGATCCTGCCGCTCGTCGAAGTCTTGCTGAAGCATCACGAGCCATACTAGCACGCTGCGCTGACCCAGCTTCTAGCGCATGCAACGTAAGTGAAGCTGGTCTTGCTGTAGGATATGTCCAAAGCGGCAAGACGTTGTCGTTCACAACAGTGGCTGCGCTAGCCAAGGACAACGGCTACGCGATGGTTATCCTGATTGGTGGCACCTCCTTGTACCTGCTAGGGCAAACGGAAGGGCGACTAACAAACGATCTCGCCCTGGAAGAAAAGCGAACATGGTTGCACGTGCGCGGTCCGCGCTCCGGCATCAGTGAAGCGCAACGCAACGCAGATGTTCAAACAATTCAATCGGCCCTTGATGAATGGGAAGATGATGACTTCGATGCTGATGAGTGTCGCACTGTGATCGTCACCGTTATGAAGCACGCAGGCAACCTGAGTACGCTCGCAAAAATGATCGAACGTCTGAGAATACCTTCAGCACCAGTACTCATAATCGATGATGAGGCTGATCAAGCAAGCCTGGATGGCAATGCTGGTTCACCAAAGAAACCTACGGTTACAAAAACCTACGCTGCAATTTCGGAACTTCGAGATGGAGTGAAACTAGGTGGAGCAAATCATACGTTCTTGCAGTACACTGCCACGCCCCAAGCGAACCTCCTGATTGAGATAAGCGATGCTCTTTCGCCCAGTTTTGTGCAGGTTCTCGAGCCGGGTAATGCTTATGTTGGTGGGAGAGAACTATTTCTGGAAAAAGAGGATGCCCACATAAAGAGAATTCCTAACGGCGAAGTCGACAGGGCGCTAGAAATGCAAGAGGGGCCGCCGAACAGTTTGCGGGATGCGCTCGCTTCGTTCTTAGTTGGTATCGCTGCCGACTACTTTTCTGGATTCTCGAAAGAACCCAAAGCAAATCGATCGATGCTGGTCCATCCGTCCAGACTCACCGGAGACCACTCCAGGCTTCGCGAATGGATGGAACGCATGAAGTCTGATTGGTCCGATCTGTTGCATGAAAACGCCGAGATATCTGCACCGGAGGAACGGAATGCTCTGTTTGAACTTCTGGGCAAAGCACACAAGGATTTAGTAAGAACAGACGCTTGTCTACCTGCACTTTCAAAACTCGTTCCATTCTTGCGCCGTGCACTTGTTAGAACGGAAATCCTTGAGCTCAACAAGGGTGCGCCGCCTGTTCCATGGAGTCGCCATTTCTCATTCATTCTGATTGGAGGCCAAGCAATTGAACGTGGCTTCACTGTTGAAGGATTGACCACGACTCATCTCGCTAGAAGCCTCGGCCAAAAGTTAGCTGACTCCATTCAGCAGCGCGCGCGTTTCTTCGGCTACAAAAGAGGATACCTCGGCAGAGTAAGAATTTGGATCGATGATGATACGCGCGATGTATTCAAGGAATACGCCAAACATGAACAAGACCTACGCTCGCGATTGAAGCCGATTGCAGAGGCTGGACGCCCTTTGAGAGACTGGCGAAGGGAGTTCCTTCTTGATCCAGGCTTGAAGGCAACTCGCAGAAATGTACTTGCCCGTGGCGTTAAGCAGAGACAACTTGCGGACGATTGGTTGACTTTGGACCGGCCCGCGTTGACTGGGGCCGATTTGGAAGAGAACCGTAGACTTGTAGGGTTTCTAAAATCTTCCTTGGAATTGGACGAGGATCATGGGCACCGTGAGCGTACCCCTGAGCAACGGCACTTGATTTCTTCCCCAATGCCCGTTTCTGAGCTCCTCGGTATCTTGGCAGATGCCAGGGTTGCTGACCTTGATCAACGCGACCTACTTTATGGAGCAATGTTACAGCTCGACGCTTTCAGCGGTGAACCAGGACGAACTGGTCGAGTGGTCTTGATGGGGAAAGGCAGCCCTCGCGTCCGGACGATAGCCAACGGAAAAATCGCTCAATTGTATCAAGGGCGAAACCCTCGGTCAGGAATGCCGATTTACCCAGGCGACCGTGAAATAATGGTTCGCGACGAACCAACACTACAAATACACATGTTGCAGTCGAAGGACGGCACTTTGCTTCGAATACCAGCTTTCGCTCTCTGGGTTCCCCAGAAGTACAAGGTTGGAACACTCGTTCAATCAAAGGTTTGAGTCTATATATGGCTACGCTCCTAAGAAGCTTGAAAACGCTTAATCCTCCAAAATCTGCAACATTTAGCATTACACTGTTGAATAAAAATCCCGTCGTGTACGCCGCTTTGGATCATCTTGGTCGGCCTGCGCTATTGGTTGAAGCGAACGATGCAAGATCACGAGAAGTAGTCAGGCGAGGGCTCCGCTTGCAGCATCAAGCTTCTTGCCATGTGGACTGGAACGGGAAAGAAGAACAACTCAACGTTTCGTTGGTCGCTTGCGAGTCAGATGATGCCTCCCTTCAAGAGGCCTTCGTGTCAGTAGGCGAGATCGTGCTGCAACGCCTCAAGTCTGCTGCACAAGCAGACGTTGTCTCAATCTTAGAGGAACTCATTGAACTTCTCGAGAGGCCTGGTGAACCAAGCCGCGAGGGAGCGATCGGATTGTTCGCTGAACTCCTGGTTCTTTCGTTGGCCAACGACCCAATTGTAGCAGTAAGGGCATGGAGGGTGGGCGCGTCAGACAGGTTTGATTTGGCGCTAGGTGCGGCGCGCATAGAAATCAAAGCTTCAGGAACAAGAGAACGCCGCCATCGTTTTTCGATGGAGCAGTGTGTTCCAGACCCAGGTACGAAGGCCTTTGTTGCTTCCACACTCGTCCATGAAACCTCGAACGGTACAAGCGTTCGAGAACTGGCAGAGCGGGTTCAAGTGTTAGTAAAAGCAGACGCAGAACTTGTCATGAAAGTCCAACGCACCCTTTTTGCAGTGATGGGGCTTCCTCGGTCGGGCGAACCGAAATTCGATGAAGCACATGCGCTCACAAAACTAAGCTGGTATGATATTGAAGATATTCCGGCTATCCGCTCTGCCCCAATGCACGTGGACCAAGTCCGATATAGAATTGATTTGGAGGTTGCTGGGTCCTTGACTGTCGGCGAAGTCACGTCAAGAGCTCCCTGCCTAGAGCCATGTCTGCCAGATTGAGAGGGGACGCCGATGAGCTTACTTGAAGGCCCAATACACCCGGGTGCAGTCATTAAAGAGCTTTACCTCGATCCTCTGGAAATGGGAGCCATAGCATCTGGGCGGCGTGCCTCGGACGCGGACTGAGCGGTTGGTCAAAGGTGTAATCGGCATCACGCCTAACACGGCGCTGCGATTGGCTCGCGTGATAAGCACGTCTCTGGCCTGTTGGACAAACTTGCAGAGGAACTATGACACGGCACGGGCGACGATATAGTCGACTTGGCTAGCATCAAGCAATTCGCCGCTGCCTAGTGAATATCAGCCGCACAAATTTGTGAAATACTGCATTTGGTTTGATGAACTTTACAACACCGGACCTTTCTAAGGTGGAGGATTACTGAATGATTGAACAAGAAAACACTTGGGATGATGACAGCGTTAGTCTTTGCGCAAATTGCGCAAAGCACCCTGAGATCATAGCGCTGATCGAGAGTGACTTGGCGGAAGGCGTTTGTGGCATTTGCGCGTCCGCTTCCGAAAAGGTCTTCAATCCTAAGAATTTTCAGCAAATGGTGAATCTTTTTAGGGCGTTGATCAGGTTTCACTATAATGAAGATCGATACAACCACCACTGGGGAGGAACTTCGGTCCAAAGCCTTCTGTTGTCTGAGGAAAATCCACTGGTGAGCAATGCCACCTCGGATGAATACGCGGATGCTTTTACCATACGAATTGAGGAGGAAGGCGGGGTCTATCCCGATTATGATAAAGGAATTTGTCTATATGCAGGCAGCGATGAAGATGGGATACGGGGGCTTCAATTTTCTCTTCAAGAAACCATCTGTAGGCCATTGCGGGACATAGAGCAGGGTCTGACGTACAAGAATTTTCATTTGATTGAACCGGAAATGGACGCTCTGCTGTCCCGTGTCGAGAATGATCTTGACTATTGGATTGAAGAAGGAAGCCTTTGGTTTCGCTCAAGAACAGGAGTCAGTGAAGAATCTTATCACGTCGGTCTGGGCCAAGTTACGCATATAGCCGTGCCATTCAAACGTAACGAAATTGGAGCTCTCCCACCCCCTTCTGCAAACGCAGGACGGGCAAATCGCCAAGGTGTTTCGGTGCTGTATCTGGCGAGTGATGTCGATACCGCTCTATCTGAAATCCGACCACATCCTGGGCATTTGATCTCTGTTGGCGGCTTTCGTTCAACCGAACGTTTGCGGATCGCCAGTTTTGATCAACCGATATCAAGGTTTGCCTCATGTGATCGGCGACTTGACGATTTTTCCATCGTCCATCACGTTGACGCCCTTCTTCGCACGCCCGTCGTTCCAGAAGAACGGCATCGTTATGCTGTAACGCAACTCTTGTCTGATTGCTTAATTCGTCGAGGCTTTGACGGTATAGCATTTGGTAGCTCGGTTGGGGCTGGCCGAAATATATGTGTTTTTGACGCGGCCAAATTCGAATTTGATGAGGACCAGTCTTATGTCAGGCGCGTTGACGGCCTGCGCTACTCCTTTTCAGAGGTTGCGACGGAAACTCCGTCGGATTTTTGAGGTCACTCAACTCAGGCATTGCTTAGTGTCGCAACCCCCGCTCCCCATGCGGCTTCTGGCTGTCTAACTGTCCCTCAATCTCTCGGCGGCGGCTTTCGCTAAGTTCAAGCTTTGCGCCAAGTTCTCGTCCAGCGTCTTGTAGTTCGTTTCGTCGTTCAGCAATCCCTGCAAGGCCCTCATGGATGCGGCTTGTGAACGAATTAGCAAGGTCGCGCAGCCTTTCAAACCAGTTAGCTCCTTCTCGATCCTGCTGGTCGAGCGTTTCTCTAAGGCGTGCAATTCCGTGGCTGAGCTCTCGCAGGCCGTCACCAACCGTTCGACGGATGCGAGCAATTCGCGCTCCAATGCTGTCAGGGGCTGCGTCATCTAAGGCTCCTTGATCTCGATGCAGATGATGGGCGTCCCCGCCATCGTGCAGGTCTTCAGTTCGGTCCGGTTCGGGTCCAGCGTCACCCATGTCTGCCCGGACTGTTCGATCCGTGTCAGGCCAAGCCGCGTCATCTCCGAGCACGTGATCAAGCCCGTCCAAAACCAACTCGCGATCAGTACTGCCGCGATCCAGGCTGAGACCATCCCCACGATCACCCAGGGTGAGATCGTCAGCCAACGCCTGATCGTCTCGCTCCGCCTCTCCAACTCGCTCTTGCTGTCGCTCAGAAAGAACCTGATATCGGTCTCGATTGTATGCAGCGCGCTGGTCGCAATGTTGCTGAAACCGCTCCTGAAGCTCTCCAGCTGAGATGCCATCAAGGCGGCGTGTTCGCTGCGGATCGTCTCCAGGTCCGCGTTCAATTTCTCGGCGAGGCGGTTCGGCTTGCCAGTCGTCATGGAAAATCTCTCCTTTCAAGCGCCAGCGCTCGCCGGTGTCCGGGTCTTTGGCGGTGATGTAATTTTTGCTGGCACGGGGGATCTCGAAGCCCGCATCGGCCAAAGCATCGATCATACTGGCACGGTCAGTAATGGTGCCGACGCTGATCTGATCGAGGATCCAATCGTGCAGCGCCTCACGCCCCTGTGCGCGCGTTGGCGCTTCAATCGTCGCCCTCACTTCTCGGGCGCGGACTGGATCCAAAGGGTCTGCCCAACCGTGCGTCTTGTTCAACAGATCGCGCAGGCTGGAAAAGGCGGTCTCATGGCCTGGCGGCGCGATGTTCAGCGCTTTGCCGGTGCTGAGTTCAAGGCGTGGCGTGCAGAAGTGGAGCTCGACGTTGCCCTCATGCGAGTGGCGCACCCAAAGGCAGTCGTATTGATCCCTGTCCAGCCCAGCAAAGGCCAGAGCCTCAAATAGCTCGATGGCCTCTTGCTGGGCGGCGGGACTGGGATCGTCGCTGTCGGCAAAGCTGATCACACCTGCCGTGTAGCTCCACTTGTTGGGGCTCGCATTGATCAGGTCGCGGGTCTGATCGGGATTGCCGTGCAGCACCTCGGGCAGCAGGTCGCGAATCTTGGTTTGCGGTTCACCGGTGACGTCGCGGATGAGGTTGCGGTTCTCGTCATAGGCCAGAACTTCACGCGCTGTCAGATAGTCAATGGGGGCCGCACCGCCACCGGTGCCAGTGGAGAAAAACGAAATGATCATGCGCCACCGCCTGTGTGCGCCGCTACGATCTGCGCCATCTGCCGTTCGATGACCACCAGCTGAGCCGTGACCTGAAGCGCATCGATCTGGCTCGCACGACCGGATTTGACCGCGCCGTTGATCCAGCGGGAGAGCTGATTGAGGTTGCCGCCGACGCGGGCAATCGCAAAGGTCAGTTTCGGGTCAACTCGGGGGACGGGCTTGCGTCGACGTGCCTCGACAAGCCCCAAGGCCTCGCGCATCAGCGTGGCATTGGGCAAGCCGGCGGCGTGCGCCTTGGCCACAAGCGCTGCCTTTTCCGACGGGGTGCATCGAAAGATCACGCTCTCGGAAAGGCCCTCTTTGACGCCGCTTGCGCGCGTCTGGTTGGGGTTTGAAGGGGAGGCTTGCCGCCCCTCACAAGTCCCGCCGATGTAATCGGTGGGTAACCTTGCTCTCTGCTCTTCGTGGGGATCGGTCGCACTCATGCTCTGAGCCCCGCCGCCTCGATTTCAGCGGGGCTGACCAGGTTTGCCGCCAGCAAAGCCGTCACTTGGCCGGGCGTTATGTGGCGGCACAGCGGGTGACGATCTGTGACCCAGTCGGCCAAGCCTTTCAGCAGTTCGGCCTCTTTGGCTTTGCCAGCTTCTCGCGCCTCCTCGGCGTCCTGAAGGTATTTCAGCCAGCGGCCAGAGGAGAACCAATTGTCGGAGAAGCACACCTTGGATCGTGTGAAACCTTCGCTCTCACTCGCATAGGCCCGCACGGCGTCCTCGAGGTCTTTGGCATCCACGCCGTCGGCCAATGCTTGGCGGATCTGTGAGAGGCAAATCGCTTTCCCGCGAATGCGATCCTCCGGATAGGCGGACAAAATCTTCTCAGAAACATCATCCTCCACCGCCGCCTTCGCGTGCGAAGGATTTGGTTTTTGATATGGTTTATATCTGTTCTTATAGGATTTGCCCTCTGGGGCAGATGGTTTGCCCTCAGAGGCAAATGCATCATTTTCCCTTTCGGTCCGATCGATTTGCCCATTTGGGCAAATGGAGTTGCCCAAGGCATACCAACAGGTCCGGTCATAGCGATCATCGCTGAAATTGCCCTTGATGATCAGATCTGCGCTGACCAGTTTTTCGAGCGCTGTGCGGATCTGCTTTTCGCTCAAATAGGGGAACAACTCACCAAAGGCCGAAATTGAATTGTAGGTCCAATACCGCCCGTCGCGCAGGTTGCGGCGGTTGGCTCGGTTCTTCTCGATCCAGAAGGTGATGTTCTGGAAAATCACCGCCGCGTTCAGGCCAACACGTCCGGCAATTTCGGGATCAAAGCTATGGCGGCTCATGTTCGGCCCCCGAAATACGCACAAACGTGCGAATTTTGTACAGGTTTTGTACGAGAAATCGGCCGTTTCAGCCGATTTCGCCGCGAAAGCCAACGGGACTTTTCGCAGGCTTCCGCACAAAGCCCTGTAAATAAGCCATATTTTTCAGGTGGTTTTGGCGACCCCGGCAGGATTCGAACCTGCAACCTGCCCCTTAGGAGGGGGCTGCTCTATCCAGTTGAGCCACGGGGCCGCGCAAGCCTCTCTCTAGCTTGGTTTTTCGGGGTTGTCATGGGCTTTGATGGGCAGTTGTAAATTGCGCCCTGTTCACGCTACCATTCCTCAAAACAACGACGCAGGTGCCCTCGTGACAACAGAAACAAAACGCCCGCTTACCCTTCGTGATGTCTCAGAAGCGTCGGGGGTGTCCGAGATGACGGTCAGCCGGGTTCTGCGCAACCGGGGCGATGTGTCCGATGCCACCCGCACCCGCGTTTTGGCTGCGGCGAAAGAGCTGGGGTACGTGCCCAACAAGATCGCGGGCGCGCTGGCGTCGAGCCGGGTGAATCTGGTAGCAGTCATCATCCCCTCGCTGTCGAACATGGTCTTCCCCGAGGTGCTGACCGGGATCAACCAGGTGCTGGAAGATACCGAGTTGCAGCCTGTTGTCGGCGTCACGGATTATTTGCCTGAAAAAGAGGAAAAAGTACTGTACGAGATGCTCTCGTGGCGACCTTCGGGCGTGATCATTGCAGGGCTGGAACATACCGAGGCGGCCCGCGCGATGTTGGATTCTGCGGGGATTCCGGTTGTTGAAATCATGGATACCGACGGTAAGCCCGTAGATGCGATGGTGGGTATTTCCCATCGGCGTGCAGGGCGCGAGATGGCGCAGGCGATCCTGAAGGCGGGGTATGAACATATCGGCTTTATGGGCACCAAGATGCCGCTGGACCACCGCGCCCGCAAACGGTTCGAAGGCTTCACTGAAGTGCTGGGCAAGAACGGAATCGAGATTGAAGACCGCGAGTTCTATTCAGGTGGTTCGGCTCTGGCCAAGGGCCGCGAGATGACACAAGCGATGCTGGAACGCTCACCCGAGCTGGATTTTCTGTACTATTCCAACGACATGATCGGCGCGGGCGGGTTGCTATACCTGCTGGATCAGGGCATCGACGTGCCAGGACAGATCGGGCTGGCTGGGTTCAACAATGTCGAGCTGTTGCAGGGCCTGCCGCGCAAGCTAGCTACAATGGACGCCTGCCGGCTTGAGATCGGGCGCAAGGCTGCCGAAATCATAGCGACGCAACTGGCCGACCCGGAAGCCGAGATCGAAAACCGCGTGACCCTGACCCCCAAAATCAGCTTTGGCGACACTCTGAAGCGGCGCTAACACCATGGCGTTGCGACGGCTGGACAACCGCGCAGCGCGGGCGCTGTTCATGGATCGGCACGCGTTGCTGGAACGGCCCTCGGGCAATGCCAAGGGTGCGGACCTATTGGAGTTGATCCAGCGTCTGGGCTTTGTGCAACTGGACAGCATCAACACCGTCGCACGGGCCCATGACATGATCCTGTTCTCGCGCAGGCCCAGCTATCGGGCGCGCAACCTCAGTCGGCTGTATGAACAAGATCGTGTCCTATTTGAACACTGGACCCATGACGCCGCCGTAATTCCGATGGCGTTCTACCCCCATTGGCACCTGCGGTTTCAGCGCGACGCAGCCCTGTTGAAATCGCGCTGGAAGAACTGGCGGCGGGATGGGTTCGAGCAACAGTTTGAATCGGTGCTGACCCATATCCGCGACCACGGGCCAGTTTCGTCCTCGGATGTCGGCAAGGACGAGAAAAAAGGCTCGGGCGGATGGTGGGACTGGCACCCCTCGAAAACGGCGCTGGAATTCCTGTGGCGGTCCGGCGCACTGGCCGTTGTGGGCCGTCAGGGGTTTCAGAAGCGCTATGATCTGACTGAGCGGGTGATCGAAACCCATCTTTGCCCTGGCAACCTGCCTTGTGACGTAGAGCAGACCGTCGACTGGTTGTGCAACGCTGCGCTGGACCGATTGGGCTTTGCAACATCCGGGGAACTGGCTGCATTCTGGGATACGGTCAGCGCGTCTGAGGCTCGGGAATGGGTCAAACACGCTCTAATCAAAGGCCATGCCGAGGAAATCGAAGTCACTTGCGCCGACGGGCGCGCGCGGAAAGTGATAACACGGCCAGAATGGCCCGATCCAACAAACCTGCCCTCGGCCCCTGGTCGGATGCGGGTTCTCAGCCCGTTTGATCCAATGTTGCGGGATCGCAACAGGGCTGAGCGACTGTTTGATTTTCACTATCGGATCGAGGTTTTCGTGCCTGCCCCCAAACGCAAATATGGCTATTACGTCTTTCCCTTGCTTGAAGGGGACAGGATGGTGGGTCGGATCGATATGAAAGCTCATCGGGATCAGGATGTCCTGCGCGTCACCGCGCTGTGGCCGGAACGTGGCGTGCGTTGGACGGATGCGCGCACCCGACGCCTTGAGGCCGAGTTGGACAGAGTGCGCAGATTTACCGGTCTGACGCGGATCGAGTTTGTCGGTAAATGGCTGAAAGACCCTGTTTAGGATCTATTCTGCCTCAGTTAGCGTTAGGCGGATTGGATGCAGCCCGTCAATGCCGCCCTCCAGCACGTCGCCTGCCTGAACTGGTCCTACCCCTGCCGGTGTTCCGGTCATGATCAAGTCACCTGGGCGCAGATGGTAGTAACCAGAAAGATGGCTGATGATCTCGTCGATCTTCCAGATCAGCTCATGCAGTGTGGCATCCTGACGGGTTTCGCCGTTGACGTTCAGATGGATCCGCTTGTCATCGCTGGGCGACCAGTCCGTGGCGCGGGTCAGAGGGGCAAACACCGAGCCGTTTTCTAGGTCCTTGCCCAAATCCCAAGGGCGCTGCTTGTTCCGCTCCCGGATTTGCAGGTCACGCCGCGTCATATCCAGCGCGCATCCATAGGCATAGACCGCCTCGGTCGCTTGGGATTTCGACGCTTGAAACACGGGCGCGCCAATGGCGACCGCCAATTCCATCTCATGATGGAAATTCTCAGTTCCCGGTGGATATGGCACGGTTGCGCCGGTCAGGATCGCGTTTGCCGCGGATTTGGTGAAATAGAACGGTGCCTCACGATCCACTTCATGGCCCATCTCTGCGGCATGGGCGGCATAATTGCGTCCAACGCAGAATATCCGGCCAACAGGATAGGGGGTGGAAAGCCCCTGAACCGGTATAACAACCGGCTTGGGCAGGGAAAACAAAGTATCGGCCATATGAGTCTCGGGTCTGCTTGGTTTCGGGCATATTAGGCGACCCCACGCGCAGGGCAAGCAGATGACTGCCGTCAACTCAACCTGGTTCACAATCCGGTTTCACATCTTGGAAATCCGCCGAGATAGGCTAGATTATGCGTATAAACGCATGACATCAATACGATGTGCCTGAGCGCCGCGCTATGGGATGGGCGGGTCTCGCGCAACACAAGATCACCGCACTAACACATTTGCGGTAGACTAGTTTCGGATCGCCTCGGTCAGAGGCTACTCACCCAAGGGTCTCAGGACCGTACGTACACCTTATTCTAGGTTGGCAGGTTATCCGAAACACAAGCCGATCGCCCGGATCGTCCCGGGGCATCTGCTTGTGGGCCAGACACGCAGTCCAGTCTTGGTCTGGCCAACCCCGCCAGAGGGCGCCCCCCATACCTCTGGCGGGACTGCGTTTTTTGAGGTCAGGATTTCAGATCGTGCAGGTCGTTCAACAAGTCCAGCAAAGCCTCATGGCGCTCGGGGCCAAGTTGGATGCGAATGCCTTCGGCCTCTTGCAGGATGAGGTTGATATTGTCCTGGATGATCTTATCCCCAGCTGCCGTGATCTCTACAATCTGGCGGCGTTTGTCGACAGGGTGCACGTGTCGACGGATCAGCCCTTTGGCCTCAAGCTTCTGCAGGATGCGGGTCAGGCTGGGCAGAAGAAGACAGGCTCGCTCGGCGATATGGGTTGGTTCTTGCGGGCCATCTTCCTTGAGAACACGCAACACACGCCATTGTTGCTCGGTCACGCCGACATCCGCCAACATGCGACGGATCGGCCCCATGACCCTTTCACGCGCCCGAAGCAGCGCAATCGGCAAAGAGCGGGAAGTCAGTGGCAAATCTCTGGACATATGAAATCTTGAACGAAATTCCCAAAAACTGCAACCAAACTCAATAATTAAGATGATTGAATTTATTTGCAAACTCCTCTCTAGACGAAAAGTTCGCAACCCTTTTTTCGGCGATTTGGATTGACCTTTTTCGCCCGATAGCCACCACTGGCATCGCGGGTTTTCCGACGAAAACCCGAAGATGGTACATCACATGGGGCAGGACATGGATTGGGATTCCTTTGCAGAGTGGGGCGAGAAAGCCGCCAGATGGGCGCAGGACTATCACCAAACCGTCAAAGATAAGCCAGTACGCGCGCAGACCGAGCCAGGCGACATCCTGAATGCCTTGCCAGAACTTCCGCCCGAGCAAGCGCAGCCTATCGAGGACATCTTTCAGGACTTCGAACAGATCGTCATGCCGGGCATCACACATTGGCAACATCCCCGGTTTTTCGCATATTTCAACGCAAACACTTCTCCGCCCTCGGTGCTGGCCGAGTTTCTGACCAGCGCGATCGCAGCGCAATGCATGCTGTGGCAGACTTCACCCGCGGCGACCGAGATGGAAACGCGGATGATGGAATGGCTGCGTCACGCGCTGGACCTGCCCACAGGGTTCGCCGGCGTGATCCAGGACTCCGCCTCATCCGCGACGCTGGCTGCGGTGCTGACCATGCGCGAAAAGGCCCTGTCGTGGCAGGGCAATCAACAGGGGCTGTTTGCACAGAAACCCTTGCGCGTCTATTGCTCGGCCGAGGTGCATACCTCGATTGACCGGGCGATCTGGGTCGCAGGGATCGGGCAGCAGAATTTGGTGCGCGTCCTGACCAAAGGTGACTGGCGCGGCATGGATCCTGTGGCGTTGGAACAGGCGATTCAATCTGATTTAGACTCCGGTTTGCATCCGGCGGGGGTCATTCTGTCGGTTGGCGGCACCAGTGTCGGCGGTACCGACCCGGTCGAAGAATGCCTGAAGGTCGCCGCCAAATACGGGCTCTACACCCACGTAGATGCGGCGTGGGCGGGGTCGGCGATGATCTGCCCGGAATACCGCCACTATTGGCAGGGGGTCGAGCGCGCCGATAGCATCGTGTTCAACCCGCATAAATGGCTGGGCGTCCAATTCGACTGCTGCGCGCATTTTCTGAAAAACCCTGAAGATCTGGTGCAGACCTTGGCGATCAGCCCAGAATTTCTGAAAACCCACGGCAAGGACGGGATTATCAACTATTCGGAATGGTCGGTGCCTTTGGGGCGGCGATTCCGGGCGCTGAAGCTTTGGTTCGTGATCCGCGCCTATGGGCTTGAGGGGTTGCGCACCCGACTGCGCAATCATGTAAACTGGTCTGTGGACTTGCATGACCGTCTGGCCACCGAGCCGGATTTCGAAATCACCACGAAACCGATGTGGTCGCTATGGACCTTTCGTTATGCCCCGGACGGTGCGGTTGATTTGGACGATCTGAACCTGCGGCTTGTAAACGCCATCAATGACGACGGTCGTATTTACCTGACCCAAACCCGAGTGGACGGCAACCTGACCATCCGGTTCCAAGCCGGACAGTTTGAAACGACCGAAGATGATGTACGCGTGGCTTACGATGTCATCACCGAAATCGCCCGCTCTCTGACCTAAAGGATTGATCATGCCCGCACCGTTAAATTCGTTCAAACAGGCTCTCATTAACGGCGAAAGGTTGATCGGCTGCTGGACCAGTTTTGCCGAGGCCGTCACCGCCGAGATCATGGGAAGCGCCGGGTTCGACTGGCTGGTCATCGATGGCGAGCACGCGCCCAACGATATCCGGTCTATCCGGGATCAGTTGATGGCCCTGTCCGCCAGCCCGACCCATCCTGTGGTTCGTGTTCCGGTTGGGGATGCCGCCTTAATCAAAATGGTGCTGGATGCGGGGGCGCAAACAATGCTGGTTCCGATGGTCGAAAGCGCCGAACAGGCACGGGACCTGGTACGCGCCTGCCGCTATCCACCCGAGGGCGTGCGCGGCGTCGGTGCCATGGCCTCGCGCGCGACGATGTATGGGACGATCCCGGACTACATTCCCACCGCAGATGCCCAGATCTGCCTGCTGGTTCAGGTTGAAAACCGCGCGGGTCTGGCCGCCTTGGACGATATTCTGAAGGTCGACGGTATTGATGGGGTCTTTATTGGCCCAGCCGATCTGTCCACCGACATGGGCTATCAGGGCAACAGTGCCGCGCCCGAGGTGCGGGCGGCGATTGCGGATGCGATTGCGCGAACGCGTGCAGCAGGCAAAGCCCCGGGGATTCTGGGAGTTACGGA
Source organism: Ruegeria sp. AB6 (assembly GCF_056542685.1). NCBI lineage: Bacteria > Pseudomonadati > Pseudomonadota > Alphaproteobacteria > Rhodobacterales > Roseobacteraceae > Ruegeria > Ruegeria sp. AB6. The sequence goes on along the minus strand of NZ_JBQGAD010000006.1, from coordinate 25,098 downwards.
CGAGTCGTCTCAGGCGTTTCTGGACATGGGTGCACAGTTTCAGGCGGTTGGCATAGACGTGATGCTACTGACGCAAGCCGCGCGGGCGCTTTCAGCCAAGTGGAAAGCGAAGTAACCCTTCAGCCCTGCATCGCAGCCGCCGCCTGTGCATAGCCACCCGAAGCACCATCCACGAAATGCACGTGGTCGTCGCGGGTGGCCGAAGGTACAAAACAGGTCATCATCGCCTCATCCTGCGCATGCAGGCCGTATTTGATCTTTCCCTGCCCGCGCGCCTGCTCCAGCATCGTGCGAATTTGCGCCAGCGTGGCCGGGTCGCAATCCAGCGTCATTTTCAGCCCGTCATCAAACTTGCGGAAATCCGCGTTGCTGCTGACCATGTTGCGATAGTGGACAGGCTCGAAATTTCCCAGCGGCTTGCCGCGCCGGAACAAAAGCGCGATCAGCAGGTTTTGGACCAACAGAAGCAGCTTTTGCACAGCTACATTTCGCCCAGCCCGTGAAACATGCGCGTCCAGATCCAAACCCGGAGGTGGCCAGCGCATTGGCGGTCCCCCGGCCGGGACGGGATGGCCCGCCCGTTCCAACTCTTCCGAGGCACGCAGCACCGATTGCGCCAGATCGGCAAAATCGCTCTCGGTAGCCTGCGCCGTGGGTTCGACCACCAAAGACACGATCTGCCCGTTCTGCGACCGTACATTCGACCATCGGCAGGACAAGCCGTTCAAGTCCGGCAGCGCGCCCGGCCCGGACGGATCGATGGAAGAGGACCCGGATTTCATCTGCGTCTCGGCCCAGGCCAGCCCGCCGCCCGAGAACATGGCGTAATTCACCCCGCTGGACGGGGCATAGCGGGCGACTCGCAACTCTTTCCCCGCCTGCCGGATTTCGGCGACCGTCGTCAATGCGGCGCGCAACTTGATCCCAAACTCATCCTCGGCCCAGCGGCGCAGGTCTGCCAGTGCTTGCCGCGCATCATCCATCGCACTTGCGGGCACGGCGAATCCGGCCCCGTCGCCGCCAAACACATAAGGGAACTCAGCGCCTTTCATGGCGTTGATCATGGCCGAAATCACAGCCGCGCCAACCATATTCACCGTCTTATAGCGGCCTTTGGCGATTTCAGCCGTCGAGTCGACAATGTCCGCAACCCCCACAACCCAATCATCAGGCAGCGCCGAGAACTGCGCGGGATCGGTCAGCCGTGAAAAATCGCGCAAAAGGGGTAGGCTGTCATAGAAGGCGGCCTGGGCGTCTTTCATGAATACCTCGGTCTCAAATCATGATTTAACATAGCCCGAATGCGGCCCAAGTCCCGCGAAATCGTCAGGACACACGTGCTTGTGCGCAGCGGTGTCCCGTGCCAAGCATGTCCGGTCAGCCGATGGCAAAAGGGGCGTTTCATGAAGGCAGGTTTGGTCGTGTTGTGTCTGGGCTACGTGCTCAGCCAGTTTTTCCGTGCTTTTCTGGCTGTTCTAAGCGTCGATCTGGGTCGCGATATCGGTGCCACGCCAGAGGACCTCGCTTTTGCCTCAGGCCTTTGGTTTCTGGTCTTTGCCGCCATGCAACTGCCGGTTGGCTGGGCGCTGGATCGGGTCGGGCCGCGCCTGACCTCGACCGTTTTGTTGCTGGTCGGTGGCGCGGGCGGCGCGCTGATCTTTGCCGTGGCCAGCACGCCCTTTCATGTTGCCGTGGCCATGGGGCTGATCGGAGTGGGATGCTCGCCGATCCTGATGGCCTCGTACTTTATCTTCGCCCGTGAATACCCTCCGGCCCGTTTTGCCACGCTGGCCGCCCTGATGCTGGGTGTTGGGTCGGTTGGCAATTTGGTCGCCTCCTACCCCACTGCGCTGGCCGTTGAGCTGATGGGTTGGCGCGCTACGATGGTCACTTTGGCCCTGTTTTCGGGCGTGATCGCCATCGGCATCCTGTTCACAGTTCATGATCCCAAACGCGTTGAAACCGACCACAAGGGATCGGTTCTGGATCTGCTGAAGCAGCCCGCACTCTGGGCCATCTTGCCCCTGATGTTGGTGGCCTATGCACCGTCGGCTGCGACCCGCGGCCTTTGGGCCGGACCATATCTGAGTGATATCTTCGCCCTCAGCACCACACAGATCGGAACCGCCACTCTGATCATGGGCGCGTCGATGATTGCGGGCACCTTCGCTTATGGGCCGCTTGACCGGATATTGGGGACGCGGAAATGGGTGATCTTTGGCGGCAACGCGCTGGGCGTGGTCGCCCTGACCCTGTTGTGTCTGTGGATCGACAATGCGGTCTGGCTATCGGTGGTACTGATCTCGGTCATCGGGTTCACCGGGGCCAGCTTTCCGGTCATCATGGCCCATGGCCGCGCCTTTGTTCCTCCACACCTAGTGGGCCGAGGCGTGACCCTGCTGAACCTGTTCGGGATCGGAGGCGTCGGCCTTGCCCAATTTGTCACCGGCCGCGTCCATGCGGCCACGGTGGACATCAGCCCCTCTGCGCCCTACACAGCGATATTCGGCTTTTTTGCCATCTCGCTTGCCATTGGCTGCGTGATCTATCTATTCAGCCGGGACAGCGTCGACTGAAGCTGACCCCGACAGGAGACCTCATGTCCGACCCGCGCGTCATTGCCCCTAATCTCAAACGCAGGCTTTCGGGCGTGACGGCGACGATTGCGCGGTTGGTGCCGTTGCAAGTGCAATGGATCGACATTGCAGCCACCGGTCCGGGCCTACCGGATGACATCCCGCATATCCCGCTCGGCCGCCTGCCCTTTCTGTCGCGTAAAACGCTGCGCGTTTGGCACGCGCGTCGCAATACCGAGATGCTGTTGGGCCTGTTTCTGCGCAATATCCTGCGGCTGCGGCTGAAACTGCTGTTCACCAGCGCGTCGCAACGGGCGCATACGGGCTATACCAAATGGCTGATCGACAAGATGGACGCCGTGGTCGCCACCTCGCGCAAAACCGCAGGGTATCTGGATCGGGATGCACAGGTGATCATGCATGGCATCAATCTACAGGATTTTACCCCGCCCGAGGATAAACCAGCCGTGCGCGCCCGTCTGGGCCTGCCTGATGGCCTGCTGCTGGGCTGCTATGGCCGCATCCGCCACCAGAAGGGCACTGACGCCTTTGTGGATGCAATGATCGATCTGTGTGGCCGCTTTGACGATGTGCATGGCATCGTCATGGGCCGCGCTACGGAACAACACACCACCTTTCTGTCCGAATTGAAAGACAAGGTCGCGGTGGCGGGCCTGTCCGACCGCATCCTCTTCATGCCCGAGGTCACAGTCGACCAGATCGCCGAATGGTATCAGGTTCTGGACCTCTTCATCGCACCCCAGCGGTGGGAAGGCTTCGGCCTGACCCCGTTGGAGGCGATGGCCTGCGGCGTACCCGTCGTAGCCACCGATGTCGGTGCGTTCTCTGAGATCGTCACCGACCCCTCATTGGGCCATGTGGTGGAGCCCGGCAATATCCCCGCACTCGCCAATGCCGCCGCCCGGATGCTGGAAAACCGCGATTCCCTTGCGCAATCCGGCCGCGCCGCCCGTACCCATGTCGAGCAGAATTTCGACATCCATCGCGAAGCAAAGACCCTTGTCGCCCTTTACGAACGGCTTTTGACCGACACCTGAGGCGATGCGCCGCGTCAAATCGGTGTCATCGGGCGGAATCTGACCCGAAAACCCTTTTTTCTTTGCCGCAACGCAGCTATGAACGCGCGTCCTTAACTTTGGAGACATGAAATGGGCTATCGCGTCGTTGTCGCCGGCGCCACGGGTAACGTGGGCCGCGAAATGCTGAACATCCTGGCAGAACGCCAGTTCCCGGTCGATGAACTTGCCGTGTTGGCAAGCCGTCGTTCGTTGGGTGCAGAAGTTAGCTTTGGCGACAAGACACTAACCACCCAGGACATCGACACCTTCGACTTCACCGGCTGGGACATGGCGCTGTTCGCCATCGGCTCGGACGCAACCAAAGTCTACGCGCCCAAGGCGGCTGCGGCTGGTTGTGTGGTGATCGACAACTCGTCGCTCTATCGCTACGACCCCGACATTCCGCTGATCGTGCCGGAATGTAACCCGCAGGCGATTCACGACTATAAAAACAAGAACATCATCGCCAACCCCAACTGCTCGACCGCGCAAATGGTTGTCGCTCTGAAGCCGCTGCATGACCGCGCCAAGATCAAGCGCGTTGTCGTCTCGACCTATCAGTCGGTCTCGGGCGCGGGCAAAGAGGGCATGGATGAGCTGTGGGATCAGACCAAAGCGGTCTATAACCCCACAACCGAGGTTGAACCCAAGAAGTTCCAGAAGCAGATCGCCTTCAACGTCATCCCGCAGATCGACGTCTTCATGGAAGACGGCTCGACCAAGGAAGAATGGAAGATGGTGGTCGAGACCAAAAAGATCGTCGATCCGTCGATCAAGGTCACAGCCACCTGCGTCCGCGTTCCCGTATTCGTCGGCCACTCCGAGGCCGTGAATATCGAATTCGAGGAATTCTTGGACGAAGACGAAGCCCGCGACATCCTGCGCGAGGCACCGGGCATCATGGTGATCGACAAGCGCGAACCCGGTGGCTACGTCTCGCCCATCGAATGTGCGGGCGATTTCGCCACCTTCATCAGCCGCATTCGTCAGGATTCGACCATCGAGAACGGCATCAACCTGTGGTGTGTGTCCGACAACCTGCGCAAAGGTGCGGCGTTGAACGCAGTACAGATTGCTGAGCTGCTGGGCCGTGAGGTTTTGAAAAAAGGCTGAGGTCAGTCTACAGTCACAGAGAAACCCCGCTGTCGACGCAGCGGGGTTTTTTTGTTTCGACGCACCGTTTGCGTCACAGAACCCCAACAGGGCAGCGGACTAAACCCCAACCGTCATCAACTCCGGCTGCCGTCAAGGCTGAAACGAGACGTTCAGAGAGGAACAGGAATTCGGGAACTTTCGCATCGATCCAGATGTCGGGACCACCCAAAGCTTCTGGAGCAACTACAAGCTCATGTTCCCGTCCAATTCGAGGACGGAAAACTACTCCGGAACGGTTACTTAGAGGAGCTGTTCTGTCTCCTAACGGCCCCAACGCCTCGTAGTTCCCCATCGACCGTTTATTGCACACATTCAGTATGTAATACGGCTCGTCCGTGGTTGCATGGCCCGCCGGAGCCTGCAATCTGATCAAGTGGAAATAGGTCTCGCCCAGATCGAACTGTTCCAGAACCGCTTTGGCCGAGTCCGACAGCACCGGCAGACCGCCTCCGTTCATGAAACTCGGTGCAGGATTGCCGTCCTGCGAACCATAGTACCAGACATCGCCAATTTCTTCTTCCGTCAGCACCTCGCCCTTAGGAACTTTCGCATAAGTTCGCTGGAGTAATTCGCTGTATTTTTCACCGATTTCTTTGGGCTGACCTGCGCGCCAATGCCGCTCATATTCCCTCCGCGTCATCGGAGTTACGCCGGACTTGTTGTTCCAAGTCGTAGAAATCCAGACATGGGAATCCCGCCCCGAACGGTCATTTTCATCAATCATTTTCGCCGCCAAATTGCTTAACTTTGCACATAAAACATCAAGCTAACTTAGCGACTTGCACCATGTGCGCAAAGAACAAAGCTTTTTGCGCGAGATCAATTCGCACAGTAAAATTCGGACCAGTCCGGAAACCGACCCGAAAAAATGATCAGGACACAGCCTGTTCAGCCACGATCTCACCAAAGCGGGTGAAGAACTTGCCCGACAGCTTTTTGGCCGTTCCGGCAATCAGACGGCTGCCCAGCTGAGCGATCTTGCCGCCGACATCGACCTTGGCGGTGTAGGCCAGGATTGTCTCGGCCCCATCCTCGGTCAGCGTGACCTCGGCACCGCCCTTGGCGAACCCGGCTGCACCACCTTTGCCTTCACCGGTCAGGGAAAACCCGCCGGGCGCGTTGGAATTATCCAGCGTTACTTGGCCGGCAAACTTGGCTTTGACCGGACCGATTTTCAGAACCACCTTGGCCTCAAGATCCTCGGGCGAGTTCTGGATCAGCTCTTCACAACCAGGAATGCACTCCTGCAAAATATCGTGCGTATTCAGCGCCTTGTAGACCACGTCGCGCGGGGCGGCGATGCGGATTTCGTCACTCAGTTCCATTCATGTTTCCTTTGTTCAACAGCATTTCGGAAAAACCAGAAGGGCGGTTTCCGTCGCCTGTTCCAGTGTTTGTTTCGGGCGCGCAGGCCATAGGCGCTTAAGCAAGTTTTTCATCCTTAGAAACCTCCGTCGATTTATCCGTGTTCCGCCACATCACGATCTCGGCCAGGATCGACAGGGCAATTTCGTGCGGATCAATGGCATGAATGTCCAGCCCGGCTGGGGATTTCAGACGCGCCGCGCGGGCTGGGTCCAAACCCTGTCCAATCAGCTTTTCCGTGAGTGTTTCAGCTTTGCGGCGGCTGGCCACCATCGACACCCGCGCAGCTTGCGTGTTCAGCGCGGCCCCAAGGGCGACACCATCCCCCTGTCCTTGTGAGGCGACGACGACAAAGTCGCGCGCCTCGATATCCAGATCTCGGACCGTCTCTGGCGTACTGTTCGTCACCCGAAACCCAGCCAGCGTTGCGTGTTCGGCGAGCGCCTTGGCGATCAACGAGGTGCCAAAGATCACCAACCGGGGGGCGTGCTGATAGGGTTCAACCAGCAAATCCACCGTCCCACCCGAGGGGCAGCCGCTTTTGAAGGTTTGCACGCCATCCGGGTCCGTCATATCGACCACCTTGTCCGAGGGTTTCACGCGGATCATCTGAGGCGCACCGCTGGTCAGCGCCTGTGTCGCCGAACTGCGCACCGCGCGCTGCACACAGGCACCGCCCAGATGCCCCAATATCCGCCCGTCGCGGGTGATGGCCGCCTTGCCCCCCGCCTTGGCCGAGGTCGCATCCGCTGTCCGCAACACCGTGGCGACACAGAACGGCTCACCGGTTTGGCGCAGGGTTTCGATCGTGTCGAATATGTCGAAATTTGCCATATCAGACTCCTTTCACAACTTGCGAAACTGCGGCTCAAGCGCGGCCAGCGCCTCGAGCGTGTTGGCAGGCAGATGCGCATCCAGATGGGGTTCGGCCGCCTTCATCGCCGCTGCGATGGGTTGGTAGTCTTTCCATCCCTTCAACGGGTTCAACCAGACAATGCGCCGTGACTTGCGCCGGATGCGCGCCAGGACTGCGCCCAGCGCTTGCGGGTCAGAACTGCAATAGCCGTCTGACAGGATCAGCACGATGGTCCGCCCGTTCAAAGCACGCGCGCCATAGCCGTTCAGAAAGCTCTCCAAGCTACCCGAGATGTCGGTGCCACCGCCAAACCCCTCGGCCATCAAGGACAACCGCCCAGCCGCACGGATCGAGTCGTGATCACGCAGGGCGTCCGTCACCCGCATCAGGCGCGTGTGGAACAGATAGGCATCCGCTTCGGTCCCACTGCCGATCAGACCTTTGAGAAAGGCCAGAAACACCCGCGAATACACAGTCATCGACCCGCTGACATCACACAGCGCCACGATCCGCATAGGACGTGGCGGTTTCGCCCGCCGGTACAGGTCCATCGGCTCACCCCCGCGCGCCAGACTGGAGCGCTGGATCCGTCGCATGTCCAGTGCTGGCCCGCGCAATGCCCGTTTCCGCCGACGCGAGCGTCGATCCCGAATGGCGCGTGCCAAAGTCATTGCAGCCTTTTCGGCCTCCATCAGAGCCTGTTCATCCATCAGCTCCCGCAAATCCCTGCGCGACAGATTGGTGGTGCGCGTTGCGACGAGCTGGCCGTCTTTGCCTTCTGCTTCACCGTCACCCGAATCCGGCGACCCATCCTGATCCGAGCCATTTCCGGCCTCGGTTTCCGTTTGCGTTTCCTGCTGCCAGATCATCGGTTTTGCCGACTGCACCCGCACATGGCTGGTTTCCGCCACACCGCCCCGCTGTTTGCCGGTGTTGAACCAATAGGCATCAAACAGATCGTCGAACCGACGCCAATCCTCAGCATCCCCCGTCAACAAAACGCACAGAGCCTGCCTTGCCTGCCGCGCATCCGTCGCGCGTACCGCGGTCAAGGCGGCCAATGCATCGCCTGTCTCAGCCGGACCAACCCGCAATCCGTTCGATCGCAAATGCGTAATGAAGTCAGACATCCGATCTGCCAACCCATCGGCCCGAGAAGGAAACCGCGTGACCTGCATCACGCCACCTTCCCGATCAACCGGTCCATCACCTCGGGCGGGGCGGCGTCATAGTCGGCGGCGGTTTTCAACAAGCACACAAGCGTTGCCTGCACAGCGTCGCGCGATTGCGCCATGTCGTTGACGCCCAAACCTGACAGCGCCGCAGCCCAATCCAACATCTCTGCAATGCCCGGCGTCTTTTCCAAATCTTCCTTGCGCAACGCCTGTACGACCTCAATGATCTGCCGCGCCAGCACGCCTTCGACCTCGGGCATGCGCGCCCGAAGGATCGCCATTTCAACCTCTTTCGAGGGGTAATCGAGAAAGCTATATAGACACCGCCGCCGCAGAGCATCCGACAAATCACGCGTCCCATTGGCGGTCAGGATCACAATGGGCCGAGTCTTTGCCTCGACCGTCCCAAGCTCAGGGATGGTGATCTGAAAGTCGGACAGTATTTCCAGCAAATATGCTTCGAATTCCTCATCCGCCCGATCAATCTCATCAATCAACAAAACCGGAGGAACATCCTGAGAAATAGCCTCTAACAAAGGCCGTCTCAGCAAATACGCATCGGAAAACAACTGCGCCTCGCCAACCCCTCCCTGCGCCTCTGACGCCCGGATCGCCAACAGTTGCCGCTGATAATTCCACTCATAAATCGCGTGACTGGCATCCAGCCCTTCATAGCACTGCAAGCGGATCAATTTGGCATCCCGCCAAGCCGCCATCGCTTTGGCCACCTCGGTCTTACCCACCCCGGCAGGGCCTTCCAACAACAAGGGCCGCCCCAAAGCCTGCGCCAGATGCAGTGCCATCGCCAACCGATCATCAGCAACATAGCCTTGCGCGGCCAATCCGTTCTGCACATCACTCAAAGTCAAAACCAGGATCCATTCTTCATCTGGCTAAAAATATCCCGGGGGTCCAAGGGGGCAGAGCCCCCTTGCTTAGTCGGATCGGCTCAGGCCGGTCCGAACCCATTCACCCATGCATCCCCAACCCATTGGCGATCTTCCAGATCCGCCAATGGTCATGCGGCATGTGGCTCTGCACCAACCCAAAAGGCCGGAACGCATCATGCACCGCGTTTGAGAAACAAGGCACGCCCCCAACATTCGGGCTCTCACCCACACCCTTCGCACCGATTGGATGGTGCGGAGACGGCGTCACCGTATAGTCGGTGATATAGTTCGGCGTCTCCCACGCGGTCGGCAGGAAGAAATCCATCAGCGTGCCGGTCTTAACGTTACCCATCTCGTCATAGGCAATCTCTTGACCCATCGCGATGGCCAACGCCTCGGTCACGCCGCCATGGACCTGTCCGTCGATGATCATCGGGTTGATCCGGGTGCCGCAATCGTCCAGCGCATAGAACTTCCGAACGTCCCACTCGCCGGTATCCACGTCGATCTCCATGACGCAGATATAGGCCCCGAACGGATAGGTCATGTTCGGCGGGTCATAGTAGCTGACCGCCTCAAGACCAGGCTCCAAGCCAGGGATCGCCTGATTATAGGCAGCAAAGGCGATTTCCTTCATGGTCTTGAACCGCTCGGGCGCACCTTTGACTGCAAACCGGTCCACATCCCATTCAACATCGTCGTCGTGGACCTCCAGCAGATAAGCTGCGATCATCTGCGCCTTGGCACGGATTTTGCGCGCGGCCATTGCCGTTGCCGCACCCGCAACAGGCGTCGACCGAGACCCGTAAGTTCCCAGACCATACGGAGCGGTGTCGGTATCGCCTTCCTCCAGCGTGATGTCATCGGCAGGCAACCCGATCTCACTGGCAATGATCTGCGCAAAGGTCGTCGCGTGACCCTGACCCTGAGAGATTGTCCCCAGCCGAGCAATAGCGGACCCGGTCGGGTGGATGCGGATTTCGCAACTGTCGAACATGCCAAGCCCGAGGATATCGCAGTTCTTCACCGGTCCGGCCCCAACGATTTCCGTGAAATGCGTCAGACCAATGCCCAGCAGTTTGCGAGTCTTACCGGCTTTGAACTCCTCAACCCGCTGCGCCTGTTCGGCCCGCAGACCTTCGTAATCCACCGCTTTCAGCGCCTTGTCCCAAGCGGTGTGATAGTCGCCCGAGTCATATTCCCAGCCCAGCGCGGACTGATAGGGGAACTGATCGGCCTTGATGAAGTTGATCCGGCGCAGCTCGGCCGCGTCCATGTTCAGCTTGATGGCCAGAACCTCGATCATCCGTTCGATGAAATAGGCCGCCTCGGTCACACGGAAGGAACAGCGATAGGCTACCCCGCCCGGAGCCTTGTTGGTATAAACCCCATCCACGGCCAGATAAGCGGTCGGTATGTCATAGGACCCGGTACAGATGTTCATGAACCCCGCCGGGAACTTGGTTGGATCGGCACAGGCGTCAAACCCGCCGTGATCCGCCGTCGTGTGACACCACAGACCGGTGATCTTACCGTCCTTCGTTGCCGCGATTTTGCCCTGCATCCAGTAGTCGCGGGCAAAGGCGGTGGACATCAGGTTCTCCATCCGGTCCTCGACCCATTTCACCGGCTTTCCTGTGACAATCGAGGCCACGACCGAGCAGACATAGCCCGCATAGGCTCCAACCTTGTTGCCAAAGCCACCACCGATGTCGGGGCTGATGACGCGGATATTGTGCTCGGCAATGCCAGAGATCAGCGAGACAACCGTGCGGATCGCGTGCGGAGCCTGAAACGTACCGTAAAGCGTCAGTTTCCCAGTCGCCTTGTCCATGCTGGCTACAGACCCGCAGGTCTCCAGCGGGCAAGGATGGGTACGGTGGTAATAGACCATCTCTTCAGCCACCACATCGGCCTCGGCCAGAATAGCCTCGGTCGCGTCTTTGTCGCCCTGTTCCCAGGTGAAGATGTGGTTGTGATGCTTGCGCGGCCCGTGCGCACCTTCGGTCTGACCCTCAAGGTCTTCGCGCAGGACCACATCGGACTTCAGCGCCTCGAATGGGTCGGTCAGAACGGGCATTTCTTCGTATTCGACCTCAACCAGTTCCGCAGCATCCGCCGCGATATAGCGATCCTCGGCCACGACGAAAGCGACCTCCTGACCTTGGAACAGCACTTTGCCATCGGCCAGCACCATCTGCTTGTCACCCGCCAGTGTCGGCATCCAATGTAGGCCCAGCGGCGACAAGTCTTCGGCAGTCAGAACAGCGATCACGCCGGGCAGCGCCAGCGCGGCCTCTTTGTTCACGCTGACAACGCGGGCATGTGCGTAGGGGGAGCGCACAAAGTCGCCGAACAGCATCCCGTCCAGCTTGATGTCATCGACATAATTGCCCTTGCCTTGGGTAAAGCGCACATCCTCGACGCGTTTGCGCGAGCTGCCCATCCCTTTGAGGTTGGCGGCGCGTTCTTCGGGGGTCAGTGTCTGGTCGTTCATTCCGCGGCCTCCTTCTGAGCGTTTAGCATGTCAGCTGAGGCCGAGATCGCCTTCACGATGTTCTGGTATCCGGTGCAACGGCAGAGGTTCCCAGCCATACCAAAGCGGATTTCTTCCTCGGTCGGGTTCGGGTTTTCCTGCAGCAGGCGATGGGCGCGGGTGATCATGCCCGGCGTGCAGAAACCGCATTGCAGGCCATGATGTTCGCGGAACATCTCCTGCAATACACCAAGACTGCCGTCATCATTGGTGAGGCCTTCGACTGTGGTGATATCGGCGCCGTTCACCTGCGCCACGAAGGTGGTGCAGGACTTGACAGACTTGCCATCGATATCAACGGTGCAAGCGCCGCAGTGGCTGGTTTCGCACCCGATGTGAGGGCCGGTGATTTTCAGATCTTCCCGCAGGAAATGGATCAATAGCGTGCGTGGCTCGGCCAGACCTTCGACCTCTTTGCCGTTCACGGTGAGTTTGACGTGCATTTTTGACATGGGTTCTCCTCCCCTCAACCCGCGCGGTTTTGGGCGCGGTCGATGGCGCGGCGCAGCATGACGCCTGCCACATGTTTCTTGAATTCGACGGGGCCGCGATTGTCGGCCACGGGCTCGATCGCATCCAGCATCGCGGCAACGCAGCCATTCACATCGCCATCGGCCAGTGCAGCACTTGCGCTTTCGGACCACACAGGCGTGTCAGCCAGATTGGTCATCGCGACCGAGGCCGTTCCATTGCCCACCATCACAGCAGCAGCAGCCGTGGCATAGTCGCCAATCTTGCGCTTTTGCTTTTCATACGCGTGACCGACACCGGCGCCCGGAACCGGGATCGAGATCCGGGTCAGGATTTCCTCATCCTCGCGGGCGGTGAAATACGCGGCCTCGTAAAACTCACGCGCGGCAACGCTGCGCGACCCATCAGGGCCAGACAGATCAAACGTGGCATTCAGACATTGCATCAACCCCGGCATGTCATTGCCCGGATCACCATTGGCCACATTTCCACCCACAGTGCCCACATAGCGCACCTGCGGATCAGCGATCTGCAATGCGGCCTCGCGGATCAGCGGAATGGCAGCGGCCAGGCCGTCATGAGTGATCAACTCGTGCTGCGTGACCATCGCACCCAAGGTGACGGTATCGGACCCGACCTCAATGCCCTTGAGTTCTTCAATGGCCTGAAGATCGACCAGATGGCCCATCTCGGCCATGCGCAGCTTCATCATCGGGATCAGGCTGTGCCCGCCCGCGATCACGCGCGCCTCGTCTCCGTGTTCTTGTAGAATGCCGATGGCCGAGGCGATGTCGCCTGGCCGGTGATACTCAAAACCGGCTGGTATCATAGTTTTCCTCCCTGGGTCCGAAGCAATATGCCTTGGGGTACCTCCACTCAGAAAAGAACGGTCACATCAGGGCTTCCAGCCAAGGGGAACGGGGCGCGCAGCTTGTTTCACGAAACGCGAATAGGCTGCACGAGTTGCGATCAGAGACCCAGCGCGTCGCGAATGTCGGACAGGCGCGACCGGCTGACCGGCACCTTGGTCAACGCATCCACACCGTCGAAATAACACGTGCCATTGTCCTTGTGACGTTCGAACCCCGAGACATGTTTGGGGTTCACCAGATAGCTGCGATGGGCACGCAAAAAGCCATCGGGGGTCAGGCGGGTTTCGGCCTCGGTTATGGACCAGGGGCAAAACAATTTCTCGGCCCCGATATAAAGAACGGTATAATGCCCCTCGGCCCGGATTGCGGCGATCTCGGTCGGGGCGGCGAAAAAGGTCTGGCCCTCGCGCTCAAACGGGATGCCCGCCCGCAAAGTCGCGGGTTCGGGGCTGAGTGGAGCAGGCGCCGCAACTGCGGCAGGTTCAAGAAAGCTAACGCCGGTCAACAGGAATGCACCGCAGATCAAGAACACGGCCACCGTCACACCCATCGCCAGCACCTGATTGTTAAGCGCCGGACCGGCCCCCCCCGCGCTGTCGCTGGCCGTGAAATCCGTCAGGCCGGTGGCCACAAAATGCATGGTAAATACGGCCAGACCGAAACAGGCCGTTCCCAGCAAGATGTTACGCTGCGTGCGGTTGTCATAGGCCACCCAGATCGCCACGACCGACAGCACGACCGAGGCCAGCGTCGACAACAGCACGTCCCACGCGTTGTAGACCGGGCGACACAGTTCCATCCCAGCCATTCCGATATAGTGCATCACCACGATGCCCAGCCCGACGATCACGCCTGCGCCAATGATCGTCTGCACCGAACGTGGCCGGAAATGCAACAACAGCAGCGCCAGCCCGACCATCAGGATCGCCACAAGGGCCGAGATCAGCGTGATCAGCGCGTCATAGTAGAACAGGATTGGCAGTTGCAGGCCCAGCATGGCCACGAAATGCATCGACCAGATGCCGCCGCCCAGAACCACCGCTGCCAGCGCCACTATGATCTTGCGCTTCTGGTCGTCCAGCTTGGACGCGCCATGGGTCAGGTAAAGGCCGGTAAAGCCTGCCATCAGCGCCACGGCCAGTGAGGCCGCCACAAGCCAGGCGTTATGCGAATAGTCCAGCATCTTGGTCTGCACGCCCTCCCCGACGCGAGGGCGACGTTAGCAAACGGATTTGATTGGGACAATTGGCTGTAGACGGCGAATATCAGTTTACTGGCCCACTATTGTGGCCATCTCCATATAGGTTGGGTTTCGCTGACCGCCCCGACACTGAACCAATCGCTACCGACGTAAAGCTAGTGGTCCTTTTGCTATTGAATGACCGCGTTTTCCCACGCTGACAGGAACTTTTTTCGCTTTAGGTCATCCAAAAATGTCAACAGTGACGGGTTTAATCCTATTGTTTCTCGGTCTGTTGCGCCGTTCTGCAACACCAGTGGAGGAAGCGAAGACGGGCTGTCCTGTGCTACTGGCTTTTCAGTAATCAAGTAGTTGATAAACGCTTCGGCTGCGTCCGGCTCCTGCGTTTCTTCAGACACTAACGCTGTCCGCATCATCGTTGTTTGAAAATCTGTCGGAAAAATCACTTCAAGCGCATCCTTGCGCTCGGCGCGGATAGCTGCGTAACTTCCAAGGACATTATAGGCTACCAGAATTTTTCCATCTGCCAGATCGTTTATCATTTCTCCCGAACAGCAATACAGTCGCACATCCAGACCACCCATGACCTCCATTAGCCGCCAATAGGTTTCCGAGGCGCGCGCATCTTGCGTAGCGAAAAGATAACCCAACCCGGATTCACGTACATCGTATGTGCCAACCTTGCCGCGAAATTCCTCCGGTCGCTCGCGCAGCGCCTCGATCAAACTCTGCCGGGTGTGCGGAATGTCCTGACCTTCAAACGCTTCGCGATTGATGACGATAGCAGCAGGTTCGGTCGTGAATGCAAACAAGCTGTGGTGCCACTGCGTCCAGTGCGGAGCCTCGATATCCTTAAGCGCCAGCGCAAAGCCATCATTCGCCAACTTCAGTTGCAGATCCATTGCGCTGGATACCACAATGTCGAAAGCGTCCGGCGACGCGCGAACGCGTCGGTCGATATCCGCCGTGCCCGAAACGAAGTATTCGACACTTATTGAGGGATTGCGCGCAACAAAGCCTTCTATCAATGGCGCGAAGAGAACTGTGTCAGTGCTCGAGATGATACGTAGGTGCGCGCCTTCTGCGCCATCATTGAAAACCAACTGGTCTTCCCAATCCTGCGCCCAAAGAAAACAGGGGAACGCAAGAAAAACTAAAGTGACAAGACTACGCATGCTCCCCCCGTAGGCTTATTATTCAAAACCAAGGTTCCGCCATGGGCCGTCGCCACATCCTGGGCGATGGTCAAACCCAAACCTGATCCAATCGTCCCAGCTGCATTCTTGCCGCGTTCGAACCTGCGCGTCAGCTGTTCAATCTCTTCTGCTGGAAAGCCCGGGCCCGAGTCGCTCACTTTGACTGCAACTTCAGGTGTGGCGGTAACTTCGATCTCGACCACGCTGTCAGCAGGCGCGTATTTTAGTGCATTGTCGATCATGTTGCGGATTGCATTCTGAATCAGAATGGGGTCGCCGGAATAGAGAACCTTAGTATCGCCTCTCAGAGAAAGCGAAAGTTCCTTCATTTCCGCAATCGGCGTCAAACGCTGTACAAGTTCCCGGATCAGTTCAACTAAATCGACATCTTCCCTCTCGAGATGATCGGCGCGGAAGGTGATCATGGCATGATCCAATAACTGTCCCGCAGCGCGCGAACTTTCATCTATCGCCCGAACCATCGCACGGAGCGCCTCTCGGTTTTCTTTCTTTTCAACTCTATGCAGAGTTGCCTCGGCATAGGACCGTACAGTCGCCAACGGCGTGCGGACACGGTGGGCCGCTTCGGCAATAAAATCCTCTGACTGGCTGAGCGATTGATCCAAGCGCCCCATCAGTGAGTTCAGGGACAAGACCAGCGGCGCCATTTCCCGGGGCACCGGCTTCTTGAAGGGACTCAAATCCTGCGGCCCCCTTCTTGTGACTGAGGTTGTCAGTCTGTTTAGTTGGCCGATAGTGGTCGATGTGATCCAGAAAGAAAGCGCCGCAGTCAAAAGAAAGAAGCCAAGACCCAGAAATGCAGCATTGCGCGAAATCTGGTCCAAAGTCTGCGAAAGCGCATCCTGCGTCTGACCTAGTACGATTGCAATTTCCGTCTGCCTCCCTAACCCGACAAGCGTTCGACTTGCGCTGACCTGGCGAATGCGTTCCCCACGCAGTTCGCCCGACGTGAATAACCAATCACTTTGTCCGGACGCCCCTGCCAAAAGAAGATCTTCGTATCCCGATAAAAACGCACCGTCCTGATAAATGGCATAAAACACCCGGTCATCTGACGGGGTGGTCAACATCGAAAAGGCCGCGTAGGGAATATCCACTTCAAGCACCCCGTCCCTCAGCGCGGCGGCATCAAGAATTGATGTAACGGATGCTTCGAGGATGTTGTCCTGTCCCTGCTGCGCTACCTGAGCCGCATAGTTCCTGACTGCAAGGAACAACAAGACTGCCAGAACCGCCGCGCCACCAATCAAGGCCAGCACTAGCCTGTTGCGCAGTGACCCGGAAACAGTTGGATTAGCGGTCATGATCCAGCCTGTATCCCAGACCGCGCAAGGTCGTTATCTTTAAGTCCGACTTTTCAAGATGTTTGCGGAGCCGCCCCACATAGACCTCGATCGCGTTGTCCGAAACGCTGTCGTCGTAAGAGAACAACCGGTCGGCCAGCTTCTGTTTCGAGAATACATGACCAGGCGCGCTGATGAATAACTCCATCATGCGCAGTTCCCGATTTCGCAGCGAAAGGGTTTCTCCGGCCACGGTCAAATGTCCGGCCACCGGATCAAACACGACACCACCGATCTCGATCGTGGATTTCGCGCTGCCGGATTTACGCCGCAGAACCGCGCGACAACGGGCCTCAAGCTCGGCATGATCAAACGGTTTGGTCACGTAGTCATCCGCCCCCAGATCAAGTGAACCGATTCGATCCGAAACCTGACTGCGCGCGGTTAAAACGATCACGGGTGTATCCAGTCGACTTGCCCGGTGCCGTTTCAAAAAGTCTCGCCCGTCCCCATCAGGAAGCATGATATCCAGCAGGATCAGGTCATATTCTTCGGTTTCGACAAAGGCGGTTGCGTCCTCCAAATTCGCTGCGTGATCAATGACATGACCGTCCAGTCGCATGCGCGAACTGACCGCGTTCGCGAGGTCCAGGTTGTCTTCGACAAGTAGAAATTTCATCAGGCTTTTTCAGTATTTTGCCGCGTGACAGGTTGATGTCAGGTTGGTGTGTTTTTGTTCCATCCAATCTGAGCCGCCATGCGGCCGGTTGTCAAACGGGAGGAAATCATGACAACGATTAAACTGGGTCGTCGCGCCCTAATCGCAGCTGTGGCCGCAATCGGCCTGACCGGCCCGACGTTGGCCGAAGATCAAGTCGTGGACAGCATCCACTTTCTGATCCCCGGTGGTGCCGGTGGCGGTTGGGACGGAACTGCCCGCGGCACGGGTGAAGCCCTTACGAATGCGGGTCTTGTTGGCACTGCATCCTATGAGAACATGTCAGGTGGTGGCGGCGGTAAGGCCATCGGCTTTCTGATTGAAAACGCTGACAGCAATCATGGTACATTGATGGTGAACTCAACTCCCATCGTTATCCGTTCGCTGACTGGTGTTTTCCCGCATAACTTCCGCGACCTGACTCTGGTTTCAGGCACTATCGGTGACTATGCGGCGATCGTCGTAGGCAAAGACAGCCCGATCAACTCGATGGACGATCTGTTGGCAGCTTTTGACGCTGATCCTTCGGCCACAGCAATTGGTGGTGGTTCGGTACCGGGTGGTATGGATCACTTGGTTGCAGCCATGGTCATGGAAGCCGCTGGCAAAGACGCTCTGGGCGTGAAGTACATTCCGTATGACGCAGGCGGCAAAGCCATGGCGGCGCTTCTGTCCGGTGAAATCGCGGCCCTGTCGACCGGTTTCTCGGAAGCTGTTGACCTGTCGAACGCGGGCGAAGTCAAAATCATCGGTGTCACATCGGAAGAACGCGTTGACGCCGCTCCTGATGCGATGACCATGAAGGAACAGGGTATTGATACCACCTTCGTCAACTGGCGCGGTTTCTTCGCAGCACCCGGCCTGCCGGAAGACAAGCTGGCGGCATATCAAGACGCGATCGCCAAGATGTACGACACTCCTGAATGGGAAGAGGTTCGGGCACGCAACGGTTGGGTCAACATCCACAACTCGGGCGCTGACTTCCAGACGTTCCTTGAGCAGCAGGAACAGCAGATCGGTGATCTGATGAAGAAGCTGGGCTTCCTCTAACCAAAAATCGGCAGAGCGGACCGCCGCTCTGCCTTCCCCAAAGACAACAAAAAAGGAGGGGGTATCATGGCGTTGGATCGCTGGATCGCGCTCGTTCTGCTGGGTGTTTGTTTAACATATGGCTACGCCGCCTGGTTCACGATGGACGGTAGCCTCCCCCCCTTCATGCAAAGAAATCCCATCTGGCCAAGCACCTTCCCCAAAGTGCTGTCCATTCTGGGTATCATCACGACGACAATTATCCTGCTGGGCTTTGAAAAGTCCGAGATCAAGGAAGCCGACATCGATTATCGCCGGCTGGGTGACTACCATCTGGATCAGGCGCTGATGCTGCTGGCTTTGATGGTCATTTATGCCCTTTGCCTGCGACCCGTGGGCTTTCTGATTTCGACGTCGGCATTCCTGATACTTGGCTCTTTCATTCTGGGTGAGCGCAAGTGGCATATCATGCTGCCTGTTGCATTCATCGCAACGGGGGCCGTCTGGTATCTGGTTCAGGAAGTTCTTGGCATTTACATGCGCCCGCTGCCGGGCATTTTCGGAGGCTGACATGCTTGAAGGACTTCTGATCGGCCTGCAAACGGCATTCTCAATCCAAAACCTACTGATGGTCATCGCTGGGTGTCTGATCGGCACATTCATCGGGATGTTGCCCGGTCTTGGACCAATGTCGATCATCGCCATCATGATCCCGGTTGCAATCTCGATGGGCGACCCATCCGCCGCACTGATCCTTTTGGCTGGGGTGTATTACGGAGCGATCTTTGGCGGTTCCACGTCATCCATCTTGCTGAACGCGCCGGGCGTCGCCGGTACGGTGGCCTCAAGTTTTGATGGCTATCCGATGGCCCGCCAAGGCAAGGCTGGGAAAGCACTGACAATCGCCGCAATCGCCAGTTTCGCAGGCGGTACGCTGGGTGCCGTCCTGCTTATGGTGTTTGCACCGGCTTTGTCTTCTGTTGCGCTGCTGTTCCACTCGGCCGAGTATTTCGCCCTTATGGTCGTTGGTCTTTCAGCCATCGCTGCCTTCGCCGGAAGCGGTCAAGTCGCCAAAGCTGTCATCATGACGGTACTAGGGCTGATCATGGCTACCGTTGGTGAGGGCGCGTTGTTCAACCTGCCTCGGTTCACCATGGGAATCATGGACCTGCAATCGGGCTTCGGCTTCATCACACTGGCCATGGCCATGTTTGCCTTGCCCGAAGCGCTGTTTCTGGTCCTGAAGCCAAAAGATCTGAAAGGTGATGATGGCGAGATCAAGGACCTGCGCATCACCAAGGAAGAAGCCAAGGCAATTGCACCAGTTGTGGGACGGCAGTCCGTACAAGGTTTCTTCATCGGCGTTCTTCCTGGCGCCGGTGCGACGATCGCCAGTTTCCTCGGCTACGCCGTTGAACGCAACATCGCTCCGAAAGAGGAACAAGAAGAATTTGGCAAAGGCTCGATCAAGGGTCTGGCAGCCCCGGAAACAGCTAACAACGCGGCCTGCACCGGATCATTCGTTCCACTGCTGACTTTGGGCATTCCAGGTTCCGGCACCACGGCGATCCTGCTGGGCGCGCTAATCGCTCTGAACGTGACACCCGGTCCGCGTCTAATGCTGGATGAGCCTCAGATCTTCTGGGCTGTGATCATGTCCATGTTTATCGGAAACCTTGTCCTGTTGATCCTGAACCTGCCGCTGATCCCCTACATCGCAAAGGTACTATCCGTTCCGCGCAACTACCTGATACCGTTCATTCTGTTCTTTACGTTGATGGGCGCTTACATCGGACAGAACAATGCAACGGAGCTGTTGATCCTTGTTGGGTTCGGCGTCTGTGCCACGGCTTTGAAATTTGCTGATTATCCGCTGGCCCCGCTTCTGATCGGGTTCATCCTTGGCGGAATGATGGAAGACAACTTTGCAAGGTCCATGCAGCTCTATGACGGGATCGGGTTTATCTGGGAACGCCCCATGACGCTGGGCCTGCTGGTTATCGCCGCGCTGTTGGTGTTGCTGCCCAGCTATCGCGCGCGTCGCGCACGGGCACGGGCTGCCGGTATCGCCGATGGCGACTGAGCCTCTGGCAGGAATACGGGTTCTTGACCTGACGAACGTTCTAGCGGGCCCGTATTGTTGCTATCAGCTTGCCCTGATGGGGGCCGAGGTGATCAAGGTCGAACGGCCTGAGGGCGGCGACCTTGCTCGGGTGTTGGGCGCAGACCCAGACCGCAACAAGGCCGGGATGGGCATCAGTTTTCTCGCCCAGAACGCGGATAAGAAATCCGTCACGCTGGATATGAAGCCCGCAAAGGGCAAAGACTTGCTGAAGAAGCTGGTTCAAACCGCCGACGTGCTGGTCGAAAATTTCCGGCCCGGTGTAATGGACCGGCTTGGCCTTGGCTATGACGTTCTGCGCGCTGAAAATGCCAACCTGGTCTATTGCGCAATCAGCGGTTTTGGGCAGGACGGTCCTCGCAAAAAAGACCCGGCCTACGACCAAATCGTTCAGGGTATCAGCGGTGTCATGTCGATCACCGGAGCAGCCGATACAGCGCCCTATCGCGTCGGCTACCCGCTGGCCGATACCGTCGGAGGGCTAACAGCCGCTTTTGCGATCAGTGCGGCCCTGAACGCCAGACCACGCGGCACGTTTCTGGATATCGCAATGTCCGAGGCGGTGATCTCCACCATGGGCTGGGTGGTGTCGAACTACCTGATCGGGGACGTCACACCGGCAGCGCATGGCAACGAAAACACCACATCCGCTCCGTCAGGAACCTTTGCCTCTGCGGATAACCCGATCAACATCGCGGCCAATCGTGACGAACAATGGCAGGCGCTTGCTCGACACCTTGGACGGGAAGATTTGCTGGACAACCCTGACTATGCCTCGCGTGAAGATCGCAAGAGGAACCGCCATACCCTAAGGGACGATCTTGAAGCCACGCTACGCACCCGACCCTCCCGGGAATGGGTTCGCGAGTTGAACGCGATTGGCGTTCCGACCGGGCAGGTGATGACCGTGCCCGAAGCGTTGGCCGACGAACAGCTTACAGGCCGCGGATTGATTGGATCTTTGCCGTCCCACAGCGAGGAGCTGAAACTGACCGGCAGCCCTGTTGTGATGGATGGTCAACGCAGAATGCCCCGGACCGCCCCGCCGGACTTGGGGGCAGATAATGCTGTGATCTGGTCTGAGCTTGGTCTGAGCCACGATGAAATAAATGCGTTGACGAAGGAGGGGATCATATGAGCGATGTCGCTGACTGGTGGTCAACATCCATCATCGACATGGAACCCGGACGAATAGACCTGCGGGGCACACCTATTCAGGACCTTATCGGCAACCTTGGTTTCGCGGAAATGATCTGGTTCATGGTGCGCGGAGACAGGCCATCCGCCGCACAGTTGAAATTGTTCGAGGCCGCCTTGGTTGCTGCCGTGGATCACGGGCCACAAGCCCCTTCGATCGCTACGGCACGCATGGCAGTGACGTGCGGACTGCCTCTCAACAATGCCATAGCAAGCGCGGTGAACATGCTGGGGGACATCCACGGCGGTGCTGGCGAGCAAGCGGTGACCCTGTATCAGTTCGTCAACGCTCACCCATCCGCCGTTGGCCCGGCGCTGGATGACTGGATTGCCGCGAAAGGGAAAATTCTGCCCGGGTTCGGCCACCGCTTTCACACCCCAACGGATCCACGCGCACCGCGTTTAATGAGCCTTGTGGACGAAGCGATTGAGGCAGGTGCCTGTGATGGGCGCTACAAATCTGTCGCGATCGACATCGAAGGCGAATTGGCGCAGCGCAAAGGCAAACCCGTTCCGATGAATATCGACGGAGCCACAGCGGTGATCTATGCCGAGCTTGGTTTTGACGCGCCGCTGGCACGCGGCCTGTTTTGCCTGTCCCGTTCTGTCGGCATTCTTGCACACGCGTGGGAACAATCTCAGCAAGGTGGCCGAAACAAGGGACCGACCCCGCCAAAGTATCGCTGGACGTATTTGCCCAGCGACACGTAAGTGGCATCAAGGTTCTAAAGTTTCCGTTGATCCGAGTCCTCAGACCTTTTCTTCGATCGCAGGCTCGACATCAGGGCGCACGGGTTCGGCCTCCATTTCGATCACGTCGGGCGCAACTTCTTCTTCCGGCTCTTCAACCTCCGGCTCGACCTTGTCTTCAAGCGCGCCAACGATCAGGGGCAGCATGTGAACACCGGTCGCCGAGGCGATCTCGGGCGTTTGCGGAGTTTGCCAGCTCAGCGTGTCAAAGCTGTGGCAGTTCTGACAGACCGGCGCCCATTCGGGCTGGATATCATGGCAGTTGTCGCAGACCCATTGCGGCCCGCGCGGCGCGTTCAGCGCCTTGGCCAGCCATCCCTGCACCACCGCGTCCGAGGCGCCCTCGCCCCGTTCAATCGCCGCCATCAGCGTATAGGCACGAGCATCGGCTTGTTTTTCGACCACATCGCCCAGCGCACGGCGAGCTTCGGGGAAATCCTCGGCCACGATGTTCAACTCGGCCAGGATCAGGCGCGTTTCAGGGTTTTCCGGGTGGATACGGGTCAGGGCGGTGAACCGCTTGATCCGCGCATCCGGCGTTTCATCCGGCGCGATTTCCGCAAAGGCATGGGCCAGATCGGGATGCGGCTGCACCTCCCACGCTTTTTTCAGGATCTTGGTCGCGGCGCGCGGCTTGCCCTTTTCGATATAGGCCCGCGCGGCCATCGCAGCGGCAGGAACCAGATCAGGCGACAAGCGGTTGGCCTCGATCGCGTGTTCTTGCTGTTCGACCGTGGCGCCTTCGTCCAGAATGCCCTTGGCTTCGGACAGAGCCAGCACTGCATCACGGCGTTTGAACACGTCACGCGGCAGATGACCAGCCTTGAGCTTGGCCGTTAGAGTCGAACGCGCGCCTGCCCAATCCTGCGACTTGGTTTGCAGCCCCAACAGGATGTCTTGCGTTTCGGCGTGGCGCGGTTTGATCGCCAGCGCCTTTTCGGCCAGCTTCCGGGCGGTATCGTCATCACCCTCGGCCAGTTTCTGCTTCAAGATACCACGCACGCCCACAAACCGGGTGGCGTTGTTCGTCACCAGTTTCTTATAGGTATCCGAGGCTTTCTTGGTGTCACCATTCATCTCGGCCGCCTGTGCCACCAGCAGATTGGTTAGTTCAGGCTTGTTCAGCAGTTTTTCGGCCTTGGCGGCTTTGGACATGGCAATCCGCCCCTCGCCCGAGGCCAGCGCCATAAGCCCATCGGCCAACGCCTGATAGCCACGCTGCTCGCGGCTGCGGTCGAAATAACGCGACAGGGCCGTTTCATCACCGTTGAGAAATTTCAGCGTGGCGACCAGAAGGGTCAGCAATTTGAAGAAAAGCCAGATCGCAAGGACCAGCACACCCAGAGCAATGACCGATTGCAACGGCCCCAACGTGTATTCCGTGCCGCCAGCGGTGATCTGAATACCACCGCTGCTTTCCATCAGGAACCCGGCCCCAACGGCCAGCAGGCCGACAATGGCAACAAAAACTAGGATTTTTAACAGTGACCACAGCATGGCAGGTCCTTCAGTTCGAGTTCGCGCCAGAGGAAAGCGCATCTGCGGCATCCACGGCAGAAACCCGTGCCTGCGCCGCCTGTTCCCATTCGGCCAACGCGGCACGGGCCGCATCAGGCAGGGATTGAATTTCGCTCAACGCCCCTGCGACGTCACCATCTGAAAGCGCCGCCTGCGCGCGCGACAGGATCGCATCGGGATCGTCACCATCCTGCGGCGTCACAGAGCGCGCTCCAGTCTGACGTTGGAGGAAAGCGACAATCCCCGTTCCCTTATCCGCGTCACGCGCATCAGCCAAAGCAGCGCGCGCCGCAGGTGCAAAGGTTTCATTCAGGGTTGCAACTGCCGGCACGCCTTTATCTGCCGACGCCGACAAAGCATCGGGAATATCAACCCCTCCGGCCGACAGTTCGGACAACAAATCGCCATAGGGTTGGCCCGCATTCAACTGACCGTGCAGTTTTGACAAGATCGCGGCATTGGCCGCTGCCAGTGCCTCCGCCGAGGCTTTCATTTCAAGCGCCTGCGCGTCCGAAACCATCTTTTCAACCTCAGCCCGTTGCGCAGCCAGCGAGTCTTGCAGCTTTTTCAACTCGGCCTCAAATGCTGCCGTAGCCTCGGGCGTAGCGCCTTGGGTCAGGGCCCCGCTTTCCAAATCGGTCAGCCGTTTGGTCAACGGGTCGATCTGCCCGGCCAGGCCATCAAGGCTGGATTTCACCCCATCAAGATCCGCCGTGATAGGCGCAATCTGCCCAGTCAACGCGTCGATCTTTGCCGATACATCCGGCGCATCTGCCAGAGATTTGGTCAAAGCTTCGATCTGGTTGGCCTGATCGGCCAGCTTGGCCTCGAGCGTGGCTACAGCATCGGTGTCACCGCTACCGAACATACCCGCGCTTCCCGCCGCAAAACCAATCGCTGCGGCGACGGCCCCACCGATCACAGCGGGCATAAAGCCGCTCTGTTTTTCCGCCTTACGACCAGCCATCTTTTCCTTGAAGCGTTCAAGGTTGGCTTCGGCTTCGGCTTCGGCTTCGGCTTCGGCTTCGGCTTCGGCTTCGGCTTCGGCTTCGGCTTCGGCTTCGGCTTCGGCTTCGGCTTCGGCTTCG
>NZ_JBQGAD010000005.1:0-350811 GCF_056542685.1 Ruegeria sp. AB6 | reverse complement strand
CCACGGTGGCGCGCGAGGCGGCGGCAAGCTATCCGGCGCTGGCAGCATTGGCGGGGCAAATCGGGGATCCGGCAGTGCGCAATCGCGGCACCATTGGTGGGTCGGTGGCCAACAATGACCCGGCGGCCTGTTATCCGGCGGGTGTGTTGGGCTCGGGCGCAACTATTGTGACCAATGCGCGGCAGATCGCGGCGGATGATTTCTTTCAGGGCATGTTCACCACGGCGCTGGACGAGGGTGAGATCATCACATCCATCCGCTTCCCGGTACCGCAGGCGGCGAGCTATCAGAAGTTCCTGCAGCCGGCCTCGCGCTT
Source organism: Ruegeria sp. AB6 (assembly GCF_056542685.1). Lineage (NCBI taxonomy): Bacteria > Pseudomonadati > Pseudomonadota > Alphaproteobacteria > Rhodobacterales > Roseobacteraceae > Ruegeria > Ruegeria sp. AB6. Next base: position 350,495 of record NZ_JBQGAD010000005.1, on the reverse strand, counting down.
TGCGTTGGTGGGTGTCTATCTGGCGCGGTTTGCGGATGGTGTCCGCGTGGCCGTGACCGGTGCCAGCGAGGACGGTGTGTTCCGCTGGTCTGAGGCCGAGGAAGCCCTGACAAAAGAGTTCCGCGCCGACGCGTTGATGGGTCTCAAGGTGAACTCGATGAACATGATCGGCGATCTGCATGGCAGCAAAGACTATCGCGCACATCTGGTCAGCGTCATGACCAAACGCGCCGTACAAGCCTGCGCGTAACCGCCTAGACAAACGAACCCAAAAGCCCCGCAACAAAAGCGGGGCTTTTTTTATGTTTTAATAGATTGAATGGTACCGTCGGCTTGCACACAGATTGCGGTCGGATTGTCCGGGGATCGGGTTAAAGTGCGCGAGATTTCCGCTGCGTTCGCATGGCAAAAAGCCGTGGAAAGCGCGTCTGCCCAAGTGGCCGTGTTGGCGGTGACGCTGACGGTTGACCACAAGGCTGGATCTTGCCCGTCCGGGTTCAGGATGTGGGATTGAGTTCCTTCCAGGTACATCGCGCCAGGGCTGGAGGTTGCGACGGCACGGTTTTTGAGCGCGACCGTTTCTACCAGGCCATGTAGGGGATCAGCAATGCCCATAGTCCAGGGGCGGCCCCCTGCGTAGAATTCACCTATGTTGACCAAAACGCTGGACCATCCGGCCTGTTTCAGCGCATGTGCCACAAGATCGGTCGCATATCCTTGCGCGATGCCATTCAGCGTCAATGCCTGACCATTGTCCAGCCTGACCCGTTCGGCTGTGATGCTTACGCGTTCCCAACCGATCAGGGAGCGCGCATCATTTACATCCCCGCCCTGCCGCAAAGCGGCCCAGAGCGGTTGTACCGTTGGGTCAAACAGGCCTTTGGTCACTCGATGTGCTTGCCCGCAGATGCGCAACAGGTCCAGCATTTCGCGCGGAGGGTTCCTCAGCAAACCGGTCTTGTTGAGTTCAGATAGGACCGAGTTTGGATCATAGAGGCTGAACATCTCCTCGCATCGTTTGAGCAGCCTCTCAACGCGGGAAATGGCGATTTGGGCATCTTCGGGGGTGGCATCCAGGGTCAGGCTGACCTCGGCCCCCATGGCGTATCCCTGCCAGTGGATGGACCTCGCCGCGGCAGGCGTGGCCAGTGCGGCGGCGGATATAGTAAGGAAACGGCGGCGGGTGATCATTCGGCGGCGACCTTTCTGGCCTGACGTCGGGCCGCGACGATCAGTGGTACGCAGCGCTGTTTGTCATCGTGGATGGCGACGCAGTCGAGGCATTGGAAGCACTCGTCATATTGAATCTGGCCTGTTTTCTTGATCGCGCCGTATTTGCACTTCACACGGCAAAGCTGACAGGGAGAGCCGCATTCGGCGCGTCGATCGATCCAGTCGCGTCCGCGCAGAAGCCCACCGATCGCCAGAAATGCGCCCAAGGGGCAGACATAGCGACAGAAGCCTTTGAACAGGACCATGCCCAGCAGCAGCCAGAAGACGGCATAGGCCACATAGTACCACTCGCGGATGAAGAACGTGGTGATAGCAGTTTTGAAGGGCTCGACCTCGGCGGCTTTGTCGACCTGATCAGGTGCAACGAAGACGGTGACGATCAGACCGCCCAGCACAATGTATTTCAACCACTTCAACCTTTGGTCCCAGGCGCGGGAGGGTTCGATCTGCGGGATGCGCAGGGCTTTTCCGATATGATGTGCAAACTCCTGCAGAGCGCCAAAGGGGCAGAGCCAGCCACAGAACAGCCCCCTGCCCCAGGCGATCAGGCCTGCAATCGACACGGCCCAGATCAACAGCGAAAACGGGTCGTATAGAAGGAAGGCATAGCTGCCCCCGTCGAGGGCTGTTCTGAGCGTGCCCAGAACGGTGACAATGGAAAGCTGCCCCTGCCCCCACCATCCGACAAAGCCGACAACCACTGCCAGAATGGTCAGGCGCAGCGGTGTGAACGTGGGTTGTGCCGCCAATGCATTCATGCGCAGGGCCAAAATTCCAAGAAGCACGGTCAGCAAGATGCCAAGCGCAATCATATCGCTTTGACGATTGCGCAGCGCTTCGAGCCACGGTGGCGCTGGCTTGATTTGCACGGGGCGCTGAAAGAACCGCTCGGGGGTGACATGGGTCACGTCCATGGTGACGGAGCCGATCTCGGGTTGAAACATCCCGTGTTCGCGTACAGCCAGTACCTTAAGCACCCATTCCCGCGATGGATCGAAACCCAGCCGTCGATCGGTGCGCAGTATCATCGCGGTACCATCCGGCATTCCGTCGGCAAGCTCGACCAGCAGGTCTGCATCGCGCAGCGCGACAGGCAGTCCATCCTGTTCGGCCGAGATCCAATCGGGCGCGGTGTTGCGCACGAACTCGTCGCTAACCAATCCATGCCTGGCGGTTTCGATCAGCAGAATCGGCTCATCATTGTCCGAGATTTCCATGAAGCGTTGAAGCTCATCAAAACTGTCATCGGACAGGGCCGCGCGTGCGATGGATGTGGGGCCGAGGTCCACAATCCAGAGGTCCAGGAACGGTCCGTCCGGGTAGTCCTGCGCTTCGGGGTCGTCATCCTCCCACAAGGTTCCAGCAAACAGCGCGTCGACCTCGGCATTGCTGAGGGTCTTGTGGGTGGCGATGCCTTGATCAACCAGAGCGTCCCATGTCAGCGCCTCGTCATAATCGGGGTCGGGATAGGCCGGGGGCGCGGTGGCCAGTCCCTGCATCTTTTCGCGGGCAACCGCCAAGGCGGCCCCCATGACAGATTCGTGGGCAATTCGGACGCTGGCCGTGGCCTTGGTGACGCCGTCGAGGTAAACAAGCTGTGAGCCGCTGGCGGCATCCCCATAGGGCGTTCCGACGACGATCGAGTCCGAAATAGACAGGCCTCCATACTGTTCGAAATACTTGTGGAACGGTGCCTGGCCTAGACCGGACACAAAGATCGGCTCATTATGTTCGATAAGTTGAACATCCAGAAAACGCCCTTCGAGATCGAGCACGACCAGCATGTTGATAGGCGCGCCCGAGAAACCGGGCAGCGGGGCTAACGGTTCTGTTTCAAAGACATAACCCGCCTCGATCCCGCCAGAGTTGAGCAAGGAATAGACGCCGTCGTCATTCAGGGCCTCGCCCAGCGAAAAGGGCGCGCGAACGAACGACGCCAGTTTCTCACGTGGCAACGGCTCGGCCATGGCCGTCAGACCGCTTAGGATCAGCAAAAGCAGGGCAACGATCACGCGCATATGCGCAACACTATATTTACGCCTCAAGCCGCGACATTCGACAAAAGTCCTAAGTCCTGTCTACGACCCCAAGACGGTTGACGTGGTGGGGCACTGCTCGGACACTGTGACCGGAGCGTACGACCAAAGCAGCATTTTCCGAAAATGATGTGGGTTGTAGGTTTTTTGAAATTGCCAGTCACTCATGGGAGGTAGCGATGACCTGGAGCACACCGAAACTGAAAGAAGTGAACTGCGGTATGGAGATCAACATGTATTCTCCGTCCGAGGATGAAGGCCGCGAGCACGAGCGCGACCTGTTCTGATTGCGTGAACTCTAGCGGAGGCCCGAGGTGCATTTTCTGGTTCTTGGGGCTTCTGCAGGCGGTGGTCTACCGCAATGGAATTGTGGTTGCCGGAATTGCGAGGATGCCCGCAAGGGCCTTATCCCGCCTTCCGGCCAATCGTCATTGGCAGTCTCGCCAGACGGCGTTCGGTGGAGCATTCTAAACGCATCACCTGACGTCCGGCAGCAGATGCTGGACAATCCAAAAATGCATCCCCGCGCGCTACGCGACACGCCTGTGGCGTCCGTGTTGTTGACCAATGGGGATATCGACCATATCGCCGGGCTGTTGAGCCTGCGTGAACAGACGCCGTTTTCGCTGTTTGCCACGGGGGATATTCTGGATGTTCTGGCCCAGAACAGAATCTTCGATGCGGTGAATCGGGAAAAGGTAGAAAGGACACGCATTTCTCTGGATCAGGACTTTGCTTTGCAGGACGGCTTGCAAGCGCGGCTGTTTGCGGTTCCGGGCAAAGTGCCTTTGTTCATGGAAGGTGACAGTGTTCAAACCAATCTCATCGGGGAGCAAACCGTTGGGGTGCGCCTGACGACAGGGGAAAAGGTCGCCTATTACATTCCCGGATGTGCGCAAATCACCCCTGCTCTGCTGGATCAGCTTGTGGATGCGGATCAGTTGTTCTTTGACGGAACACTTTGGGATGATGATGAGATGATCCGCACCGGCACCGGAGTAAAGACGGGTCAGCGCATGGGTCATATCTCGGTCAGTGGTGCGGACGGTTCGATCGAGGGGCTAAAGGGCATCGCGGCGGCCAAGACCTATATCCATATCAACAACACCAATCCGATGCTGCAGCCAAACGGACCCGAGCGCGCCTTTGTCGAGGCCGCAGGCTGGACCATTGCCTATGACGGGCAGGAGATCACGATATGAGCCGAGAGAGCCTTGAAGCCCGTCTGCGTCAGATCGGGGCCGAGCGCTATCACGACAAACACCCGTTTCATCATCGCCTGCACAGCGGTGAATGCACCCCGGATCAGGTGCGGGCCTGGGTGATCAACCGCTGGGCCTATCAGGCCGCGATCCCGATGAAAGACGCGGCCTTCATGTCGCGCTGCACCGATCCGGACATCCGCCGCGAATGGCGCTCGCGGATCGAGGACCATGATGGCGAGGTTGACGAAGGCGGCGGCATCCGGCGCTGGTTGAAACTGGCCGAGGCGGTTGGGCTTGACCCGGACTATGTCGCATCTGGGCGTGGGATTTTGCCTGCCACGCAATTCGCAGTGGATGCTTATGTGCACTATGTGCGTGAGAAGCCGCTGTTGCAGGCGGTTGCGTCCTCGCTGACCGAGCTTTTTGCCCCGAAGATTCATGAACAGCGGATCGAAGGGCTGCTGGAGCATTACGATTTTGCCAATGCCGACAGTCTGTCCTATTTCCGCAAACGTCTGACTCAGGCCCCCAAGGATGTGGCTTTTGGTCTGAATTGGGTTCTGGATCATGCCGACACGACCGAGAAAGAGGACATGGCCTGCGAGGCTCTGATCTTCAAAACCAATGTGTTGTGGGCGCAGTTGGATGCTCTGTGGTCTGCTTATGTTGAGCCTGGGATGATCCCTCCCGCTGCGTGGCAACCGGGCGAGGGTTCGCTATGACTCTGGAACTGCGTCAGACCGACCGTCCATACCTGCCGCGCGGCGTGCGGGTGCAGCGCGATGAGGTGCGCGACCGGACGGTGTTGATGGCACCCGAGAAGGTGATCGAGCTGGATCAGATCGGGATGGCTATTTTGTCTCGCGTCGATGGGTCTGCCCGGTTTTCCGAGATCGTGCAGGACCTTGCCGCTACCTACAACGCCCCGGCCGAGCAGATTGAAACGGATGTTCAGCGCTTTTTGCAGACCTTGCGCAGCCGCGTCTATCTGATGGTGCGGGAATGAGTGCCCCTGCCCCCATCGCCATGCTGGCCGAGCTGACGCATCGCTGTCCGCTGAGCTGCCCCTATTGCAGCAATCCGGTGGAACTTGAACGCAAAGAGACCGAGCTGGACACCGATACCTGGAAAGACGTGTTCAAACAGGCGCACGCGCTGGGTGTTTTGCAGCTGCATCTGTCGGGTGGCGAGCCCGCATCCCGCCGCGATCTGGAAGAACTGACAGAATACGCATCACAAATTGGGCTTTACACCAATCTGATCACGTCTGGCATCGGGCTGACCCCCAAAAGGTTGGACCGGCTGGAAGAGGTCGGGCTGGATCATGTCCAAATGTCGCTGCAAGGGACGAATGCCGCTCTGGCTGATCATATCGGCGGGTATCGCGGCGGGTTTGACCGCAAGATGATCGTCGTGCGCGAGATCCGGGATCGGGGCATTCCCTTGACCCTGAATGCCGTGATGCACCGGCAAAATCTGGATGATCTGGACCGCACGATTGAAATGGCCGTCGAATTGGGAGCACGCAGGCTTGAGGTTGCCTGTGTCCAATTCCATGGATGGGCTTTGAAAAATCGTGCCGCACTGTTGCCGACACGTGAGCAGGCTTTAGCCGTGAAGGACACGGTCGCCAAAGCCGCGCAGCGTCTGCAAGGTGTTCTGGCGTTCGATTTTGTTCCGCCAGATTACTACGCGGATTTCCCAAAGGCCTGCATGGGCGGCTGGGGCTCGACCGGGTTGAACGTGACGCCAGATGGCACTGTTCTGCCCTGCCACGCCGCGCAAACCATCAAACATCTGCAGTTTGACAACGTCCAAAGTAAAACGCTGGCGGAAATCTGGCAAAATAGTCCGGCCTTTAACGCCTATCGCGGGACGGATTGGTTGCCGGAACCTTGCCAGAGTTGCGAGCGGAAAGAGATCGACTTTGGCGGCTGCCGCTGTCAGGCATTGGCCTTGGCCGGGGATGCCGCGGCGACTGATCCGGTGTGCCGCAAGTCACCTTTGCATGCGCAGGTCTCGGCCATTTTGCAGGAAGAGCCGGAAGCAGGTTCGAATGATCTGATCTACCGAAAGCTTTGATTTCACGTTCGGTTTTTTGCTGGTGAAAATATGTTACAAAAATATTGAATATTGGAAAAAATGTAACATAATAGAGGGTGTGACGACTGAATCAGTCACCCAAGGTGTGTAAGGAGGACGCAGCCATGTACGCGCAGATGGTACAGTCGACCGGAAAAGGTGTTCAGGACCGCAAGGAGATGAGCCCCGAGGATCAGGCCTTTCAAGACCGCATTGATCGCGGCGAAAAGATCGAGCCCAAGGACTACATGCCCGACGCCTATCGCAAGACGTTGATCCGCCAGATCGGCCAGCACGCCCATTCCGAGATTGTCGGGCAACTGCCCGAAGGCAATTGGATCACACGCGCCCCGACACTTGAACGCAAAGCCAATCTGCTGGCCAAGGTGCAGGACGAGGCCGGGCATGGGCTGTATCTTTATTGCGCGGCCGAAACGCTGGGGGTCAGCCGGGATGAACTGGTCGAGATGCTGCATTCCGAGCGGATGAAGTATTCGTCCATCTTCAACTACCCCACCCTCACATGGGCCGATATGGGCGCGGTTGGTTGGCTGGTTGATGGGGCTGCGATCATGAATCAGGTGCCGTTGCAGCGCACCTCTTTTGGTCCTTACGCGCGGGCGATGGTGCGTATCTGCAAGGAAGAAAGCTTTCACCAGCGCCAAGGCTACCACATCATGATCAAGATGGCGAAAGAGGGCACAGCTGATCAAAAGCGCATGGCGCAGGATGCGCTGAACCGGTTCTGGTACCCCGCGCTGATGATGTTTGGGCCGTCCGACAAGGAAAGTGTGCATTCGGCGCAGTCGATGGCGTGGAAAATCAAGATCAACACCAATGATGAGCTACGGCAGAAATTCGTGGACGAAACCGTTCCGCAGGCCGAGTTCCTTGGCCTGACCATCCCCGACGAGAACCTGCGATGGAACGATGAGACCGGACACTATGAATTCAGCGAACCCGACTGGTCCGAATTCTTCGAAGTGATCTCGGGCAATGGCCCCTGCAATGTCGAGCGTCTGAACGCCCGGCGGAAGGCCTGGGACGATGGCGCGTGGGTGCGTGAGGCCATGCTAGCCCATGCCCGCAAATCCCAAAAACGCGCGCAAGCGGCGGAGTAAGAAATGACACATGAAAACGAATGGCCCCTGTGGGAAGTCTTTATTCGCGGTCAGCACGGGATGAGCCACCGGCATGTCGGCTCATTGCACGCAGCCGATGCGGAACATGCGATCCGCAATGCGCGCGATGTTTATACCCGTCGGAATGAGGGCGTCAGTATCTGGGTGGTCGAGGCCGCGAAAATCACCGCCTCTAGCCCCTCTGATAAGGGGCCTCTGTTCGATCCGGCGCGGGACAAGGTCTATCGTCATCCGACGTTTTACGACATTCCCGAAGAAGTTGGGAAAATGTGATGGCCGTGGAAAACCCCCTGTTCGAATTTCTGCTCAGGCAAGGGGACAATGCTCTTGTGCTGGGTCATCGCACGTCGGAATGGTGCGGGGTTGCGCCAATTCTGGAAGAAGATATCGCGCTGGCCAACATGGCGCTGGACCTGATCGGTCAGACGCAGATGTGGCTGGGCTATGCGGGCGAGGTCGAAGGGGCCGGTCGCTCGGCCGATGATCTGGCCTATCTGCGCGACGTCTACGATTTTCGCAACCTGTTGATGCTTGAGGTCCCGAATGGCGACTTTGGCCGAACCCAGATGCGTCAATTCCTGTTCGATGCGTTTCAGGTGCCTTGGCTGACGCGCTTGCAAGCCTCCGGCGATACCCGCATTGCGGAGATCGCGGCGAAATGCGTGAAAGAGGCGCTCTATCATCTGGAACGGTCGTCCCAGACCGTGATCGCGTTGGGTGATGGAACCGAGGACAGCAACGCGCGCATGGCTGAGGCGTTGACGTTCCTGTGGCCCTATAGCGGCGAGATGTTTGTCGATGACGCAACTGATCAGGCGATGGCCGATACGGGCGTTGCCCCCCTGCCCTCGGACCTGCGCGCGCCGTGGCTGGAGACCGTCGAAGCTGTTGCGGCAGAGGCCTGTCTGACCCTGCCCGATAGCGACTATGCGCAGAAAGGCGGGCGCACAGGGTTCCGCCACACGGAACATCTGGGCCATATGCTGGCGGTGATGCAAACTTTGCAGCGCTCCTATCCGGGGGCCACGTGGTAGGTACGATGGCTGTCACCGAAGCGGAGGTCTGGGATTGGCTTGAAAACGTGCCCGACCCCGAGATTCCGGTGATCTCGGTCGTTGATCTGGGCGTGATCCGGGGGGTGGACGTCAGGAATGACACTGTGACTGTGACGATCACGCCGACCTATTCCGGGTGTCCCGCCATGGCCGTGATTGCGTTGGACATAGAAACCGAATTGGCGCGCAACGGTATCGACAATCTGGACATCCAGACCCGTATAGCGCCGGCATGGACAACTGACTGGCTGTCCCCAAAAGGCCGCGCTCGGCTGGAGGAGTTCGGCATCGCCCCGCCGCAATCCGCAGGTGGCCCTGAACGGTGCCCGCATTGCAAATCCGAGCAGGTCGAAAAGATCAGCCAGTTCGGCTCGACCCCTTGCAAGGCCCAGTGGCGCTGCATGGATTGTCTTGAACCCTTTGACTATTTCAAATGTATCTGAGGTCCCGTTATGGCTATGTTTCATCCCCTTAAAGTAACGGACATCCACAAAACCATCCGCGACGCGGTGGTCGTGACCTTGCAACCTGTTAACCCCGAACATTTTGAATTTGCGCCGGGCCAGTATCTCACGTTCAAACGGGATTTTGATGGAGATGAGTTGCGCCGGTCCTATTCGATCTGCGCCGCCCCGCATGAAGGTATCTTGCAGGTCGGCATCAAAAGCGTGGATGGCGGGGCCTTTTCCACCTGGGCCAATACCGAGCTGCAGGTGGGCGATGTCATGGACGCCATGCCGCCGATGGGCAATTTCCATGCGGCCGCCAATGCCGATGCGCCGCACTACCTGGGCTTTGCCGGGGGCTCTGGCATCACGCCGGTGTTGTCGATCCTGAAAACCGCATTGACCGAGGACCCCTCGGCCCGGTTTACGCTGGTTTACGCAAACCGTACCCCCAATACGATCATGTTCCGGGAAGAGTTGGAGGACCTCAAGAACCGCTTTCTGCACCGGTTGAACATCGTGCATATCCTGGAAGATGACAGTCAGGAAATTGATCTGTTCAAAGGCCGCGTCGATGCCGAAAAATGCGCGGCCTTGTTCCAGCACTGGATCGACATCAAATCGGTTTCGTTGGCTTATATTTGTGGGCCAGAGCCAATGATGTTGGCGATTTCGCAATCGTTGAAAGATTACGGCCTGACCAAGGATCAGATCCGGTTCGAGCTGTTTGCTTCATCCCAACCGGGACGTGCCAGAACCCGCGCTGTCTCGCGGTCGGTGGCTGAGAATGGCATCAAGGGGCGCGTCACATTGGGCGGCGAAACGCGGCAGTTCACCATTCCCAAGGATACCAGCCTGCTTGAGGCCGCGCTGGCTGAAAACCTGGATGCGCCCCATGCCTGTAAGGCGGGCGTGTGCTCGACCTGCAAGGCGAAAGTGTTGGAGGGCGAGGTCGAGATGGTCGCCAACCATGCGCTGGAAGACTATGAGGTTGAGGCAGGGTTCGTTCTGACTTGTCAGTGCTTTGCACTGTCCGACAAGGTGGTCTGGGACTATGACGAGGCGGGGCACTAGCCCGCGTTCTGCACTCCGGGCAACCCGGCAACGGTTAGGCGCGCGATGGTTCTGGCATAGCCTTCGCGGTCGGCCCGCGTGGCTTTGGGTTGCCACATATAGTACCAGTTCAGCATTCCGAAGACTGACATGGTCACTTCGCGCAAAAGCTGCTGGTTGTCCCCCAGCTTGCCGTCACTGATTGCGTTGAGAATGGCGCTCATCTGCGAGACCATGTCTTTTTGGTAGGCCTTCAGAACTTGTTGCATGTTCTGCGGCAGTAGCGACACGCCTTCGCTTTGGATTTTGTGTTCGAAATCCATGCCTTCATAGGCCAACAGGTATTCCCGCAGAACCAGCTGCAATTGATCTGCAGGGGCTATGCCGTCCAGATCAAGGGCCGTGACGCGGCTGTTCAATTCAGAGAGGTAAGTGTCCAGAATGTCGAACAGCAAAGCCTCTTTGCCGTCGTAATAGTGGTAGATGTTGGCCTTGGAAATCCCCGCAGCCTTAGCCACTTGGTTCATCGAAGCCCGCGCGATGCCTTCGCTTGCGAACACGCTGGCGGCGACCGACAGGATGCTTTGACGTTTCTGGTCGTGATCCTTTGCGATGGTGCGGGCCACTGGCTTAGCCCTTGGGCCTGTTGTCGATCACGCGGCGGGCTTTGCCCTGACTGCGTTCAACACTGCCGGGGGTGCCGACAGATACGGTCGCGCCGACGCCAATTGTGTCCCTGATCTTTTTGGTCAACACCCCGGACAGGGCCTGTCTGGCGTCCTCGCTTGCCGCAGCCTCAACATGCACTGTCATCGCGTCCATGCGCCCGTCGCGGGTCAGTTCGATCTGGAAATAAGGGGCCAGATCAGGAGTTGCGAGAACAAGTTCCTCGACCTGAGTGGGAAAGACATTCACGCCGCGCAGAATGATCATGTCGTCCGAGCGCCCGGTGATCTTCTCCATCCGCCGCATGGACCGCGCCGTTCCCGGCAACAGCCGTGTCAGATCGCGGGTCCGGTAGCGGACCATGGGCAGGCCCTCTTTGGTTAGGGTAGTGAAAACCAATTCTCCCATTTCGCCATCCGGCAGAACCTCACCGGTTTCGGGGTCGATGATTTCGGGAAAGAAGTGATCTTCCCAGATATGCAAACCGTCTTTGGTTTCGACACATTCATTGGCCACACCCGGCCCCATGATCTCGGACAGGCCGTAGATATCGACCGCGTGCATGTTGAACGCTTCTTCGACCTCGGCACGCATGGCGTTGGTCCATGGCTCTGCGCCAAAAATGCCGACTTCCAAAGAGGTGTCACGCGGGTCGATCCCCGCCGCGTGGAATTGTTCGAGGATGTTGAGCATATAGGACGGCGTCACCATGATCGTGCTGGGGCGGAAGTCTTGAATCAGCATCACTTGCCGCTCGGTCATACCGCCCGAGACCGGGACGACAGTGCAGTTCAGCTTTTCCGCACCGTAGTGTGCACCCAAGCCGCCGGTGAACAGGCCATAGCCATAAGCGACTTGCACAGTATCACCGGGTTTGGTGCCGCTGGCGCGCATTGATCGGGCGACCAGATGGGCCCAGTTGTTGATATCCGTGCGCGTATACCCGACCACCGTCGGCTTTCCGGTGGTCCCGGATGAGGCATGAACGCGCAGGATCTGATCCTGTGGCACGGCGAAAAGCCCAAACGGATAATTGTCGCGCAGGTCATTTTTGTAGGTAAATGGGAATTTGGACAGGTCGCTCAGGTCCGTCAGGTCATCCGGGTGAACCCCTGCTGCATCGAACCGTTGTCGATACATGCGCACATTGTCATAGGCGTGTTTCAGTGACCATCTGAGCCGCTGTAACTGAAGCGCTCTGATTTCATCCAGAGACGCAATTTCGATCGGGTCGAGCGTGTCTCGGGCCGGTGTTAGGTCTTTCATGGGCGCCTCCCTATTCTTCGAACAACTGTCCGCGCACGGCCCGAGAGCATCCGCGGAATTCAGCGATCACAGCGTCGCTTTGGTTGGTGACGGTCACGTCGTAAATGCCGTTGCGCCCGGTCAGAGCGACCTCGCGCGCGCGGGCCGTCAGTCGGTCGCCCAAGCGGCCGGGCGTGATATAAGAAATCGTGTTGTGTTGGGCGACTGTGGATTGATTGCGACTGTTGCAGGCAAAGGCAAAGGCGCTGTCGGCCAGCATGAAGATCAGCCCACCGTGGCAAATCCCGTGCCCGTTGACGTGGTGTCCTTCGACGGTCAGGGACAGCTGCGCCTGTCCCTCATCCATCATATCAATCTGCATACCTGCCCAGGGGCTGGCATTGTCCGAGGCCCACATGACCTGGGCTGCACGTTCGGCGCGCTCTTTCGGGGTCATGAAGGCACCCTTGGGCGTCTGTCAGGCGCGTTATCCGGCACGACATTCTCCTTGATCTTTGCCCGTCCTAAATCTAAACATTCCATAAACCGACCGGTAGGTCAATTAATCAGTGACGCCTTGCCGGTCCTTATCGCGGGGATCGCCAGATGAATATTCAGGACGTGCACAGCTATGTTTGCGGGCAATGGATCGGCAGCGACAGCACCGCACGCGAGATCCATTCGGCCGTTACCGGCGAGCTGATCGCGCGCGCCGGAACCAGCCACTTGGATGTGGGCGCGATGCTGGAATACGCGCAGACCAAAGGCGGCCCTGCCCTGCGCAAGATGAGCTTTCACGACCGGGCCAGAATGCTCAAGGCGCTGGCGCTGCATCTGGGTCAGCATAAACAGGCGCTTTATGACGCCTCGTTTGCGACAGGGGCGACTCAAAGGGATCACATGATTGATGTCGATGGCGGGATCGGCACGGTTTTGGTCATCGCCAGCAAGGGTCGGCGCGAGATGCCCAATGACACGATCTATCTGGACGGCCCGGTTGAACGTCTGTCGCGGCAGGGCACGTTTTTGGGCCAGCATGTCTGTACCTCGCTGACCGGTGTGGCCGTTCACATCAACGCGTTCAACTTCCCGGTCTGGGGGATGCTGGAAAAGCTGGCTCCGACCCTGCTGGCCGGTATGCCCGCGATTGTGAAACCGGCCACCGCGACCTGCTATGTGACTGAGCTGTGTGTTCGGATCATGCTGGACAGTGGTCTGCTGCCCGAAGGGGCCGTGCAGCTGGTCAGCGGCAATCTGGGCCCGATACTGGATCATCTGGGCGGGCAGGATGTCGTCAGCTTCACAGGCTCGGCGGCGACGGCCCGCAAGCTGCGCAGTGCGCCCTGTATTCTGGACAACGCCACCCGCTTTGTGGCCGAGCAGGACAGCCTGAACGCGTCAGTCCTTGGTCCGGACGCAGTGCCCGGAACGCCCGAGTTTGACTTGTTTATCAAGGAGGTCCAGCGTGAGATGACCGCGAAAGCCGGGCAGAAATGCACCGCCATCCGCCGCATCATGGTGCCTGAGGCGCATATCGACGCGGTGTCAGATGCCCTGCGGGATCGGTTGAGCTCGGTCGTGATCGGGAATCCGGCGGATGAGAAGACTCAGATGGGAGCGCTGGTTTCGCAAGCGCAACGCCGTGATGTGTTGGAAAAGGCGGCTCTGATCGGGCAAGAGGCCGAGCGTATTTTCGGCGACCCCGATGATTTTATTGTCCTCGGTGCCGACGCGGACGAAGGGGCATTTGTCCCGCCGATGCTGTTCCGCTGTAATACGCCGGATGCGGCCCAAACTCTGCACGCGGTCGAGGCTTTTGGTCCTGTTTCTACCGTGATGCCCTATCGGGATTTGGATAACGCGATTGAACTGGCCAACAAAGGCGATGGCAGCCTAGTGGCCTCGGTCATTACACATGACCCCGAGGTCGCGCGCCAGTTTGTGATTGGTGTCGGGGCGTTTCATGGGCGGCTCTACCTCAACAACCGCGACTCGATGAAAGAAAGCACCGGCCATGGATCCCCCCTGCCCCACATGGTTCATGGCGGCCCTGGTCGCGCAGGCGGCGGCGAAGAGCTGGGCGGCATACGCGGTGTGATGCACTATATGCAGCGAACTGCCGTACAGGGTAGCCCGGACCTGTTGACGCGGATCGGCGAGAAATGGGTGCCGGGGGCGACCGAGGCCACGGACCGAGCCCATCCCTTCACCCGCACGTTCCACGAATTGGAGGTCGGTGAGACGCTGGTGACGGACCCGCGCGAGATATCGCTGGATGATATTGAAACCTTCGCCCATTTCACGGGCGACACGTTCTACGCGCATATGGACGAGGCAGCGGCAAGTCGAAATCCGTTCTTTCCAGGGCGGGTTGCCCACGGATACCTGCTGCTGAGTTTTGCGGCGGGGCTGTTTGTACAGCCGGACGAAGGCCCGGTACTGGCCAATACCGGCCTCGACAATCTGCGGTTCCTGAAACCGGTGCAGGCGGGCGATAGTATCCGCGTGCACCTGACGGTCATGCAAAAGACCCCGCGCAACCAGGACTATGGTGAGGTGCGCTGGCATGTCTCGATCCGCAACCAAGAGGACGAGCTGACCGCCGAATATGAACTGCTGACTATGAACGCCTATGCGCTGACTGATCCTGCGGGATAAGCGTAGCCACGTGACCCGTCGGCATGGTACTTAAAGGGGCGCAACAGAGTGTACCCCCTTGGAAAGACCTACATTTGACTCCTGCCGAGACATTGATTGAAGACCTTAGCGCGCTGGAGCCGATCAAGACCTGGTCCCTGATCGTGACGCTGTTTGGTGACCTGAATGGTCAGCCCGTCACCGGCAAGCAGCTGGGTGCAATTCTGGGCCGGGTCGGGATTAAGACCGAAGCCATGCGCGTTGCCCTGCACAGGCTGCGCAAGGACGGCTGGATCGTATCCACCAAAATCGGCCGCGAAGTGACCTATAGCCTGTCCAGCCATGGTTTGGCCGAAACCCGCGCGGTCTATGAGGACGTGTACCGTCAGGATGTTAAATTTCCCGATGGTTGGTGTGTGGCTTTGACTCGACAGGATTGTGAGCCGACCGGCGCGATGATCCGTCTGGACCGGGCATTGTTTCTGGTGCCGGTATCCGAGGCTACGCGCAGCGATCAGACACGGCTGCGGTTTGAACCCGAGCCCGTGCCCATGTGGTTCGCCGGCAAGATTGTTGCACCGCAGACCATAACGCATGTGCAGCGTCTTCATGATCTGGCGGGACGCATGGATTTTCTGACCCTGCCCGCCCTGCCCCAAGCCACGATACGCCTTCTGCTTCTGCACCATTGGCGCAAAATTGCGCTGCGAGGGTCAAGCTGGGCCCATATCTCACTATGTCCAGACGGCCCGCTTGCGCTATGCCATCAACGTGTTTCGGGTTTGTTGGCCGAACTGCCCAAACTTTCAACGGATCACCTGACGATGTGAGATCGACTCCGTCGTGCTCACCGATACAACAGCGCAACGAACCCTTTTTGTAACCTGGTGTTGATTGGTATTTCATTGCCCAATACGCCATCTTTTACCGATCAGTAAGAAAACGGGTTGAAATTTGACCGCACGATCAAGGTGACTGCGTGACGACAAAGATAGTTTCATTTCTAAACGCAGCGCTGGTTTCGGTGCTGATGTTGGGCGGCCACTCGGCCTCGGCACAGCCAGATATTCTGGTGCTTGGGGATAGCCAGATCTCGTTCGGGGCGGGCAAGGAATATGTTCGATTCTTTGCGGAATTGCCGAACCGCTGCGAGATGACGCAAAAGCGCACCAAGCTGCTGGAAAAGCTGGGCACGCGCCAGACGGCGGCCATCGGGGTGCGGTCGACATCGCTTCAATCATGGACCTCGACCAGCGGGCCGACGCGCGGTGCCATTTGTGACGTTGACAAGAAATACGGCGTGAATGCAGGGGCCTACGGCATCGACGGCAACCCGGACCGCGTGTTCATCCAGATCGGTAAAGGTAAGTCCTATCAGTTCTGCAAGCCGAAACAGACCGCCTTCGAGTCGATGTTTGCAGATGGCTACTATGACCCTGACCTGCTGATCCTGACCTTTCTGGGTAATTCTGCGGACAGATGGGCAAACTCACCCGACGCGGCCGAAGAGGACGTGCGGCGGACTTTAGCTCAGGTGCCTGAAGATACGGCATGTATCTATATCTCCAGCGCGCCGGTTTACCTGAAAAAGACCAATGACAAGCGGATGAAAGCGCAAACCGCCATCGCCCGCGCGTTCGACCGCGCCGATGCGCAGTGTATTGCGGTTGAGGGGTTCAACGCGAAAACACGTGCGGCAATCGAAGGGAAGCCCAAGTTTTTTCGCCGCAACGATGCCGGTCGCGTCAAAGACCCGCATCATCCCAGCAACGCCGCCATTCGCCAATTTTTAAAGATCAACACGACCGAGTTTTGCGATGCCATATTCTCGGCCCTTGAATAAAGAGACCGCATAAAGGGGGAAAAATGCAGTTTCTGACAAAAGCACTGAGCCTTGTCATAGGCGCGTTGATGATGGTGCCTGCAGCGCAGGCGGAACCTTTCGACTCGCCCGAGATTTTGATTATCGGTGACAGCCAGATATCTTTCGGGTCAGGCCCGGCATTTCTGGAGTTTTTCAGCGACATAAAAAGCCATTGCAAACCAAACGCCCAGCAAAAAAGCCATCTGAAACGTTTGGGGAAGATGCGCGTGGGTGTCATTGGTGTTCGTTCCAGCTCGATCAGCGCGTGGACGGCGCGATCGGGGGCCGGAAAGGACACGATCTGCAAGGTCGATCCGAAATGGCGGGTGAACGCGGGTGCCTATGGTTTTGTCAACAATTCCGACAAGAAATTCGTCCAGATCGGGCAAGGGCGCGAATACCAGTTCTGCGCGCCGGGGACCTCGCCTTTGGAGCAGATGCTGCGCGAAGATTACTATGACCCAAAGCTGATACTGATGTCATTTCTGGGCAATTCGGCCAAACGTTGGGCCAACAGCCCCGAGGCCGCGATCCGCGATGTGCAGCGCCTGAAAAGCCAGCTGCCGCCGGATTTGCCCTGTATCTTCATGACGACGGCACCGGCCTATAAGAAAAAGATCGTGGACCTGCGTCTGCGCGCGCAGGAAAACCTGATGAAGGCGTTTGAAACCTCTGGCCTGCGCTGTTCTTTCGTGCCGGGGGCGACGCCGGAAACCGTTGCGGCCAATCAGGGCAACAAAGAGTATTTCCGGCTGAACAAGAAAGGGCTGGTCAAGGATCCCTACCATCCCAACGAAGCGGCCGCGAAAAACTTCTTTGCGCTTGAGATGGATCAGATTTGCACGGCCATTTTCACCCAGATCGAACCGGTGAAAGAGCAGAGCTAGTCCGACGCCGTCTTGGACGAATAGTAGAACGCAATTGCCTGGGCCCGGTTCTTGACCGAGAGCTTTTCGTAGATGTTGGACAGGTGAAACTTCACCGTGTTGGCCGAAATTTGCAGCTCTTTCGATAGATCACGGTTGGATAAGCCTTTGGCCAAGGCTTCAAGGATTACAATTTCCTTGCGCGACAGGCTTTGCAGCGGGTCCCTTTGCATTTTGCGCACGTCGATAAAAGGGAACACCATCTTGCCGCGCGCAACGTCGATGCAGGTTTCCAGCAGCCCCTCGACCTCGCCCGAGCGCGAAGCGAACCCGGCCGCCCCCGCCTGCATCGCCAATCGGGGGATTTCTCCGCCGTCATCGCCATAGACGACAAAACGCGGCGGGTTCTCTTGTTCGCGCAGGACCTCGATCAGCTTTGCAGCACCAAGAACGGGCAAATTCCACGAGATCACGCAGATTTTGACCGGCACCCGCATGATGGCACCCAGAAACCCTTCGGCCGTTGCTGACGTAGCGACCAGAGAGAATCGGGGGTCACGCTCGAATATTTCAGACATGGCCGACAGAACCAGCGGGTTGTTGTTGGCCAGCATGACATCAATGGGGCGAGAGGCGGCATCGGACATTGATTTTCCCCGAAAAATTACAAAAACTACCCGTATGGGTAGGATAAAAATCCGTATACAACGGCATATTTACCAGAATGGGTAGTTTCTTACCCACCCCAACAGATATCCAAAGGCAGTAGTAAGTTACGTTGCGTGACGAGGCAAGATTCGATTTTCCTCAACCTCAACACGTCTGGCCGGGCGCCCCCAACCCCGGTCGTTTTGGAGGATCGAACGTGACATTTCAAATCTACCCTACCCTCGAAATCCCTGAAACACTTGCTGCGGGTCCTGGCCCCGGCAACACGGATGCCCGCGTTTTGCAGGCATTCGCCAGTGCCGGTGTTGCCGACCATATGCAGGGAGACGTTCTGCGCGGCATGATCGAATGCAAGCACATGCTGCGTCAGATCTGGGGGACTGAGAACACCTATACTTTCGCTGTCGCCGGAACCGGTTGGAGCGGGCTGGACACCATGTTCTCGGCTGTGATGCCGGGTGACAAGGTTGTCGCCTTTACCAACGGCACCTTCTCGGGCATCGATGCGCTGACCCTGCGGATCAAAGCCGCCACCCCGGCCGAGCACGCAGCAAACCCGCTGGACCCGCAAGCTGCCAGCGTCACCGTGATTGAGGTGCCCCATGGCCAACCCGTCACCGGCGAGATGGTCGACGAGGTTTTGGCGCAGCATAAACCGAAATGGGCCTTCATGGCGCACTGGGAAACCGGTTCGGGCCGTGTGAACGATATTCAGGGCTTTTCGGACGCGTGCGAACGTCATGGCGCGATGGGCCTGATCGACGCTGTGTCGTCTCTCGGTGTGTCGGATTTCCGCATTGACGATTTCCCTGGTGTCGCAGGATGGGCGTCGTGTCCGCAAAAAGGCCTGTGCTGCCTGCCGCTGACCTATGCACCAGTCAGCTTTACCGACGCTTATATCGAGGTATTGAAGACGTCGGGCGCTTATTCCTACGTTCACAACCCGATCTTCGAGGCACGCCACTGGGGCATCGTCGATGGACAAGATGTCGAGAAAGGCACTTACCACCGCACCCATTCGGGCTATGCCGTGGCCGCCTTCCATGAATCCCTCCGCCTGACCCTGATCGAGGGGCTGGCCAAACGTGCCCAATCCTACAAAACGCACGAGGCCGTGCTGCGCGATGCCGTGACTGCGATGGGATGCCAGGTGACGTCGGATATGCCCAGCCTTGTGGTGTTGAACCTGCCGCCGGAACTGGCCGGTCGTGAGATGGAGCTGGTGCAGAATTGTCGGGCACAGGGATTTGGTATCTGGCCGACGCTCAGCGCGCCTGTTCAGGTCCGGATTGGCATCCTGAACCAGCTGAACCACCAGGCCATCAGCCACATCGTGCGCCTGTTCGGCCAAGCGGTGCAGGACATGGGCGGCTCGGTTGATCTTGAGGCGGTCGAGGCCCTGCTGGAAAGCCGCTACGGCACGTCGATCGCGGCCTGACCGCACTGCATGAACGGGAGGTTTGCAGATGGATATCCATGAATATCAAGCGAAAGAACTGCTGTCGAAATTTGGTGTCGAGACCCCTTCTGGGGCCTTGGCCTACAGCCCCGAACAGGCCGCCTATCGCGCGCGTGAGCTGGGCGGAGACAAGTGGATCGTCAAGGCGCAGGTCCATGCCGGTGGGCGTGGCAAGGCCGGGGGCGTCAAGCTGTGCAACTCGGAAAGCGAAATCCATGCGGCCTGTGACGACATGTTCGGGCGCAAGCTGGTCACGCATCAGACCGGACCCGAAGGCAAAGGCATCTACCGCGTCTATGTGGAATCTGCCGTGCCGATCGACCGCGAGATTTATCTAGGCTTTGTGCTGGACCGGTCCAGTCAGCGGGTGATGATCGTGGCCTCGTCCGAAGGCGGGATGGAGATCGAGGAAATCTCGGCCGAGCGTCCCGACAGCATCGTGCGCTCGATCGTTGAACCGGCGGTGGGCCTGCAGGAATTCCAGGCCCGCGAGATCGCGTTTAAATTGGGGCTTGAGCCGAAGCTGACCCAACACATGGTCCGCACCTTGCAGGGTTGCTATGCCGCTTTCAGCGAGCTGGACGCAACTATGGTCGAGATCAACCCGCTGGTCATCACTGGCGATGACCGTGTGTTGGCACTGGACGCGAAGATGAGCTTTGACGACAATGCTCTGTTCCGTCGCCCTCAGATCGCTGAACTGCGCGACAAAAGTCAGGAAGACCCGCGCGAAAGCCGCGCGGCGGATCGGGGCCTGTCTTATGTCGGGCTGGATGGCAATATCGGCTGCATCGTGAACGGCGCCGGTCTGGCTATGGCCACGATGGACACGATCAAGTTGGCCGGTGGCGAGCCTGCGAACTTT
This sequence comes from Ruegeria sp. AB6, assembly GCF_056542685.1. Classification (NCBI taxonomy): domain Bacteria; kingdom Pseudomonadati; phylum Pseudomonadota; class Alphaproteobacteria; order Rhodobacterales; family Roseobacteraceae; genus Ruegeria; species Ruegeria sp. AB6. The sequence goes on along the minus strand of NZ_JBQGAD010000005.1, from coordinate 329,972 downwards.
CTGGATATCGGTGGAGGTGCCTCGCCCGAGCGGGTGGCCAAGGCCTTCCGGCTGGTTCTGTCAGATGACAATGTTCAGGCGGTTCTGGTCAATATTTTCGCCGGTATCAACCGGTGCGACTGGGTGGCCGAAGGTGTCGTGCAGGCGCTGCGCGAGCTTGAGATTGACCTGCCAGTTATCGTGCGCCTTGCGGGCACAAATGTTGAAGAAGGTCAGAAAATCCTGGCCAAGTCGGGCCTGCCGATCATCCGCGCGACGACACTGATGGAAGCCGCCGAGCGCGCCGTAGGCGCATGGCGCAACGATTTGACCCAAAACACCAAGATGAGGGCCGTGCAATGAGCATTCTACTGGACCGTGATAGCCGCGTTATCGTTCAGGGCATCACCGGACGCATGGCGCGCCTGCACACCAAGGACATGGTGCAGTACGGCACCAATGTCGTCGGCGGCGTTGTCCCGGGTAAGGGTGGCGAAACCGTTGAAGGTGTGCCCGTCTTTGACACCGTCAAACAAGCGGTCGAGGCCACCGGCGCCGATGCCAGCCTTGTCTTCGTGCCGCCCCCGTTTGCGGCGGATTCGATCATGGAAGCCGCAGATGCCGGTATCCGTTATTGCGTCTGCATCACCGACGGTATCCCGGCGCAGGATATGATCCGCGTCAAACGCTACATGTACCGCTATCCCAAGGACAAACGCATGGTGCTGACCGGCCCGAACTGCGCTGGAACCATCAGCCCCGGTAAGGCGCTGTTGGGGATCATGCCGGGCCATATCTACCTGCCTGGCAATGTGGGCATCATCGGACGCTCGGGCACGTTGGGCTATGAAGCCGCAGCGCAGTTGAAAGAGCGCGGCATCGGTGTTTCGACCAGCGTCGGCATCGGCGGCGACCCGATCAACGGCTCGTCCTTCCGCGATATTCTTGAGCGTTTCGAACAGGATGAAGACACTGAGGTTATTGCTATGATCGGCGAGATCGGCGGCCCTCAGGAAGCCGAAGCGGCGGAATATATCCGCGATCACATCACCAAGCCCGTTGTGGCCTATGTCGCGGGTCTGACCGCGCCCAAGGGCCGGACGATGGGCCATGCAGGTGCAATCATCTCGGCCTTTGGCGAAAGCGCCAGCGAGAAGGTGGAAATCCTGTCGGCGGCGGGCGTGACCGTGGCCGAAAACCCGGCGGTGATCGGCGAAACCATCGCTCGTGTCATGGGAAAGGCTGCGTGATGGTCAAACCTTCGGTCCTTGTCACCCGTCGCTGGCCTGCCGCCGTCGAGGCGCAACTGGCCGAAAGCTATAACACCGTGCTGAATACCGGGGACATTCCGATGTCCCCGGCCGAGATCCGCGACGCGCTGAAAAAATACGACGCGGTTCTGCCCACTGTGACCGATACGCTCAGCGCCGAGGCGCTGGACGTGCCCGCCGCGCAAACCAAAATCCTCGCCAATTATGGCGTTGGCTACAGTCATATCAACGAACCGGCCGCCCGTGATCTGGGCATGACCGTGACCAACACGCCGGACGTCCTGTCCGAATGCACCGCCGATCTGGCCATGACGCTGTTGCTGATGGCCGCCCGTCGCGCGGGTGAAGGTGAGCGCGAGCTGCGCGCTGGTGGCTGGACCGGCTGGCGCCCGACCCATCTTGTGGGCACCAAGGTCAGCGGCAAGACGTTGGGCATTATCGGTTTTGGCCGCATCGGTCAGGAAATGGCCCGCCGGGCGCATCACGGGTTCGGTATGAACATTCTGGTACAAAACCGCAGCACGGTCTCGCCCGACGTACTGAAGCAATTCAACGCCACGCAGGTCGACACGGTGGACGATTTGCTGCCGCAATGCGACTTCGTCTCGCTGCACTGCCCCGGTGGGGCCGCGAACCGTCACCTGATCAACGGGCGCAGGCTGGACCTGATGAAGCCTGATGCCTTCCTGATCAACACTGCGCGCGGTGAGGTGGTAGACGAGCATGCTCTGGTGCAGTCGCTGATGTTCGAAACCATCGGCGGGGCCGCGCTGGATGTGTTCGATGGCGAGCCGCGCATTAGCCCGGACCTGCTGCAATGCGACAATCTGGTGATGCTGCCGCATCTGGGCAGCGCCACCCGTGAATCGCGCGAGGCCATGGGCTTTCGCGTGTTGGACAATCTGGGCGACTTCTTCGCAGGCCGCTCACCCCGAGACCGCGTGATCTAACGCACACTTCTTTCAAAGGACCAAACCCATGAGCTTTTATGCCATCGAACAGGCACCCGCGCGCCTGAACCGCAGCGAACTCGCCGTGCCGGGCAGCCAGCCCAGTATGTTCGAAAAAGCGGCCCAGTCGGATGTCGATGTGATCTTCCTTGATCTGGAAGACGCGGTCGCGCCCGACGAAAAGGAACAGGCCCGCAAGAACATCATTCAGGCTTTGAATGACATCGACTGGGGTAACAAGACCATGTCCGTGCGGATCAATGGTCTGGATACCCACTATATGTACCGCGACGTGGTCGATGTGGTCGAACAGGCGGGTGAACGTCTGGACCTGATCATGATCCCCAAGGTCGGCACCGCAGCAGATGTTTATGCGGTCGACATGATGGTCACTCAGATCGAAGACGCGATGGGGTACAAGAAACGCATCGGGTTCGAGCACATTATCGAGACCGCGTTGGGCATGCAGAACGTCAGCGAGATCGCGGCCGCCTCGAAACGCAACGAAAGCCTTCATTTCGGTGTGGCTGACTATGCGGCCTCGACCCGCGCGCGCACCACGATCATTGGTGGCGTGAACCCGGACTATTCCGTACTGACCGATCCCGATGGTGACGCATCCCGCGCAACCCATTGGGGCGACATGTGGCACTATGCGCTGGCGCGTATGGTCGTGGCTGCGCGCGCCAACGGCCTGCGCCCGATTGACGGCCCGTTCGGCGATTTCCAGGACCCCGAAGGCTATAAGGCGGCTGCCAAACGCGCAGCCGTTCTGGGCTGCGAGGGTAAATGGGCCATCCACCCCAGCCAGATCGCGCTGGCCAACGAAGTCATGTCGCCCAGCGATGCTGAAGTCACCAAAGCACAGCGCATTCTGGTCGCCATGGCCGAGGCCGAGACTGCCGGCAAAGGGGCCGTATCGCTGGATGGTCGCCTGATTGACTATGCTTCGATCCGGCAGGCCGAAGTCATGGTCGAAAAAGCAAAGCAGATTGCAGCCGCTTGATCTGCTTGCCTCGCGCGGCGCTGCCTGATCCCAAACAGCGCCGCGCGTTTTAGTCCCTTTTCTGTGGGTTTGGACGGTCTGACTTGCCAATCCTGGTTCACATTTGCGCGCGCGTTCCGAAATCTGAACGATCTGTGCTGGATTTTGAACGGCTGAGTATGTGGTCTTGATCATCGTTGGGGATACTGGGCGCATCAGTCCAATCCAACGGAGATCCGTCATGAAAAGATTCCTCGCCACTTTCGCCATTTCGCTGGCTGTCGTAACCGCCGCTACGGCGCAGGACGTTGCTGATATGAGCGACCTGGAATACGCGCATATCGCCTATACTGCTGACAACATTGACATTCGCTATGCGCATCTGGCCTTGGCGTTGTCGGAAAATCCCGACATCCACGAGTTTGCCAATACGATGATCCGGGATCATACCGCCGTTAACGCAGCGGCGCTGGGATTGCTGGACAAGCTGGGTGCATCGGCGCAGGACAATGCATTCAGCCAGACATTGAATTCCAACGCGGAAGAGATCATCAACAATCTGTCGCAGCTGCGTGGTGCCGAGTTCGACAAGGCCTATGCGGCCAATGAACTGGCGTATCATCAGGCCGTCAACGAGTTGGTTGAAAACACAATGATCCCCAATATCGACAATGCCGAGGTCAAGGCGCTGTTCGAACAGGGCCTTGAGATTTTCAAGGCGCATGAAGGTCATGCGGAAATGATGGTCGAGTCTCTGAACTGATGTCCAAACCTGTGTCACGTCGATTCGTCGTGATCGGAGCGGCTGCTTCGGCAGCCGCTTTGGTATCGCGGGGAAGGGCAGAGAATGTCCCAAAGACGCATGAAATCCAAATCCGCCGCTTCAAGTTCGAACCCGATCATATACAAGTTCATCCGGGGGACAGGATCAAGTGGGTCAATCTGGATATCGCACCCCATACAGCGACCGCAGTTGATCGCAGTTGGGACACGTTTGAGCTTGTGAAAGACGCAAGCAGTGAAATTCAGGTTACGGAAGGGATGGAACAGTCCTATTTTTGCGAGTTTCATCCTCATATGAAGGGCCGGATCGAAATCCTTTGATCGGTCGATTTGGCTTTACCTAAGCCTCATCGAGCGAACCGTCGTCCCAATCTTTTGGAGCGTGGAAATCGGTTCCATTCCAACAAAAACTTTAGAAAGAAATGGTGCGGGTGGAGGGACTTGAACCCCCACGCCTTGCGGCGCCAGAACCTAAATCTGGTGCGTCTACCAATTTCGCCACACCCGCATCCGTGGCATCTCGTGCCAGACTGAGGGCCAAATAGCAAAGCTTGAACCCAAGTGCGAGAGGGAAATTTCGACTCAGGTCAATAAATTCGGCTGGTCGGATCACGTCGTAATCACGGGCCGGCAGCGTTCGCCGCTTGCTCGCGTGGACAGCTTGGTGGTTGAGTGCATTATTGTCGCCTGCGGTCGCACAAAAATTATCGCTAAGATATTGTATATAAACAAGAAACATATTTGCGCCACATTTCAAACGCCAAAAAATCTTATTCGCGTCAAATTAAGACCCCCTTGCAGATGGTTGATGGGCGCTGGGACCAGATGAGTCTTTTTGCCTCCGGGCGTTGTTGAAGAGCTTTTGCTCAACTCCAGAAAAAGGGTCGAAAACGTGACCAACATGATGAATTCAGCTGTGACCGAGCAAGATGCCGTTGGCCTTGCACGGGAAAGTTTTCTGGGCGAACTGAAATCCCTGAACCGGGATCACCCTAATACGGGTTTTGGCATTTCGTTGCGCACACATTCGGGGGGGCACTATCTGTTGGCCAATTCCCGCATGCCGCTGCCCGAAACCAAAGCCGCAGGTTTCCCCACGGGCCGTCGTCTGGCCTGTCTGGAAAACAGTGACAGTTTCAGCTCGATCGAAGTGCTGGCCGATTCCGGGGCTTATGAAAAGATTTCGCCCTCGGCCGAGGCTGCCATTCTGGGCAACGCACTGAACCTGATCGCGCGGATCGACACGCTGACCAGCGTGCAGCACGACCAGATAGACCATCCCATCGCCGCTACAGGAACCGGAGGTTAACCATGGCGCGTAACGATCACCTTTTGTCCGTTGGCAACGAAGCTCTGACGCCGATGACCTCGGCCATGACGGCTTTGACCACGCAGATCGACCAGCTGACAGAAGTGGCGGATGCGCGCTCCTCGGCGCGTCTTGCGACGCTGAAAACGCGGATGGAGAACTTCACTGCGAGTGTCACGCTTGTGGGGCAGGTCAAGGCAGGGAAATCGTCGATCGTGAATATACTGGCCGGGCGCCCTGCCCTGTTGCCGTCGGATGTGAACCCGTGGACCTCGGTGGTGACAACGCTGAACATCAACACCCGGACCGAGGGTGACAATAAGGCCAAGTTTACTTTCTTTGAACAGGAAGAATGGGACAACCTGATGGTCGGCGGTGGCCGGCTGGGCGAATTGGCCAATCGCGCCGGGGCCGATGACGAGATGGATGATATCCGCCGTCAGATTGGTGAGATGAAGGCCAAGTCGGAAGATCGTCTGGGCAAGCATTTCGACCTGATCCTGGGCCAGAGCCACCAATATGATTATTTCGACGAAGAACTGATCCAGCGCTATGTTTGCCTCGGGGATGAGGATGACCCGGATATCAATCCAAAGACTGGGCGATTTGCCGATGTGACGAAGTCTGCGGAACTGTTCATGGACATCCCGCAATACCCGATTTCGCTCAAGCTGTGTGACACGCCTGGTGTCAACGATACCTTCATGGTGCGGGAGCAAATCACCTTGCGCAGTCTGCGCGGGTCCGAGGTTTGCGTGGTCGTACTGGCGGCAAGCCAGGCGCTGACCACGATGGATATGGCGCTGATGCGGATCATCGCGCAGTTCGAGAACCGCCAAATCATCCTGTTCGTGAACCGAATTGATGAACTGGCCGATCCGGTCAATCAGGTACCCGAAATCCGCGACCGTATTCAGGACACGCTGAAACAGAACAATATCGATGGCAATACCAGCGTCGTGTTTGGCAGCGCGCTTTGGGCCGAGGCCGCACTGACCGGTAATCCTGACATCATGAACGAGGAATCGCGGCAGGCGCTGAACACCTTCTATTTGGCTGCCGGGTTTGGCGATCAGGCCCCCTCGCTGGACAAGATCTGGGCGCTTTCAGGCCTGCCCGATCTGCTGTTGGCGATGAACGAACGGATCGCCGAAGGCGCAGGCACCCGCCTGTTGGACCGTGTGCGCCACAAAGCGCGCAACATTGCCAGCCAAATCCGTGCAACTGCCGTGGCCAAGAAACTGTCAGATGGTGATGGTGTGGTGCGTGACCTCGACGGTGTCTCTCCTGAGCAGGCCATTGCGACCGTTATTGCGGAATATGACAAAAAGGCCGCTGTGCTGACCACATCCCTGCGGGGAAAAGTGCTGGAGCGTCTGAACTCGGCCGAAAAGAACTTTGTCAAACGCGCGACGGATTCCTTGATTGCGCATCTGGAAGAGAATGGCGAAGAAGGCACTTGGCAATACGATCCCGCCGGACTGCGGACCTTGCAAAAGGCGGCGTATTTCAGCTTTGCCCGCGCGATGCGCAAAGAGGCTGGTGCGCTTTACAGTGCTGCTGCGGCGGATGTTGAAGCCCTCTATCATAAGCTGCTGGGTAATCATCTTGGCGAGTTCGCAATCGAAGCACCAATTGTGCCGCGTGTCCCGCCCCCGTTGGGCATCGGGCGCACGATTGCGCTGGATTTGCAAAGCACGTGGTGGCGCCGCTGGTGGCAACGCCGCAAAGGGTTCGAGGCTTACGCCGCAGACTACACCCGCCTGATTGCGTCCGAGGCGAGCTCGATCACCAAGGATATCGAAGAAAACCAGATCGCGGCGGTGTTGGAAAACGTGCGTGCTGTTCTGTCTGACTTCCTGCGCGAGCAGAAAGAGACATTGCTGAACATATCGGCCACCGCCGAGACCGACGCATCCCGGAATGCGCTGATGGCGGGCATGGCCCCGCAGAAATCGCGCGACGATATCCTGGGCGACATCCTGAAAGATCTAAGCAACGAGGCAGCATAAGTAGCGACATGGCAAAAGATTCACAAACCCGCTTCGTTTCAACCAAGGCTTGGCAGCGCATTGAAAACTGGTCCCGGCGCAAACCCGTTTTCGCGCTCATGGGAGAGTTCAGCGCAGGCAAATCGACGCTGATGAACTTCCTGCTGCGCTCGGACGCTTTGCCGACACAGGTCACCGCCACCCAACTTCCGCCCGTGTGGTTTAGCTGGGGTAAGCAGTCCGCCTATGTCCAACGACCGGATGGGTCCCGGGACACAATCGGATTGGATCAGCTTGAATCGGTCGGGGTCAACGACGCTCAGTTCGTTCGGATTTTCCTGCAATCGGATATTCTGGAAGCTGTCGATCTGATCGACACGCCCGGTATCTCGGATCCGAAGATCTCGGATGATGTCTGGCGGCGTGCTGTGGGTCAGGCGAATGGCGTGTTGTGGTGTACCCATGCAACGCAAGCCTGGCGCGAGACTGAACGCGCGACATGGGTTTCTCTGCCCGAGCGGTTGCAGCACAATTCACTGTTGCTGATCACGCGAGCCGACGTGCTGGACGCAAAGGACCGCCAGAAAGTTTTGCGCCGGGTCAACCGTGAGGCTGGGCATCTGTTCAACCGTTCCATTCTGTTCTCGGCCCGCGATGCGATTGTGGCACGTGACAAAAGCGGCGATGCCGAGCAATGGGCGCGCAGTGGCGGTGGCAAAATGGTGGACAGTTTTCTTGAGATCACCGAACAGATCATGGACAACCGTGCCCATCAGTTGGCCAGATACCAGATTGATGACAGCCTGACCGGCGCGCCTGACATGAACGCTTTGCGCCCCGATGCCAACGGTGCGCGCGCGCCACTGAAGCTGGTAAACCCGGTTGATGTCTCGGATGCCGAGGATGTTGTGACATCCTTCCCGGTTCGCCCCGCCCGAGTGGAACTTTGCAAGGACGACGCGGATCGCGCGCCTCGGATCGACGCGGACGAAGCGGAACGGATGCGTGCGGAGATGACGAACTCGCCCGAGGACGCACAGGAGGAAGACCTGCGATCCTTCTTCCGGGACGCCGAAGAGCCCGAAGTGACGTTGACAGAAATGTCCGCTGGAGAAGAGAGCGACGACACCGAGGTTGATGCGTTCGAACAGGAAGTTGCTGCATTCGAAGCTCCAGTTGACTCGGACGAGGAAACATTTGTCGATGCGCTTGAGGAAAAACTGGCTTCAACTCCAGAACAGCCCGAGGTTGAGGATACCTCGGCTCCGGAAATCAGCGCGGAAGGGTCCGTTTCGTCCATTGCCGCGTTGATGGCCGAACAGCCCGAAAGTGCCGAGGATGAGTTTGAGCCTGAACCCGAGAGCAACAGCCTGATCGACATTCAGGTCGTCCCTCTCGCAGGGGCCAAGCGGACCGACAGCGACGCGCAGCCCGAAAAGCTGGAAGATCTGTTGAATGTGCCCGCCGGATCACCGCTGAGTGCGGCCGCGATGTGGCGCGACATTACCGAGGACGAGGACCTGCCTCAGGATGCGGACGGCCTGAAAGCTATGTTCCAGTCCTTCCTGGTCGAGTTTGACCAGATCGCGGCAGAACACAGCGCACGCAAATCTAAGCAGGACATGTCTTCGCTTGCCAAAAGCAACAAATCCGGCGGGGCCGAGTGGCATGTTCTGTAACCGACCGGCAGGTAGAAAGTAGACGTTCAGATGCCTATCGAAGCCGCTTTGAATGCCGCCATGAGCACAATACCCGACTGCATCGCAGCCGGGTATGTCGATATGGAGACGGGGATGTTGTTGGGCTCGGTCACTCCGGACCCAAACGATGCAGAGAATCTGGATACGCTCGCGATCGCGGTTGCCAACCTGTTTCAGGGGCGTGGTGTAAAGGGGTTCGAAGCACTGCTGCGCGAGGCCGGCGAGGATGCGAATGAACCGACTGGATTTGGTGAAATTGCGGTGTTCTCGAAGGACCGTTTGAACATCTTCCTGCGTACCAAGGCCTATCCGGACCATGTGCTCTGCTACATCTGCCGCAGCAGCGCCAATCTGGGCCTTGCGCTAACGAAATCACACCTAACCCGCGGGCCGGTTGCGGCTGCGGTATGAGCGGGACCAGAGGGGGTCACGGCATGATCGACGCGAACATACTCGATATGCTCGAGAATATCGGGCGCAGCGTTGTCGCGCGGGTGAATCCAGCGGTAACCTTGACAGGTACAACGGCTCAGGATCGGCGTGATCAGGTTTTGCGCACTATTCGCGGAACCGTTTTGCCCCGCAGGTTGGAGTTTACGGCAGCCAATGGTGACTGCCTCGCGATTGAGGTCAACAGCTCGCGCGTCACAGATGTTTTCTGCGTGAGCGACGGGGTTGCCCCTGATTTTGAAACAACTTCGCGGGAAGAGTTGGCTGACCGCCTGGCGCAGCTTGTCAGTGACATTGCCACCGCCCCTGCCCCGCTGGAGCTTGTGTCCTTGCAACCTGATACAACGCTGGATGCAGATGATGTCGGGATCACGTTCAGCGAGATTTCCAAATGCTGCAAAGCGATTGAATTGCATGCCGAGCCAGTGGTGTCGCTGGTGACAGATGCGCCAAAGGCAGAAGAAACGCAGGGCTTGGCTGATCTATTCTATGACGGGTCCGACCGGTTCGGATTGGGTCGCGTGTTGGCTTCGGCCAAGGACGGGACCCTCATGTCCACCGCAGGCGATTGTGCTGCCGACGGTTCCGTGCATGTAAGTCAGGACCTGATGCAGAGTTTCGCGCGTGATCTGGCGGGTTGGGACAAGGATACCCACGCAGATCTGGATTATCCGCAGCTAGTTGTCATGCGCCCCTCGGGCGGCAAAGGCACCGGGCTGGCCGTTCTGCATGACGGTGAAAAGGTCTCGGTCGTGACCCATGAGGCGCGCAGGCTGGGTGCTGTTGTGGGCGTATGGACAGCGTTAAAGGGGACGGACGAATGATTGCGCCCCAACCATTCAAATTTTCCAAGAATCCGATCAGTGAACAAGTGTGACCAGGGTAAGTGTTATGAGTGAGAGTAATCGCCGCGAGTTGATACGCATCGCCGAAGACCTGAACGAGGTCAGCAATGACGAAACACGTCAGTTTATCTCGCGCATCGTGGGAGATCTGTCGAACCTCAAGCCCTCGATCGCCTTTGTGGGTCAGATCAAGGCCGGGAAATCGCGCCTGATCAATGGCTTCACTGGTCAGGCCGAGTATTTGCCGTCGGACGTCAACCCGTGGACGACCGTGATTACTGACATGCATTTCGGCCATCCTTCGGGTCGGACAGAGGGCGCCGAGTTCCACTTTTTCGACAATCGCCAATGGCAAGCCCTGATCGCAGAGGGCGAAGAACTGCGCAACATGTTCCCCGATGACGAGGACAGTTATAAGCGCGAGATGATCGAACAGCAGGTCGAGGCGATGAAAACCCGCGCCAAGCTGCGGTTGGGCGAAAGCTATACGCAGCTTCTGGGCCAGCATCACGATCTGGATCATCTGACATCTGACGATCTGGCGCGCTATGTCTGCGCCGGTGATGAGCCGTCTGAGGATGGCACGCTTGATCCCGGTTCCGATCGCGGGCTTTACAGCGACATCACCCGCAAAGCCGAGGTTTACTTCGACATTGGCCATTTCCCGTTCCCGATCACCGTGACGGACACGCCGGGCGTCAATGACCCGCTGCTGATCCGCGAGGAAATCTCACGCCAGTATCTCAAGGAAAGCGATTTCTTCGTAGTTGTCCTGTCGGCGCATCAGGCGCTGTCGCGGGCGGACCTCAAGCTGTTCCGTCTGATGCAAGCGTTGGAGCTGGGCCAGATTGTGGTTTTCATCAACCGTGTCGATGAATTGGGCGGGGGTGCAGATGACGCGACCAAAGTCCGCGCCGATGTAATGGACGGGTTGGAAAAAGCGCTTGGGAATTCGGATATCGACGTTCTCATGGGCAGTGCGCAATGGGCGCACTACGCATTGACCGGCGATGAAACCGGCGTAAACCATGACGATGTTCTGGCCTGGCTACGTGCCCACCCCGAGCAGATGAAGCAATATCTGGACGGTGTCGAAGAGATCAAGCAAGGTCCCGGCCCGATTAGCCGCGAGGGCGTTCTGCGTTTTGCGGCCATGATCGCCTCGGGACTGCCGGATTTGCGTCGCCATGTGACCCGCGCCCTGGCAGATGGGCCGCGCAACGAGCAGATGCAAATGGCGTGGCAACACCTCAACAGCTTTGCGCAGGGTGAGCTTGACCGCACCAAGGCGCATCTGCGCGCGATCGAGGATCAGGGCACGGACGGGGCGGATGACCCCAGCGAAAACGACAAGACTCAGGCCGACCTGCGCGCGCTGGTCCAAGACAAGACCGAGATGATCGTCAAGGATATGGATGACGTTTTGGCCAACCTGCGTGGTGTCATGGACGATACCGTGGCCGAGGCCGTATCGGACGTGGTGCGTGGCCCGAACGGAGATTCTCCGCTGTTGGCCAAAGGGGGCGAGACAGAGCTGAACTTTGGCCCCTTACGTGATCGGATGCGAGAGCTGGTGCAAGGCGCAACCCAAGTTGTCCGCCAGCGTATGCTGAGCGAGCTTTATGCGGTGGACATGCAAAGCAATGCGACGTTGCGATCCCTGCCGGGCTGGCAGGATTCCGGGGACAACCGGATGAACACCAGCGCGGTTCGCTGGTTCCGCCCTGATACGACGGCCTTGACCCGTGGCATCACCGTGGAACTGCGCGTGACATGGTTATCGCGACTGATTTCGCGCAAAAGCGTGGTCAATCGGGCGGAACGCATGATCGTTCAGGAATTCGAAATGATTGGCGACGATCTTGTCGATACGGCCCGTGAAAACCTGCTGGGGCGTTTGAACACAGTGCTCGACCACTATCTGGCCCTTCTGGCAGGACACCTTGAGCATCGCGCTGGAAGTGGTGAGACCAACGAACGGACCGAGGCGCAAACTGCCTTTAACACCGCGCAACGGATTGCGGATGAACTGGGTGCTGTCTACGGACCGGGCCAATCAGAAATTGAAATACCAAAGGCTGCGGAATGATCGAATTTCCAGGGACCGAACAGGAAGTACGCCAACTCGAGCGTTTCCTGACCGCGACTGAAAAACTACCATCCGACGATTCTGTGGATGACATGCGCGCGCGTGCACTGAGCCATGCCGAGCGGCTGTCGAATGCGATCAACATTGGGTTTGTTGGGGAGTTTGGAGCTGGCAAGTCGAGCCTCGCCAATATGTTGGCAGGGGCCGATATCCTGCCAACCGGACCACAGCATCTTAAATTGCCCTTGGTGATCGTGGCCTATGCGGATGAGCCGGAAACCACGGTGGGCTGGTGGGACAAGGAACCCAAGGTCTATTCTGGCATCGCTTTGGAAAAGGCAGCGGCAGACAAGCCTGATTTCATCTCGGTTGGGCTAAATACGCCCGCTTTGAAGGAAATTTCCCTGTTTGACCTGCCTGGCACGGGGTCGCTTGATGACGCGTCGAAAACTACGCTGGATATGTTACAATATGTCGATTGCGCCATCTGGTGCACCAATGGCACCAGCGCCTGGCGCGAGTCAGAGCGGCATTTGTGGTCCAAAGTCCCACCCGAATTGCGTGCAAACAGTCTGCTGGCCATCACACATACGGACCTTCCGCCGGTTCATGACGCGCTGGATCGGGTCCTGGCCCGGTTGAATAAGGAAAAAGGCGGTATGTTCCGGGCGGTCGTGCCGATTGGAACGCCGGTTGCCGTCAAAGCCATGGCGCAAGAGCCCGAGCCCGATTTTGCCCTGTGGGAGAGCTGTGGTGGTCAGAACCTTGCTGAGCAAGTATTGCAAATCGCCTCGGACCGGCGGCTGGGAGATTTGAAGGCCGCGCGGGATGCGCTGGAACGCGAGTTTCTGCCCTTCCTCGACAGTACGACCCTCGATCAGCCTGCACCTGTCGCGTCGCCCTCGGTTCAGGCCCCGATTGAGGCTGCGTTGCCTCCGTTGGAAAACCCGATCCTAGAAGATTGGTTGGCTGCTATCGCCAGCATCTATGAGGATTTACGTGAATCCTCGGATATGGAGCCCAGCAGTTTTCTGAGCAGTTGTCAGGAGATTGTCGAAAATTTTGCCGAGCGTCTGGAACAGGGTGGCGAGATTGATCCGTCAGCCGATTGGATTCCAGCCGAGTTTGAAAAGGCGACCGACCTGCTGTTGTTGCTGCAATTCGAAACGGGGGCCGGGCCGCTTAGGGATGCCGTCAGTATCCTCACACAGCTGAGTGACTGCCTTGCCTGGGCCGGAAGTCGCGCAGAGCCCGTTCACACAAAAACCGGAACCTGAGGTCATATCGCATTTGAATCGCGCCGCAGGGCGCGATTCGAGTTGTCAAGAATCGCGCGCTTATTGTTTCGGAATCGCGCAACAATCATCCTAAATCCTGCGTTCAGTCCGCAATTTCTTGCGGGAGTTAGACTATATATTGCCTCGTTAGTCGTGTCGGAAACAATATATGCGATTCGCGAAGATTTGGTTCTCAGTGAAGCCATGAGGCGGCCCCAATAAAGTCAAATTTGAAACGTCTAACGTTCTTAAGTGTCCTGCGGTTGTGTTTGGTCGTGAGTTGACGGGCAGTTTACCCGAACACGAACCGCAAAATGTTTAGAACGGGCGGAAAGAAATGAGCCACAATCAGGCTGTCGATACGACGCATGACGAACCCAAAATTGAAGGCCTGGCACCCGGCGCAAAGCTGTTGCGCGGGCAGTATGAAATCCTGCGGTTTCTCAGCAATGGCGGTTTTGGCATCACCTATTTGGCGCGCGACAGTCTGGAACGCGACGTGGTTATCAAGGAATGCTTCCCCGGCGCCCTGTGTCATCGCAACGGCGATACGGTCGAACCAATCGATCCTTCCTACAAGGACGACCTGCGCTCGATCATTGACCTGTTTATTTTGGAAGCCCGCAACCATGCGCGGCTGGTGCACCCCAACATTGTCGACGTTCATCAGGTGTTTGAGGACAATGACACAGCCTATATCGCGATGGATTTCATAAAAGGCTGCGACCTGCTGGATTATGTTGAAAACCCCGAGAATGATGCCGGTCCCGATTTCATCGTGCAGGTCACCGAAAAGATGCTGTCGGCCGTGTCCTTCATCCATCAAAGCGGGATGCTGCACCGGGATATCTCGCCCGATAACATTCTGATCAACGAACATGGTGAGCCCGAACTGATTGACTTCGGTGCGGCGCGGGATCAGGCGGCCAATCAATCGGCGGCGCTGTTGACCCTGCGTGTGATCAAGGACGGGTATTCGCCGCATGAATTCTATGTGCGGGGGGCCGAGCAAGGCCCAAGCAGCGACCTCTATGTTCTGGCGGCAACGCTTTACCATGCCATCAGTGGCGAACGCCCCATTGATGGTCAGACGCGGCTGACAGCCTTCAATAACGGGCAGGATGATCCCTATCAGCCTTTGACAGGTCGGTATGATGGATACCCCGATGGGTTCCTTGAAGCGATTGACAAGGCGATGGAGGTGCACGCAACCGACCGTCTGCAAAACGCGCTGGACTGGCTGCGGATGTTCCGTGGGCCTGGCGTAATGTTCGATACCTTCGCTCACCGTCCCATCTCGGTCATTGTCGGGATGGATCGCAAGGATGAAGAGGCCGAGAAAGCCCGGATCAAAGCAGAAAGCGAAAACGCCGAGGCAGTGGTGACCGCACTGCTGGCAGGCAACCCGGATATCGTCCTGGGTCATGAGGACAAGAAAGAAGAGGAACTGGCCACATTCACCGCGCCTGAGGAACCCCCGATCGCCGTTGATACCGTGGTCAAAAGCGGCTCGGGTGGTAGTGGAAAACTGATTGCTGCTGCCGTAGTCGTCATCGCGGCCGCAGCCGCAGGTGGGTTTTTCGTGATGTCGGGTCAGGACGCGCCTGCAACTCAGGACCTAGCCCTTGACGAAACTCCTGCCGAGATTGAACCGGTCGAACCACCCGAACTGGCCGTGCTGCAAGACCCGGCCCCTGTTGAGTTGACCGCGACCTCCGAACCGCAAGACATCGCGCCAGAGCTGACCTCACCCGAGGTTTACGCTGGCGAACCGACGTCACCCAAGCAGGCGGAAGCAGTGCCAGAACCTGTCGAGCAGACCTTGGCCGAAACGGCTGCCACAGAAGGGCTAGAAGCCCCGGCAGCCGACCTTCCCGCAGAAGATGTGACCGAAACTGTCGCGGAAGACCCGGTTGAGCCTGCAACTCCGGTCACTTTGGCCGAACAACAGGTGGCGTTTTCCCATTGGGACGTTGAAATTCCGTTCCAGACCTCGAAACGGCGCGCATCGACCGGCAGCGTCATTGCTGTGACTGGTGTTGATCCGGCGCTGGACATGTCCGTGATCGGAGATTGGGTGCAGCGTGGGGCCGCGATCTACACCCTGAATGGCGAACCGATCGAGGCCGACACCAGCTTTGCGGCTCAGGTTCTCAATGATCTCAACGTGGATCCTGACGGCTATACCCGCATCACCGCGCGCTATCGCCCGCTGGGTCAGACCCGCGCGCAGAACGGCCTGTTGGCTCTGCCCACCATGCGCATGGTGGGGCTGGACAACGGCTATGGCTTCACAGTTCGCAACAGTGGCGGTACCGGATGGCAAACCGTGGTCAAAAGCGTTCCCGCCGCAACCGCTGGTAGCCTGCAGGTGGGCGATATCCTGATCTCTGAG
Organism: Ruegeria sp. AB6; assembly: GCF_056542685.1. Lineage (NCBI taxonomy): Bacteria > Pseudomonadati > Pseudomonadota > Alphaproteobacteria > Rhodobacterales > Roseobacteraceae > Ruegeria > Ruegeria sp. AB6. The sequence goes on along the minus strand of NZ_JBQGAD010000005.1, from coordinate 313,948 downwards.
GCGCAGACGGGGCTGGCCATCGACGGGCCGCAAAGCCTGGATGCCATGCTGGCTGATCTTGTGTCCGAAGGACAAGCTGAAGCCCAGTTGAACGTTCTACGGAACGGTACCGAAGTAGATGCCACCATGCAGTTGACGCAGGAGTAATCAGACCGGTTCGTTTGTAATCCGCCAGTGTGTGTTTGCTGAGGGTCACGACAGTGGAGTGACCCCGACGGGAACCGGCCCGTCGCGGAAAGTACCAGTGACGTTTGTTTTCCATCATCAGTGCCTCTGCGTGATCTGCGAAGGGGTGAGTAGAAGCCCAGCGGGGCATTGCCTCGTGCCAAGAAACAAAGGTGTCGTCACCATGTTCAAATATAAAAGCCCTCTCAGCCGGCTTCTCGAAGGTGCCGGCAAACCGAAAGAAGCCGAGGCGGAAGACATCGCTGAAACCAGCGAAGACAAGCCCGAGCCGATTGCAGACTTCAACGCACTGCGCGTGGCGCTTGCTGGAAACAACATGCCAGCGTCGGACAGCTACGATGAGGCTGAGGACCTGATCCCCGAAGCCGAGATGCCGGACTTCTCCGAGACCGATGCCGAAGACAGCGCTGAAACCGATGATGCGGCAATCCTTGCGGATGTTGTGGACGTCCTTGAGCCGACCGAAGAGCCCGCCGCCGAGGAAGAGATTGCCGAAGAAGACCCGATTGTGACGTTGCACGTTGCATCGGACGAAGAGGTTGACGAGGCAGAAGAAGAAAACAGTAACCTGTTTGATACGACGCCGGCCGATCCTGTGATCGAAGTCGTCGCGGAAGATCCTGCGCCCGAGTCGGTGGCCGAGATCGTGGAGGCTGTGGACCTGCAACCTGAACCACTGCCCAATGCTCCGGCGGCGCAGTTGGCGGAAACACCGTCCGCCGCGCAACCGGCCCAGTCGGATCGTCGTGGTCGTGTCAAAACCACCTTCCTGGGGTTTGAGCGAGCCGACACCCATGTTCAGGACCTGATGGAAACCGCCGAGCCCGTCGCCAAAACCGAGACTGCACAGCAGACCTTTCCGGTCGGTTGGCTGGTTGTAACCGGCGGTCCGGGCCGCGGCGCGTGCATTACTCTGACCGAAGGGCTGATGCAGATTGGTCGCAACGACGATCAGGCGATCCAGCTTGATTTTGGCGACACCGGCATTTCGCGCAGCAACCACGCTGTGATTGCCTATGACCCTGAAGATCGCAAATGCTATCTGGGTCACGGTGGCAAGGCCAATCTGGTACGTCTGAACGGTAAACCCGTTCTCAGCACCGTGGCGCTGGCCAGCGGCGATTTGATCCGCATCAGCGAAACCTCGATCCGGTTTGCAGAATTCTGCGGTGACAATTTCGACTGGCGGGATGCCTGATAGATGCTGGCGACCCCGGCATATGACATTGCGCTGATCCTCGATCAGGGTCGGCGCGACACGCAAGAAGACTCGGTCGCCGCGCGCATGTTCGATGTGGCGAATGCTGGGTATATCGTGGTTGCTGATGGCATGGGCGGGCATGCGGCAGGTGACATCGCATCCGAGCTTGTGATCAAAGCCTGGCGGGGTGCGCTGGACCCTGAACTGGAAACGGGTGCGCCATCGAAGCCCGCCCTGATCGACGCCCTGCCCTTGGCGGCAATGCAGGCAAATGCGCTGATCGCGCAGCATTCCGAAGAACAGGGTGATGGTTTCAACATGGGCTCGACCCTGTTGGGTACTCTTCTGATGGGGTCGGACGTCTATTGGATATCGATCGGGGACAGCCCTTTGTACCTGTTCCGCGACGGAGCGCTGCGCCAGATCAACGAAGATCATTCGATGGCGCCGATCATCGACGCGCAATGCGCCGAGGGCAAGCTGACGCAGGACGAAGCGCATACGCACCCGGATCGCAACCAACTGACCTCGGTCATCATGGGCGCGGCGATCCCAAAAGTGGATTGTCCCGAACACCCCGTCGCTTTGACTGCGTCGGATGTTCTGATCGCGGGCAGCGATGGGCTGCAATATCTCAGCGATGCTGAGATCGAGGCCATAGTTCAGGCCCAATCGGGTGACTTGGCACAGGATATAGCCGACGCGCTTTGGCAGGCGCTTCGGGATAAAGGCGACCCCGATCAGGACAACGCGTCCATTGCGGTCGTGAAATTGACAAGAAACGAATGAAGGCAAAGCGACAGGACACATGAGACCTCAACTGATCATCTCCAGCCTGGCTCTTGCGGCGGCAACAGGTGCCGCCTCGGCGCAAGAGGCGTGCTCGACCTACGAAATCAAGCGCGGCGACAGCCTGCGCGAGCTGGCCATTCAGGTCTATTCGACCGAAGACTTCAGCATAATCTTTGACGCCAACCGCGATGTGATCGGGAACAATCCCAACATCATTCGCGTGGGCGACGTTCTAACCATGCCCTGTCTGGAAGATGTGGGCCGCGCGCCGGAACCGCCTGCGACCGAAGCCGAAGCGATGGCCGCCGAGATGGCGTCTGAACTGGTCAAAGCCGCTGAGGAACGTGCCGCCAAAGCCATTGCTGAGGCCGAAGCTCGCGTGGCCGCCGCTGAGGCCGAGGCCAAACAGGCCAGCGAAGACGCGGTGCTTGAGGCCAAAGCCGCCGCCAAGACGGAAATCGAAGCTGCCCGTGCCGAAGCCGCTGCGCTGATCCGCGACGCCGATACAAGTGGCCGTCCCGAATTCCAGGACCGTCAGCTGCTGTTGATCACAGGCGGCAACTATGCGCCCTTCACCGATGAGGCCCTGCCCCACCGTGGCCTTTACACCAATCTGGTTGAGACCGCGATGCTACGCGCCGCGCCCGAGCAAGGGTACAAGATCCAGTTCGTGAATGACTGGTCCTCGCATCTGGACCTGTTGATGCCGACGCTGGCCTTTGACGCAACCTTCCCGTGGTCGCGCCCGAATTGTGAAGAACCCGCTGCCCTGTCTGAAACTGACCGGAACCGGTGCGAGACCTACAACTTCTCGAACCCGTTCTACGAGGTTGTGGATACCTTCTTTGCCCGTGAAGGCTCGGGCTATGAGCAGACCCTGACCTATGCCGATTTCGCGGGTACCACGATCTGCCGCCCCGAAGGCTGGTCACTGTCGCATATGGATGCGGTGGGTCTATATGAGCCAGCGATTTCGATGCTGCGTCCGGTGTCGCCTGACGATTGCTTCCACGCGCTGATGGACGGCACGGCCGATATCGTCGCGGTCGAAGCGCATCTGGCGGTCGAAGCAATTGCGCGCCTTGGCTATGAACATCGCATTGTAGAAAACCCCAACCTTGCGGCGATCAAGTCGCTTAACATCATGACCCACAAAGATAATCCGGATGGGGAAGCGATCCTTGAGACGCTCAACCAGGGTCTGTCGATCATGCAGCAATCCGGAGAGTGGCGGGACATCGTTTCGACCGCTCTGCGCTATCAAATGGAAAATGGATAAGGCTCCAACTGGCCTGAAAACAACAAGAGTCTGGAGGACGAGACATGTTTAATTTCAATCTGAAGAAGGTGGCATTGTCGGCCACGGCTGTAACTGCCCTCAGCGCTGGCGCGGCGGCGGCTCAGGAAGCGTGTACCAACTACACCGTGCAGGATGGCGACACGATGGCAACCATTGCCATCGCGGCCTATGGCACCTCAAACTATCAGCCGATCTTCAACGCGAACCGCAATGACATCACCAACCCCAACGCGCTGGAGCCCGGTCTGGTTCTGGCCCTGCCCTGTGACGATGGCAGCCTGCCGAACGGCCAGAGCGCGCAGGACATCATCGCCGCCGAAGAGCAGCGCGCCGCCAGTGTCAAACGTTCGAATGTCTACGCTCCGCCGATCAAGATGGTTGCCGGCAATGGCTGGGAACCTTTCACCAGCGAAGGTCTGGGCGGCGGCGGTATCATGACCCGTCTGGCGACCACCAGCCTCCAGCGTGCAGGAAACCAGCGTGAATATTCGGTCAGCTTTGTGGATGATTGGGCATCGCACCTGGATACGCTGCTGCCGCTTGGCGCGTTCGATATCTCGATCGCCTGGACAGTTCCGGATTGCACCAACCGCACCTATGAATGGTCCGAAGAAACCGAAGCACGCTGCTCGCAATTTGTGGCTTCGGTTCCGGTCTATGATGTCGTAGGCGGCTTTTTCACCCTGCCCGAGAGCGAATATGTCGACGCAACCTCCTTCTCGGATTTCGAAGGCGCAACCATCTGCCGGATGGCCGGTTGGAGCATGGTCGTTCTGGAAGAGGTTGGCCTGAACCGCAGCAACACCACCGTGGTTCAACCCAACTCGGCCCGCGAATGCTTGGATGCGGTTCTGACTGGTACCGCCGATGTCGCAGCGTTCGAAGTTGAATTGTTTGCGGCCACGAAGAAAGACATGGGCCTTACGTCGGCTGACATCGTGGAAAACCCCTATGTTTCGACCCTGTCGTCCATGAGTTTCCTGGCGCACCGCACCAACCCGTTCGCACGCGAATACATCGCCATGATGAACAAGGGCCTGAACGAGATGCGCGAAAGTGGCGAATGGTATGCGATCATTTCGGACACGCTGCGCGAGCAGAATGAAAAGCTGAACGCAGCATCGAACTAATAGATTGGGGCTGGTCCCACGATCGGCCCCTTTTTTACGACGCCGCCGCATAGCAGGCGTTGCAGACCAAGAACCTCGATCGGAAAGGCGCAATTCTTTCCTACTCACTCTAATAAAGGGCCGACTTTGGGGGTCGGCCCTTTTTCTATTTTTGATAATGTGCGCGTTCGCTGTGTTTTATGCGTCTATCAACGCATTCAGCGTGGCACTGGGGCGCATAACCTTGGCGGTCTTGGCCGGATCGGTGTGGAAATAGCCACCCAAATCAGCCGCCCCACCCTGAGCCGAGGCAAGCTCGGACAGGATCGCCGCTTCGCCATCGGCCAGCGCTTTGGCCAAAGGCGCGAACTCGGCGGCCAGGTCGGCATCGTCCGATTGCGCCGCCAAAGCCTCGGCCCAGTAGCGCGCAAACCAATAGTGGCTGTCGCGGTTATCGGGCTGACCGACCTTGCGGCTGGGCGAGCGGTTGTTGTCCAGAATGCCCTGCGTCGCGGCCTCGGCTGCCGCGCCCAGAACGCCCGCCTTGGCATTACCTTTGCTGTCGGCCAGGAAGTTCAGCGACTCGCCCAACGCGCAGAATTCACCCATCGAATCCCATCGCAGATGGCTTTCCTCGACCAGCTGCTGCACGTGCTTCGGGGCGGAACCACCCGCGCCGGTTTCGAACAGGCCACCGCCATTCATCAGCTTGACGATGGACAGCATCTTGGCCGAGGTGCCCAGTTCGAGGATCGGGAACAGATCAGTCAGATAGTCGCGCAGCACGTTGCCGGTAATCGCAATCGAGTCGTTGCCGGCCGTGATCGTCTCCAGCGATTGACGGGTCGCTTCGCGCGGGGCCAGGATCATGAACTTGTCAGCCACGCCTGCGGCCTCAAGCGCCGGTTTGACGTATTTGATCAACTCAGCGTCATGTGCGCGGTTTGCGTCCAGCCAGAAGATCGCCTCGGACCCGGTCAGGCGCTGACGGTCCATAGCCAGCTGAATCCAGTTCTCGATTGGGGCTTTCTTGACGGTGCAAGAACGCCAGATGTCACCCTTTTCGACGTCGTGCGAATGTAGCAAGTCACCATTGGCCAGAACGATGCGAATGGTGCCGTCGGCGGGTGCCTGGAACGTCGTCGGGTGGCTGCCGTATTCTTCGGCCTTCTGCGCCATCAGGCCCACATTGGCGACCGCGCCGGCGGTGGCCGGGTTCAGCGCGCCATTGTCTTTGAAGAAGTTAATCGTTTCGTCATAGACGGACGCATAGCAACGGTCGGGGATCACGCAGTTGGTGTCACCCTTGGCGCCTGCCTCATCCCAGCCTTTGCCACCCGCGCGGATCACGGCGGGCATCGAGGCGTCGATGATCACGTCCGAGGGCACGTGCAGGTTGGTGATGCCTTTATCGCTGTCGACCATATACATGGACGGGCGGTCGCCCTTTATCGCGTCGATGGCGGCCATGATATCGGCATTGCCCTGAACACGCTCCAACAGGTCGCCGAGCCCTGAGTTCGGGTTCACACCCAGCGCATCCAGTTCCGCACCGAATTCGTCAAACACCGGGGCCAGCCACGCTTTGACTGCATAGCCAAAAATGATTGGGTCCGAGACCTTCATCATGGTGGCTTTCATGTGCAGCGAGAACATGGTGCCGTCTGCTTTGGTGTCCTCGATGGCCTCGGCCAGAAACGCGGACAGAGCTTTGACCGACATGAATGTTGCATCTGCCACAGTGCCCTCAGCCAGCGGCCAGCCGTCTTTCAGAACGGTGGTGCTGCCATCTTTGCCGACGAATTCAATCTTTGCGTCGCCTGCTTGGTCTGCGGAGATGGTGGCCGATTTCTCATTGGCGTAAAAATCGTTGCCGGGCATGGACGACACTTTGGTTTTGCTGTCCGAGACCCATTCGCCCATCGAATGCGGGTTCTTCTGGGCGTAGTTCTTCACGGCCTTTGCCGCGCGACGGTCGCTGTTGCCTTCGCGCAGAACCGGGTTCACGGCCGAGCCCTTGATGGCGTCATAGCGCGCGCGAATAGCCTTTTCTTCGTCACTCGAGGGTTCTTCGGGATAGTTCGGAATGTTGTAACCCTGCGATTGCAGCTCGTCGACGGCGGCCACCAATTGCGGGACCGAGGCCGAGATGTTGGGCAGCTTGATCACATTCGCTTCGGGTGTTTTCACAAGTTCACCCAGGGCGGCCAGATCATCGGTGATGCGCTGCGCGTCGGTCAGGTTTTCGGGGAAGGTCGCCAGAATACGTCCGGCCAGCGAAATATCCTTGGTCCCAACGCTTACGCCTGCGGCGGATGCGAACTTGCGGATGATGGGCAGGAACGAGGCGCTGGCCAGCTCGGGCGCTTCGTCTACAATGGTATACAATATGTCGAAGTCTGATTTATCTGCCATATTCTTTTACCTTTTTTAAAGCCTTTCGGGGCGTGCGTTCCAAGAGTTGGCCACTTTCGAGTGGCATAGGCGGGGCACGGCTATCCTGGTGCCCCAACGGTGACTCTGATTTGACAGGGCCTCCCTTAAATCACGTTTGGCTTGGGATCAATCACATCTGACCGCGCATTTTGACACGGTTTGCGGAAAATCGCGTCAATCACCCCGTCGCGCTCAATTTTCAGACGCCCCAGGTGTCGCTCAGCTTGTAGCCGCCCGGCCAGGGATCGCTGGGGTCCAGCATGTGTTGATGAGTGCCAGTGATCCAGCCGCGACCGCTGATTTCGGGGATGATGGCGGGGTGTGACCCGACTGTTGCGGTGTCCAGAATTTTGCCGGTAAAGCGCGAGCCGATGATCGAGACGGCCTCGAACGTCTGCCCAACGGCCAGTTCACCCTTGGCGGCCATCAGGGCCATGCGCGCCGATACAGCAGTTCCTGTGGGCGAGCGGTCGATCTTGCCCGGTTGAATAGCGACGGCGGATTTGCCCCGCAGCCCGGTTTCTGTCTGCTCAACCGGGCCACAGAATGCGCAGAACGAGATATGGGTCCAGTCCGGGTTTTCGGGGTGCCGGAAATCGAGTTGTTCATTCGCAGCATTGGTGATTGCAACGCCAACGCGTGCCAGTTCGCGTGCCTCAGATTCGACGATGTCAAGGCCAAGTTGCGCCGCATTGGCCACGACGAAGCTATCGCCGCCATAAGCGGTATCCACCGTCAGGTGCCCGAGCCCCGGAACTTCCAACGATGCCGCAATCCGGTCGGCGAAGCTGGGCAGGTTCTGCACATAGATGCGCTCGGCAGTGCCATTGCGACAGTCGGCCCGCACGCGGACCAGCCCGCCGGGGGCCTCGAGCGTCAGATGCGTGACGGGTTCCTGCATGGGGATCATCCCGCTATCCAGCAGCACGGTCGCTACGCAGATGGAATTCGACCCGGACATAGGCGGGGTGTCTTCAGGCTCCATGATGATAAACGCTGCATCCGCCTCGGGGTGTTTGGGCGGCACCAGAAGGTTCACATGCCGAAACACGCCGCCGCGCGGCTCATTGAGCACGAAGTTGCGCAGTGTCTGGTCCCGCGCGATGAAAGAGCGTTGATCCCAGAGGGTCTCACCGGGCGGAGGCAAAACGCCCCCGACGATGACATCGCCCACCTCGCCTTCTGCGTGGGCGGAGATGATGTGGATGGTCTTCACGCTGCGCATCTTACTCCCTAAAACCGAGTGGCGGAATAGGGGTTCATCGAGATGGGCGGCTGTGTCCCGTCCAGCAACGCACCAACCAATTCGGCGGTGCCTGCCGATTGCGTCAGCCCCAGATGGCCATGTCCGAACGCATAGATCACATCGGGCGCGTTGGGGGATGGCCCGATGACCGGCATACTATCTGGCAGCGACGGTCGAAACCCCATCCACTGTGTGCCCCCGTGCGTGTTCAGTCCGGGCATGAACTGCGCGGCCTTGTTCAGTAGAGCCTTGGCGCGTTTGAAATTGGGTGGCAGGGACAGCCCTCCCAATTCGACCGCACCACCGATGCGCACGCCGCCGTTGATCCGGCTAGCCACAAAGCCGTGGCCGGAAAACGTGAGATGCATCCGCAGATCGAAGGCACCCGGCGGCAGAGTCGTATTGTAGCCACGCTCGGTCTCAAGGGGGATGTGATCTCCCAGCGTTTGCGCCAGATGGTGCGACCACGCGCCCGCCGCGACGATGACCTTTGCCGCATCCAGCGTCCCATCCTCAAGGGTGATGCGCGTCCCGTTTTCCAGCGGGGTCAGGGCCCGGACGCCACGCGTCTCGATCCGCCCTTGCCGGTCGCTGAATGCTTTGGCCAGATGTTGGACCCACGTCTTTGGATCGATTGTATTCATCCAGTTCGGCGTAAACCCTGCATGGGTGAAGCGGGGGCTGAGGCCCGGTTGTTTCTCGGCTATCGCTTCGCGCGTTTCAAGCAGTTCGAACTCAATCCCATGCGCGCGCCGCTGGTCCCAAGCGGGCAAACTGATGCGGAATTCAGCTTCGGATTCGTAGAGTTGCATCTGTCCATCGCGCTGCATCATCGTCTCGCCCTCGACGGCCGGTATCAAACGCTCTAACGCAGAGCTTGAGACCTGCATCAGTCGGGCCTGCGCGTCCAGCAGATCCGCATAGCGCGAAGGCCGACTTGCCCGCCAAAAGCGGTACATCCACGGTGCGATCTTCGGCGCGTATGAGGGCGGGATAGACAAAGGACCCAGCGGGTCCAGCAGCCATTTTGGCGCTTTGCGCATGATACCGGGCGTAGCCAGCGGCTCGACCTCGGGGAAAGCAAATGCCCCTGCATTCCCCGCCGAGGTTTGAGAGGCGACCCCGTCCCTGTCCAGCACCAGAACCGAATGCCCTCGGCGCTGCAGTTCCAGCGCGGTCGTGATGCCAATTACCCCAGCCCCGATGATGACGACCTGCTCGCTCAAACTTGTATCCCTGTTCTGAACGGGTCAGATTCCGGGAAGATCAGCGTGGTTTCCGCCATGACATAGGCCTGCCCGGTGATGGAGGGGATCACGCCGCCATCCAGGCCGGGGTGATAAGACAGGCGATAGGTGCTGCCGATAACGCTCTGCTGCGTGATCTCATCGCCGGGGGCCAGCGCGCCATCGGCGGCCAAACAGGCCAACCGGGCCGAACAGCCGGTGCCGCAGGGCGAGCGGTCATAGTTATCGTCCGGGCACAGCACGAAATTGCGACCATGAATGGCAGGATCATCCGACGCGCCCTGAAAGATCACATGGTCTATCGGCTCACCCTGTTCGCCGCTTATCCCCTGCGCAATCGAGGCCTCGCGAATAGCGACCGTCATATCGGTGAGTTTGCGAATATTGGCAGATTCAACGGCAATCGGGCTGGGATCTACGATAAAGAACCAGTTTCCGCCATATGCAACATCGCCGGTCACCTGGCCATGACCCGGCACGTCCAGTGTCACGTCGCGATGCACCCGGCGGCTTTCGATATTCTGGACGGTCACTGTGTTTGCGTCGTGCAAAGTGACCGTCACCACACCGGCGGGGGTTTCGATGCGATGTTCTCCGATGCCGATACGTCCCAGATGCGCCAGCGTCACCGCCAGCCCGATGGTGCCGTGGCCACACATACGCAGCACTGCGTCAACGTCGAAATAGATCACGCCGGTTACGCAGGTTGGATCGACCGGTTCAACCAGCAACGCCCCGACCATGGCGGGTTGGCCACGCGGCTCCAGCATGATCGAGCGGTAGAATTCCTCGTGATCGGTTGCCAGCCTTCGGGCGCGGTCGGCCAGCGACCCGGTACCCAGATCGGGTGCTCCATCCAGAATGACCCGCGTGGGCTCGCCTCCGGTATGGCTGTCGATCACATGCATTCAGCGATCACTCCGCCCTGTTTCGACCAATTGGCGAACCACGCGCCGAACAGGGCATATTGCTGCTCGCAATAGTTACGCTGCGCGTCGGTCAGCTCATCCGTATCGTTGAAGTGCAACCTGTATTCCTCGTCCCCGTTCAGCACCAGAAGATGCTTGTAGTAAAGCACCAGATCCGGCCCTTCGTCAAAGCTGGACAGAACATGAATCGCCTCGGTCAGTTCCTGTGCGCGCTGGCGGGCTTCGGCATCGCCTTTGGCTGCCCTCTTGGACAGTTCGGCCAGCAACAGCGTCTCGCGCGGCAATGCGGTGCCGATGCCCGTAATCGAGCCAGTTGCGCCGCAATTGACGAACCCATGGTACACCTCGGTATCGACGCCGACCATAAGCGTGACCTGATCGTCCTGGCTGGTGATATTTTCCGCTGCATAGCGCAGGTCTTCTTTGCCGCCGAACTCTTTAAAGCCGATCAGGTTGGGATGCTCGGCCCGCAGTGCAAAAAACAAATCGGCCCGCGTGGCGAACCCGTAGTAGGGACTGTTATAGATGATCGCAGGCACATCCGGCGCTGCGGTCAGGATTGCCTTGAAGTGGTTCTTCTGCGCGGTCGGAGAGCTGCCACGCGACAGAACACGTGGGATCACCATCAACCCAACGGCACCCACCTTTTGCGCATGCGCCGCATGGGCCACAGCGGATTTGGTATTGATCGCCCCGGTGCCGACGACAACGGGTAGCCCCGCGGCCACTAGGCGTTCAACCCCTTCCATACGCTGGGCATCGGTCAGCAAAGGCCAATCCCCCATCGACCCGCAATAGACAACGGCCGACATGCCTGCGTCGATCATCTGTCGCCCCTTACGCACCAACGCGTCGAAATCTGGTTGACGGTCCGCTGTGCAGGGGGTCATGAGCGCTGGCATTGTGCCAGTGAAAACATTGGTCGTCATACGGCGATCCTTCGACAAATCCGAGGTTGCGGCGCAGGAGATGCGCCGTTTCAATTGCGATATCGGATATTGGATACAAAATCCACAACAAAATTGCGCTACAAAAGGCGCCGTGCCTCGTGACCGGCGCCCTTCTGCGATAGGCTGGTCTGCGTTTACCGCAACCGTTCGCCCGTTTCCGCGTCGAACATCATTGCACGGTCGGGCGAGAAGGTGACGCCGATACGTGCGCCTTGCTTGCTGCGCTCATCGTCCCGCTCTTCCACGATCAGCTTGTCGCCATTCGCGGTCAGCAGATACGAGTAACTGACACCCCCCAACGCTTCGGTCAGGTCCACGGTGCAACTGTCGCCAGAACGGTCCACCTGAAGGTGTTCGGGGCGAACGCCCAGCGTCACTTTCGTTGCGTTTGCAGGAACCGAGGACGTCACCGGCACTGGCTGGCTGAACGCGGGGTGCGTCACATGGCCATCTGCCACGTCGCACTCCAAAAAGTTCATCGCTGGCGAACCGATGAAGCCCGCGACGAACCGGTTGTCCGGGTCGCGGTAGAGGTCCATCGGCGCGCCCACTTGTTCGATCCGGCCATCGCGCAGAACCACGATCTTGTCCGCCATGGTCATCGCTTCGACCTGGTCATGGGTCACATAGATCATGGTCGCGCCGATTTCATTGTGCAGGCGCGCGATCTCGACACGCATTTCGACGCGCAACTCGGCATCCAGGTTGGACAGAGGTTCATCGAACAGAAACACCTCGGGGCCGCGCACGATGGCCCGGCCGATAGCAACACGTTGCCGCTGGCCACCGGACAGAGCTTTGGGCTTACGCTTCAGATACTGATCGAGTTTCAGAATGCTCGACGCTTCTTGTACCTTTTTGTCGATTTCGGTCTTGGCGACGCCGTTCATACGAAGACCAAAACCCATATTCTCGGCCACTGTCATATGCGGGTAGAGCGCGTAGGTCTGGAACACCATTGCAACCCCCCGTTTGGCCGGGTCCAGATGGGTCACATCGCGCGACCCGATCCGGATCTCACCCTCTGTCGTTTCCTCAAGCCCCGCGATCATCCGAAGCAAAGTGGACTTGCCGCACCCCGATGGACCGACAAAGACGCAAAACTCGCCATCCTCGATCTGTAAATCGATTCCGTGAATAACCTGCGTCTCACCATATCGCTTGATCGCACTGTTCAGAGTGACGCCTGTCATGTCGCTTGCATCCTGTCCTTAGATCCGTTTGGACGGCTTTCGGGAAACCGCCACGCTTGCGCTTCAATTCCAATTTGATCAGCCACGCGGCGTACACGGGGTACCCATGCCTGCAACTGATCAAAGCTCATTCGTTCCGTCGATCCGGTGATCGAAATCGCACCCAAAATCCGCCCCCCTTCGGTCAGGACGGGACAGGCTACGCAGATAATGCCCGGTTCGTGTTCTTCATCATCCACGGCGTATCCCCGCGCACGGATGACATCGAGATCCGCCCGCAAGAGTTGTTCCGACGCCAAGGTCTTGTCGGTAAACCGATGAAAGCTTTGCTGCGACAGAGCTTTATCCAGCGCGTCAGCGTCCAGATAAGCCATCATGGCCTTTCCCACGCCTGTGCAATAAGCGGGGCCAACTTTACCCGCTTGCGAATACATTTCTACAGGTTGGGTCGCGTTGCGCTTGTCGACATACAGAACCTGACCTGAATCCAGTTGGGCAAGGTGTACAGTCTCGCCCGTTTCGCGGCTGAGCGCGTCCAGAAAAGGTCGTGCGATCGGGGCAAGCGAACTTTGGGTCCACGCAGCGTGCGCCAAACGGACAAGGCGCAGCCCGGGCGCATATGTCTGCCGGTCCGGGTCATAGGACAGCATGCCCTGGTTTGTCAGGCTTTGAAGAAAGCGATACAGGGTCGCCTTTGGAAAATCGCTGCTTTCCAAAAGTTCCGCGAATCGGACCGGGCGAGCAAACGCTGCCACCTGCTCCAGTACGTCGCACGCTTTTCCTATAGTACCGTCGCCAGCCACGAGCGCCTTCCATCCTCCCATTGATCCACCGTCTTCGTCACGAGGGTCTTGACAAGATTAACCGATTCGATGTGTAGTTTTCAATATGTAAAACAAGGTTTCATTATTTGGAACCAAAATAACCAAAAAAATGGAATCTAAGGGAGGACACCATGAATTCCATCTTCAAGCGCACTGCAGCAGCTTTGGCGGCGAGTGTGGCACTTGCAGCGCCTGTAGCAGCTGAACTGACCGGCGAGCTGCGCATTTTCCTGGACACATCGAACCCGGCGCCTCGCGCAACGATGGAAGCGATGATCGACCGGTTTGCGGCGCAACACCCTGGTCTGGAGATCGAGACCACTGTGATCGACCGTGAAGCCTACAAGACTCAGATACGCAACTTTCTGACTGCTGATACTCCGGATGTTGCCACCTGGTATGCTGCCAACCGGATGAAGCCCTATGTCGAGGCTGGTCTGTTCGAAGACGTGTCGGACCTTTGGGCCGAAGCCGAGATTGGCGACAATCTGGCCTCGACCAAAGGCGCGATGACCATCGACGGAAAGCAATGGGGCGTGCCCTATACCTATTACCAGTGGGGTGTTTACTATCGCAAAGACATCTTCGATGAGCTGGGTCTGACCGAGCCGACCACATGGGAAGAAGAGCTGGCCAACTGTCAGAAGATCGTCGATTCCGGCCGCGCCTGCTATACGATCGGCACCAAATTCTTGTGGACCGCAGGCGGCTGGTTTGACTATCTGAACATGCGTACCAACGGCTTCGACTTCCACCAGCAGTTGGCCAATGGCGAAGTGAGCTGGGAAGACGACCGCGTCAAGCAGACCTTCGCCAATTGGAAACAGCTGATCGACATGGGCGCGTTCATCGACAACCACCAGACCTATAGCTGGCAAGAAGCCCTGCCCTTCATGGTCAATGGCGAAGCTGCAGCCTATCTGATGGGCAACTTCGCCGTGGCCCCGCTGCGCGAAGCCGGTCTGAGCGATGATCAGCTGGATTTCTATCAGTTTGTGTCGATCAACCCCGATGTCGAACTTGCCGAGGACGCGCCAACGGATACGTTCCACATCCCGTCGAACGCCTCGAACAAGGAAGCTGCGCGTGAATTCCTGCGCTTCGTTGTCTCGCCTGACGAACAGACCGAAATTAACAACGGCAAAAACCTGGGCCAGCTTCCTGTCAACGCAAAATCGGCCGTGGATGACGACAAATTCCTGAACCAGGGCTTCGAGATGCTGTCGTCCAACAGCCCCGGCGGTGTCGCCCAGTTCTGGGACCGCGACGCACCGGCAGAAATGGCCAAAGTGTCGATGGAAGGCTTCCAGGAATTCATGGTCAAGCCTGACAATGCCGACCGCATCCTGGCCAAGCTGGAACGCGCGCGTCAGCGCATCTACGACAACTGATCCGGTCAGACCGGGCCTCTGGCCCGGTTTGTACCAAGACCTGCGCAAGGCGGGTAAAGCCCGCCTTGCTCCTTTGATCCAATCCGAGTGTCCCCATGACCACTGCCGCCGAAGCTCCTGAACAGGAAAGCTGGTTTCACCGCAACCAGCAGCGCATCGCCCCGTGGCTGTTCCTTGCCCCTGGCCTGCTGTTCTTCATGGTCTACGTCATCATTCCAGTTTTTCAGTCCTTTAACCTCTCTCTTTATGAGTGGGATGGGCTGGGTGCTGCGGAATATGTAGGCTTTCGCAACTATGAGGACCTCTATTGGGAGTGGGTCGACCGGGATGCCTTTTTCATCTCACTCAAGAATAACCTGATCTGGCTAATACTGTATCTGGCCGCGATCCCTGCAGGGCTTTTCATTGCGCTGTTCCTGAACCAGACCGTTTGGGGTATTCGCCTCTACAAGTCGCTGTTTTTCTTTCCGTTCGTGATCTCACAGGTTGTTGTGGGCCTTGTTTTCACATGGTTTTACGACCCGACCTTTGGATTGCTGAACGAATTCCTCGCCTTCTTCGGTCTTGGCCCGCTCAACGTGCTGGGCGACGAGCGTTTCGTGACCTATGGCATCATCGTTGCCGGTCTCTGGCCGCAAACCGCTTATTGTATGATCCTGTATCTGACAGGTTTGAACGCAGTGGACCCGGAACAGATTGAAGCCGGCCGCTTGGATGGCGCAAAGGGCTGGCGGATGCTGTGGCACATCATCCTGCCGCAACTGCGCCCTGCCACATTCATTGCTTTCGTCGTTACAATCATCGGCGCCTTGCGCAGCTTTGACTTGATTTCGATCATGACCCAGGGTGGTCCTTTCGGTTCGTCTCGCGTGCTGGCCTACTACATGTTCGAAGTTGCCCTGTCCGAATATGGATTCCGTATGGGCTACGGTGCCGCCATTGCGGTCATCCTGTTCCTCATCATGCTGTGCTTCATCGCCTACTTCCTGTGGTCGATGTACCGTGAAGAAAGGGGACACTGAGATGTTTCCCAAACCTATCGAAAAACAGCCCCGCGCGGCGCAGATCACCTATCAGGCCATGCTACCCGTTGCCCTGCTGCTGTGGTTGGGACCATTGCTGGCGGTGGCGCTGTTCTCGGTCAAACCCGCGGCGGATTTCACCAACGCCAACTACTGGGGTATGCCGTCCAGTTTTGAAGGAGCCTTCAACTATGGGCAGGTGTTCTTCAACTCGGACATGCCGCGATATCTGCTGAACTCGTTCCTGATCACCATTCCTACTGTGATTGGTGCTGTTGCGCTCAGCTGCATGACTGGTTTTGCCCTGGGTATCTACAAGTTCAGGTCGAACCTGTGGATTTTCTTCCTCTTCGTGGCCGGCAACTTCGTGCCTTTCCAAATCCTGATGGTGCCGGTGCGCGATCTCACGCTGGAATTGGGCCTCTACAACACCAAAACCGGGCTGGTGCTATTTCACATTGCCTTCCAGACTGGGTTCTGCACTCTCTTCATGCGCAATTTCATCCGGGCGCTTCCGTTTGAGCTGATCGAGGCCGCGCGGGTAGAAGGTATTAGCGAGGTGCGTATCTTTTGGTACGTCGTTCTGCCGCTGATGAAGCCGGCCATCGCTGCGTTGAGCGTGCTGATCTTCACCTTCATCTGGAACGACTATTTCTGGGCGGTGGTGTTGACCCAAGGGGCTGAAAGCCAGCCTGTTACCGCCGGGATCACCAGCTTTAACGCCCAATTCCGCGCCGCTTATCAACTGATGAGCGCCGGTTCCATCGTCGCGGCGCTGCCGCCCGTGGCGATGTTCTTCCTGATGCAGAAACACTTCATCGCGGGTCTGACCCTCGGTGCCGTAAAATAACGTCAAACCAAAGGTTTGCAAAATGACAAAGATTGCCTTCGTCGGAGCGGGCTCCACGATCTTCATGCAGAATATCGTCGGCGATGCCCTGCTGACCCCTGCGCTTGCAGACAGCCATTTTGCGTTGATGGATATCGACGCGAACCGCTTGGCCGAAAGTGAAACCGTTGCCCGCGCCATGATCCGCTCGGTCGGGACCGGCGCAACCGTCACGACCCATACAGACCGCCGCACGGCGCTTGATGGGGCGGATTTCGTGGTAACAGCGTTTCAGGTGGGGGGCTACAGACCCTGCACGATCACGGATTTCGATATCCCCAAGCAATACGGACTGCGCCAGACCATCGCCGATACATTGGGCGTCGGCGGCATCATGCGGGGCCTGCGCACGGTTCCGGTTCTTTGGGATATCGCGCATGAAATGCTGCAGCTTTGTCCAAACGCAACGATGTTGCAATACGTCAACCCCATGGCGATCAACACCTGGGCTCTGGCCGAACGTTTCCCGACGCTCAAACATGTCGGGCTGTGTCACTCGGTCCAGAACACCGTCGAAGAACTGGCCCATGATCTGGACCTTCCAAAAAGCGATATTCGCTACAAGGTAGCGGGCGTAAACCACGTCGCCTTTTTCCTGCGGTTGGAGCATGAAGGACACGATCTTTATCCCGCGCTGCGTCAGGGCTATGCCGGTGGGCGGTTCCCGAAGCCGCCTTTGTTGATGCCCCGCTGTCCCAACAAAGTGCGGTACGAGGTGATGGACCACCTTGGCTATTTTTGCACCGAGAGTTCCGAGCATCTGGCCGAGTATGTTCCATGGTTCATCAAGGACGGTCGTGAGGACCTGATCGAGCAGTTTTCGATCCCGCTGGATGAATATCCCACCCGGTGCGAGGAACAAATCGCCAGTTGGAAAGAACAGGCAAAGACCCTGACGGATGGGCGCGACATCGCAGTGACGCGCAGCCACGAATTTGCGGCCGATCTGATGAATGCTATCGTAACCGACACGCCTTATGTGGCTTATGGCAACTTGCCCAACACCGGCCAAATCCCGCAATTGCCTTTGGGCGCGGCGGTTGAAACGCCCTGTCTGGTGGATAGTAACGGGGTGCAGCCCTCAGTCGTGACAGATATCCCGCCCCAACTGATCGCGCTGATGCGCAGCCAGATCAATGTGCAAGAGCTGATCGTGCGCGCGCTTGTCGACCAAAACCCTGAATATATCTATCACGCCGCGATGATGGACCCGCATACAGCTGCGGAACTGGACTTGCGGCAAATTCGCAATCTGGTCACCGATCTCCTGACCGCGCATTCCGAATGGCTGCCGGATTGGTGTCAGCCTGCCAGGGCCGCGTGAGAGGCCCTACAAATTTATTTTCCAAACGGGCCAAACTACGCGCCCCGTAAGCAGAAAGAGCCGCTGATGAGCCAACCCGCCACATTCCACGACCTAAACGGTGCCTCGGTTTATATCACCGGTGGAGGCTCAGGCGTTGGCGCTGCGCTGACCGACGGGTTCATGGCGCAGGGGGCCAATGTCGCGTTCATCGGCCGGTCTGATGCCAGTGCTTTTGTTGAAGAGATGCGCGAAAAACACGGTCGTGCGCCGCTGTTCCTGCAAGGGGATATGACGGATACCGAACTGCTACGCGCCACGATGACCAAAGCGGCCGAGGCGCACGGACCGCTCAACGTGTTGGTCAACAACGCAGCCAATGACAAGCGCCACTCACTCGAAGAAACAACGCCCGAATTCTGGGATTGGATGATCGAGGTGAACCTCAAGGCGTATTTCTTTGCCTCACAGGAAGCCGCACGTCAGATGACTGAAGGCGGCGCGATCATCAATTTCAGTTCGATCAGTTACATGATGGGCAATGCCGGCTATCCGGTCTACACCACTTCGAATGCAGGGATAACCGGCATGACCCGCTCATTAGCACGTGAACTTGGCCCCAGGAATATCCGTGTCAACGCGCTGGCCCCCGGTTGGGTGCTGACGCAGAAACAACTGGACATGTGGGCCACGCCCGTAGATCTGGCCTCGCATCTGGACCGACAATGCCTGAAAGAACATCTGACCCCAGAGGACATGATTGCGCCTACGCTGTTTCTGGCTTCACAAGCCAGCCGGGCGATGACTGGTCAGTGCATGGCGGTCGATGGCGGTGTCGTGGTGACGGGATGAGACCATGAGTATCGAATGGATCGCAGCAGATTGGGGAACATCCCATTTACGAGTTTGGGCAATGCAGGGCAGCCATGTTCTGGATCAGGCGGACTCGGACAAGGGTATGGGAAGTCTGACCCGGGGCGCGTTTCAGGATGCATTGCTGGAATTGATCGAGGATTGGCTTGGTGCCGAGCCGGTCGATGTCGTCGCCTGTGGTATGGTAGGCGCGCGTCAGGGCTGGGTCGAGGCCCCCTACTCTGCCGTGCCTTCAGCGCCAGTGCCACGCGCTCCGATCAGGGTGCCGGGCACGGACCCGCGCTTCCGCGCTTTTGTGGTGCCCGGTTTGAAACAGGCCAACCCGCCAGACGTCATGCGGGGTGAGGAAACTCAGATCGCAGGCTATCTGGCAGGATACAAGAATTGGGACGGCGTGATCTGCTTACCGGGGACCCATACTAAGTGGGTGCAAGTCAGCGCGGGCGAAGTGGTCAGCTTTCGCACCTTCATGACCGGTGAGATGTTCAGCCTGCTCAGCGGGCATTCGGTGCTGCGTCACTCGGTCGGAGAAGGATGGGACGATGCGGCTTTTGCCGAAGCCGCGGCGGATGCTTTGTCCAAACCTGAACAGATGGCGGCGCGCCTGTTTGGACTGCGCGCAGCTGATTTGCTGAATGGGCAGGATGCTTCTGTTGCCCGCGCCCGTCTGTCAGGATTTCTAATCGGGGCAGAACTGGCTGCCACGCGACCCTATTGGCTGGGTCAGCAGATCGCGATCATCGGGGCTGAGGGGCTGTCGGATGTCTATGGTCACGCCCTGAAACAGCAAGGCGCTTTTTTTGAAATCGCCGATAGTACGAACACCACTCTGGCGGGTCTGCATCAGGCCCGAAACCTGACGAGGCAGACCGCATGAGCCGTCCCATTATCGCAATCCTCAGAGGTCTTCACCCGACCGAAGCGACCGATGTTGGCCAGGCTCTGATTGATGCCGGTATCGACCAGATTGAAGTGCCGCTGAATTCGCCCGAGCCGCTAAGAAGCATCGGCATACTGGCCGAAAAATTTGGTGATACGGCGTTGATTGGCGCGGGCACGGTGTTAACCGCGGATCAAGTGGATGCCGTGGCCAAGGTTGGCGGCAAGCTGATCGTTTCGCCCAATTGCGACACGGATGTCATCCAGCGCACGGTCGCGCTGAACATGCAAAGCTGGCCCGGCGTCTACACCCCGACCGAGGCGTTTGCCGCCCTCAAGGCAGGCGCAACGGGGCTCAAGTTGTTTCCCGGTGTGATGGCGGGACCGACCGGATTGGCCGCTATGCGCCCAGTATTGCCAGAAGGGGCAAAGGTCTACGCCGTTGGTGGTGCTGGGCCCGATAATTTCGATGTGTGGATCAATGCGGGGGCGGACGGTTTCGGCATTGGATCGGCCCTTTTCAAGCCCGGCTTTTCAGTAGCCGAGATCTCGGAACGTGCACGCGGAATCGTCGCGGCCTACAACGAGGCCGCCGGATGAGCACCGTCTTTGACGACCGCCCTTGCGCATTGGGCGAGGGGCCGCTGTGGCATCCCCAACGGAAGCAGCTTTTCTGGTTCGACATTCTTGGCAAACGTTTGATGACGCAGGTCGATAGCGCGCCCGTTGAATGGCAGTTCGACGAACATGTCTCGGCCGCCGGGTGGGTCGACACTGAGACGCTGCTGATCGCGTCCGAAACCGGGTTGTGGCACTTCAATCTTGAAAGCCGCAAAAAGGCGCTGATCACTGCGCTTGAGGCAGAAAACTCTGTCACACGCTCGAATGATGGCCGGGCTGATCCGTGGGGCGGGTTCTGGATCGGAACGATGGGGAAAAATGCTGAGCGTGGAGCAGGCGCGATTTATCGGTTTTGGCGCGGGGAACTGCGCCGTTTGGTGCCTGACGTCACGATCTCGAACGCGATCTGTTTCGCGCCCGACCGATCCTGCGCCTATTTCACCGATACGGCGACCAAGCAGGTGATGCGCTGGACGCTGAACCCGTCGGATGGCTGGCCCGAGGGCGACAGCTCCGTTTTTCTTGATTTACGCGCAGATGATCTGAACCCAGATGGTGCAGTGGTAGATGCCCAAGGCAACATTTGGATTGCCCAATGGGGTGCAAATCGCGTTGCAGCCCATGCGCCGGACGGTCAGTTCCTGCAGTCGGTGGAATTCGATGCGGCACATACCTCATGTCCCTGCTTTGGAGGGGCTGATCTGACAACCTTGTTCTGTACTTCGGCCCGGCAGGGGCTGGATGCGGATATCCTTGCAAAACAGCCTTCAAACGGCATGACCTTTGCGGCACACAGCGCGGGAAAGGGTCAGCCAGAATACAGAGTTATCCTATGAAACCGGAACTTGGCGTCTGCTATTATCCTGAACATTGGCCAGAAGTGATATGGGCCGAAGATGCCGCACGCATGGTCGAAAACGGCCTGTCCTGGGTGCGCATCGGCGAATTCGCTTGGAGCCGGATGGAACCAACTCCGGGTGATCTGCAATTCGACTGGCTTGACCGGGCCATCGACACTTTGGGCGCGGCGGGTTTGAAAGTGGTTCTGGGGACACCAACCGCCACGCCACCGCGCTGGATGCTTGAGAAATACCCGGACATGCTGGCAGTTGACGCGGACGGGAACCCACGCAAATTCGGATCGCGGCGGCATTACTGCTTTAGCCATCAGGGTTATATTGAGGAATGCGCTCGGATCACGCAGATCATGGGTGAGCGATATGGCCGGAATCCCCACATCGCCGCGTGGCAGATCGACAATGAATATGGCTGCCACGATACCACCATCAGCTATAGCCCGGTCGCCCTTGCCGCGTTTCAGAATTGGCTTGAGGGTCAATACGGCTCGATCGATGCATTGAATACAGCTTGGGGGAATGTGTTCTGGTCGATGGAATATGATGGTTTCGACCAGATTGACCTGCCCAACCTGACTGTGACTGAACCCAACCCCGCCCATGTTCTGGCTTTCCGCCGGTTCAGCTCGGATCAGGTGGTGGTGTTCAACAAGGCGCAAGTGGATGTGCTGCGCAAGCTGACCGACGCGCCGCTGCTGCACAACTACATGGGCCGGGTATTGGAATTCGACCATTTCAAGGTGGGCGATGACCTGGATATCGCCACGTGGGACAGCTATCCGATCGGCTTCTTGTCTGACCGGCTTGAGGTGGACGAGGCGCATAAAGCCGCCTTTATGCAACAGGGTGATCCCGACATGCAGGCGTTCCACCACGACCTATACCGCGCCGTGGGGCGGGGCCGCTGGTGGGTGATGGAGCAGCAGCCTGGCCCGGTGAATTGGGCGCCCTACAACCCGGCACCGTTGCCGGGTATGGTCCGGCTCTGGTCGCTTGAGGCTGTCGCCCACGGGGCCGAGGTGGTCAGCTATTTCCGCTGGCGACAAGCTCCCTTCGCGCAAGAGCAGATGCATGCAGGATTACTGACACCAGACAATCGCCCTGCCCCAGCCTTGACCGAGGCGCGAGAAACAGCGGATACCCTTGCCCAAATCGGTTCTGTGACACAGCGCAAGGCGGATGTAGCCATTCTGTTCGACTACGCCTCAGACTGGGCGTGGGCGACCCAACCTCAGGGGGCAGGGTTTGATTATTTCCGGCTGGTCTTCTCGACCTACCGCGCGTTGCGAAGGGCGGGCTTGTCGGTGGACTTCCTGTCGCCCGACAGCATTCCGGCGGATGGCTACAAAATCATACTGGCACCTGGTCTGGCCACGATCGACAAGGACTTGGAGCGGAGTATTTCAAACGGCTGTGATCTGGCCATTCTGGGACCGCGTAGCGGGGCGATTACCCGCGATTTTCAGATTCCTCAGACTGGTCGACCGGGCCTGGTCGGCCTGGACAGCCATGTTGACCTGATCGAAACCCTGCCGCCCACGTCCAAACGCGATGTCTCGGGCGGAGGAGCGGCCTGTCACTGGGTCGAGCGTTTGTCTGGGACCGCCACAGCACTGTTGACCCATGCAGACGGAACGCCAGCGCTGACGGGCACCGGATCCATGTGGTATCTGGCCAATTTCCCGAACGACACTCTTTGGGATCGTGTCGTTCGGATGGCCGCTCAGCATACGGGGTTGAGTGTGTATCCCATGTTGAGCGGCCTCAGACGTCGTGAGACAGGCGAACATACATTCCTGATCAACTACAACGCCGCGCCGGTCACGTGGAACGGGCATGTGATTGATGCCTGTGATGCGCTTGTTCTGGAAAAAGGCGCGCCCGCCGAGGGGTAATCCCGGCGGGCGCAGATTGCGCTATTCGTCCGTTTTCAGACTGTTGGGGTCAAACGCTCCGCCGAACCCGCCATTGGTCGAAGGTTGCGGCTCGGCGTTGGATTCATCTTCGTCACCACTCAAAGCATTTGGCGCGAAGACATTGCCAAACCCGCTATTGTTCGACGGTTTCGGAGCGGATTGCGTCTCGCCTTGTTCTGCCTCGTCAGCTTCGCGCTGTTTGCGGCGTTCTTCGCGCTGCTTGCGCAGCTCTTGGATACGCTGGTCGGCTTCAAGCTGCTTTTGCTCTTTCACGTTGGCGATGCATTGGTCCGGGCTGTAGGCGGTTGCCGTGCCCACAACTGTGATCGTAGCGGCCGCGAAGACAACCACGAGCATGGCGGCGACATTGCCTGCAAAGAAACTGGGCAGTTTGATCTTGCCCGCCAGTTCTTCGACCGTGGCATTCTTGCGCGCGGCGGCGACCAGTTCCTGTCGCTTCAACTTCGCCTCGTTCAGCAGGGCAAAAAACACCGTCAGCGCCACGATGATAAAGGCCAGGGCCGAGATCGACGGCGTGATGCCATAGCGTACTTTCTGTGCCAGTTCGATGGTCAGTGTCGGGTATTCGCCGAAGGTGAAGGTGGTCGTGTTGTAGTTTTCGAACGACGCGAGGAACGCCAGCACTGCGGCGCTTGCAATCGCGGGCCGCATAAACGGCAGCAGGATTTTGCGGAACGCCTGCGCATGGGTCGCGCCAAGGTCCAGTGCGGCCTCGGTCAAGGCCACGTCATACCGCTGCAGCCGCGCCACCAGAACCAACATGCAATAGCTGGCGATAAAGGTGGACTGGCCAATCACCGTCAGGAAAATGCCGTTCGACAGGACACTATCCGCGCCCAGCCCCAGCATCCGGTTGATCCGGTCCCAGAACACCAGGGTTGAAATCCCCAGAACAACCCCGGGGATCAGGATAGGCGCGATGATGATTGTGTAATAGGTTGCGCGCAGCTTGGGCCATATCTGGGTCAGCATCAGCGCCCCCGCCAGCCCCATCGCCACCGACAGAACCACCGTACCGGCCCCGATGATCAGCGAGTTCTTGATGCCGTTCAGGATACGCTGATCCTGAAACAGCGCTCCGAACCACTGGAAGGTCAGGCATTCCCACGGAGTCATCCGCGGGAAGGCAGACGAGTTGAAGGCCGTGACCGACATGATCACCAGCGGGCCCAACAGATACAGGAAGAAGATTGCCAGATAGACCCAGATACTTACACGAAGGAAGGACAGGTTCATTTGCCGATATCCCCCATATTCACCTTGAACAGACGCATTACGGCCAACACAAACAGGATACAGGTCACCAGCAGCACGATCGCGTAAGCGGCCCCCTGCGGCCAGTCATTGTTGTCGTTGAATTGCTGATAGATCAGCTGCGTGAACCACAAGCTGGACGGCCCACCCAGAATTTGCGGCGCAGCCAGCGCTCCTGCCGACAGCATGAACACCATCGTACAGCCCGAACTGATCCCCGGCTTGGCATAGGGGATGACGACCCGCCAGTGAATCCGCCACCACGGGGCACCCAGATCCCGTGCGGCCTCGATCTGGTTGCCGTCGAGGCTTTCGATCACGTTATACATCGGGAAAATCATCAGCAGGATGTAGGCGTAGCCAAGCCCTGCATAGAGCGCGATGTCGTTGCGGATGAAGTCGAACGGTGTGTCAAAGACGCCAAGGCCGACGAACAGGGTATTCAGCACGCCTGTCTCACCAAAGATGATGCGCAATGCAAAGGCGCGCAGGATTTCGTTGATCCAGTAAGGGATGATCAGCATGATCGCAAAGATGCGAATATGGCTGCCCTTGGACTGGCCCAGATAGTATGCGATTGGGTAGCAGAGGATCAGGTTGAAGATCGTCACACAGACCGCCGCAACCAGAGTACGGAAGAACACGCGCAGATCGACCGCGTTGTATTCCTGACTGCCGCCCTCGGGGCCGTAGATCAAATATTTGTAATTCTCCAGCGTGTAGACATCCTTGGGCCCGCCAATCTCAGGCGGAGGCAGGTTAGGCCGGAATGAGAAATCCAGCATCGACAGCTGCGGCAGGATGATCAGGCCGATGGTCCAGAAGATCACCAGACCCAGAATCGCTAGCCCCATACCGGTGCCGTTGCGGTTAAAGAACTCTTTCAGGAAGCGGGGCATTTCAGTTCCCCCTATTCCGCGGCCAGTTCACCCGCCGGAACCAGAACCGCATTCTGCGCCTCATATTCCAGCGTGATGTTCTGTCCGGTGTGATCCTGGAAGGATTGACCATGGTTCGGGATCGAGACCTTGATCTCCTTCCCGCCCTCACCCTCAGTGAAGATGTTGAAGACGTTCCCCTCGAATTCCTCGTGGTTGACGCGGGCGGTGACGAAATGGTCGCCCGTCGCCCCATCGGGGGCGATGGCAAACGCCTCGGGGCGGATGAACATCATGGCGTCATCCCCCTCTTTCAACTTGCCTTGGTTGGCGGTGGAAATTCGCGCCACTAGATCACCAGAGCGATTGGTCGCGATCATCGCCTCATTGCCCATGACCTGCTTGATCTTGCCCCGGAACACATTGTTTTCCCCAACGAATGAGGCCGCGAAGGCTGTGTTGGGATCATTGTAGATGGTCTTGCCATCGGCAATCTGGTCGATCACGCCCGCACGCATCACGGCGATGTTGTCGGACATGGTCAACGCCTCGCCCTGGTCGTGGGTGATGTAGATGAAGGTGATGCCGACACGCTGCTGAATCTCGCGCAGCTCGGTGCGCATATGCTGGCGTAGCTTCAGATCCAGCGCCGAAAGTGGTTCATCCAGCAGCAGCACATCGGGTTCGGCACAAAGCGCACGGGCAATGGCGACCCGCTGGCGCTGACCACCCGACAGCTCGCTGGGCAGTTTGTCGCCCTGCCCCGGCAGCGCGATCATGTCCAAAAGCTCATCGGCGCGCTTGCGGCGTTCCTTGGCGCTGGCGCCCTTGATCTCCATGGAAAAGGTGATGTTCTCCCACACTTTCATCAGTGGAAACAGCGCGAGGTTCTGGAAGATCAGAGCTGTAGGGCGTTTGTTCGGTCCAATCCCGCGCATGTCGTTGCCGCCGATCAGAACCTTGCCCTCGCTGGGGTCCAGAAAGCCCGAAACCGCACGCAGGATCGTGGTCTTGCCACAGCCCGAAGGGCCAAGGAACGAAAAGAAATCGCCCCCGTTTATGTTCACATTCGCGTCCCGCACCGCGACGAAATCGCCAAAACGAATCCACAGGTTCTCAAGATCTACACCGACCCCAGCACTCATGTTTGCTATCTCCGATGGATGCGGGTGTTAACCGCATAAAATTGGGCTCCGTCACGCTAAACCGTGCGGATTAAAGGCCCCCCGCAATGTCGCGGGGGGGTAACGTTTCTAAGCGATCAGGCGCTCTTGAACTTGTTGACGAATTCGGTCCGGGTTTCAGCGTACCACGGTGCTTCGGCCGGCCATGGGTTGAGGTTGGCCAACGAGTCGCCCGGATAGGCTTCGGCAAAGTTCTTCTTGTAGGTGTCGCCCGAATACTGATCGGCACCCAGAACCGGTGAGTTATAGCCGTGACTGTCAATCGCCACACCAGCCGGCTTCGCCTGATAAGCGAAGTCGATGAAGGCGTAGATCTGGTCGATATTTGCCGCACCGGTCGGAATCGACATACCGTCAACCCAGGCCATCGCACCTTCGACAGGAGCTTGGTAGTGCACCGGCTCGCCCGCCGATTTCAGCGCCAGCGGCGGACCATCCCAGGTCTGGCCGACAACAACACCTTCGTTCAGCAGGCCGTTTTTCTGAGTATCCGCGTCGTTCCAGATCAGTTTGATCCGGTTCTTGCGTTCGATGCACCAGTCGGTGATCTGACCCCAAACCTTGCGCATGGTGTCCTCGTCACCATAAGCGGCCCAGACCGAGCCCGGCTCCATCTCACCCGAACGTTCCATGTAAAGACCTGCGCCCAGCATCATCGAATGCGCGCGGCCCATGGTTTTGCCCGCATTCTCCTCGGACCAAACATCGCCATAAGACGGCGCATCGCCTTCGGGCAGCCATAGATCGGTGCGATAGGCAATGCCCTCGGTGCCCCAGATATGCGGCAGCCAGTGCACGCCCGCATCGCCAAAGTTCCACGCATCTGTGCCAATAGCGGCCATCGCCGGGTTCACCAGATCAATCGGTACCTTGTTCATGTCGAAGGGCTGCAGCAACTCAAGCGGTTCCCACTGCAAGGACCGGTTGTTGGTGGGCGAGACGATGTCAAAGCCTTGGCCCTTGGTCGCCTTCATCTTGTTGATGATCTCTTCGTTCGACCCGATGCCGGTATAGTTAACCTTGATTCCGGTCAGAGTTTCAAACTCTTGCAGGAAACTGGGTGGCAGATAATCCGACCACATCAGAATGTTGATCTCACCTGAAGAGGCCAGTGCGCTTTTGCTGTAAAGAGGGGCCGCCAGAGCCGCGGCACCTGCGCTTTTCAGCACCGTCCGCCTGGACAGGTTTGTTAGTTTAGTCATTGTTAGATCTCCCGTTGTAAATCCGTTTTTTTGTTTTTGTGGATACAGGTTAGACCTTTGCGATCCAGCTGTCAGTCCAAAAGTGACAGTTGGCAGTTTCCATAAGTCCAGTTTGAATTGACTTGGCGCCTTTGCGACCGCGTAACACCGCTGGTCGACGGGTCGGAAGATTTAACCAACCGGTGCGTTCACAAGCTAAAAAACACGTTCCATTATCCGATTAAGGCACGTTGGAATACCTGGCGGCGTGGCCGACAGGTACAATCGAAACGATCAACGCTGATGATTAAATTGGACTTCACCAATTCGCAGAAAAGTCAGGACTTGCTGCGCATAGATTTTCCGTCGTGAAACAAATGCACCTTTTCGGGACGGGCTGAGACACCAACAGTTTGTCCCCGCATATTGCGCTGGATACCCTGCAACTTGGCAATCACAGATTCAGCCCCGGTGCGGTTTTCAAAGTACAGCAGTGTGACTTCGCCTAGTGCCTCGGTGAAGTCCACCACCCCTTGAAAGGCCGCGTCCGCGTCAGCTGGAACAAAATCTTCTGGCCGGATGCCGACATTCACTTGTTTGCCCATGTCCTCCGCCTGGGTCGCGATAGCGCTCGTGATCGTTCCACCGGCCTCTAGCGTGACAACTGTCGTTTCGCCCGTTTGTGTGATGATACCGGGCAGCAGGTTCATCGAAGGCGAGCCGATGAATTGCGCGACAAATTCGTTATCCGGCGTCTCGTACAATTCCAGCGGAGTCCCAACCTGCGCGATCCCCTTGTTGGCAAGAACCACGATGCGACTGGCCAAAGTCATCGCCTCGACCTGATCATGGGTCACATAGATCATGGTGCTGTCAGGCATCGCCTCTTTCAGGCGCGCGATTTCGATCCGGGTGGCAACTCGCAAGGCGGCGTCGAGATTCGAGAGCGGTTCGTCAAACAGATAGACCTTGGGATCGCGGACAATGGCCCGCCCAATGGCAACCCGCTGACGTTGTCCCCCCGACAGTGCCTTGGGGAGCCGATCCAGAAATGGTTCCAACTGAAGGATACGCGCGGCGCGTTCGACAGCGGCATCCACATCCGCCGCAGGCATTTTGGCGATCTTGAGAGCAAAGGCCATATTCTCGCGCACGGTCATGTGGGGATAAAGCGCATAGCTTTGGAACACCATCGCAATGCCGCGCTGCGCCGGGGGCACATCGTTCATGACCTGCCCTTCGATCTCAAGCGTCCCGCCCGAGATCTTCTCCAGCCCTGCAATCATACGTAGCAAGGTGGATTTACCGCAGCCCGAAGGACCGACGAAAACGATCAGCTCGCCCCGGTCAATGTCCAGATTGATGTTCTTCAGAACATCCACATGACCATATGTCTTGGCCACATCCGTAAGTTTGAGCTCAGACATAACCTACCCCTTGTCCCGCGCCAGCAGACAGAATTGCGCAGCGTCGAGGGACAAAGCCCCTTCCCCTTCGACGCTGCCCAACTCCTCCCCGATTACGTACCAGTTCCCCTCTGGCATAGTGATTTGGGTCGAATCCGAGCCCAGATTGAAGGCACAGAACACCTGTTCAGTCGGGGCGTCCCGCAGGAAAGTCAGAACAGGGCCGTTTTGGGTCATTTGCTCCTGTTCTCCGGACATCAGTGCCGGATGCGCATGTCGCAGCGCAATCGCGCGGCGATAGTGATGCAGCATCGAGTTCGGGTCCTGCTCCAACCTGTCTACCGCGCGCTCGGCTTGCAGCGGGCTGACGGGCAGCCAAGGACGACCGGCGCTAAATCCCGATTGCTCGTCCTGCGCGGCCCAGACCATCGGCGTGCGGCATCCGTCGCGGCCTTTGAATTCTGGCCAGAATTCGATGCCATAGGGATCTTGCAGGTCTTCGAACGCCACATCGGCCTCGGGCAGGCCCAGTTCCTCACCCTGATACAGGCAGGCAGAGCCGCGAAGGCACATCATTAGAACCGCGTGCTGTCGAACGGCCTCGTCGCTTAATCCCCAACGTGTCGCGTGTCGCTGAACGTCATGGTTCGAGAAGGCCCAGCAAGGCCACGCGTCACCGGCCTTGTCCTCTAACTGATCGAAAACCTGTTTGGCGTAAGACGCAGTCAATGCGCGTTTTTCCAGAAACTCGAAGGCGTAGCACATGTGCATCCGTTTATCGCCGGAGGTGTATTCGCCCATGATCTCAAGCCCGCGCTGCGCGTCGCCGACCTCACCCAGACAAGCGCGGCCTTCATATTCGTCTGTCAACGCACGCAACCGTTCGAGGAAGGCGATATTCTCAGGCTGGCTTTTGGAGAAAAGGTGATCTTGATGGTTATAGGGGTTCACCATCGGCGCAATCGAGGCGTTGCGCTGATCCATCGGCAGGCCGGGGTTGTCGCGCAGCTGCATGTCGTGGAAGTAGAAGTTGATTGTATCCAGCCGGAACCCATCGACGCCCAAATCCAGCCAGAACCGGGCCAAATCCAGCAAGGCGTCCTGAACCGCCGAACAATGGAAATTCAAGTCGGGCTGCGAAGTCAGGAAGTTGTGCAGATAATACTGCAATCGCCGCGAGTCCCACTGCCAGGCCGAGCCTCCGAAGATCGACAACCAGTTGTTTGGCGGCGTTCCGTCCGGTTTCGGGTCCGCCCAGACATACCAATCGGACTTTTCGTTTTCGCGGTTGGACCTGCTCTCACTGAACCACGGGTGCTGATCCGAAGTGTGCGACAGCACCAGGTCGATCATCACTTTCAGCCCAAGCCCATGCGCCTGATCCAAAAGCTCTTTGAAATCCGCCATCGTTCCGAACATCGGGTCGACATCGCGGTAGTCGCTGACATCATATCCAAAGTCCTTCATCGGAGATTTGAAGAACGGCGATATCCAGATCGCATCGACCCCAAGCGAGGCGATATAGCCCAGACGCTGAGTAATCCCTTTCAGGTCGCCAATTCCGTCGCCATTGCTGTCCTGAAAGCTGCGGGGATAGATCTGATAGATCACACCACCGCGCCACCAATCGGACGCTGCTTGGGTTGCCTTCGTTGTGTCCACAGTGTTCTGCACGTTCATCAGAAGCCTCTATTTGACGGATCCGGCCAACAGGCCTCGAACCAGATATTTTTGCATTGCGAAGAAAACGATCAGCGGCACGGCGATCGATACGAACGCCGCCGTGGCCAGAATTTCCCAGTTGCCGCCCCGCGTGCCCAGCAGTTCGACGATCTGGTTGGTCATGACGGTGGTTTGACCAGACGCGTCGATCAAAAAGACCTTGGCAACCAGCAGATCATTCCAAGTCCACAGGAACTGGAAGATCGCAAAAGAAGCCAGCGCTGGGAAACTCAGAGGCAGGATCAGTTTGGTGAAGATCTGGAACTCGGTCGCCCCGTCGACCCGCGCGTTTTCGATCAGGTCTCGGGGAAGGCCAGCCATGTAGTTGCGCAGCAGGTAGATTGCCAGCGGCATGCCGAACCCGGTATGGGCCATCCAAACCCCAAGGTAGCCTTTCCCGATCCCGATATTGAGGTGGAATTTCAAAAGTGGGATCAGCGCCAGTTGCAACGGCACCACCAACAATCCAACTACGGCAGCAATCAGCAGGGCGCGGCCGGGGAAATCCATCCACGCCAACGCATAGGCCGCAAAGGCGGCCACCAAGATCGGAATGATTGTCGCAGGAATGGTCACAGTCAGAGTATTGAAGAACGCCCGCCCCATGCTGTCAGAAGAATCTTCGGCCAACAAAACCTTGTGGTAATTGGCCAACGTGAACTCGGGCGGCAATTCTGCGGTCACGAACACACGCGCGCCCCGGCTGCCGGTAAATTCTTCCGAATTCTCCATCCGGTAGTTGCCTTGCGCGTCCACGGTAATCGTACCCCCCCGACGCAGCTCAGCAGTATCACCCGGAACAAACGCATCCACGGCCCGAGAGCTGACACCCCATTGAGAGATCGTAGCCGTCGTGCCCGCGTCAAACAGGTTGCCTTCGATCACGTAAACCCCGTTTTCCAGAACCTGTGTGTCCGGCGCTGCAGACCGCAAAGTCAGATTCTGTTCGGACGGGAAAAGCGATTTCCACCAGCCGCTTGTGGCAATCTGATCGGCCGTGCGAAAAGACGAGATCAACAGCCCAAGTGTTGGCACCACCCAAAGCACGACCAGAAATATGACCGAGGCATGGACGACCCAGCGCAGCGCCGGTTTGGTTCCTACAATATCGCTCATGGCCTCACTCCATCTCTTTGCGCGCGTTGCGCACGTTCCAGATCAGGATCGGGGTGACCAGCAGCATGATCACCATGGCCGAGGCCGACCCCACACCCCAGTCATTGGCGCGGAACAGCTTGTCATACATGTAGTTGGCCAGAACCTGTGTCTCCCACTGGCCGTTGGTCATGGCAAAGACGATGTCAAAGACCTTGAGCACGGTGATCGTGATCGTGGTCCATACGACCAGAATTGTGGTCTTGATCTGCGGCACCTTGATGCGGAAGAAAATCTGAAACGGGTTGGCGCCGTCCAGAATGGCGGCCTCGACGGTTTCCTCGGGGATGCCACGCAAGGCCGCGGACAGGATCACCATGGCAAAGCCGGTCTGAATCCAAATCAGCACGACCATCAGGAAGAAACTGTTCCAGAACGGGATGGTCAGCCAAGTTTGCGGCTCGGTCCCGCCAAAGAAGATATAAAGCGCGTTCAGCATCCCGATCTGATCCTGTTCGGCCGGGCGAGTGTCATAGACCAGCTTCCAGATCACCGATGCACCCACAAAAGAAATCGCCATCGGCATGAAGATCAGCGACTTGGCGATATTGCCCCAACGAATGCGGTCGGTCAGTTGCGCAACCAAAAGACCCAAAGCGGTGGACATCGCCGGCACGATGATCAACCAGAACATGTTGTTGCGCATGGCTTCCCAGAACTTGGGCTCATTCGCCATCTGGATGTAGTTTTCCAGGCCCACCCATTCATAGCCCCCACCGGGTACCCGATCCGTAAGGGACAAGCGCAGCGTTTCGACCACCGGATAGGCCAGATACAGACCCAACGCCGCCAACGCCGGGAACAGAAACAACCACGGACGGATCATGTTGGCGCGGTTGATATTGCGCCCTGCATTCGGGCCGCGCGCCGGGAACAGCACTTTGTCCAGAAACTGGTTGGAGAGGTAGAAATAGCCCACACACCCTGACACGCCGATGGCGATGGTCAGCAGGCCCTGTAATGCCGGATGCATGCCGCGTCTCCCTTGCGACGGTGGCGGGCAACCCGAACTGGCGGGTTGCCCGATCAGGAACGCTTAGTCCAGCGCGTCCCAGGAGGATTGGATTTCGTTGGCAACCTCTTCCGCCGAGGCCCCGCCCGCATAGTCGACCATGCCGGTCCAGAACGTCCCTGCGCCAACACCGCCGGGCATCAGGTCAGACCCGTCAAACCGGAAAGTGGTTGCTCCCAGAAGGATGTCGTTCATCTTCTTCAACGTCGGGTCCGAGAACAGCGAGGTATCAACGCCCTTATGCGGTGTCAGGAAGCCGGTTAGCTGCATCCAGGTCTCGTGCGCTTCGGGTGTCTGCAGATACTCGATCAAAGCATGAGCGCCGGGGCTGTCATTGGTGATCGCCCAAAGTGTGCCCGCACCCAGAACCGGGCTGCCCAAGTCTTTGCTTTCATAGGCCGGGAAATAGAAGAAATCCGCATCCTCACCCACGACCGTGCCTTCGGGGAAGAAAGCCGGAATGAACGAGGCCTGACGGTGCAGATAGCATTGCGGCGGAGAGCTGAACATGCCTTTGGGACTGTCGCGGAAATCGGTCGTGGCCACGGCCCCTGCCCCACCAGCGACATAGTCGTCGTTGCGGGCGAAGGCTCCGAATTCTTCGATGGCCGCGATGACCTTTGGGTCATTGAATTTCATTTCATTTGCGACCCAGGCGTCATAATCCGCGGGCGATTGCGTGCGCAGCATCATGTCCTCGACCCAGTCGGTCGCGGGCCAGCCGGTCGCTCCGCCAGACCCCAGACCGATACACCAAGGCGTCTCGCCATCCGCGACGATCTGGTCCGTCAGAGCTTTGAGTTCCTCCATCGTGGTCGGCACTTCGTACCCGGCGTCCTCGAAGTTCTCGGGAACATACCAGACCAGTGATTTCACATCGACCTTGTAGAAAAACCCGTAAAGGTTATCAGCCCCGTCCGGGCCTGCATATGTCCCCAGATCGACCCAGGATTGACCCGCAGCGTAATTGTCGCGAATCCAATCGGATGTGCCATCTGCCAAAGGCGTCAGAAAGCCGGATTTGGCCATATCCGCCGCCAGACCGGGCTGCGGGAACACCGCAACGTTAGGGGCAGATCCTGCTTCCGCGTCGATGCGGATCTGCTGTTCGAAACTATCCGAGCCGACATAGGCGTACTCATGCCCGGTCGCGGCAGCAAAGCCGTCCAGCACCTTTTCGACATTTTCCTGATCCGGTCCCAACCAGGGGCCAAACACCGTGACCTTGTCGGCATGCGCCGCGCCCGCCATCAGGGCGAACGTTGCCGCGCCTGCGTAAAGCGAGTGTTTCATGAATTCTCCTCCCAACTCTGTTGCGCCCATGGGACTCAGTTTTCAAAGCGCTTTGAATGACGGGTTTTATCCGCTAACATTCAAGTTCTGTCAATATTAGGTTTGAAATTCGCCTAAAAATTAATAAAACACACGGTGAGTAGAAACAGGTTGACCCAATAGGAAAACCCACTCACAACAGTTTTGCCACCAATTTGAAGGCGCTTTGAAGCGAAATGAACCTAAAGCAGCTCTCAGAAATCCTCGGTCTTTCGCAAACAACGGTCAGTCGCGCGCTGAACGGATACCCCGAGGTGAACGAGGCCACGCGAGAGCGGGTTCAGGCTGCGGCGACCAAACACGGCTATCGCCCGAACAGCCGCGCTAAGGGACTGGCCACGGGGCGTTCTATGGTGATCGGGCACGTGATCCCCAGTTCCTCGCAACATGAAATGGTCAACCCGATCTTCGGGGATTTTGTCGCCGGGGCCGCTCGAACCTATGGCGCGCATGGCTATGACATGATGTTCACCAATGCCGACGATACCTCGATCGAACGCACCTATCGGGACCTCTTCCAACGCGGCGCAGTCGATGGGGTCGTTCTGCAAGGCCCCAAGGTCAACGAACACCGGATCGAGGTTTTGACCCGCATGGCGGTTCCGTTCATCGTACATGGCCGCTCGACCGGAATCGAGGTGCCGTATGACTGGGTCGATGTGAACAACAAAAGCTCATTCCTGAGGGCAACCCGGTTTCTGATTGATCTGGGGCACAAACGTATCGCGCTGATCAATGGGTTAGAGGATATGGACTTCGCCCAACGTCGCCGCGAAGGATATCTGCAGGCTCTGCAAGAAGCCAATCTTACGCCCGAACGCGCCCTGATGCGCAGCGCCGAGATGACCGAGGTTTACGGCCATCACGAAGCCCGCGACATGCTGCAGCTGGACAACCCCCCTACGGCCATATTGGTCTCGTCAATGATATCTGCCATCGGGGTGCGACGCGCTTTGAATGAGGCTGGGCTGAAAATGGGGCGCGATGTATCGGTTATCGCCCATGATGACGACCTGTCCTATCTCAAGAATGGACAAGACGTGCCGATCTTTACAGCAACGCGATCCTCGGTCCGGCAGGCTGGGGAAATCGCCGCCGAAATGTTGATCGACCGGATCAAATCACCGGACGACCCGGTTAAAACTAGATTGCTGGAGGCCGAACTGGTAGTTGGCGGCTCGACCGGCCCCGCTCCTGACAGGTTCTGAACATGAAATATACCCGCGCTGATTTCCCCAAAGATTTCCTCTTTGGTGTCGCAACCTCTGCCTATCAGATCGAAGGCCACGCGCAGGGTGGCGCAGGTCAGACCCATTGGGACACCTTTGCCCGCACGCCCGGCAATGTGGTGCGGGGCGAAAACGGAGATCTCGCTTGCGATCACCTCAACCGTTTCGATCAGGACTTTGATCTGGTGCGCGATGCCGGGTTTGATTGCTATCGCTTTTCAACCAGCTGGGCCCGGGTTCTGCCCGAAGGACGAGGGGCCGTGAACCAAGCCGGGTTGGACTATTACGACCGACTGGCCGATGCGCTGCTGGAACGCGGCATTCGCCCCTGTGCGACGCTTTACCATTGGGAACTGCCCTCGCCGCTGGCGGATTTGGGCGGGTGGCGCAACCGGGATATTGCCGGATGGTTCGCCGATTTCACCGAGATCATTATGGGCCGCATCGGCGACAGGATGTTCAGTGTTGCCCCCATCAACGAACCCTGGTGCGTCAGTTGGTTGAGCCATTTCGACGGCCACCACGCCCCCGGCCTGCGCGATATCCGCGCGACGGCTCGCGCGATGCATCATGTTCTGCTGGCGCATGGCCGCGCGATCGAGGCGATGCGTGGTCTGGGCATGTCCAACTTGGGAGCGGTGTTCAATCTGGAATGGGCCGAACCCGCCGATGACAGCGCCGAGGCGCGCAAAGCCGCTGACTTGTATGACGGTATCTACAACCGGTTCTTTCTGGGCGGTGTGTTCAACAAAGCCTATCCGCAAAATGTTCTGGACGGGTTGGAACCTTATCTGCCCGCTGGCTGGCAGGATGATTTCGACACGATCGGCGCGCCCGTGGACTGGTGCGGGCTGAACTACTACACCCGCAAACTGATCGCGCCCGCCGACACCGCCTGGCCCGGCCTGCAAGAGGTCCCTGGCCCCCTGCCCAAAACGCAAATGGGGTGGGAGATTGAGCCTTCCGCCCTGACACGTTTCCTGACCCGGGCCGCTCGTGAATATACCGGCGATCTGCCGATCTATGTGACCGAAAATGGCATGGCCAGCTCTGAGCGCCAGCAAGATGAGGACCGGATCGACTACCTCAACCAGCATTGGGCCGCTGTGAAAGACGCGTTGGATCAGGATGTGCCCGTCAAAGGCTATTTTATCTGGTCGCTGCTGGACAACTACGAATGGGCCCTTGGCTACGAGAAGCGCTTTGGTCTGGTTGATGTGGATTTCGATACGATGGGGCGGACACCCAAGGCGTCCTTTGAGGCGGTGAAAACTGCCCTCGCCGGTGCACAAGTCTCTGTCCCCCTGGCACAACCCGCCGGAGCCATGCATGAACACTGGAATCTGGTGGCTGATATCGGCGGGACCAACACCCGTTTGGGGGTTATCTCAAACGGGAGACTAACCGATCTGCGCAAATATCCGACGGGTCAACTGCCGCAACTGCTCGAGGCGTTTCACAGCCTGCGCGACGAGATTGGCACCGACCCCCGCGCGGTTGTCGCCGCCGGGGCGGGCCCGGTGCGAGATGGTACGATCCGACTGACCAACGCGCAGCTTGATTTGTCCGAGGACGACATCGGTCGTGCGACCGGCGCGCAGCATACCTTCGTGATCAATGACTTCACCGCAGCGGCGTGGTCTGTGGCCGAAATCGGTGCCGGTGACGTCGAAGTGTTGCAGGGTGCGGAAACCCCACCGGTCGGCACCCGCTTGGTCGTTGGGCCGGGCACCGGGCTTGGGGTTGGGTCGTTGCTTTATTCCGAGGGGCACTATCATACTGCATCCGGCGAAGGCGGCCATGTAGGCCTGTCCCCGCGCCACGCTGACGAGGTTGAAATATTTCGCGCCGCCCGCGAGGTCGCGACCGAGTGTTTCTTTGACGACTCGCTGACCCTTGAGGCCGAGATGTTCCTGAGCGGCACCGGTCTGCCCATCCTCTACCAAGCCATCCAACTCGCAGCCGGTCAAACCAACGCGGAAACCCGTCCCGCAAAGGATATCCTGCAAGACGCGCTGGCCCAAACCGACCCTCATGCGGTACGCGCGGCCCATATGTTCACCACTCATCTGGGGGCTGTCATGGGCGATATGGCTGTGACCATGATGCCAGCGGGCGGTGTTTTTCTGGTGGGCGGCGTGGCCGAAAAGAACCGTTGGCTGTTCAAGGACACCTTCCGCGACGCTTTCAACGCCGGGGGTCGGTTCAGTGAGCTACGCCGGTCGATGAACCTCTATGTCTCGGAACAGGATGAATTTGGCATTGTTGGCGCTAACAATTTCTGCAAAAGTGCCCTCGCGCGTCGGATGGCCTGACGCGGCCAAACTGGAAAGGTCCCGGCATGATCCTGTGCTGCGGTGAAGCGCTGATCGACATGATCCCCACCCCAACCACCGACGGGGCACAGGGCTTTGTCCCCCATTCAGGCGGAGCGATCTTCAACACCGCCATAGCGCTTGGTCGTCTGGGCGCGTCGGTTGGGATGCTGACTGGCTTGTCCAGCGACATGTTTGGGGCACAACTGTCCGGCGCGCTGACAGACAGCCATGTGGATCAGTCTCATGTCATCCGCTCTGACCGTCCCTCGACACTGGCCTTTGTGCAGTTGAAGGACGGACAGGCCAGCTACAGCTTTCTAGATGAAAACTCGGCCGGACGGATGCTGCGGCCCGAGGATATGCCCGCGCAGTTGCCCGGCACCACAGCGCTCTATTTCGGCGGCATCAGCCTGGCCTGCGAACCTTGTGCGGATGCGTATGCGGCCTTATTAGACCAACATGCCGACGCGTGCGCTGTGATGCTCGACCCCAATATCCGCCCTGGCTTTATCGCGGATGAGACCCGGTACCGCACCCGCCTGAACCGCATGATCGAACAGGCCGACATCTTAAAAGTATCTGACGAAGACCTGAATTGGATCGTCCCCGGACCTGAATCCCTGGCCGAGAAAGTCCCTGCCTTGCTGGAAGCCGGACCGTCTGTTGTCATTGTCACCAAGGGCAGCGAGGGCGCCTCTGCATATCTACACGACGGGTCCGAAACCTCGGTGCCGGTCAAACAGGTGCAGGTGGTCGACACAGTCGGAGCGGGCGACACGTTCAATGCGGGCGTTCTGGCCCAGCTTGACGCGGACGGCTTGTTGACCAAATCCGGTCTACGCTCGGTGGACGTCAGTGCCATCCGATCCGCTCTAAGCAAAGGGGCCGAGGTTGCCGCCGTCACCGTATCCCGCGCCGGGGCGAATCCGCCCTGGGCACACGAACTCTGACCACGAAGGCCAAACCGATGAAACGTTCCGAAATCAACGAGATCAAATCCGCAGCCGAGGCGTTCATTCATTCCTTTGGCGCGGTTCTGCCTCCTTTCGCAACATGGTCGCCTGAACAGATGCGCAGCGCTCGGGCCGAGGGCATTCGCGCGCGGGGATTGGGCTGGGATATCACCGATTACGGTCAGGGCCGATTTGATGAGCTTGGATTGTTCTTGTTTACACTGCGCAACGGCGATGTCACTGACCTGAGCAATGGGCGCGGTATGCTTTATGCGGAAAAACTGCTGGTCTCGCGGGACAAACAACTCTCACCCATGCACCGCCATATCGTGAAGGCCGAAGACATCATCAACCGGGGCGGCGGTGATCTGGTGATGGAGATCTATGCCTCGGACACGGATGGCGGCATCGACCGCGACAACCCGGTCATTGTGCCAAGCGACAACTGCCCGGTCACAATCCAACCCGGTGAACTGTTGCGCCTGAAGCCCGGTGAAAGCGTGACATTGATGCCGGGTATCTGGCATGCCTTTTGGGCGGAGAAAGGCGATTGCCTGATAGGCGAAGTCTCAACCGTCAACGATGACCGAACCGACAATGTGTTCGAGGACCCAATTCCGCGCTTTGCCACGATCGAGGAAGATGCCGCGCCCGATTTCTTGCTGGTGGCCGATTACTGAAAATCTCAATGCGTGCCGCGGGGCACGAAGTGAGGTTTAATCAGAATTGTTTCGCTGGCTTTCAAAGGGTTCTTCAGCCGTTTCTCCAAAAGTTGGATGACGTGCTCGACAGCTTCGTCGATCGGATTGCAAACCGTTGACAGATCGAATGTTGGCCAGCCAGCCATCTCGATATCATCGAACCCCACAACTGACAGGGTTTCTGGAACTGATATTCCCAAGTCTCGGGCCGCTGTCAAAGCCCCAATCGCGGTTGCATCATTGGCACAAATCAATGCATCCAGCGAATGCGTGGTCAGCAGGCGGGTGGCCGCCCTGTGGCCAGCGTCGACAGTGAAGTCGCCGTCGGTTTCGGCAACAAGCGAAAGCCCAGCCTCAGCCAAACTGTCCAGTACCCCAGCCCGGCGACCGCTAGAAGAGGAGAAAGCCTCGGGGCCACCGATATAGCCAAATTTCTTTCTTCCCTTTTCGATCAGAACCCGAGTGGCAATCCGGGTGCCCTCGGCGTTTCGACAACAAACATTGTCAACACCCTGGGCCTCGACGACGCGCCCAGCGGAAATCATTGGAACCCCGATCTTGCTGCATTGCGTGACGACTTCGGCCTGCATACTTCCACCACGCAGGATCAACGCGTCCAACGGGTAGCGCAAGACTTGCTGAATTGCCTTTTCCGCAGACTGATCGCCGCCGTCGATCAGGATCGGCCATTTGTTCAGCGCGTTCAATTGCCCAACCAAAGCCATTACGAACTCGGTATCATAAGCACTGCGCATATTTCCGACAAAAACAGCGACAAGATGCGAGCGGCCATCTTTCAGCCCTGCCGCCAGCGCATTGGGCTGATACCCCATCTGCGCCGCGACCTCATGTATTTTTTTCCGCTTATCCGCATCCAGATAGGCGCCAGGTGTGAACGCGCGTGACACAGACGACCGCGATACACCTGCCGCTTCGG
The DNA here is from genome assembly GCF_056542685.1 of Ruegeria sp. AB6. Taxonomy (NCBI): domain Bacteria; kingdom Pseudomonadati; phylum Pseudomonadota; class Alphaproteobacteria; order Rhodobacterales; family Roseobacteraceae; genus Ruegeria; species Ruegeria sp. AB6. Next base: position 273,501 of record NZ_JBQGAD010000005.1, on the reverse strand, counting down.
CCACAATCTGGGCAGTCACCCGCCGGGGTCGCGGGGTGTTATATTCATTGTCACTGCTCACGCACTAGCTGTCCTCTGTTTCTGAATAATTTGTCAATAATGCAAAAAATCTTTCACCGAACTGTCACATGCAAAGCGTATGTGACCACGTGTGCACAAGATGTGCATCACGAATGGGATTCGCCCTATCTGTGCAGATTTTTGACGCTGCCTGGGGCTTCGGCCCCGCAACCTGGTGCGCTGACCAAAACCTTGGTCCGCGGCCAAACCGGAGAGAGACATGACCAAGCTGACCTTCAGCGCTACCGCCGCCGCGCTCGCCTTTACTGCGACCGCAACTTTTGCCGAAACCGAGATCACATGGTGGCACGCAATGGGCGGCCAACTGGGTGAAACCGTCAACAAGATTGCCGAAGATTTCAACGCCTCGCAGGACGATTACAAGATCACTCCGGTCTACAAGGGCAGCTATGAGGAAACACTGACCGCAGGTATCGCCGCCTTCCGTGCGGGCGAGCAGCCCAACGTCATGCAGGTCTTCGACGCCGGTGCCGCCACCGTGATCGGAGCCAAGGGAGCAACTATCCCCGTTCAGGATCTGCTGGCCGATAATGGCGTGAATTTCGACATCAACGACTACATCGCCGGTGTGCGGTATTTCTATGCCGACAGCGACGGCAAGATGATCGGCATGCCCTTCAACTCGTCTACGCCAATCCTGTATTTCAACGTGGACGCGCTGGAAGCTGCAGGTGTCACTCCGCCGAAAACCTGGGAAGAGTTCCAGACAACCACTGCTCCTGCGCTGAAAGACGCGGGCTACATCGCGCTCAGCCAGTCGCACCTGCCCTGGATTTTCACCGAAAACTTCATGTCGCGCCACAACCTGCCGTTTGCCACCAACAACAATGGCTATGACGGCATCGACACGCAGATCCTGGTGAACAATGACGCCATCAAGGCCCACTTCACCGCCGTGACCGATTGGAAAGACGAAGGTCTGTTCGAATGGTATGGTACCGGCTGGGGCGACAACGCCAAGCCGTTCGAAGAAGGCAAAGTCGCCATGTGGCTGGGTTCGTCGGGCTCTTTTGGTGGCCTCCTGCAAAAAGACCTGCCGTTCGAATTCAGTGCGACCGAGCTGCCCTATTGGGAAGCCGTGACCGCCGAGCCTACCCAAACCTTCATCGGTGGCGCCGCTTTGTTCGCAATGTCCGGCAAATCGGACGACGAGAACAAGGCCACGGCTGAGTTCTTCCGCTTCCTGACCGCGCCTGAAACCCAGTACTTCTGGCACCAGGAAACCGGATACGTACCGATCACCGAAGCCGCATATGAGGTTGCCAAGAAAGACGGCCATTATGACCGCTTCCCGGCCGCCGAAGTTGGTGTGAACCAGTTGCAGGCTAAGGCGGGCGACAACACCAAGGGCTACCGCATGGGCTTTTACGTCCAGATCCGCGACATCATGAACCGCGAATATGGACGTATCCTGACTGGTGAAACCGACGTCGAGACCGCCTTCAAGACAATCGAAAAAGAAGCCAACGAACTGCTGGCACGCTTTGGTAAGACCCAGGGTTAATCCCCGTTATCACCCCCTGGATGGTCGTGCCTCCGGGTGCGACCATCGCTCATTATTCGCACGGAACCATTCATGAAACGCGCGGGCTTTGACACGATCTGGCTTCCTGTGGCGCTGCTGATGCCGCAACTGCTGATCATTGCCATCTTCTTCTACTGGCCTGCGGGCTGGGCTTTGCAATCCTCGTTCTACTTGCAGGACCCGTTTGGGTTCGGCTCGACCTTTGTAGGGGGGGAAAACTATACCTCGCTGCTGGGCAATGATCAGTACAAGCGCGTGGCAGGGTTCACGATCCTTTATTCGGTGCTTGTGACGTTCTTTTCGCTCGCCATCGCGCTGCTGCTAGCGGTCAAGGCGGACAAGGTAATCCGAGGGGCAAAGACCTATCGCACGCTGCTGATGTGGGTCTATGCCATCGCACCACCTGTGGCCGGGTTTCTGGGCATCCTATTCTTTGATCAAAGCACTGGGCCGCTGACCAAGTTTTTCCAAATGTTCGGCTGGGATTTCAAACTGGGCGTGGACTATAACGCCACGGCCACCGCTATGGTCATCGTGGCCGTGTGGAAGCAGATCCCGGTCAATTTCATCTTTTTCCTCTCGGGCCTGCAATCCATTCCGCGATCCGTGCGCGAGGCGGCGATGATCGACAACCGCTCGGCCACCGGACGGTTCTGGCAGGTGACTTTCCCGCTGCTGGCCCCCACCGCGTTCTTCCTGCTAATCATCAACATCACCTACGCGCTGTTCGACACCTTTGGCGTGATCGACGCGCTGATGAAGGGTGAGCCGGGCAACAACCCGATGACGCTGGTCTACAAGGTCTATCTGGACGGGTTCCGGGGCAATGACCTTGGCGGCTCATCCGCGCAATCGGTGATCCTGATGGTGCTGGTGCTGATCCTGACCGTGTTTCAGTTCCGCCTGGTGGAACGCCGGATTCACTATACGTAAGGGCTTTGGACATGGCTGAGACAACACTCGAAACTCCCGTTGAAACCCATCGTCCCCGCCGCATCAAATGGGGCGCGATCGGCGATCACACCGTCCTGATCCTAGGCGCTTTGCTGATGATGATACCACCGCTGCTGGCGCTGACCACGGCCAGCCATGACGCTGTGACGATCCACCGCGAGGGGTTGCAGCTGACGCTGGGCGACAAACTGGGCAAGAACTTCCATGCCGCCATGTTCGAAAAGGGTGGGTTCACCCAGACGGTGGATGGCACGCTGATGCTGATGAATTCCTTCATCCTTGGCATCGGCTTTGCGGTGGGCAAGATTATCATCTCGATGATGGCGGCCTATGCCATCGTCTATTTTCGCCTGCGCTTTGCCACGCTGGCCTTCTGGGTGATCTTCACCACCCTGTTGCTGCCGCTGGAGGTGCGCATCCTGCCCTCATACGAGGCGATCCAGAAACTGGGCCTGACAAACACCTATACCGGTCTGATCGTACCGCTGATCGCATCCGCAACCGGCACGTTCTTTTTCCGTCAGTTCTTCATGTCCGTCCCTGAGGAGCTGGCCGAGGCCGCCAGGATTGACGGCGCAGGCCCATGGAAGTTCTTTGTCGATATCCTTGTACCGCTTAGCCGGACGATGATCGCTGCGATCTTCATCATCATGTTTGTCTTTGGCTGGAACCAATATCTGTGGCCGACACTGATCACGACGGATGAGAGCTTTTTCACCCTGGTCCGGGGCATCAAACAGATCGTGCTGTCCTACACAGATAGTCAGATCCCAGAACACGGGCAGGCATTGGCGCTGGCCATTGTCGCGATGATCCCACCCGTGGCGATCGTCGTCTTTTTCCAAAACTGGTTCGTTAAGGGCCTTACAGAATCCGACAAATAAGGAATACGCGCATGGCTCAGGTTTCATTAGAGGGCATCCGCAAGGTCTATCCCAACGGCTTTCAGGCGGTTCAGACCACCAGCTTCACCATTCAGGACGGCGAGTTTGTCGTGCTGGTCGGCCCCTCGGGCTGTGGCAAATCCACCCTGCTGCGGATGATCGCGGGGTTGGAGGAGATCACCGAAGGTACACTGAAGATCGGCGACCGGGTGGTCAATGACGTGGATCCGGCGGACCGGGACATCGCGATGGTGTTCCAGAACTATGCGCTCTACCCGCATATGACCGTCCGAAAAAATATCGGCTATGGCCTCAAGAATCGCGGCAACCCGGCCTCCGAGATCGCGGCCAAGGTCGAAGACGCCGCCAAGATGCTGAACCTGACCGAATATCTGGACCGCAAACCAGCGCAGCTGTCGGGTGGTCAACGTCAGCGCGTCGCCATGGGCCGCGCCGTAGTGCGTGATCCGGCGCTGTTCTTGTTTGATGAACCGTTGTCGAACCTCGACGCCAAGCTGCGCAACCAGATGCGGATCGAGATTAAGGCCCTGCAACGCCGCCTTGGCACCACAGCCGTCTACGTGACCCATGATCAGGTCGAGGCGATGACGATGGCCGACCGGATCATCGTCCTGAATGCTGGCCGGATCGAACAGATCGGCACGCCGTCGGAAATCTACCACAACCCAGCCTCGACCTTTGTGGCCTCATTCATGGGGGCACCGCCGATGAACCTGATCCGAGCTCAGGTCGAGCAAGGAGAAGTGCGCATCAATGGCTATGACGGTCTGATGCCAGCACCTGCTTCGCAAAACGGGCCGGTGACTTTGGGCATTCGCCCCGAGGATGTGGTACTGGACGATCACGGCAACATCCCGTTCCGTGTAGACATTCTGGAAGAGCTCGGCGCCCATCGCCTGTTGCATGGCGTGGTGGGGGAACAACCTTTTTCGGTGATGATCGGCAAGGATGATGCAGCCTCCACCGGGACTGCGACATTGAATTTGAAGCCCGAGGCCCTGCGGCTGTTTGATCCTGAAACGGGGCGCAAACTGTGACGGGGCAAACGTTTGAGACATTGCCCGCCGTGACGCTGGAACAGCGTAACGCGATCTTGGCTGCGCCGCGCACGGCTGAAGCGCATCGCGATTTGCTGTCCAGCCTGCCTGCCATGAATGCCGTGCAAGTTGGAGGCCGTGCTACGTCCAGTCATTTGCAAAGCGATTTCACAGTGGCTGCCTGGAATGTGGAACGGTGTCTTTTCCCCGAAGAATCCGCCGCACAACTTGGCAAGGTCAGCCCCGATATCGTCTTGTTGTCCGAGGCCGATCACGGCATGGCCCGCACTGCACAGCGGCATACCACTGAAGTGATGGCCGACGCGCTTGGCATGACCTACGCCTTCGGTGTCGAGTTTCACGAACTTGATCTCGGCGGCGCGACCGAGCGGGGCTTTTGCACAGATGACTTCAACAGTCTTGGCTGGCATGGGAACGCAATCCTGTCCTCGGTGCCGTTTGAACGCACGGCGATGATACGGCTGGACGATCACGGCCATTGGTTTGCCTCGGACACTGGCGCGACGGACCCGGATCAACCGCGGGTCGGCGGTCGCAATGCCATCGCCGCCATTATCCCGGCCACGCAGGGTTCGCTTTGCGTTGTGTCCACTCATCTGGAAAGCAACGCAGATGCAGCGCACCGCCATCAACAGTTCCAACGGTTGTTAGATGAAATCGACGCGTTTGCGCCCGGACTGCCCGTTCTGATCGGTGGGGACCTGAACACCGGCAACCATCTGCCCCCCGATTTTGACTGGCGACGTGAAACCTTGTTTGGGTTGGCCGAACGCGAAGGCTACTCATGGTCTTTCACCGCAGAAGGTCCTACAACCCGACCCAGCCTGATCACTCCGCATCCTGAGCGGGTCATGAAACTGGATTGGCTGGCCGGACGGGGTCTGAAGTGTCTAGACAAAGGCATTCTGACTTCAATCTCGGATGAAGGTACGCCGCTTTCGGATCATGATTGCGTCTGGTGTTGCACAGGCTAAGCACTGGCCCGCTCAACTATCTGGATAAGTCCCTTTTACCGAAACAGAAAAACCGTCTAACATGCGGTTCATCGCGGTAGAGGGACGCAACCATGGTAACAAAAGCAGAATTGGAAGCAGAGGTCGCCGAACTGCGCCGCCAGTTGGCCGAACACGCCAACCCCGAGCCACCCAAGACCCCGGAACCAGCCGATGCATTCGTCGACAACCTCGGCCATTGGACTGCCCAAATTGATGAAGTTCTGACAGAATTCGAGGATTTGCCGCATAAAAAGCCCATCCTATTCGCCCTTGGCGTCTTTGCGCTTGGGTACATGATCGGTCGATCCCGGTAGGAGCCTGACATGAGCCGCATTTCCCGAAATATCTCGATCATTTTGCGCGCTGAACGGCTGATTGCACAGCGTCAAGTCGCAGTTGCCGCAAAGCGCACAGGCATCTATGCCGCAGCAGGTCTTGCCGTGGGTCTTGCCGCCGTGATGCTGAACGTGGCCGGGTTTTTCTGGCTGTCAGAGACTCTGTCAACGACCTCGGCCGCGCTGATTGTGGCCGGGATTGATCTGGTAGTGGCCGTTCTGCTTGCGGTAGTTGCGAATTCCATGACGGCACAGACAGACACGTCGGATGCCGTCGAACTGCGCGACATGGCTTTGCAAGATATTGAAACCGAAATCCGAGAAAACTTCGCGGATGCGCGCAACGCCGTAACCGGCATTAGGCGCGATCCGCTTGGCACGCTGACTCCTGAAATTGTCAGTGCACTTCTTGGGGTCCTGCTGAAATACGCCAAGACCCGTAAAAAGCCGCAGGACTAGGTCACTCCATTAGGTTCGCAGCCGCGCGGGCGATCACCATTTCCTCATTCGTCGGAATCGACAGAATCCGCACGCGGCTGAAATCAGTTGAAAGAACCGTGCCGCCATCGGCATTCCGGGCGTGATCCATCTCGATCCCGATCCAGCGCATGCCGTCACACACCATCTGCCGGATTGCGGCCGAGTTCTCGCCAACACCACCCGTAAAGACCAGCGCGTCGATCCCTTCCAGTGCGGCTGACAATGCGCCCAATTCGCGGCGTATGCGGAAGACGTAATAGTCAATGGCCTTACGCGCCTCGGACGTGTCAGCGGACAGAAGGGTGCGCATGTCCGACGATATCCCCGACAGACCCAGCAGACCGGATTTGCGATACAGAATCTCGGCAATCTCATCCGCCGACAGGCCTTCCTGCTGCATCATGTAAAGCACAACACCAGGGTCAAGCTGCCCGCTGCGCGTTCCCATTGGCAACCCGTCTAGCGCCGAGAACCCCATGGTCGAGGCCACCGCCCGACCACCCGAAACCGCACACATCGAGGCCCCGTTACCCAGATGCGCAATAACCACGCGCCCGTTGTACAAGCCCGGCGCGATCTCTTTCAGCTTTTGCGTTATGTAGTCGTAGCTGAGCCCGTGAAACCCGTACCGTCGTACGCCTTTGTTATAGTAGCTCTGCGGCAGGGCGAAGGTGTCGTTGACCCAAGGGTGCGTCCGATGGAACGCCGTGTCAAAGCAGGCGATCTGCGCTGTATCCGGGAAGGCCGCGCTGGCTGCGCGTATCCCTGCAAGACTATAGGGCTGATGCAGCGGCGCGAAAGGTATGAACCCAGACAACGTCTCGACAACCGAGGCGTCAATGCGCACCGGCTCGGAATAAACAGTACCCCCGTGGACGATGCGGTGCCCGATGGCACGTACATGGATGTCCGGCAGGTATTCCCGCGCCATTTCCAGAAAGGCGTGGATCGCCTCGTCATGGCTTTTGGTGTTGGTCAAAGGACGGTCGATCGAGCGTCCTCCAGCGGATTGGGCCAGCAAACGTGGTGCGTCGCCCAAACGTTCGATCTGGCCACGCCAGCGCATACTGGGGCGATTGCCCTCAACCAGCTCATAAAGCGCGAATTTCAGGGAAGAAGACCCGGCGTTCAGCGCCACAACATGATCAGCCATGGATTTTACCCTTGTTTGCATGCGCATGAAGCGCGGCTACAGCACAGGATGCCAATCGCGAGGCATCATCATCGGATCGTGATGTCAAAATGATCGGAACGGCCGCACCGATCACGACCCCTGCCGCCTCGGCATGAGAGATGAAGGTCAACTGTTTTGCCACCATATTCCCGGCCTCAATATTAGGCGCGACCAGAATATCGGCAGCACCAGCAACCTCTGACGTGATCCCTTTGGTACGGGCGGCGTTCAGATCAACCGCATTGTCCATCGCCAGCGGCCCATCGACCAACCCGCCGGTGATCTGACCGCGCTCCGCCATTTTCGACAGCAAGGCCGCATCGACCGATGACGGCATATGCGGGTTGATCGTCTCAACCGCCGACAACACGCCGACCTTGGGCTGTTCGATTCCCAAAGAATGTGCCAGGTGAATCGCGTTTTGCACGATATCCGCCTTGGTTTCCAAATCAGGCGCAATATTCACCGCCGCATCCGTCACCATGATCGGGCGCGACATGCCCGGAACATCCATTACGAACACATGTGACAGTCGCCGCCCAGTGCGCAGCCCTTTTTCACGACGCAAAACCGCGTGCAGCAACTCATCCGTATGCAGATACCCCTTCATCAGGGTCTGCGCGCGTCCTTCGACTACAAGATCCACGGCACGGTGCGCGGCGATGCCGTGGCTGCGGGCCTCGACAATTTCGATGCCCGACAAGTCGGCCACCAGCTCTGCGGCAGCAGCGGCGATTTTATCGGGGTCCCCGACGAGGATCGGCGAAATAATATGATTGGCATGCCCCAGCAACGCGCCGCTCAGAGAGTTGGGCTCTTCTGGCGCAACAACGGCGGTTGGCATCGGCTCTAGTGGGCGCGCTTTTGCCAACAGCGCGTCGAAATGGCGGTGCCGCTGCACGATCAGGCCAGGGACCTCGACCGAGTCGAACTCCATATGCGTCGAAGGCGGTGTGACCTGAACGGTGCCGCTGAGAACCAGTGCATTGTCAACGACCCGTCGCACTTCGGCTGAGCAGAGCAGATCACCATCGTCGCGCTTTTCCTCAACAGCGACAAAGGCAGTCAGTTCTTCACCAGCAAGCACCGGGAGGTGGAAGGCCAAATCCGCGCGCCGAGTCTGCGTTCCGGCGCCGGGCATGTAGTTTCCCAGCACGGCTGCGACCAGACCGGCGGGCCACAGCGCGGGTGCGACGGCTTCGGCAAGGCCGTCGCCATCCCCGTCATAGGCTGCCAGATGCAGCGGATTGTGATCGCCCGAGGCCGAGGCAAAAGCATAAAGGTCGTCAACCGTGCACAAGCGGGTTAGTTGTGCCGTGTCGCCAACCTTGAGCTGCTCGAAGGTTTTGTTTTCCTGGATTTTCATAGCGTGCCAACTTTGGTTTTTCGGACGTCTTACCGACTTGGGTCGCGGGTTTAATTGATGCAGGTCAGTTCGGGGTCACAATAGTACGTCCAGCACCCTTGAGCCCACAAAACGGTGCCTCGGCTTTCAGATTTTGCTGCGTCGCAGCATAACTGATTGCCCACTGAGCAGCAATATCCTTTGCGCTGTCTTCACCGGAACGTTGCGGAATCCGTATTGACCCATGCTCTGATCTGAGGCAGTGACGCTACGATGGTTCCCGATGCTGCACGCGCGGGATGAAAAGGGAATACGGTAAGGTGCAGACCAAATCCGTAACTGCCCCCGCAACTGTAGGCGGTGAGCGACGCCAATTTCCCACTGGCCGGATCAGGTCGGGAAGGGTGGCCAAGCACAGACCCGCGAGTCAGGAGACCTGCCATCTCAAACGCAACCAAACCGGGGCGGGGTGTCCTGGAAAGAGGCTCAATGTCACATCGACCCGATGTCTTCAGAACCGTTCCTTTACCTGCCCGTCCGGCATGCAGGTGGGGCGGAGCATGACGGATCATGTGGTGCTGATCTGCACGACCTGCCAAGGGGCTGAGGCGGCGCAATCGATTGCCGAGGCCCTGCGAGAGCGCCTGCCCGAGGGCTACGGCACACGGATGATTGAGTGTATGGCCGGTTGCGATCACCCACTGACCGTTGGATTTCAGGCGGGTGCGAAGGCACAATATCTGTTTGGCGAAATTCAAACCTCGGCCGATATCGACGCTTTGGCCGCTTTCGCGCGGCAATACCAAAACAGTTCCACAGGTTGGACCAAGGCAACGGATCGCCCCGAGGCGCTGTTGCACAAGACCTTGTCGCGGATGCCGCCCTTGGCGACGGGGGCCACATGACCGAACATGCGTTCCTTCAGGTCAACGGCGTCGGTTATCACGCCTATCACGGCGAAGTTCTGCTTCAGGACATCACCTTTGCGCTTCACGAAGGCGCGGTTCTGGCCATCGCTGGGCCCAATGGCGCGGGCAAGACAACGCTGATGAACCTTCTATGCGGGTCCGAGCATCCTTCGGACGGCAATGTATTGTTCAAGGGGCGAAATTTGCGCAGCATGTCGGCGACCGAGCGTGCGCGGATGATCGCTGTTGTCAGCCAGCAGGAATATCCCGACGGGCGGCTCTCCTTGCGCGAGTATGTAGCGCTGGGACAGATCCCGATCCGGGCCGACCGCTCGGCCGAGGCCCATGCCGCCGATCTTGGGCGAATTTTGGACCTGACCAGCCTGAACGATCTGGCCGACAAACGCATGGCGGTTCTGTCGGGCGGGGAACGGCAGCGCGCCCATATCGCGCGGGCATTGGCGCAAAACCCGGCACTGCTGTTTCTGGACGAGCCCACCAACCATCTGGACCCGGACGCCAAGGGGCGGATGTTGTCACTGGTGGCCGGGCTGGGGATCACAGTGGTGATGATCGTCCACGATCTGGTCATGATTCCGGAATTTGCGACGCATGTCGCGCTGATGAAATCCACCCGTCTTACCGGGTTCGGACCTGTGGCCGACGTGCTGACCACCGACCGCGTGCGTGACACGTTCGGCGTAGATTACCTGTTTTTCCAGCACGAGGGCCGCTTGATCCCAGCGCTGGACATCCGAAAAACCTCAGTTTCCAATCCTGTTAGGAGCATTACCGAATGAAACACATCTTGTCCGTGGCGCTGGTTACAGCCATGGCGGGCGGTGCCGCCGCGCATGAAGTTACCGTCGACAATTGCGGCGAACCGCTGGTGTTTGAAACCCAGCCCGAGCGTCTGGTCGTGCATGACATGAACATGACCGACATGGCCTTTGCACTGGGTCTACAAGACAAGATCGTCGGCCTGACCGGGATTACCGGCTGGTACAAAACCAGTCCCGAGTTCGACTCGCTGCGCGGCGATATCCCGGAACTGGCCCCGAAATATCCGACGGTCGAGAACCTGGTGGCCGTTGAACCCGACCTGTTCTTTGCCGGTTGGTACTACGGAATGCGGCCCGGCGGTGATGTGACACCGGAAACGCTGGCGCCCTTCGGGATCAAGACTATGATCCTGTCGGAAAGCTGCGTTCACCTGCATAAGGACCGCCCAAAGGCCAGCATGGACCTGCTGTTTGACGATGTCGTGCGTCTGGGCAAGGTCATGCATGTTGAAGACAAGGCCGAAGCGTTGGTTTCAGGCTGGAAAGACGAGCTGGCCGCGATTGAGGCGAAAACCGCCGATCTGCCAAAACCGCGCGTATTCCTACTGGACGGGCCCGCTGATGCGCCCTTCACCGCCGGAAAATACGCCATCCCTGATGCGATGATTGCCGCTGCGGGCGGTCAGAACGTGACCCATGACATGGATACAAGCTGGGGCCGTAGCTCTTGGGAGGCCGTCGCCGCCGCGAACCCCGAGTTCCTGGTGCTGTTGGACTATCAAACCGGAAATGGCGCGGCGGATACGTTCAAATTCCTGCAAGAGCACCCGGTGATGTCGCAAACCGATGCGGTCAAAAACGAGCGCTGGATCGGTCTGCGGTACGAAGAACTAACGCCGGGACCCGCGAACATTCAGGCGATCTCGAAAATGGCACAGGCCATGCACAAGGGCCTGAACTAATTTGGGCCGTCTGGGGCTGACACTTTTGGTGGGGGCGGTCATTCTGGCCGCCCTTCTTCTGGTTTCAACAATCTACGGAACCACATCCATCCCTCTGTCCGATACATTCAAGGCCATATTGCTGGGCACAGGCCTTGTGGATGGAGACGTGTCGCCCCTGCACCGTATCGTCTTTGACCTGCGCCTGCCCCGCGCGCTGTTTGCGGCCGTGATCGGCGCTGGTTTGGGGATTGTTGGCGTTGTCTTGCAGACAACCACGCGGAACGATCTGGCCGACCCGTTTCTGTTCGGGCTGTCTTCGGGCACTGCAGCGGGTGCTGTGTTCGTCATCACCGTAACCGGGGACATTCTGGGGTTCTGGACCTTGCCGCTGGCGGCGTTTTGCGGAGGGCTGGTGGCCTCTGGCATCGTGCTGGCTTTGGTACACGGATTGCGGACGAGCGCGCCTGAGAAATTGATCCTAGCCGGGCTTGCGGTGTCCTTCCTGTTCTCAGCCCTAACCAATTACCTGATTTTCGCAGGCGATAACCGTGCTGCCCATTCCGTCATCTTCTGGATGCTTGGCGGTTTGGGTCTGGCGCGATGGGAAACCTTCCCGCTGGTCTGCGCCGGGCTGGCGCTTATTCTGGCCTATGCCCTCTATCGTAGCCGCTGGCTGGATGCGCTGCTGACCGGAGATGTCACGGCAACAACACTGGGCGTTCCGGTTCAGTCGCTACGGTTCAAAATGTTCTTTGTTGCAGCGCTCGCGACCGCCGTTTTTGTGTCGGTCGCCGGAGTGATCGGCTTTGTTGGCCTGATGGTTCCACATATTGCGCGCGGCATCGCTGGTCCTTTGCACAATCACCTTGTCCCGACGGCAGCCGTGGTTGGCGCGGTACTGCTGACCGGGTCCGATATCCTCAGCCGCCTGATGCTTGCCCCGCAAGAACTGCCGGTCGGAATTGTGACGACCTCACTGGGGTCGATTTTCGTTTTCATTCTGCTGCTCAGAACGGCGAAGCCCAAAAGATAAATTGGCTTGTCTTTGTCAGTCCCGACGCTTGCCGGGCTGTCAGCGCACCTGCAACAATTTGACAAAACAGATTTTTTGCATGCATATTTTTTTAAGTTCCATGCAAAAACTGCCAAGAAATTGATCAATATCAAATCCGGCGCTGAACGAAGCCGTTAATCGGGAATAGCGACGAACAGAATCTAGCAAAGCCAGGTCTTTGAGAATGGGCCAAGTGACTACCCGGCGCGCCTTCCTGAGCGCGAGATTTAACGATGAGGACGGTGTGACAGCCAGACCTCCGGGATCGGTCGGGCCTGACTTTCTGAAGCACTGCACGAAATGCGGCGATTGCGCATCGGCTTGTCCTGAGGACGTGATTGCAATCGCTGCGGACGGCTTTCCTGTTTTTCAACCCTCAGACAATCCCTGCACTTTTTGCGGCGAATGCGCCAATGCTTGCCCAACCCCTGCTTTGGACATCGACCTTGTTTTCGACTGGCCATGGCGTGCCGCGCTGAAGCTGGACTCTTGCCTGTCGATGAATGGCGTCAGTTGCCGCCTCTGCCAGGACAATTGCGAAGAAAGCGCGATCCGGTTCTCGCTGCAAACCGGTGGTCGGGCCAAACCGACACTGGATGTAGCGGCCTGCACCGGCTGCGGGCTCTGCCCTACAGTTTGCCCGGCGGATGCCATCTCGCTGGGCCACACCCCTCAACCCAAAATGGAAGCTGTGCAATGAACATCTGCGGTTGCCTTGCCCATGTCGCGCCCGACTACGCTACGGCTGCGGCGCAATCCATGAGCGATACACCGGGTGTGGAAATCCACGCCCAGACCGAAGACGGCCGTTTCGTCGTCGTGGTCGAAGATACCCCTGAACGCCTTGCGTCCGAGACCATCATGGATCTGCACCAGATCCCCGGGGTCGTGTCTCTGACGTTGACCTATCACCATTTCGAGGACCTTGCAGAGACCCGCCCGCGTCCCGATGCCCTAAGCCAAACCACCAGCCGGAGGCTCACGCTATGACACATTCTGAATCACGCCGGACATTCCTCAAGGCCACTGCTGCCACAGCCACGGCCTCGGCCGCCGGTATTCCGCTGGCCACAGGCGCGGCCGACGCTCAGGCGGCGACACCGGATATCCGCTGGGACAAGGCCGCGTGCCGGTTCTGCGGAACGGGCTGTTCCGTTCTGGTTGGCACCAAGGAAGGCCGCGTTGTGGCCACTCAGGGCGACCCGGACGCGCCGGTGAACCGCGGCCTGAACTGTATCAAGGGCTATTTCCTGTCCAAGATCATGTATGGCAAAGACCGCCTGACCACTCCGTTGCTGCGCAAGACCAATGGCGAATACGACAAGAATGGCGAGTTCGAACCGGTCAGCTGGGACGAAGCCTTTGATGTCATGGCCGCTAAGTGGAAAGAGGCGCTGGCCAAGAAAGGCCCGACCAGCGTGGGCATGTTCGGCTCGGGTCAGTGGACGGTCTGGGAAGGCTATGCCGCCGCCAAGCTGATGAAAGCGGGCTTCCGCTCCAACAACATCGACCCCAACGCGCGCCATTGTATGGCTTCTGCTGTTGTTGGGTTCATGCGGACCTTCGGCATAGATGAGCCGATGGGCTGCTACGACGATTTCGAGCACGCAGACACATTCGTTCTGTGGGGTTCCAATATGGCCGAAATGCACCCCATCCTGTGGTCGCGCCTGACAGACACGCGTCTGACCAAACCGGGCAGCGAAGTTCATGTTCTGTCAACATTTGAACATCGTTCTTTCGAATTGGCGGACAATGGCATCGTGTTCAACCCACAGACCGATTTGGCGATCCTGAACTACATCGCCAACTACATCATTCAGAATGGCGCGGTGAACGAAGACTTCGTCAAAAAGCACGTAAACATCACCAAGACGGCAACCGATATCGGTTACGGCCTGCGCGACGAAAACCAACTTCAGCAAGACGCGGAAAACCCGAACTCGGGCAAAATGGAACCCATCAGCTTCGAAGAATATGCCAAAGCTGTTGAGCCTTACACTTTGGAATATGTATCTGAACTCTCAGGTGTTCCCGCTGACAAGCTTGAGAAACTTGCGAAACAATATGCGGATCCAAACCGGAAAGTCATGAGCCTTTGGACCATGGGTTTCAACCAGCATACGCGCGGTTCGTGGGTGAACTCGCTGATGTACAACGTCCACCTTTTGGTTGGCAAGATTTCCGAACCCGGCAACTCGCCCTTCTCGCTGACCGGCCAACCATCTGCCTGCGGCACCGCCCGAGAGGTTGGCACATTCGCCCACCGCCTGCCCGCGGACATGGTTGTCGCAAATGACGAGCACCGCGAGATTTGTGAAACCGCATGGAAAATTCCCGAAGGTACAATCCCGCCAAAACCGGGCTTCCACGCTGTTTTACAACACCGAATGCTGAAAGACGGTGTGCTGAACGCGTATTGGGTTCAGTGCAACAACAACATGCAAGCCGCCCCGAATATCAATGAGGAAGGGTATCCCGGTTATCGCAATCCTGAAAACTTCATCACAGTTTCAGATCCCTATCCAACCGTCACCGCAGTTTCAGCTGACCTGATCCTACCAACGGCTATGTGGGTCGAGAAAGAAGGCGCATATGGCAACGCCGAGCGCCGCACTCAGTTCTGGCATCAACAGGTTAAAGCGCCGGGCGAGGCTAAATCCGACCTTTGGCAGCTAATGGAATTCTCGAAACGCTTCACCGTAGAAGAAGTCTGGGGCGAAGAGCTGCTGGCCAAGATGCCAGAGCATCGCGGCAAGACGATGTTCGAGGTTCTGTTCCAGAACGGGAATGTGGACAAATACCCGCTTTCTGAAACTGCCGAAGGTTTCGACAATGACGAAGCACAGCATTTTGGGTTTTACGTGCAGAAAGGATTGTTCGAAGAATACGCCGAATTCGGGCGCGGTCATGGGCACGATCTGGCACCGTTCGAAATGTACCATCAGGCACGCGGTATGCGTTGGCCGGTCGTGGACGGCAAAGAAACGCTTTATCGTTTCCGCGAAGGCTATGACCCCTATGTACCCGAAGGGGCCGACGTGAAATTCTATGGCCACAAGGACGGCAAGGCCAAAATTATCTTCGCGCCTTACGAACCTGCTGCTGAAGAGCCGGACAATGAATACGATTTGTGGCTCTGTACTGGTCGGGTTCTGGAACACTGGCATTCGGGTTCGATGACCCGCCGGGTTCCGGAATTGCACCGCGCCTTCCCGTCAGCTGTTGTTTTCATGCACCCCGACGACGCCCGGGATCGCGGTCTGCGGCGCGGTCAGGAAATTGTTTTGTCCACCCGCAGGGGCGAAGTGACCAGCCGGGTCGAAACCCGCGGGCGCAACAAGGTGCCACGTGGGCTGGTCTTCATGCCTTGGTTTGACGAGCACCAGCTGACTAACAAACTGACGCTGGATGCAACCTGCCCGCTGTCGAAGGAAACCGACTACAAGAAATGCGCCTGTAAGGTCGAGCGCGCATAAGAAACTGGCAAGGCAAAGGTAAGACCCATGTCAGGTGTTGGCTCTCCCCTCTCGCCGCAGCGGCGCCGGTTCCTTCAGGACTCGGCGCGCGCCGCTGGCGGCTGCGTTGCGGCCGGGTCGCTGTTGGCCTGGCTAGCACGCGACGCGCGGGCTTTGCCAGCCGAGGCCTTGCGTCCCCCCGGTGCCTTGCCGGAACAAGACTTCCTGTCCGCCTGTATCCGTTGCGGTCTGTGCGTGCGGGATTGCCCCTACAACACGCTAAAGCTGGCCGAGCTTGGCGTCGATGCCGTCGCCACCGGCACACCCTATTTCACCGCTCGTGACGTGCCATGCGAGATGTGTGACGACATTCCCTGTGTCGCCGCCTGCCCCACCGGGGCGCTGGACCCGTCGCTGGATAACATCGATGACGCCGATATGGGCGTGGCCGTGCTGGTCGATCAGGAAAACTGCTTGAACTTCCTAGGGCTGCGGTGCGACGTCTGCTACCGCGTCTGCCCCGTAATTGACGAGGCGATCACGCTTGAGACCGCGCATAACACCCGTTCGGGACACCATGCGCTGTTCCTCCCTACCGTACACGGCGACCGCTGCACCGGTTGCGGAATGTGCGAGAAAAGCTGCGTTCTACCGGAAGCCGCGATCAAGGTTCTGCCTACCCGGCTGGCACGCGGTAGCAGTGCCGACCACTATCGCAAAGGCTGGGAAGAAAAAGCCGCCAAAGGCGCGCCCGTGGTCGAAGGTATCATCGACCTACCCGACCGCCTGCCCGGACCGGGTACCGATAATCTGGTCACGCCGGGCGGCTTTGCGCCGGGATACAATTTGCCGGGGGCTGGACAATGAGTGCACGCACACATCTCCCCGTCGGCCAAGAGGCAATCGAAGCCAAAGGCTGGTTAGGTGCGCACAAATACCTGTTGCTGCGCCGAGCCTCACAGTTGTTCTTTCTGGTCCTGTTCTTGCTGGGCCCATGGTTCGGCATCTGGATCGTTCAAGGCACGCTGGCCGGGTCGCTGACCCTTGGCGTGTTGCCGCTGACCGACCCATTTGTTCTGCTGCAAAGCGTGGTTGCCGGGCACTGGCCCGAACTGACCGCCCTGATCGGAGGCCTGATTGTTCTGGTCGCCTACGCGCTGATCGGCGGGCGCGTCTATTGCTCCTGGGTCTGCCCGATCAACCCGGTAACCGATGCCGCCCACTGGCTGCACCGCAAGCTGGACCTGCCCAAAGGCTGGCAACCCAAGCGCGGTACGCGGCTGTGGATCTTGGCCACCGTACTGATCGTCTCGGGTCTGACCGGCGTCATCGCATGGGAGTTGATCAACCCGATCACCATGCTGCATCGCGGGCTGATCTTTGGCGCGGGCTTTGTCTGGGCGATGATCGTTGCAATCTTCTTCTTCGACCTGTTCGTGTCTCGCCACGGATGGTGCGGGCACCTGTGCCCGGTCGGAGCATTCTATGGCCTAATCGGCACCAAAGCGATGTTGCGTGTCAGCGCGCCCAATCGCGCAGCCTGTGACGACTGCATGGATTGCTTTGCCGTCTGCCCGGAAAACCACGTCATCTCACCCGCGTTGCGCGGCAAAACCGGCACCACACCGCTGATCCTGTCGCCCGACTGCACGAATTGCGGCCGCTGTATCGATGTTTGCGCGGTTGATGTTTTCAAGTTTACTCACCGGTTCGACGACCACGTCGCCGCACCTTCCGATCCCGTTCCCGCGCCCATTCAGCGCGCAGCCAGACCCACCTAAGGGAGTGCCAAGATGAACAAGCCAATCCTGACCGGCGTCACAGCCCTGATCCCCGTCATACTCCTGAGCGGTTTCGCCCTTGCCCAATCCGCGCAAGTCGAAGCCCTGCGCGGGGCCGAGGTTGATGAACCCGTTCCACTCGATCAGGTCCACCGCACTATCGAAGGACGTATGCAGAGGAATTACCGGCAGCAACCCCCGCTGATCCCGCATTCAATCGAACAATACCAAATCGATCTGCGGACCAACCAATGCCTGTCCTGCCACGACTGGACAAAGGCGGGTGAGCGCAACGCACCCACTTTATCGATGACGCACTATCTGGACCGCGAAGGACGTGAACTGGATCAAATCGCCGGTACTCGGTACTTCTGCAACCAGTGTCATGTCCCACAGGCAGACACGCCGGCGCTTGTCGATAACGTTTTTGAACCTTCTTCCGGAAACTGATCCAACGCTTGACTGAAAGGAGCACCGAAATGGCAGACTCCCCCGAAAAACGCGGCTGGATCGGCCGCATCTGGAATGCGATCTGGACACCGACCGTTCTGTTCAGCTCGGGCTTTCTGGTGCTGGCAGGGTTCCTCGCCGGTATCCTGTTCTGGGGTGGGTTCCACTGGACCCTGGAACTGACCAACACCGAAGAGTTCTGCACCTCGTGCCACACGATGGAAACGAACCTCGGCGAATACCGCGAGACGATCCACTACAACAACCACTCGGGCGTGCGGGCTATATGTTCGGATTGCCACGTGCCGCATGAGTGGAACCACAAGATCAAAGCCAAGATCATGGCGGTCAAGGATGTCTATCACGAGCTGGCCGGCACCATCGGCACGCCCGAGAAATACGAAGAACATCGACTGAGCATGGCCACCGCTGTGTGGAAAAAGATGAAAGCTTCAGACAGTCGTGAATGCCGCAACTGTCACAACTTCGACTATATGGATTTCACCCTTCAGGAAAATCGTGCGGCGTCCGAGCATCAGCGTGCCATCGACACCGGCATGACCTGCATCGACTGCCACCAGGGGATCGCGCACAGCCTGCCACCTGGACATCTGCAGCGGTATCAGGAAATCACCGAAGAGCTGGCTGCTGACGCACCGACACCGCTGGGTCAACAGGTGGCGGACGGAAGTGAAGAAATCCGGTCATTCCTGACCAATCGGTCCGAGTAAAAAGGAGGCAGATATGCTGGAACTTCTGGGAACAATCGGAGCCAACATAATCAGCCTGCCCGGTATATTGGGCCTGGCACTGGGTATGATGACCCGCAACCCCTTGCTTGGCGCGGTGATGGGAGGCGTTGTTGGCGTCGCTGAAACGCTAATCTTTGCGCATTGGTCATTCGCCAATTTCGGAACAGGCGAACTGCTTATCGCAGTGGTCGTCGGGATGTGCGCAGGGGCCTTGGGTTCGGCAATTCGCATCAAGGGCGCTACTGTTTGATGTTTTGACAAACAGGTTTGCCGTAGCAAACTTTGCATTTAACAGTTGAAGGCGGTGCTAAATTGGCGCCGCCTTCTCTTTTCGCGCAAAAGTTGCGCTCGACGAAAACGGCCCACAAACATATAAAACATCAAACAATCTGACTCATTTTAGCGGATTATTGAAACACCAGGGCACATAGATACTTCAAAAATTGGTGTCCATTGGGGTGCAACAAGGTTCGGTTTTTGCACAAACGCGCTGAATTTTTATTTCAACGTTTTCCGACGCTTGTTGACCAGAAGATTCGATGGGCATCTTGAAGTCGCAATACGAAGACCGCTGTTGCAAAATTGCAATCTGACAAAATTTTCCAACTAAACACTTTCCACCATTTACGCCCCCAACTCGCATTGGCTACTAATGTTAACATATCGTTAACGAGTTCATCTTTGGGGGTATGCAATGAATAGTTGCGCAAAGCAGCACACGCCGGCACGTGTGGCAAGAGGCGGTCGTGTTGTGAAGTGGAAGGGCCGGGTGGCCAGTGTTGCGCCTTCGGTATTCCTGGCCTCGATAGCGGTAAGCGCATGCGCAACTGTTGCTTCTGCGGATGTTGTCATTTCTGCACCGCAGACGACCCCGGCGGACTTTCTCATCGACGAGGACATAACGATCACCGAAACCGGGGCTGTTAATCTGACCGCGGATTCTGGCCCCGCCGTGCAGATCAACACCGATTACACCAGCGTCTTTACCAATGACGGAACGATCTCCGGCCCCGCCCCCGGAGAACAACTTGGGTTCGGCCTGGAGCTAAATGGAGATCTGGGTGAAACCGGACAGGTTATCAACAACGGGTTGATCGACATTGATATCGACGCCAATGGGTCCGCGCTTGGCCTTGGTGTCCTGTTTGACGACGATCTTGCCGGAACATATCAGAACAACGGGACAATCGACGTCAATGTCAGCAGCGACAATGCCGTCGCATTGGCGATTGGAACTGTGGTCGACGGTGTTGCTCAATCAACGGCGACGATCGAAAACAACGGGGACATACTGGTACAGTCCTCGTCGGTTCCGACTGAAAACGCGGCTGCGGCCGGGTTTCTGTTCGTGAACCCCGCCGAAACAGACATCGACAATACCGGTACGATCCAAGTCACAGCCCAGACGGGCGAACAGGCCTCCGCCTTCGGCTTTCAGTTTGAAGGAAGCCTGAACGGCAATCTGACCAACTCGGGCACGATCAGCGCTACGGCCACGGACGGGGTGGACGATGTCTATGCCATCGGGGTTGAGGTGATCACCGATGTAAACGGCGACATCAACAACACCGGCACTATCTCGGTTCTGGCCAATGGTTCAGCGGATGACGCGACTGCCTGGGGCATCCATGTCGAAGGCGACCAGAACGGTGCCCTGATCAACTCGGGCACCATCGTCGCAACGGCGCAAACGACCTCGGGCAGCGCTGATGGCGCGGCTGTCTATGTTGAGGGCAATACGGTTGGCAACATCACCAACAGCGGGACGATTGATGCACGCGGCACCGGGACGGCGTCTGCCAGCGGAGCGGCTTATTATCTGGGCGGCGATTTCGACGGCGATTTCGAAAACTCGGGCACCATTCTGCTGGCCTCTGACTCCACCGCGTCCGAGGCAGAGACTTTTGGCCTGTTTGTCAGCGGACAAATGGACGGTGATTTCACCAATGGTGGCACGATCACCATAATCGCCACGGGCAGTTCCGCCGAAGCCCATGCCCTGATGGTCAATGGCGGCCTGAACGGGGAAATTCGCAACACCGGCACGCTTACGACCCAGATCAATGCCTCGTCCGAGGGATCTGGCGGCGGGTTTGTCATCCGCAACGGGCTGACCGGAAACTTTGCCAACACCGGCACGCTTCAGATCAACGTTTCAAGCGAAACCTCCGAGGCGACGGCCTTTGGCCTGCGTGTCTTTGGTGGAATGGACGGTGACGTCACTAATGACGGCACAATCACAGTCGAAGCCGAGGGCGATTTCTCGGCCTTTGCGGCGGCTGCCGATATCCGCAACACCCTGACCGGATCAATCACCAACACTGGCACTCTGCGTATTCAGGCCGAAGCGTTTTCGACCGCAACTGCCGGGGGCTATACGATCACCAACGGGATGGTTGGCAGTTTCAGCAACAGCGGTACCCTAATGGTGTCGGCCATTGGCAGCACGAACGAGGCTCGCGCCTTTGGCCTGCGCGCCTTTGGCGGGGTCGATGGGGACATCACGAACTCTGGCACGATTGCCGCTCAAACCAGTGCGGCGCAAACATCGGTGGCTACAGGCTTTATTGTCGGCGGGCCGTTTGACGGTAACTTCCTGAACACCCAGACAATTACGGCAATGGCCGAAGCCAGCACCGGGTCGGCTCGCGCCCATGCCCTGGACATCACTAGCACCTCGACAGGACAGATCGAAAACAGTGGCACACTGAACGTGCGGGCCGAAGGATCGACCAACGCCTTTGCATCCGCCATCGACATCAGCGGCGGCTTGAATGGCGACTTTGTCAATTCCGGCACCGTCCGCGCCAAAGCGGACAATCTGTCCGGTGGCTCCTCGGCCTCTGCTTTCGGGGCGTTTATTGCCAACGGCATGACCGGAAATATTGAAAACTCGGGCACGCTTACTGTTGAAACCAACGGACAAACTCTGGGTGTCGCTGCCGGGGTTTTCGTGACTAATAATGGGTTGGACGGAGATTTCACCAACTCAGGCACAATCATGGCCAATGGATCAGCCGAAACCGGCGACGGTCGCGCTTTTGGTCTGCTTGTGAATGGCGGCATTGATGGCGTGCTGACCAACAACGGCACCCTGATTGCCGAAGCCTCGGCCCTTTCTTCGGCCCGTGCAACTGGCATTGTCGCGAATGGTGGACTGACGGGAAGTTTTGCCAATTCGGGTACGATCTCGACCACGGCGATTTCAGAAACCGATGAAGCGCTGTCGCAGGGTATTTTCACGGGCAACAGCAGCGACGCAACGACAGCAAGCAATACCGGCAATGTCTCTGCGTCTGCCACTGGCGCGTCGGGCGCAACGGCGCAGGCGTTGTCTCTGGGCGGGGTCTACAATGACGCAGTCACCAACTCGGGCCAGTTGACGGCAGTCGCCGCTATCGCAAACGGAACCGGTGATGCCGACGCCAGTGGTGTGTTTATTGCCGATTTGCAGGGCACATTCGCCAATACTGGCGTGATCAATGCCGCTGCTTCGGGCGGCGACACGTCCGAGGCCTTTGGTCTGAACATCCAGAATTTCGACGGCGAGATTACCGAGGTTGGCTCTATCTCGGCGCGTTCGGACACAGATGATGCCTATGCCATCTTCTTGGGCTCGGGAACCGGGACGCTGAATCTGGACACTCAGGACAATGTCGACGGCTTGATCCGTGTTCAGGATCATCAGGTCAATCTGTTCGCCCAAGGCGGCAGTTCGGTGTTCTTTTTCGAAGATGCAGCGCCAGAAACAGGGGACTTCAACACGATTATCTCGGACGGCCGGTCGGGATGGTTCGTGCAGGATGAAGGTGGCCCGGCACCGGTCTATGCCGCTGTCGATCCGGCCGAGATTCTGACATCGGCCGATATCGTAGCCTATTACGGCACTCTCATCGGCAGCTCGAACGGAGCGCTGCGCTATGAGGCTGCACAGGTCACACGCAATGCCGAAACCGGCAATGTCTCGGGCCTGAGCATTGGTGGCTTCCGTCCTTATGTGCATCTCGACGCGGCCTCACGCCGGTTCGAGAATGTGCCGGGCATTGATACGGATGTCACGGCGATCAACGGTAGCGTCGGCTTTTCGGGACAGTTGGACAATGGCACTGCGCTTGCCTTTGGGCTGGGCGTGTTCCGCACGGATGGCGACACCGACACCACCGATTTTGACACGGACGGCTTCTATATCGACGCCTCGATCGGACGTCAGATCGGCGCCTATACGGTCGAGGCCGGGCTGGGCTATGGCTGGCTGTCCACCGACCGCACGCGCGAGATTTCAGGCAGCGCTGATGCGGATGCCGATTTCGACAGCACCTTGCTGACGGTCTACGCCGGTGTCGAGCGGGATTTCGAGACCACAGGCACCATCGGCCTGACCGGTTTTGGCGACCTCCGCTATACCCGGCAAGAGGATGACAGCTACACCGAAACCGGCTCATCCGCGAACGCGACCGTGGACGACGCCACAACTGACGTGATTGAGGTCCGTTTGGGTGTCGAAGCCTCCAAGGCTCTGAACACAGGCGGCGTGTTGGTCGGTCAGCTTTCCGGCGTTGTCCGGCAGGGCCTGGGCGACTCGGATGCGGATGTCACTGTCTTTGGCTCAACCCAAAGCCTCAGCTTTGCGGCCACCGACTTCTCGGGCGCGAGTGTTCTGATTGGATATGAACATGAGTTCATCCCAAACATGCAGTTCGAGGCCAACGCCTCGCAAGAGGTTGGCAGCGATGCACAGGGACCGAATTTCCTTGCGGGCATTCGCTGGTCGTTCTGAAAAACCGATCTTAAAGAACAAGGGCCGAAGTGGTTGAACACTTCGGCCCTTGCTTTAGCGGCGGCCTTTCTTCCTGTTCATCCAGAAAGGCGGCATATCACCTGCCATGATACAGCCGTAGGGGTCGATATAGTCCTCGATCTCGGCCAGATCATAGGATTTGATCTGCGCCACAACACTGTCCGCGCTTTTATAGCTGGACGGCAGTTCCGAGGCGTCCACACCACCGGCATGGAAGCGAATATCCAGACCTTCGGTTTCCGCCTTCAGCATCTCATCCGGCGTAACCGACCCCATCCGGCGCTTATGTTCGGAACGCGAGAAATTCCGCCCCGCCCCATGTGGGCTGAAGCCCAGACCGTGACCTGCATCCTTGCCGCGCACGACCAGCACCGGCTCGGACATGTTCAGCGGGATCAGGGTCAGCCCGGTCGCGTCCGCGGCATAGTCACCCCACGCCGGGGTTGCGCCCTTGCCGTGATAGAACAGATCGCCCCGTTTGAAGACGAAGTTATGTTCGTTCCAATACCGGTCCCCGACATCGCCCACTCGCGCGGCCTCAACCGTTGCCTGATGGATCGCGTTGTGGTTGGCCTTGGTCCATTTGCGGATCAGTTGCAGGGCATCCCAATAGTCGCGCCCTTCCTGCGTGTCAGCCGGAATCCAGGAGTTTTGCTTCGGCGTACCCGGCGACAGCTCCTTGCGGAAGCGATGCGCGACGGTCATGCCGTTCTTATACAGAACAGCCCCCGGCCCGCGCGAACCGTGATGGGTCACAATCGCCGTCCGCCCGGTTTTGCGCGACCGGCCGACAAACAGGAAATGGTTCCCGTCGCCTTGCGTCCCCATATGCTCTTGCGCCATACGCAGCGATTTCGGGTTGTCGAGAAACGGATTTTCACGGAACGCATCCAGCAGTTTCAGCGAGGTTGTGAAGCGCTTGCCCTGCGGCCGACCGCCCGGTCCGAAATGGGTCACTGACTGCGCCGCATCCAGCACGGCCTTTGGGTCAGCATTCCCCAGATCGGTGATCATGACCGAGCAGCAAATGTCGGCCGAATGCATCCCCGGATGGATCGCATTGCGCGCCGCCGCGACGCCGCCAACCGGGATCGTGCCGATCGGACCGGCTGGACAGGCATCGGGCATAATCGCCCCGGCCTCAATCGTCGGGGTCCGCATCAGCGCGGTCATCGTTTCGCGGACTTTCTCGACGTTGTCCTCCTCATCCGGGTCACTGGCATCGATATTCTCGTGAAACGGCACCTCACCGGGCGCGCGCAGGTCCATTGTTGGCGGGATCGCAGGGATCTCGCCCTCCAGCTCCTGCCGGATGCGCACCAGACCGAAGCCCTCGGCCCGCATCTCATTCGCGCGCGCCAGCAGGGCGGGGAATTGCTTGCCCGGGCGATGTCCCCAGTCTTTCAGGTGTTCGCCCGTTACGGGGTCAAATGTATTATCCATCATCATATTCACTCAAATTCAGGCCCCGGCGACAAGTGGGGAAGAAACAGTTCGGGAGGCCCGCCCCGCATCTGAATGGGCAGATGCGTTTGCCGTCTGGGCGCCGGCACGGAGGGGAGTTGAACCCGCTCGACCTATCCCTGGTTAGAGCCATGTAGTTCCTTCGGCATTCGCCGGGGGTGTCCTTTCGTTTTGGGTCTCGACGACAAGAGTTTGGTGAAACGCCCTGCTCTACCCAACTGAGCTACCGTCCGTCCCCCGTGGGGCTCGGACGAGCGGGATTCGAACCCGCGACCTGGAGATTAACAATCTGTAGTTCCACCGGCATTCGCCGAGACATGCCTTTCGTTCGGGTCAGGCAGACAAGGGGTGATGAGACCACGCCCTGGTCAGGGCGCGGATCGGTAACAGCGATGTAGTCCCACCGGCATTCTGCCTGATGTTGTTCTGATGGCCGGGGCAGCGCACTGCCCGAGCCTTGTTTATACATCGATCTTTTCGATCTCAGCGACCCAATGATCCGGGCCGGTTTGACCGCTGGCAAATGCCGCGATCTGGTCAAAGACCGCATCCGAGAACCCGCCGACATTCAACACATCGGCACGCGTCTGCGCCTGAGTGGTCCCGTATGGGGCGATGTCGATGCAGACCAGCTTGGCCTGCGGGTTGCGACGCTTGATCACCTCCCATTCCTTCAACATCGCTGTCGCCTGACCGCCAGCGCGGGCATCCACCCAGGATTGGTTGTCGGACACGAACACCACCAGATCCGGCGCGCGACCGCGCTTGTTCAGCCAGGCCAGCGGCGCGGAACAGTTCGTCCCGCCTCCAGCCAGTGCGGCCAGACGCTCGGCATTGGTCAGGATCGTGTCGCGCGGCTCCAGACGCACATCACGCACGTCGAAATCGAACGGCATCACCTGACACCCGCGGTTCATCCGTTGGAAGGACGCCGCCACCAGCGCCGCCACATCCACATGCCGCACGGCCGAGGTCGCCCCCGGACGATACCCGGTCACGGACCACGTCATCGACCCCGACACGTCTGGGCACACAACCACCTGCCCCGCAACCTGCGGTACGTTCTGCGCGGCGATCTCCATCGCGTCGTGCAGCGCGTCCACGATCAGGCGCGGCATATCCGGCACCACGTTCTGCGCGGCCACCATCAACTGGTACGGAAAGGCCCGAGCCTTGGCGATGGCTTTTGGGTCGCGCAGCAAAGCCGCCACGTGATCCACGTTGCGGGTCACGTCGAAAACGCCGTGACGCTGGAACGTGTTCAGGTTCTGCCGCACCATCTGCCACGAGCCCTTGCGCGCAATCCGCGCCCATTGGACCTGCGTCAGCTCCAGTTGCGTCAGCATCTGGAACGGCACGTCCGGCACCGGACCCTTGCCGGTTTCACGAAACGCGATCCAATCCCTCAGGGCCTGCGGCAGCCGTGCCAGATTGCACGGCCGCCCGACGATCCAGGCAAACAGCGCCTCCCGCTCGGCCGAGGCCGGTTTCGGGTGCACCATCTTGATCACGTCCGCCAAAGACGGGTCATTCCCGATATTGGCATTCAGCAGCACCCGGTCAGAGACGGTGTTCAACCAGGTCTGGACCATCGCTTTCGGTGCCGACCCCAGAGACTTACGCCCCGTTTGACCCGACCGGGTAACCTGCACGAACGTGCGCAGCATCTTGCCGTTATCGACCACACGGGCGAAAGCCGCCCGAAACAGGACCGGATCACGCCGGGCCAAAACAGCCAACAAGACAGCAGGCATGTCCTTCATGTACCCCGACTGGCGGGCATAGATCGCAGCCTGCGCCAAGTACTTTGGCTCAACGGTCTCAGCCACATCCAGAACGTATTCCAACTCTTCCTGCGGCGACTGATAGAACATGCCGCCAAATGTTCCCGTCACGGCGACCTGCGCCAGAGCATGGGCATCTGAATATGCAAAAGCCAGCGCGCCATGGGCGTTCTTCGCAGTTGCTTTCGGCGGCAACCGGCCTTTCAACAATGCAAACACGGATTTGTTCGCCATTTTCCTATCCTCGTTTTGTCTTGAGGATGTTTTCTCATGGTCCAGCCAAAGCGCAGAGAAAAAAGTGAAAATAGTATAAGCTGTTGTTTATAATATAGTAATCGACGATTTGCGATACGCTTAAACACGCGATATTATACTTTTGTATCTTATATTATAGAATTGGATATATCGTGAAGAATGTGGTCATCGGGTTTCTTGGTACGCAGCTGGATATGGGCAAAAAACGGCGCTGGAAGCCGACGCCCAGCCTGACATCGCATGATCATTTTCCTGTGCATCGGCTCGAATTGTTGCACGACCGCAAGTTCAACCGGCTCGCCCATCAGGTCAAACATGAGATCGCCGAGATATCGCCCGAGACCGAGGTCTTGCTGCAACAGATGGACCTGGATGACCCCTGGGACTTCCAAGAGGTCTACGGCAAGCTGTTTGACTTTGCTCTCGCCTATGGCTTTGACGAAGATCGCGAGCAGTATCATGTACACCTGACCACCGGGACGCATGTGGCGCAAATCTGCTGGTTCCTACTGACAGAAAGTCGCCATGTCCCGGCGCGGCTGATCCAAACCGGCCCGCCCGGCCCAAAGGATCCAACCCCGAAATTCGATGTCATTGACTTGGACCTGAGCCGGTACAATGCCCTTCAGCAACGGTTCGACCAGCTTTCGCGTGAATATAGCGATCAGCTAAAAGGCGGGATCGAAACACGAAACGCGCAATATAACACCTTGATCGACCGGATTGAGTTGGTTGCGAGCAATTCCGACGAACCGATCCTGCTGCTGGGTGAGACCGGGACCGGCAAGACGGAATTGGCTCAGCGGATTTACAACCTCAAACTGGATCGGCGCAGGGTCAAGGGACGACTAGTCCATGTCAATTGTGCCACGCTCAACGGCCCCGATGCGCTGGCCACCCTGTTCGGCCAGCGACGCAGCTATCTGGGGCAGGCCGGGACCGAACGTGGCGGGCTGCTGCGTGAAGCAGATGGCGGCGTCCTGTTTCTGGACGAAGTTGATGAATTAGGCTGGTCCGAGCAATCCATCTTGCTCAGCGCGATCGAGACCGGACGGTTTTACCCACTTGGATCGGATCACGAGGTGTCCAGCCGGTTTCAGGTCATCGCAGGTGCCAGCCACGATCTGCGCGCGTTGACGGCCGAGGGACGTTTTCGCCCTGACTTGCTTGCCCGCCTGAGCATGTGGAACTTCAGATTGCCCGCCCTGCGCGACCGGCGTGAGGATATCGAGGCCAACCTTCACTATGAACTCGCACGGTCGGAGCGCAGCCTGGGCATTCAGGTCGGCTTCAACATCGACGCGCGCGAGAAGTTCATACAGTTCGCCACCAACCCATCGACCCATTGGCCGGGCAATTTCCGCGACTTCAGCGGATTGGTGAAACGCCTCTGCACACTGGCCCCGCGGGGCCGGATCACCCGAACAATGGTCGAGGATGAGACAGCCGCGCTGCAACAAGATTGGGCATCCTCGACCTCAGACAGCGACGAGACGCTGGTGCGCGGTATTTTGGGATCAGCCACGCGTGACATTGATCCTTTCGACCTGGTGCAATTGGCGAACGTCATCCGAACATGTCAACGCACGCCCAATCTTAGCGCGGCGGGTCGGGCGTTGTTTTCGGTCTCACGGGAAAAGCGCAGCACGCAGAACGATGCGGATAGGCTGCGGAAATACCTGCAGAAATTCAACCTCGACTGGCACAAACTAACCGTCCCCAGCCAATAGTCAGCCAGTATTTTTTCGCTGGAGCAATCACGGAACGGTGAGAGATTTCTAAATTGGAAAAAAAATATTACCAATTCCTAAAGTCTCCTCTATGCTCTCTAGCTATCAGCATGTTTTCTGCGAAAGCATGGTGATGATCTATGGGAGGATCAAATGACCAATAAACTGATTACACGCCGCAGCGCGTTTCGCACCCTTGCCGGTGCCGGGGCGGCAACTTTGGCTGCACCGCATATCGCCACCGCAGCAGGTGAGACCACAACTTGGAAGATCCAGACATCCTGGCCCGGCGGAATCGGGTTGCAGACCTTCAAAGACTGGTGCGCCACGATCGAAGAAAAAACCGGCGGTGAGCTGGCCTTCCAGGCCTTTGGTGCCAATGACGTGGTTGGGGATTTCCAATTGGCAGATGCGGTGAAAAATGGCGTGCTTGATGCCATCAACCCGTTCACCATCTACTATCAGGGCATCATTCCCGCCGCCGTGTTCCTCAGCTCGTACCCGCTGGGTCTGCGGCAACCGCATGAATACGACACGTTCTATTATGGCCTGGGCGGGATCGATATCGCACGCGAGCTGCTAGGCCGTCAGGGTCTGCACTTTGTCGGACCGGTGCATCACGGGCCGAACATCATCCACTCGAAAGTTCCAATCCGGTCGGTTGACGACTTCGCGGGCCGTAAAATGCGCCTGCCGGGCGGTATGGTGGCCGAGGTATTCTCGGAGCTGGGCGCTGAAACAACCGTTCTGCCGGGCTCGGAAATCTTCCCGGCGCTGGAAAAAGGCACTATCGACGTGGCAGACTTTGTGGGTCCGGCCGTGAACCACGCCTTGGGCTTCAGTCAGGTGACGGACTATATTGTGATGGGTCCTCCGGGCTTCATGTCGGTCTATCAGCCGGTCGACATCATGGACATCACCGTGGGCAAGGCCGCATGGGACAAACTGAGCCCGCAGATGCAGGAATTCGTGGAAATGGAAACTCACGTCTATTCCGATCTGCATCACGCCGCCATTCAGGCCGCCGACCAGGAAGCCTGGAAAAAGTTCGAAGCAGAAGGCACCGAAATCACACGCTTGTCTCAGGACGATGTCGAGCTGATGACCGAAGTCGCCGTGCCAATCTGGTTCAAATATGCCAACCGCGACAAAGACGCGGCGCGTGTCTTCAAGATCCAACTTGACTACATGATGTCGGGTTCCTTGGGCTATGTGACGCCTGAAATGATCGAAGGCTATACACTGGACCTGTAATCCGCTGAAGCCTAATCAAAAGTCCGCGCGAATTTCGCGCGGACGTGCCTTTTCTTTGGAATTCGGAACGTACTATGCCGAGCGTCGATTTCACGCTGCCGCACTGGCTATACTGGGTCGGGCTAATCGCTTTCCCGGCTCTGGCCATGGTGCTGGCGCGCAAAGCCCAACCTGAACAGCGCACCTATGGGTTGCCGCTGGGCTATCTGATCCTTGTCACTGGGGGAATGCTGGGTCTGCACCGCTTCTACCTGCGCAGCCTGCTGGGGTTGGTCTATCTACCGGTCTTCCTGCTGATCCTGTTCGCCAATGGCGAAGAGCGTACGGCCCGCAACGAATTCTCGAACGCGGTCAATATCGTCCGTCAGGCCGAACGCACGATCACGCGCGAAACCGAACGGGTCGCCACTGCCGAAGAAGGGCTGGAAGATCTGCGCGCCGCCGCTGAGGCCACGCAAAATGGCACTGCGCTGCAAAAACGCCGGGCAGAACGCGCTTTGGATCGGGCGGAAAAAGCTATTGAGACCGGGCGCGAACGGCTTGCGGAATCCGAGGCAGCGCTGGCTGAGGCGCAACCGCTGGCCGAAATTGCCGGTGCTGGTCGTGCCTTCTGGAGCTCAGTAGCGCGCTATGCGTTCTTCACGATCCTCGCCTTCTTGGCGATTGATGCGCTGATGCTGCCGCGCCTTGTGGCCAGTGCGCGCGTCAAGGCGGCTGCGGATCCACATGAGCCCGAGATGGAGATCGACGAAGAAACCGCAGCCCGCGCGGCGGAGATGGACCCCGGTGCCCGTAAGGCTGATCAGGATTATGCCGAGAACTGGATTGACCGCCTGTCTCTCTATGCAGGTGAGTTCGTCAGCTATTGGGCCGTGATTGCCGTATTCGTCTATTACTACGAGGTGATCGTCCGCTACGTGTTCAACGCCCCTACCAACTGGGCGCATGAATCCATGTATCTGATGTTCGGGATGCAGTACCTGATCGCTGGGTCCTATGCGATGCTGACCGAAAGCCATGTGCGTGTGGACATCTTCTATGCACCGCTGACCAAGCCGAAGCGCGCGTGGGCGGACCTGTTCACTTCGATTTTCTTCTTCATCTTCGCCGGAACCCTCCTGGTGACATCCTACATCTTCGCGATGGACGCGATTGCCGTTCCGACCGGTAACTCCGTCGTCTCAGACTGGGCGCGGGGCGAGATGAGCTTCTTCCAGATGTTCGGCGCACTGACCTTCGGCGACTGGACCGATCCGAACATCCGCTGGGGCGAAATCAGCTTTAACGAATGGGAAATCCCGCTTTGGCCAATGAAATGGATGATGGTCGTGGGCGCGGTTCTGTTGATTTTGCAAGGGGTGTCGAAACTATCCAAAGACGTCCGAACGATTGCACGGGGGTACTGACCGATGGGTCTTGATATGTCCATCGAGCTGTTGACGCTCGTAATGTTCGGCTCGCTGCTGGTTCTGCTAATGGCAGGCCTCCCGCTGGCCTTTGTGACCGGAGGCCTGGCCTGTGTGTTTCTGTTCGTTCTGGGGGATGCGCGTGCGCTGAATATCGTACCCAGCCGGATTTTCCCGCTGATGACGAACTATCAGCTATCCGCCATTCCCTTGTTCATCTTCATGGCGTCAATGCTGGAACGGGCCGGGATCATCAACGATATGTTCGATGTGATCTACAAGGTGCTTGGCGGTCTGAAAGGCGGCCTTGCTGCGGCGACGATTATTGCGTCGACCGTTCTGGCGGCTATGGTCGGTGTGATCGGCGCAGCTGTGGTGACAATGGGGATCATTGCCCTGCCCGCCATGTTGAAACGCGGCTATGACACCAAGATCGCTATGGGTTCGATCATGGCCGGGGGGACATTGGGCATCCTGATCCCACCTTCCATTCTGGCCATCATCTACGCGGTTGTTGCCGAACAATCGGTTGGGGAGCTTTTCATCGGCGCGGTCATTCCCGGCCTGATGCTGTCGGGTATGTACATCATCTATGTGGTGGTGCGGTCCTATATCAATCCGGTGCTTGGCCCGCCAATCCCGGTTGACGAGCGCATCTCGAACCGAGAAAAAATGCGTCTGCTGGGCAAAATGTCCGCTCCGATTGCGCTGATCGTGATTGTTCTGGGCGTGATCTTCTCGGGCGTTGCAACCCCGGTTGAGGCAGCTGGTATTGGGACCTTTGGCGCATTCATCGTGGCCGCGATCCACAACAAGCTGGACTGGCCCACCGTACGCGAGGCCTGCCTGACCACGCTGAAAGCCTCGGCCATGGTGATCTGGATCATGTTCGGCGCCACGATCTTTGTGGGTCTCTACGTGTTGGAGGGTGGACAGCAATTCGTGCAGGAAACCATGCAAGGCGCAGGTCTGGGGCCCTGGGGTATTCTGATCGTCATGCAAATCCTGCTGGTGGTGCTGGGGATGTTCCTGGACTGGGTCGGCATCCTGTTGCTGTGCGTTCCGATCTTTGTGCCGATCATCAAGGCGCTGGGGGCTGCGGCCTTTGGCTTTGATGACCCTAACGATCTCGTGCTGTGGTTTGGCGTGCTCTATCTGGTAAACATGCAGATGAGCTTCCTGTCGCCGCCCTTCGGGTATGCGCTGTTCTATCTGCGCGGCGTGGCCCCACCATCGATTCCGATGACGGATATCTTCAAGGCGGCGCTGCCCTTCCTGTTCCTGCAGATTGTCGGATTGGTCATCTGTATGATGTTCCCGTGGGTTGTGACGTGGTTACCCAATATCGTCTACGGGTAGACAAAAAACGGGCGGGGAATTCTCCCGCCCGTTTTCGTTTGACCGTTCTGTCGGTCTCTGCCGTCATTTTCTATTGGTTCAGTTCGTGAAGTCCGGCTTACGCTTTTCCACAAACGCACGGATGCCTTCCAGCGCTTCGTCCCGGCCCAGAGCAAGGCCCATCTCCCGGCGTTCGCGTAGCAGATGTGCCTCAAACTCGGCCGTATCGGGGGCAGAGAGCAGCGCCTTGATCGCCGCCTGCGCCTCTGGCGGTCCCGAGACCAGATCCCGTGCTAGCTCCAATGCCTGTTTCAACGCCGAACCGGGTACAACCACCCGGTTCACGACGCCTACGTCATACATGCGCGGGGCAAGAACAGGCCTGCCGGTCAGGCACATCTCGGTTGCAAGTTGACGTGGCAAGTTCATGGTCAGGAATCCCGAACCACCCCCATCAGGCACTAGCCCCGCTTTGACATAGGCCAGCGTGAACTTTGCATCTTCCGCAGCAACGATCATGTCGCAGGCAAATGCCAATGAAGCACCGGCCCCTGCAGCCCCACCTTCCACAGCCGCAATCACCGGGACAGGGCACGCACGGATGGCCCGGATCATGCGGTGCAGGTATTCAATCTGTGCCTCACGCTCCGGCAGGGTCATTTCGCGACGGGACTTGAGCATCCGCAAGTCGCCCCCGGCAGAAAAAAACCCACCCGCACCCGTAATCACCACGGCGCGGACGCCGGATTCAGCTGCGGTAGCGTCGCGCAGCGCTGCCTCAATCGGTTCATAGACCAGACGCGACAAAACATTGCGCCGTGCCGGTTCATTGATGGTGATGATCAGCACCGCATCGCGAGCTTCGAACAAAACAGCCTCGCTCATGGATCAGCTCTCCATGACACGGTGCAATTGCGCATAGTGATCGCCCAATTGGTGGTCGATCATCATCAATCGTTTGGCGTAGTGCGAGCCGGGATATTCCCAGGTCATTCCGATCCCTCCGTGAAGCTGAATGCATTCTTCTGCAATCATCGTGCCTGCGCGTCCGATCAGGTTCTTGGCCATTGCGATATACTTCGCCTCGGCGTCGGAGCCCAGTTTGCTTGCTGCCAGAATAGTGATCGAGCGGCATTGCTCCATTTCGATGGCCATATCGACCGTACGATGCTGCAACGCCTGAAAACTGGCAATCGGGCGCCCGAACTGCGTGCGCTGCTTGAGGTAATCGACCGTCATGTTGACCAACACCTCCATCACGCCCACAGCCTCGGCACATAACGCCAACCGACCTGCGTTCAGGGCGGATTCGATGATGTCAACGGCATTCTCACTCAGGCAAATGGCGGTTGCGCTGTCGAGGATCAACTCCCCTGCTCCACCGCCGTCAATCATCGCATAGTCGACGGTTTCAGGATTTTCGACCAGAAACAGGCCAAGCCCCTCGTCAAGGCGTGCTGCGACCAGCACGCCATCTGCCCCAGGCAATCCATAGACCACCGATTTACGACCATTCAGCACCCAGTGATCGCCGGATTTGTCTGCGCTGGTGCGGATCAACGCCAGACTGTCCGCATCCGGTTCAAACACAGCCAAAGCAATCCGCTTTCCACCTGTGACCAACTCTTCAACCAAGGCTGCAGCACCACAATCGGCGGCGGCGCGAGCCGACATCAACGCGGCCAGCATCGGCTCGGGGCACAGACCACGGCCCAGCTCCTCAAATATGGTTGTGATGTCGAAACCTGTGCCGCCAAAGCCGCCTTGCTGTTCCGGGACAAAGGCACCGATCAGGCCCAATTCGGAGAGTTCAGCCCATTTGGCCGGGGAATGGAACGGCGCAGCGTCCAGCACGCCGTAGCGGGTGTCGAAATCATACTGATCCGCCAGATAGCGCCTCACCGTGTCCGACAACATCTGCCTGTCTTCGGTTAAGTTGAAATCCATAGGTCAGCCTCCAAACAGGTCTTTGGCAATGATGTTGCGCTGAATTTCGTTCGATCCACCGAAGATCGAGAGTTTTCGATTGTTGAAATAGCTCGCCGCCGCACGCCGGGCGTCTTCGGGCACCGTCACCGCGTTTTCGGGCAGATCTTCAACGGGGAACGGCGCGGCGGCTGCCCCCAGGGCAGTACGCGTCAAGCTGAGTACCCGCTGCCGGATCACCGTGCCTTTGATCTTCAGCATCGAACTTTGCGTACCCGAGGCCGCGCCTTCCTTGGCCGCCGACAACATCCGCAGGTTCGTCACGCGCAACGCCTCCAAATCAATCTCGACCTCGGCCATTTCGGCGGCGAACAACGGATCCTGCGCCAAGGGCCTGCCCGCGCGCACCAGCATCTGCGACAAGTCCTTGAGCTTTTCCAGATCGCGGGTCGAGAACCCGACACCCGCGATATTGGTCCGCTCATGCGTCAGCAGATATTTGGCGATGGTCCAACCTTTGTTCTCTTCACCGACCAGATTTTCCACCGGCACCCGAACGTCGGTGAAAAAGACCTCGTTCACCTCATGCCCGCCTTCCAACAGTTTGATCGGGCGCAGTTCAACGCCGGGGGCATCCATATCGACCAGAACAAAACTGATGCCTTCCTGCGGCTTCCCTTCGGTCGACGTTCTCACAAGGCAGAAGATCTTGTTGGCGTGTTGACCCAGCGTGGTCCAGGTTTTTTGACCGTTGATGACGTAGTCACCCCCGTCCCGCACCGCGCGAGTTTTCAGGCTGGCCAGATCCGAGCCAGCGCCCGGCTCTGAATAGCCCTGACACCACCAGTCTGAGCCATCCAGAATACGTGGCAGAATCTCAGCCCTTTGCTTATTGGTGCCGAATTTGATCAGCACCGGCCCCAGCATATTGAGGCCAAAGGGCACGATGCGCGGGGCGTTGGCGAGGGCGCATTCTTCGTCAAAAATATGCCGCTCAACCGCGCCCCAGCCGGGGCCGCCATATTCGGTGGGCCAGGTCACAGCGAGCCAGCCCCGCGCATTCAGCCGGGCATGCCAACCTTCCATTTCCTCTTTGGTCAGACTTTCCGAGTTACGGCCTTTTCGGACCAGCTCCGGGCTCAGGTTTTCCGACAGAAAGGCGCGGACTTCAGCGCGAAAAGCCTCTTCTTCGGGGGTGAAACTCAGGTCCATGCTCAGCCCTCTTTGTTGAGGTCGTTGAAGGTTTTGCCCGCCTCGACCAGTTCGCGCAGCAGGGCGGGCACCTGCCAATAATAGGGGTCTTCCTGCGCATATTGTTCGATCCGCTGCACGATGACAGCCAACCCGGTGATGTCAGCATATTGCAGCGGACCGCCCCAGTGGCGCGGGAAACCGTAGCCAAACAGAAAGACCGCATCCACGTCGATCGGGCGCAGGGCGATCTTGTCTTCGACCACCCGCGCGGCCTCGGACACCATCGCGGCCATATAACGATCCACAATTTCGGCATCGGTAAAACTGCGGGCAGTGATACCCTTAGCCTCCCGCTCGGCCTGTGCGAATTCCGCCACAGCCGGGTTCACGCTGCGATTTTTGCCGTCGTAGATATAGAAACCCTTGCCGCTTTTGCGCCCGAACCAACCCTGTTCACACACTCGGTCGGCAATCTCGACATAGCGCTCTTCGTCCGGACGGAACTCGGCCTGACGTTTGCGCGTGGCCCATCCGATGTCCTGCCCCGCCAGATCGGACACGGCGAACGGCCCCATGGCAAAGCCGAAATCTTCGAGTGCAGCGTCGATCTTTTCGAAAGGTGCCCCGTCCAGCTGCATATAGGCCGAGGACTTGCGATAATGTGCCAGAATGCGGTTTCCTATGAAGCCATCACACACCGCAGATCGGACCGCGACCTTGCGCAATTTCTTCGCCAGCCTGAAGCTGGTTGCCACGATCTCCGGGGCGGTGTCTTTGCCGACGACAACCTCCAGCAATCGCATCACATGCGCGGGCGAGAAGAAATGCAACCCGATCACGTCCTGCGGTCGGTTTGTCGAGGCCGCAATTTCATTCACATCCAGATACGAAGTGTTGGTCGCCAGAATAGCACCTTGTTTGCAAATATGATCCAGCTTGCCAAAGACCTCGCGCTTGACATCCATGGATTCAAATACCGCTTCGATCACCACATCCACATCGGCAAGCGCGGACATATCGGTGGTGCAAGTCAGTTTCGCCAGCGTCGCATCGCGCTGTTCCGCGTTCAGCTTGCCGCGTTTCACAGCACCCTCGAGGTTCTTGGTTATCGTATCGCGCGCGAAGGCCACGCGGCCCTCTTCCATCTCGATGAGGGTGACCGGCATCCCGGCCAGAAGCATCGCAGTGGCAATGCCCGACCCCATGGTACCGCCGCCGATCACCCCACCGGTTTGCAAATCCCGCGCCTCGGCCTTGGATTCGGGGATATGAGAAACGGCCCGTTCGGCAAAAAAGGCGTGTTTCAGGCCCTTATGGGCATTGCTCGCCATAGCCTCGGTGAATAGACGCCGCTCTTCTTTTAGTCCATCAGACAGCGGCAAGTTGCTGGCCTCGGCCGCTTTCAAGGCACGTTCCGCGACCTCGCCCCTTGTCTTTGCGCGGAAGGCGTCCAGATCGTTAGTGGTTATGCGGTTTTCAAGATGCGCCGTTACTCGGGGCGTAAGCGCGCCGTCCAAAACCTGCCGGCCGGCGGCCAGAGCGACCTCAGCCGGGACGCCATCCTGCAGATCATCCAACAGTCCGGCCTCTAACGCGGCCTCGGCGGAAATCGGTTTCCCCGAGGTGATCATGGTCAGCGCGGTCATCCCTTCGACCAGCCGCGGTAGGCGCTGCGTGCCGCCAGCACCGGGCAGAAGACCCAGATTGACCTCGGGCAGACCCAACTTAAGACCCTTGATCCCGACCCGTGCCTCACAGCTCAGCGCGATCTCAAGACCGCCGCCCAAGGTCGTGCCGTGCAATACGCAGACAATGGGCTTGGCGCTGGCCTCAAGGATTTCGCAAACTTCAGGCAGCATAGGCTGTTTCGGAGGTTGGCCGAATTCCCGAATGTCGGCGCCCGCCACAAAGGTGCGGCCCGCCGCATAAAGCGCGATGACCTTGACGCGAACGTCCTCCTCCAGTTCGCGCACCGCATTCACCAACCCGATGCGCACATCAATCCCCGCCGCATTGACTGGCGGGTTGTCGATTTTCACCAGCGCAACCTGACCTTCGAGCTTTGTTTCAACTGCTGCCATAAAAACCTCCTGTTATCAACCACATATGCCTAGGCTGCGCCCCAGCGTTTGTACCGTGTCGCGCAGTTTCGGCCCCACGATCTGTTCCAGTTTCTCGCGATCCAACTCAGACGTGTTGGCCCCGCAAAGAAACGCAAAGGGCGGCGCACCGGGGGCGGGGCTGAAGGGAACTGCACAGGCGTTGACGGCCCGGTTCCACCCGCCCAGAGACGACACATAGCCCATGCTTTCCAACTGTTCGCGATCCGTGCGCACCTGATCTGTTTCCCGCGCTTGCGCAGGTTCCACGGCCAGGATGGCCCGGCCCGCCGCGCTTTGTTCCATCGGAATGCGATGCCCTTCACTCAACCATAGTGACGACGCGTTTCGCGGTCGCCAGCAGCGCGTCAGCATCACCGCGTCGCCGTTGCGCATGGTCAGGGCGACCAGAACGCCGGTGTCATCGGCCAACTGCTGCATGATGTTTTCGGCCATCGGCAAAAAGGACAATCCCGCCCGCGCTGTGTACCCCAGCGCCATGACCGAGGGCCCCAGCCGGTACGCCTCGGACGGGTGCAACTGTTCTAGAAACCCCATCGAGGCCAGCGTGAACGTCATCCGCGCCACGGTCGAGGGCGGCATACCCGTGCGCCGGGCCAGTTCGCGGTTGCCCAGCGATGCATCGTCGGGCTTGAACGCCTGCATGATCCGCAACCCCTTGGCCAGGGTCGCGGCGAAGCGGCGGTCTCGTTCCGCGTCCGGCATCCGGCTTAGACGCGCTCGAGGATCAGCGCGATCCCCTGCCCTACGCCAATGCACATGGACAGACAGGCATAGCGCCCGCCGGTTTCCTCAAGATAGCGCATAGCGGTTAGGATGATCCGCGCACCTGACGCGCCCAGCGGATGCCCAACCGCAATCGCGCCTCCGTTCGGGTTCAGGCGGCTGTCAGCGGGGTCCAGGTCCAGATGTTTGCAGCAGGACAGAACCTGCGCGGCGAATGCCTCGTTAATCTCGATCAGGTCCATGTCGTTCATGGTCAGTCCCGCGCGGTCCAAGGCCTTTGGGATGGCCAGAGCCGGCCCGATCCCCATGATCCGGGGCGGCACGCCTGCGATAGCACCGGCCACGATACGGGCGCGTGGCTTGGCACGGTCGGTCTTGGCGCCGATCATCAGCATCGCCGCGCCGTCATTGACGCCCGAGGCGTTGGCCGCCGTCGTCACACCTTCGGGAAAGATCGTGCGCAGCGATGCCATTTTCTCAAGCTGTACATCCGGGCGAGGATGTTCGTCCTGCGTCACCTCATGGGTCGCGCCTTTACGGCCTTTGATCGTGATCGGAGTGATCTCGGCATCAAAGAACCCCCGCGCGCGGGCGGTTTCGAACCGGACCTGAGAGGCGTATCCAAACTGATCCGAGGCTTCGCGGGTGATCTGGTAATCCTGCGCCAGATTGTCGGCGGTCTGGGGCATTGGATATTCGCCATGCATCTGGGCAATGCGCGGATTGGGAAACCGCGCACCAATGGCACTGTCGTAGATTTGCGTCTGACGGGCATAGGGAGTTTCAGATTTGGCTATTGTGAAGGGTGCGCGGGTCATGCTTTCGACACCGCCCGCCACATACAAAGGCGCCTCGCCCACCGTGACCGACCGCGCCGCGTCCAGCGCCGCCGACATGCCCGAACCACACAGGCGGTTGACGGTTTGCCCCCCGACCTCGACCGGCAGACCGGCCAGCAGAGCGCTGTAGCGGGCGACATTGCGGCTGTCTTCGCCCGACTGGCAGACATTGCCCAGAATGACATCCTCAATCTCAGCAGCATCAAAAGCACTGCGCTGAACCAGCGCCTCCAGCACCTGTGCGGCCAGATCGTCGGGCCGAACCGAGGCCAGCGCACCGCCATGGCGGCCAAAAGGGCTGCGCAGCCCGTCATATATGTAGGCGTCAAGCATTCTTGGCCTCTTGATCCAGTTGTGCCAGTTCGGGCGCAAAGGCCTGAACCAGTTTGTGTTTCAGAATTTTCCCCGTCGCGGCCTCTGGCAACGCGTCGGTGACAACAATGTGATGGGGGATTTTGTAGCGGACCAGAGTTTCCCCCAGATGAGCCTTCAACTCGGCCACGGTCGCTGGAACGCGTAGGGTTACAAAGGCCAGCACGTCCTCATTCCCATCCCGCGCGCGGCCCACAACTGCGGCTTGCGTGACGGATGGATGGGCGTTCAGCGCGGCTTCGATCTCGGGCGGGTAAACGTTGAAGCCGGAATGGATGATGACCTCTTTGCAGCGCCCTACGATGTAGATGCGCCCGTCTTCCTCTATTCGCGCCAGATCACCAGTGCGCAGGAAGCCGTCCGGGGTAAAGGCCTGCGCGGTTGCTTCCTGGTTACGGTAATATCCCTTCATGATGTTACGTCCACGCGCCAGCAACTCGCCGACTCCGTCCGCGCCGGGATTGTCCAACCGCACGTCGATCCCCGGCAAAGCAGGACCTACCGAGTCGTCCTGCGGCGGGTTCTCGGGCTGCGTGGTGGCAATGCCCGGAGACCCCTCAGTCAGACCATAGCCGTTATGGATCGGACAACCGAATATCCGCTCGACCCGGCGCTTCCAGCTTGGGTCCAGAGGCGAGCCCCCCGAAGACAGGTAGCGCAATCCACTGTCCACGCGGTCTATGCCGTTGTCTTTGCAATGTTTGAGGATCAACGCAAACATCTGCGGCACGCCCGACAGCATCGTTGCACCGCTGTGCAGCCCAGCGATCACCTGCACCGGATCGAACCGGGGTTGAAACCGCAGGCAGCCGCCCGCCAGAAACGTGGTCAGGATGATCGAGGAAAACCCGAAAATATGTGTCCCCGGCAGAACCACCAGCGACTGATCGGCCGCCGTTGCTTGCCGTCTCTGTTTCGAGGCGTTGGCCGTGAACAGCAAGTTATCATGGGTCAGCATCACCCCTTTGGGTGCGCCGCTGGTGCCGGAAGTATAGAGGATCGCTGCCACCTGCCCCGCGCCGGCTTCGACCGGTTCGGACGTTTCTTCCCGCAAAGGTGAGATCACAAGAGACCCGCAGCTCAGCTGCCCCGACGAAACGGCCCCCAGCCGTTGCGCATGGGCCCGCGCAGCATCGGACACATCCGATGTGCAAATCACGCAACGCGCGCCAGAATGGGCGATGACCGTGTCGACCTCTTGTTCGGTCGCGCGCGCATTCAGCGGGACGATCCACGCGTCCAAGTCACTGAGCGCGAGAACAACTGCCGCATAAGTGGCGCAGTTCTCGGCCAGTACAACAACCCGGTCGCCCGGACGCACGCCATGCGCCCGTAACATCCGGGCGGCCTCCCTTACCGCGCCCCGCAACTCCTCATAGCTGAGCCGCGTTTCATCATGGTCGATGATCGCCAGCGTTGCCGGGTCCTTGCCGTCGATCAAGTGGTGAATTCGGTGCAACGCATTCTCCTCAGATGCGGTGCGACTGTTCTAGCAATCCGTCAGAAAGGCGTCAATATTCGGCACTCTGTTCCGCAATGCAGAACAAAAACTCGTCAGAATACCTCAAAAAGGCCCGCCGCGCCCATTCCGCCACCGATACACATGGTTGCCACGGCATATTTCGCCCCGCGGCGTCGGCCCTCGATCAGCAGGTGGCCGGCCATCCGCGCGCCGGTCATCCCAAACGGATGCCCGATCGAGATCGAGCCGCCATTCACATTACAAATCTCAGGATCAATCCCCAGCGTTTGACGGCAATACAGCGCTTGCGAGGCGAAAGCCTCGTTCAACTCCCACAGGTCGATGTCATCCACCTTCAATCCATGACGTTTCAGCAGGCGCGGCACGGCAAAAACCGGGCCAATGCCCATCTCATCTGGCTCGCACCCGGCAACGGCAAACCCCATGAACGCACCCAACGGCTCCAGCCCTTCCCGCGCCGCGAAACCCGAGTCCACCACCACACAGGCTGACGACCCATCGGACAGTTGCGACGCGTTCCCCGCCGTCACGAATTGGTCCGCACCGCGCACCGGCTCTAACCCGGCCAGACCTTCGAGCGTCGTGTTCGGCCGATTGCAATCGTCCCGATCAATAGTCACGGCTTTTTCAGAGATTTCGCCCGTTTCCTTGTCTTTGACCCGTTGCACCGCCTGCATCGGCACGATCTCGTCGTCGAACTTACCGGCGGCCTGGGCAGCGGCGGTGCGCTTCTGGCTTTCCAACGCCAGTTCGTCCTGCGCTTCACGGGTGACACCATAGCGCGCGGCCACGATATCAGCGGTTTCGATCATGGTTAGATAAACGTCGGGCTTATGTTCCAACAGCCACGGGTCGCGGTCAAAAGGCCCCGGTGTCTGATCCCTTAGCGTGATGGATTCCACCCCACCCGCAATCGCGGCAGGCACCCCGTCCTGCACCACTGCATGCGCTGCCATGGCAATCGCCTGCAAGCCCGAGGAACAGAACCGGTTGATGGTCGTCGCGCCCACGGTCACGGGCAACCCTGCGCGCAGCACGGATTGGCGGGCTATATTTGCGCCGGTCGTGCCTTCGGGAAACCCGCAACCGATGAAGGCGTCTTCGATCAAGGCAGGATCAACGCCGGCGCGATCAACCGCGTGTTGGATCGAATGCCCCATCAAAGAGGCCCCAAACGTGTTGTTAAACCCACCCCGGAAGGACTTGGCCAAACCCGTGCGGGCGGTTGAAACCAGAACGGCTCGTTTCATCTGTTGGGTTCTCCTTTTGCTTTACGTGTTTGGCGACACCCTCGCTTTGTAGCAAGATTTGCATTCCGCCCGGATCAATCCCGGCTAAAAGCGGCCAAGCGATCTGTGATGATCTCGTGGGCATCCGACATGATCCGATCAATCAGTTCCTGACAGGTAGGGATGTCATGGATTAACCCCGCAACCATCCCGCAGGACCACGCGCCTGCATCCATCTCACCATCTTGCATGACGCGCGGATAGACACCTGCGACTTCATTCATGATGTCCTCGAATTGTAGCTCCGTACCCTTGGCACGCTCCGTTTCCAAAACACGTTCGACGGCTGTGTTGGTCAGAACGCGCTCAGTGTTGCGCAAGGGGCGCATGACAAGGCGTGTGT
The DNA here is from genome assembly GCF_056542685.1 of Ruegeria sp. AB6. Taxonomy (NCBI): domain Bacteria; kingdom Pseudomonadati; phylum Pseudomonadota; class Alphaproteobacteria; order Rhodobacterales; family Roseobacteraceae; genus Ruegeria; species Ruegeria sp. AB6. The sequence goes on along the minus strand of NZ_JBQGAD010000005.1, from coordinate 230,199 downwards.
CCAGTTCCGAGGCCGCGACGATGGCATCCTTGACGTTCTGATGCACCGGAGCTTCTTTCGTGGCGATGAACCGCGTACCCAGATTGATCCCGTCCGCCCCCATCGAAAGCGAAGCCACAAGACTGCGCCCATCCGCCTGCCCGCCCGATGCGACAAAGGGGATCTCCAGTTCATCCGCTGCGCGCGGCAACAAGATCATGTTCGGGATATCATCCTCGCCCGGATGACCGCCGCATTCAAACCCGTCGACCGACACCGCATCGCAGCCGATCTCTTGCGCTTTCAGCGAATGGCGAACCGACGTGCATTTGTGGATGACCTTGATCCCGGCCTCTTTGAGGTAGGGCATCACCTGCACAGGATTGCGTCCGGCCGTTTCGACAATCTGCACCCCGCCATCGATGATTGTTTTGATGATGGCCGGGTAGTCGGGCGCGTTTACCGTTGGCAGAAAGGTGACATTGACCGCGATAGGCTTGTCGGTCATGTCCTTGCAGCGCGCGATCTCATTGGCCAGATCTTTGGGTGTCTTTTGTGTCAGTGCAGTGATCGTCCCCAGCCCGCCCGCGTTTGAGACCGCAGCCGCCAGTTCTGCAAAACCCACGTAATGCATCCCCCCCTGCATGATGGGGTGTTGGATGCCGAACAGCTCGGTAATTCTGGTTTTCATACTCTGCCCTTCGAATTTAATTTTCGATCGTTCTATCTGTCATCTATGCCAAAGAACCGTCTTGGGAACAGGTTCTGCCTCAAGACTGTATGATCAGTCTATTTCCGGAACTCTGTCCTTGGGAATGCGCGCGCCGAAGTGCCGGATAGCTTCGCCCGCCGTCCTCTGCCCCCAATGAACTGCCTTTTCCTGATCACAGCCTTTGAACCGAGCGGAAAGATATCCAGCGTTGAATGCGTCTCCGGCACCTGATGTGTCGCGAACACCATCCACGGATTGGGTCGGAACTTCGCTCAGATGATCGTCGCAAAACGCCGTCAGAGCCGCGGCGCCATTTTTGACTGCAATTTCAACGACGCCAGCGCGACGCAAACGGTCAACTGTCTGAACCGGCGACTCGTCGCCCCACAGGGCGCTTTCATCGTCAAAGCTGGGCAGAGCGATATCGGTGAGCGTATTGAACCTGGCCAGAACGTTCCGCGTTTCGTCAGCAGACCTCCATAGTCGCGGGCGCACGTTAGGGTCGAATGACACGATCGCTCCCTGCGCCCGCGCCTTGGTCAAAGCTTCAAACAGAGTTTCACGGGCGGGCTCAGACAAAATGGCCAGTGTAATACCCGACAGATGGATCAGCCCCGAACCGGTCACGGCCTGTTCCAGCCATTCCAGATCGTCAGCGAATAACCGCGCCGCTGACGTATCCCGCCAATACTGAAAACTGCGCTCAACCCCATCAAGCTCAATCATGTAAAGACCCATCGTACGAGCCTCTGATCGACCAATGCCCGAGACATCCAGCCCGTCCTGCTGCGACTGCTCGACAAAAGCATCTGAAACGGAATCCATGCCAACTTTGGTAACAAACCCGACATCGGCCGCATCCCCAAGTAGTTGTGCCATGTGCCAAGCGGTGTTGAACGTATCGCCGGCAAAGCCCCGGCGATAGGTTTCGTTGCCTATATCCGCCATTTCGATCATCGCTTCGCCGATAGCGAGCGCCTTTCGGGATCCAAACGCTAACACTGGGCAACCTCCAATTCGGGCTTTCCGCCGGGCGGCCGCGCGCCGCAGATTTTATCTGGCAAAAGAAACGCCTTCGCGATGCGAGAACGGGCCAAAAAATACTCAGCGATTCCGCCACTCACATGCGGGTTCATCATTCAAAATTCCAACGGATTGATGGCGATAACAACCTTGTATCGTCAATGTATCGCAATCGACAACGGTTTCTTGTAGCGCGCCCTTTCAGACCCATCGACCATGGGCCCTGGACCACGAGAAATCCAGACCCGTCAGCATGGCCATTTTTTAGAAGACGTTGTGGTCCTGTTTGATCATATCTGCAGCCTTTTCACCGATCATGATCGACGGCGCGTTTGTGTTTGATGAGTTGACAGCTGGCATGATCGACGCATCTGCGACCCGCAGCCCCTCGATCCCGTTGAAGCGCAAACGCGGGTTCAGAACAGCTCCGGTATCGCTGCCCATCCGGCAAGTGCCGGCGCAATGGTGTGAGGTTTTGGAATGTTCGCAGATGAAATTGAAATAGTCTTCGTCCGTGCGCACATCCGGCCCCGGAAGGCGTTCGGCCAGAATGTAGGGTTTCAGCGCCTCCTGTGCCAGAATTTGCTGCACCAATTTCAGCCCGCGAACGGACATCTCACGATCATAAGGATCTGACAGGTAATTCGGATCGATCAGAGGCATGTCGGCGGGATTATCACTGCGCAACCGAACCGATCCCCGTGACCGTGGCCGCAAATGACAGGCGTTCAGCGTCACACCGCCATTTGGCATTGCTGCTACACCGGCTTCGATCCCGGTGCCAAGGCCCAGATGCATCTGGATATCGGGTGAGCGGGCGTTTTCATCTGCATACCAGAACCCACCCGTCTCAAACAGGCTGGAGGCAACCGGGCCCTTGCGCGTGAGCAGGTATTGCAAAGCCGCCAGCGCTGACAGATGCGGCTTGGCATAGCGGTCATAGGTATGCGGGCCCGTAACCTCGCATATCGCATAGAGGTCCAGATGATCCTGCAAATTCGCCCCGACATTGGGCTGGTCATAGACGACATCAGTTCCCAAAGCTCTCAGCGCCTCCGCCGGACCAATACCCGAAAGTTGCAACAACCGGGGCGAGCCGATGGCCCCCGAGGACAGGATCACCTCGGCCTCGGCGACGATTTTGCGGCCGTCCAGCAATTCGACGCCCGTTGCCCTACCGTTTTCAACCGTGATCCGGCGCACCTGCGCGTGTGTCTGAATGGTCAGGTTGGGCCGCGACCGTATGGGCGCAAGAAAGGCCATCGCGGCAGAGGACCGACGCGCACTGCGCTGGGTCAGTTGATAGTACCCCGCCCCGTCCTGCTTGGCCCCATTCACATCCGTTGTCTTTGGTATACCCAACTGACCGGCGGCCTCGATAAACGCATCGCAGATCGGCAGAGGGGCTGCGGGCATGGAAACCCCCAGCGGGCCGCCTTGGCCGTGGAACTCTCCCCCATATGTGTCATTGTCTTCGGATTTCTTGAAATAAGGCAGAACGTCCGCGTAACCCCAACCCTCGCAGCCCATCTGACGCCAGTCATCATAGTCCTGTGCCGCTCCGCGGGTGTAGATTTGGGCATTGATGGCCGAACCACCACCGATCACCTTGGCCTGTGTATAGGTGAACACCTTGCCCTGCATGTGCTGCTGCGGCACGGTGCTCCACCCCCATGACCCAATGCCTTTAGTCATCTTGGCGAAGCCTGCGGGCAGATGGAACAAGGGGTGACGGTCGCCGCCTCCGGCCTCAAGCAGCAGGACCCTCAGATCGGGGTTTTCCGAAAGGCGTGCGGCGATGACGGACCCGGCAGACCCCCCGCCTACGACGATAAAGTCGTAGCCGGTTGTCATGCGTTTAGGCCCTTCATCACAGTGGACTATCCCTGAATGCGGTTTTCGGTTTCAGGATCGAAGGCCACCGCTTTTTCCATGTTGACCGCAAAGGTGAAGTCCTGCCCAGGCGAAACCTCTGCATCCGACCGCATGCGTGCAATCACATCCCGACCACCCAGCGTCATGGACACAAATGTGTCGGACCCCGCCGGTTCTGTCACGACGATCCGGTTGGTCATCTGCGCGATATTCGACGATTTCCGATCTGCCCCGTCGACATCCGTGATCGTCTCGGGTCGGATACCAAGCAGGATGTCGCGCCCGTCCCAATGGGACAGGTTGTCCTGACTGAACGGCAGTTGCGCCATTGCGCCGTCATGCAAGGCGACCTCGGCCTGGGGGCGCCCATCCACCATCACCACCTTGGCAGGCACCACATTCATAGCGGGCGACCCCATGAAGGTGGCGACGAAGATATTGGCGGGGGTGTCATAGATCTCTTGCGGAGTACCCAGTTGTTGCACGTATCCACCGTTCATGACGGCGATCCGGCTGGACAGGGTCATCGCCTCGATCTGGTCATGGGTCACGTAGACAATGGTCGTGCCAAGGTTCTGGTGCAGTTTCTTGATCTCGGTCCGCATGTCGACGCGCAGCTTGGCGTCCAGATTGGACAGAGGCTCGTCGAACAGGAACACATCAGGGTTGCGCACCAAAGCCCGCCCCATGGCCACGCGCTGACGCTGACCGCCCGACAATTGGCCCGGCTTACGATCCAGTAACTGCTCAATCTGCAACAGCTTGGCAACCTCGGCCATGGCCTTTTCACGTTCGGGTTTCGGCACGCCGTGCATTTCAAGTCCGAAGGTGATGTTCTGCCCCACGGTCATGTTGGGGTACAATGCGTAGCTCTGGAACACCATGGCGATGTTGCGGTTTGAGGGATGAACCCCGTTCATCACCTGATCCTTGATACGGATCTCACCGCTGGTGATCTCTTCCAGCCCCGCGATCATGTTCAGAAGGGTGGACTTGCCGCAGCCCGAGGGCCCGACGAGCACCAGAAACTCGCCCTCCTGCACCGAGATGTCCACCTTGTGCAACACCTCGACCGCACCGTAGGACTTGGTTGCGTTGTCGATATCAAGAAAACCCATGGTCCGTTATCCTTTCACTGAACCCGCCATCAGGCCGCGGACGAAGTAACGACCGGCCACGATATAAACGAGCAGCGTTGGCAGCGCGGCCAGAATGGCGCCTGCAAAATGTACGTTGTATTCCTTTACCCCCGTCGACGACTGCACAAGATTGTTGAGCGCGACCGTCATTGGCTGGCTGTTGGCATCGGCAAATGACGCGCCAAACAGGAAGTCATTCCAGATATTGGTGAACTGCCAGATGATTGACACCACCGCGATAGGGCCTGAACTGGGCAGCAGGATGCGCCAGAATATCTGGAAGAACCCCGCCCCGTCGATCTGTGCCGCCCGGATCAGTTCGGTAGGGAAAACGGCATAGTAGTTTCGGAAGTAAAGCGTGGTGAAGCCAATGCCGTAAACCACATGCACCAGTGCCAGACCCCATGTGGTGCCCGCTAGGCCCATCAGGCCCAGCATCCGCGCCATCGGGATCAGAACGATCTGGAATGGGATGAAACAGGCAAACAGCATCAGCCCGAACAGGATGGTGTCATACTTGAAGCGCCACTTGGTCAGTACGTATCCATTTAGCGCGCCCAAAATGGTCGAGACGATAACGGCGGGCACAACCATCTTGATCGAATTCCAGAAATACGGGCGCAAGCCCGTCGGTTCGACCCCGATCTGGGCCGAGGACCAGGCTTGCAGCCACGGCTCGAGCGTGAAGACCTCTGGCAGGTTCATCATGCCGCCGCCAGTGATTTCCTCCAAGGGTTTGACCGAATTCACCAGCATCACGTAAAGCGGCAAGAGGTAAAACAGTGCAAACAGCAGCAAAACCAGATAGATCAGCGTGCGCGTGACGCGGCCCGTGCGGATTGCGGTATCTTGCGAAGTCTGAGACATCAGCGTTTCTCCCGCAATTCAGCGTAGAGATAAGGGATCATGATAGCGGCTATGGTCATCAGCATGATCGTGGCCGAGGCTGCGCCGATCCCCATCTGATTCCGCGTGAACGTGTAGGAATACATGAAGGTTGCGGGCAGCTCGGTCGCGCGGCCCGGACCGCCGCCGGTCAACGCGATTACAAGGTCAAAGGTCTTGATCGCAAGGTGGCTGAGGATCACGAAAGCCGACAGGAAAGCGGGCCTCAGCTGCGGGATGATGATCCGACGATAGAGGTTCCAGTTCGACGCCCCGTCCATTTGTGCCGCGCGCAGGATTTCATTGTCGATACCCCGCAGACCGGCCAGAAACATCGCCATGACAAAGCCCGAGGTCTGCCAGACCGCCGCTAACACGACGGTGTAAATCGCAAAGTCGCGGTTCTTGATCCAATCGAACTCAAAACTGGTCCAACCCCAAGTATGCATCACGTTTTCCAGCCCGATGCCGGGATCGAGGAACCATTTCCACGCCGTTCCGGTCACGATGAAGCTGAGCGCCATCGGATACAGGTAAATTGGACGCAGCAGGCCTTCACCGCGAATTTTCTGATCGAGGAAGATCGCCAATCCCAAGCCGATACAGGTGCAGATCACGATATAAAGCCCCGCGAAAATCCCCATATTGATGAGCGAGGTTTCCCAATGGCTCAATCGCCAGAGCTTGTCGTAATTCTCCCAGCCGACCCAGCCGAAGCTGGGCAGAATACGACTGTCGGTGAAGGACAGGTAGACCGAGAACAGGATGAACCCGTAGACGAAGACCAGAACCATCGCCAGTGAAGGCGACAGGACCAGTTTGGGAATCCAGTTCTGAAGGCGTGTCTTGAAATCCGCGTCGGCTGAAGCAGCCATGGCGTGCCCTCCTCGTTCCAGAGTTGGTGTTTTGGGGCTTATCCTGCCCCTTTCAAGACAGGGCGGCCAGGCAGCCGCCCCGTCAGAAGGTTCAAGTCGGGATTACTTGGCGATGGAAACCGCGTCGACCAGTTCGGTCACAGCTGTTTCACTGTCATACTCGCCGTTGAAATGCGCCGTCACGACGTCATAGACCGCGTTTTTCACCGAAGCCGGCGCCGCGTGGCCGTGCGCCATAGAACCGAACAAGTTGCCCGACGATGCAGCGGCGGCCAGATCCTTCATGCCTTGCTGACCACAAGCGTCTAGGTCGCTGCCATCCACGTCGGTCCGGGCCGGAACGGAACCCTTCACCTTGTTGAATGCAATCTGGAAGCTTGGCGACAGAATGGCGCTGGCCAACGCGGCCTGCTCGGCTGAAACCGAACCGCCTTGGTCGAACATCATGAACTGGTCGGCGTTGAAGGTGACCTGGTCCTGCGTGCCGGGGAAGCGGAAGCACAGGAAGTCCTGACCCGGAACTTTGCCCGCGTTCAGGAATTCACCCTTGGCCCAGTCACCCATCATCTGGAAACCGGCCTCGCCATTGATCACCATCGCGGTGGCAAGGTTCCAGTCGCGGCCCGAGAAGTTCTCGTCCACATTGGCGGCGATGAAGGACATGCGATCGAACGCTTCTTTCATAGCATCACTGCCCAGCGTTTCTTCGTCCAAATCAATGAACGCCGCCTTGTAACCGTCCGCCCCCAGGGTTGACATCGCGATTGCGTCAAACACGGTTGCGTCTTGCCAGGCCTGACCGCCATGGGCGATCGGGGTGATCCCGGCGGCTTTCAGCGCTTCGACAGCCGCGACGAACTCGTCCCAGTTGGTGGGCTGGGCGATACCGTTTGCATCCAGGACCGCCTTGTTTGCCCACACCCAGTTGGTCGAATGCACATTGACCGGAGCCGAAACCCACTTGCCGTCATGCTTGGCAAAAGCCTTCAATGCGTCTGGCACCACATCGTCCCAACCTTCTTTGGCTGCAACTTCGTTCAGGTCCGCCAATGCGCCCTGATCGGCCCAGTCCAGAATGTCGAAACCCAGTGCCTGAACGGCAGTCGGGGCATTCCCGGCTGTGACACGGGCACGCAGAACGGTCATCGCCTGCTCACCACCGCCACCGGCGACAGGCATGTCGGTCCAGCCGATACCCTGCCCGGACAGGTCGTCTTTCAGAACATTCAGTGCGGCGGCTTCACCACCGGACGTCCACCAGTGCAGAACCTCAACCTCTTCCGCCTGCGCCAGGCTGGTGGTGCTCAACAGCCCTGCCACAATCAGAGATTTTGTTTTCAGTAAGTTACGCATTTTCTTTCCTCCCAATATGCGATCTTTTTTGCACGGCCCCTTTTCGGGGTCCCATTCTTCCGTCTTGCGGCCATCCTCCAACCGCACATTCACCCGAAACGTTTATTGCGTTTTCTCGGCGAAATACTCCCAAACACTTAAGTTCATTCTTACCGAAGTCCCGGCCAAAGTGAATGTCAGCGCTATCATTGATCAAGGAACCGGCTTCGTCCAGTGTTTTGAACGCCAAAGTCAAAAGAAGGGTTTCAAATACCCGAGTCTTTTCGATCGTTTAGTTCGGGCACATGGCAGGGCCGCCAGATCGAAACGTCGCTTGGCTTGATCCGTGGGCCAATAGTCCGCATGATCACGAAATGAGTTTTGAAGTCACGTCATGGCTGAAAGACCTTGGAATGGAGCAGTATGCTGACACGTTCCTGCAAAATGACGTCGATGCACGTGCCCTACCGCTGCTCTCAAATGAAGACCTCAAAGAACTTGGCTTGTCCCTTGGCCACAGGAAGATCGTCCTTGCCGCCATAGCAAAGTTGGATGGCAACCCCGGATTGCCCATCACAAACGCCCCACCAGATGGAAACAAACCCGGTGAAACCGAAACCCGAGCACCAACTGCCGAGCGACGCCATCTGACCGTGTTTTTTGCCGATCTTGTCGGATCGACCGAATTGACAAACAAGTTCGATCCCGAAGATATGCGCGCCTTGTTGCAAAGTTATCAAGACAGTGTCGCTGGGGCAGTGACGCGTTTTGGTGGCTATGTCGCCAAGTATCTGGGTGATGGGTTGCTGGTCTTTTTTGGTTGGCCACAGGCCTATGAAGACCACGCCATCCGTGCGGTGAAGGCGGGATTGGATTCAGTTGCGCACGTGAAAATCCTGAAAACCCCTGACGGCGAGCCTTTGTCCGTTCGGATCGGTATCGCAAGCGGTGACGTGGTCGTAGGCGACGCCGTTGGTGAAAATACCTTCGAAGAGGGCGCGATGACCGGTCCGGTTCTGAACCTGGCGGCGCGGTTGCAGGAAAACGCGCAGCCGAACACGGTGGTAACTACAAGCGAGGATTCTGATGCCAGCCTGCGACGGGTCTTTTCGATTTCCTCACTTGGCCCTGTTTCGCTAAAGGGCTTTGACACCCCGCGTACCTTGCTGCAGGTCACGGCCGAGCGCAGCGCCGACAGCCGTTTTCAGGCGTTGCATCGTGAAAGTGAAAGCTCGGAAATGATCGGGCGGGACTTCGAAAAAGGTATCCTGCATCAAACTTGGCAACGGGCCTCTGCCGGGCATGGTGAGGTCGTCCTGCTGTCTGGCGAAGCCGGGATCGGCAAATCCCGCCTGACGGAAGAGTTTCTGAGCGGCGGCGACATCGCTGCGACGGCAGACGTCTTACGACTGAATTGCTCGCCCTATCTGACCAGCAGCCCCTTTCACCCGGTGACCGAGCGCATCTCGCAGGATGCAGGTGTCGGACCGGACTTAAATGACGATCGGGTGGTAGAGCTGGTCCGCGCCATGCTTGAGAAACGCGAGGGGATCGAACTGGATCACGTCCTGCCAGTTTTTGCGGCACTGGTCGCCCCACACAGTGATGTGGCCGAAAAGATTCTTGACCTGTCACCACAGGAACAGCGGGATTTGACCATCCAGACGTTGATCGACACGGTCAAAGCCCGCTCAACTGTGCGACCGGTTGTATTGTGTGTTGAGGACGCGCATTGGATTGACCCTTCGACAAACGCCTTGCTGGAAAGGTTCAAGTCCATCTGCTCGGACCTGCCATTGATGATGTTGATCACTCACCGCCCCGGCTGGGATCTTGCACGGGACGAAGGGGAAGCACACACTCAAACCCTACACCTGCGCCGCTTTGATCCAGACCATGTGGCGAACTTGATCCGCAATGTCTCGGGCAAGACCCCCGACACCGATCTGGTTCAGCTGATCATAGAAAAGACGGACGGCGTCCCACTGTTCGTCGAAGAACTTACCCGCGCTTATCTAACCACAGGTGGGCAGGGTGCAGTGGCTGTTCCTTCGTCACTAAAAGGCGCGTTGATGGCGCGGTTGGATGCGGTTTCATCAGACGCGAAACAGGTGGCACTGACAGGCTCGGTGATCGGGCGCGAGTTTGAACCTGGCCTGCTGCGTGCAGCACTGACGGATGCCACGGTCGACACCGCAAAGGGCCTGGACGAACTGTGCAAAACCGGGCTTGTTTTCGAAAGCGGCAACTCCAGAGGTCATTTCGTTTTCCGTCACGCACTGATCCGCGACACTGCCTATCAATCCATGCTCAGCACAACTCGGCGGGCGCAGCATGCCCATGTTGCCAAGGCGTTGGCAGCGTTGCGGTCCGCCGAGATTGAACGTCGACCTGAACTTGTCGCCCGACACCTGACCGAGGCCGAAGACTGGAGTGCGGCGTTCAAAAAATGGCAGGCGGCAACCGAAATGGCGCTGGCTCGTTCCGCCAGTCACGAGGCAATGACTAACGCGCACGAGGCGCTGAATGCAGCACGGAACCTTGAGGGCGACAATCAGTCCGAAACAATCCGGGCAACTGTTCTTGTCGGGCGCAGCTTTGATAGTTTGGGACAGCTACCCGAAGGCATTGCGGAACTCAAAAGCGCCTCGGACGCGGCAAATGCCCTTGGGGATGTCGAATTGGCCGCCGACGTAGCCCTGCATTTTTCGGATTCCTGCATGATGGCTGGGCAACGACATGGCGAAGTGATTTCCCTGTGCGAGGCCGCTTTGAAAAACCTGCCCGCGCAAGACGAAAGACGCCAGTGCCAGCTAAAAAGTCAGCTTGCCCGTGCCTGTCTGTTCCTTGGTCAAGCCTCAGAGGGTGCCCGATACGCCCAGGAATCGATGGAGCTTGCCGCCAAGCTGGGAGACAACAAATCCCAGTTCTCGGTCATGATGATGCAATACGGCGCGCCATTTATCGCAAGACCCGCCGACGAAAGGCACAAATGGCGGGAACATCTGGACAAGATGCACGAAGTAGCGCAGCATCTTGGCTCGATTGATCAGGGTCGGGACCGCACACTCAGCCTGTTTGTTGGGGCCGAAATGGCTGACCGGGCTCTGCTGGACCGGTCATTGAAACTGCTGACCGAGGTCTCCCAGAAAGACAATCACTTGCAGCTCTATTGGGTTCAGACCCATGCCCGGGCAATGATAGCGATCATGGAGGGCGACTTTGGCAAGGCCGAAAAGCTAGCTACCGAGGCGGTGAAAATCGGCCGCAAAACCCACGGGAAACATATCGAAGGCGTGTTTGGCGTTCAGATGTTCACCCTGCGCCGAGAACAAAGCCGTTTGCACGAAGTGGCTCCGGTCATTAAAAAACTGATGGATGAAAACGCTGACGACATGACCTGGAAGCCCGGTTTTGGCGTCATCGCAGCTGAACTGGGGTTTCATGACCCCGCTGAACGCATCCTGAACGAGGTCGCCGAGAGCGGATTTTATCTGCCGTCAGACGCCATGTATTCGACCACATTGTCCTATCTGTCCGATATTTGCGTCGCAGTCGGTCATACCACGCACGCGCAAACGCTGTTCGAGATGTTGGCCCCTTACGAAGACCTCACCATTACCGCTGGGGCAACGACGGTATGTACTGGCGCGGGTGCGCGACGGTTGGGAAATCTGGCTGCATTGCTTGAAGATTGGCCAACTGCAGAACGGATGTTTACCAAGGCAATCCAGATTGACACGGACATGGATTGCCCGCCCTGGGTGGCACACAGCAAAGCCGCCTATGCGGCGGCTCTGCGCAGGCTTGGCGGCAAGGACAACCTTGAACAGGCCATCCATCTCGAGGCCGAGGCGTTGGCAACAGCTCAGAAATTGAGTATGGTTTCCCTTAGGGAAAGGCTTGAAGGAACTGCAAGCTGAACCCTGTTTTCATTTCCTGGGGGGGAAATATGCCAAGATATATTATTGAACGTCAATTCGCCGAACAGGTAAACCTGACCGAAGGCGACAAAGCACATATTAAAGAAATAAATGACGAAGAAGGGATCGAATGGATCTTTTCTTTCCTCAGCGCGGACAAGCGCAAGACTTATTGCCTTTACGAGGCCCCTGACGAAGAAAGCCTGAGACAGGCCGCCAAACGGCTGAATATTCCGGCAGATGTGATTACTCCGGTAGATCGCATCGACCCCGGCGTTTTTGCCTGAGTTCTCGCAAACGACAAAAGGCGCGTACCCGCCGGACAACAGGCGGGGCACAGGGGCAAGAAACCTTCCTTGAACCAGGAAGGAATTTAAGATGTTTGACGTCAAGACATTGGACGGCAGCGCCGCTCGGATCGAGCGCGCTGCCTTGGACACTTTGAACGCAACGCTGCGCGGCGGCGTCCATTTGCCCGGCAGTCCCGAGTATGATCAGGCCCGCACAACCTGGAATAGCATCGTGGAGCGGCACCCAAGTTTCGTGATCCGCGCGCTTGGGTCCAGTGACGTGCAAAAAGCGGTGAATTTCGTGCGCGAGGCCGGGTTGACCATGTCCATTCGGTCGGGTGGTCACCAGATCGCGGGCCATGCTGTCGCCGACGATGCGGTTATGTTGGACCTGTCGCAGATGCGTTCGGTACATGTGGACCCGGTCAACCGAACCGCGCGCGTAGAACCCGGCGCCGTACTGGGCGATGTCGACCGTGAGACACAGGCCCATGCGCTGGCTGTGCCATTGGGCATCAACTCGACCACCGGAACGGCTGGTTTGACACTAGGTGGCGGCTTTGGCTGGATCACCCGGAAATTTGGGATGACCATCGACAACCTGATCTCTGCCCAAGTTGTAACCGCCGAAGGCGAAATCGTCACCGCATCTGCCAAAAGTCACCCTGACCTGTTCTGGGCCCTGCGGGGCGGAGGTGGCAACTTTGGCGTCGTCACATCGTTCGAATTCCAACTGCATCCGCTGGGCCCCGATGTCTTGTCAGGTTTGGTCGTTCACCCGATCGAAGCGGCCCCCAACCTACTGCCGGAATACGTGAAAATCGCGGATACCGCGCCGGATGAACTGACGGTCTGGACCGTGATGCGCAAGGCCCCGCCTCTGCCCTTCTTGCCCGAAGAATGGCATGGGCGCGAGGTCTTAATCTTTGCCGCGTGTTATGCCGGACCAATGGCCGACGGCGAAAAAGCTATGGCCGGCTTGCGCGGTCTTGGTGATCCGATTGCAGATGTCATCTCGCCCCATGCATTCGTGGACTGGCAAGCGGCCTTTGATGGGCTTTTGACGCCCGGCGCGCGCAATTACTGGAAAAGCCACGATTTCAGCACGCTGACATCCCACGCGACATCCGACCTGCTTGCCGCAATCGCCACGCTACCTGATCCGGCTTGCGAAGTGTTCATCGCACATGTAGGCGGTGCCATGGCGCGGGTACCCGCGGATGCAACGGCCTATCCCGAGCGCAGCGCTCATTTCATCATGAACGTTCACACCCGATGGGAAGATCCCTCAAAAGACGATACCTGCATCAGTTGGGCGCGGGCGTTGTACGATCAGATGGCACCTCACGCCACAGGCAGCGCCTATGTGAACTTCATGCCCGAAGATGAGGCCAATCACATGGCTGGTGCCTATGGTTCCAATGGCGCAAAACTGGGTCAAATCAAAGGACAATACGACCCGCAGAACCTGTTTCGGATCAACCACAATATCGTGCCAACCTGAGCGCAGATTTCAGAGCGACAAGGCAGAGCGCGCCAGCCACGCGCTTAGGTCCTTTTCAGCAGCGACGATGGCTTCGTTGTTCAAAATCTGCGAGGTTATTGCCTTGGACACGGCGCGCACGCGTTTGTTGATCGCAATATCTCCGGCTTCGATCAGCAGGTCGTTGACGTCCAGCTTTTCGTAGATCGACAGCAAACGGTTCTGGATAGTGCGCAATGCCAGTTTCCGGCGGGCGGCAATGGCCTTGTCAGGAAGACCCAGTGCAAGATCGGTCAGGATCGCTAGTTCGACCTCGGTCAGCGCCTCGCCCGACCGGCTTTGATCCCGCTGGATTTGGTGAATCTCACGGTCGACCATGATCTGGGCTTCCAGCAGGACCGCCCTCAGTGCCAAATGCATACGCGATGGGCTGGCGGTTTTCAGAACATAGCCATACGCGGCCTCTTTCGGGACGATCCGGGCGATGCCGCGCAGATACGCCTCGTCCGAATAGTTCGACCAGAACAAGATGCGTGTTTCCGGTCGCTCGGACCATATGGTGCGGGCGGCCTCAATCCCGTTGCGCTCTTTCATGCGCAGGTCCATGACGATGGCTTCGACACCATCTTCGCGGGCCTTGACCTCGCCCTCGCGTCCGTTGGCCGCCAGACTGATTTCGGACGCTTCAGGCAAAGCCTCTAGAACCAACTCTTTGAGGTAGTTGGCGTGCATTGCGTCATCTTCGACCAGAAGAACCTTCATGCCACTTCCTCTCTGCCGCGGCATTCCGACACCGGGAGCCTGACGCTGATTTCAGTTCCTTCGGCGTAGCGGATATCAAACTGTGCCGCGATAAGCCGGGCACGGGTACGCATATGGGTCAAACCGCCAGAAACTTTACCTGTTTCAATGGCTGCCGAACTGGCCCCATCGTCACGTATCGATAGATGCAGCCCGTCACGGCACTCGATCTCGACCAGAATGGAAGACGCCCGCGCGTGCCGCACGGCATTGTTGATCGCTTCTTGCGTGATGCGGTACAGCGCAATTCGTTTGGTCTGTGGCAAATCGTCAATCAACCCTTCAGACAGGTCGCGCACATCAATGTCGATCTCCTGATCCGTTCCGACAGCCCGTTCAAGATGCGTGCGCACAGCGTGCTGGAACCCGAACAGCTCCAGCAGGGACGGGATCGAAGTGTCGATAATCTCGCGCAGCCCCTGGATGCAGGTTTGCATCGACCCGCGCACAGCTTCGATATCTTTCTGAGTTTTGCAGCGCTCAAGCTCTCGGCTGATCCGGGTCATATCGGCCAGCGTCTGGTCGTGCAGATCCATACCGATCCTCTGCCTCTCAAGCTCAAGCGCGTCGGTCAGGCTCAATGCACCCAGACGCAACCCTTCTTCACGCGCCTGCAATTCCGCGCGCATGATCGCTTCGCGCCGCGATTGTTCGTTGGCTCGCAGCGCATAGAAATAGGGGGCAAGAATATCGGCGATGTTGCGAACCTGTTCGACCGCCTGGTCATCGTAGAAATCCAGCTTCTGCGACGAGCAGTTCAAGGCACCGATCGTGCGTCCCAGCACTTTCATCGCCACGTTAACGCGACTGCGCATCTGATGTTTGATGATCGGCTCGCAATCGGCCCCTTCGAACACATATCGCGGGTCTTCCAGCGCGTTGCCGGTCAACATGCTGTCGCATTCCCCCCGCAGGATATCGCGCACCGGAGAAACCTCGACAGGCGCGCGCGTGCGGCTCCAACTGGTGCGCAGACCGACCTCGTAGCTGGTGTTCCAGTTTCCCTTGTCGTCAACCAGGCACACGTCAAGGTGATCAACCTGCAAAATGCGGTCGATCTCGGACTTGACCGAGCGCAAAGCGGACTTGATGTCGAGGTTGCCTGCCAGGTGATTGGAAATCCGCAGGTAATAGGCAAGATCGGCCATGGACGCACTTTCGAAAAACCGGTCCGCGGCGACCGGCACAACACAGTATAGAAGTCCGACCCCACCCTGTCATGCGGATCACCGCAATAGTTTTGCGGGAACCCGCAATCTTTGCGCGCATCCTACTCTTACACTTTTGCCCATTGCGCGGAATCCTCTCGCTGCCTGCCGGATTGAGCGGGCCCGATGAACGTGCGGCGGAGGGGCCGCCCAGGGAGGAAACTATGACACTCAAGGCAATCATGCTTGGCGCTGTCGCCGGGATTACCGTAATGGCGGCCACCGGTGCCACCGCAGACACATCCGACAAACGCATCGCGCTGTCCAACAACTATGCCGGAAACTCATGGCGTCAGGCCATGCTGGAAAGCTGGCAGAAAAATGGGGATGCAGCCGTGGCCGAAGGCTTGGTTGCCGCAGCGGATGCCTTCACCACCTCTGAAAATCAGGCGACCGAACAAGCTGCCCAGATTCAGAACATGATCCTGCAGGGCTATGACGCCATCGTCATTAACGCAGCCTCGCCCACGGCAATCAATGGCGCGGTCAAAGCTGCATGTGACGCGGGCATCACCGTTGTCTCGTTTGACGGGATCGTGCAAGAGCCCTGCGCATGGCGCATCGCCGTCGACTTCCAACAGATGGGCCGCGAACAAGTGAAATACCTGGCCGAGCGCTATCCCGATGGCGGCAACCTTTTGGAAATCCGTGGGCTGGCCGGTGTCTTCGTCGATGATGAAATCAGCGCGGGTATTCATGACGAGGTAAAGAACTCCAACTTTGAGATCGTAGGTTCGGTTCATGGCGACTGGGCGCAGGACGTTGCGCAAAAGGCCGTTGCGGGCATTCTGCCAAGCCTGCCGGAAATCGTCGGTGTCGTGACCCAAGGTGGTGACGGCTATGGCGCCGCACAGGCCATTGGAGCCACCGACCGCTCGATGCCAACCATCGTCATGGGCAACCGTCAGGACGAATTGCAGTGGTGGGCCGACGAAAAAGCCGCCAACGGGTATGAAACCACGTCGCTGTCGATTGCTCCGGGCGTCAGCACGCTTGCTTTCTGGGTCGCGCAACAGATTCTGGACGGAAACGACGTGCCCAAGGACCTGACCGTGCCTTTCCTGACCATCACCCAGGACGAATTGGAAGAGTCGCTGAAAACCACGCCCAAAGGGTCGGTCGCCAACGTTGAATATACGTTGGAACAGGCCAAAAACGTGATTTCGTCGGCTCAGTAGTCAATGAGCGATTTACACACGATACCCGGCGCAGTTTCTGCGCCGGTTGTCTCTCTGGACGCGGCCCATATGTCTTTTGGGCCCGTTCACGCGTTGCGCGCAGCGACGCTGGAAATTGCCGCGGGCGAGTGTATCGGATTGGTCGGCCACAATGGCGCGGGCAAGTCGACACTGGCCAATGTAATCAACGGGCGGCTGTCCCCCACTCAGGGCGCTGTGACCTACCGCGCCGGGGATGCCACGTTGACCAATGGACAAAAAGCGCAGGCATCCGGCGTGCGCAGCGTGTTTCAGGAGCTGTCGCTCTGCCCAAACCTGACCGTGCTGGAAAACCTACGCATTCCATTTCGCACCATGCCACGCAAGAATTGGCGACGCGTGGCGCGGCAGAAAATGCAGGACGCGCTGGATCTGGTTTTTCCCGGCCACGGCATCAAACCAAGTGCCACTGTCGGCAATTTGACCATTGCCGAGCGTCAGATGGTCGAAATCGCCATCGCCTTCGCAGACCGCGACAGCGAACCCAGCCTTGTTATTTTGGATGAGCCGACCTCGTCACTTGATGCGGCCATCGCGCAGCAGTTGCTGGATCATATCAAACGCTTTTGTACCGAAGGTGGCGCGGTGCTGTTCATCTCGCACATGATGGGCGAGATTTTCGATGTGTCGACCCGGATCGTGATCATGAAGGATGGTCAGATCGTGGATGACCAACCTGCCCGAAATTTCACCCGCGAAAGCATTGTGGACGCTATGGGCCACGTGGCACCGGATGACACCGATACCGGTGCAACCCGCACCGCCAAAACGCTGGGCGCCGAGGTTGTACGCGCAGAGAATGGCCTGAACGCCCGTCAAGGTGAGATCGTTGGCTTGGCCGGTCTGGCCGGTCATGGGCAAGCCGAAGCGCTGGCGCAAATCTTTTTCGACCATTCTTCGGTCTGGAAATCCTCGGGTAATCCCGAAGTGGTCTTCGTCGCGGGTGACCGTACGCGAGATGGGGTTATGCCGCTTTGGTCGATCCTCAGAAACCTGTCTTTGACCACCCTGTCCGAATTCAGCAACCGCATTTTGGTGGATCGCGGAAAGGAATCCGATCTGGTTCAGAACTGGAAACAGAGGATTGGAATTCGCACCGACAACGTATCGAACCCCATCCTTTCTCTTTCTGGGGGGAACCAGCAAAAAGTTCTGTTCGCACGGGCCTTGGCCTCGTCCGCGCCGATTGTAGTGATGGACGACCCCATGCGCGGTGTCGATGTGGGCACCAAGAAGGAAGTCTATCAAATGATCCGCGACGAAGCCGCCAAGGGGCGCAGTTTCTTGTGGTATTCCACCGAGACGGACGAGATTCTGGAGTGCGACCGGGTGTTTGTCTTCCGCACCGGGCATATTGCAGCGGAACTCAGCGGGGATGAGATCACCGAAGAGAACATTCTTGCCGCCTCATTCGAAATGCAGGAGGCCGCAGAATGACCGGGGATCGTCTGCGTCTCGCCCTGCCCGTTTTGTCGCTGGCCGTGCTTTTGGGGGCTGTCTTCTACCTGCAACCGCGCGCTATGAGTTATTTCGGTCTGAACCTGCTGTTCAATCTGGCGATTCCGGTCGCCTTAGCGACCATCGCCCAGATGATGATCATCATGGTCAACGATATCGACCTGTCGATTGGTACATTTGTCAGCTTCTGCGCCTGCGTGACTGCTACGTTCGTTCACGACACACCACTGATCGGCTATGCCATCCTGGCGGCGGCCATTCTGGCTTATGCCGGTTTGGGCGCTCTGATCCAGTTCAGGGGGTTGCCTGCCATCGTCGTAACTTTGGGTATGTCTTTTGTCTGGGGCGGGCTGGCAGTTTTGATCCTACCTTCTCCCGGTGGCGCATCGCCGGAATGGCTCAAGACGTTGATGAGTTACAAGACACCTCTGGTCCCCATTGCTGTGGTCGCACCTTTAGTTATCGCATTGGTGGTACACCTGCTGATCAAACGATCCTGGGTCGGCGTGATCCTGCAAGGGGTCGGCGGCAATGACCGCGCGATGGAGCGCGCCGGGTGGTCTCTGGTCAAACTGCGCGCGTCCGCATACGGGCTGGCCGGGTTGTTCGGCGTTCTGGCCGGAATGTGCCTTGTCGGTCTGACAACGGCAGCGGATGCCAACATTGCGCTGAGATATACTCTGCTGTCCATTGCCGGTGTCATTTTGGGCGGGGGCGAGTTTGTCGGTGGACGCATCTCTCCGTTTGGAGCGGTGATCGGCGCTCTGACCTTGACCCTTGCAGCCAGTTTCCTGTCCTTCTTGCGCCTGTCGCCTGACTGGCAGATCGGAGCGCAAGGGGCGATCCTAATCCTTGTTCTGGCGGTGCGGCTGCTCTTCGTTCGGAAGGAGGCTGCGGCGTGACCGATAATACCTCGTCCACCGAAGAGCCCTTGAATCCTGTGCGGATCTTGTTCTCAAAACCCTGGATCTGGGCCTTTGTGGCCGCCGCCCTGACTTTTGCGGCAACCAGTCTGGTAGCCGGTTCCGGCGCTGGGTCGCTGTTCTATGCCGCCCTGACATTTGCCGCTTTTTCCGCCATCGTCGGGATTGGGCAGATGCTGGTGATCACCTTGGGTCCCGGCAATGTTGACCTTTCGATCCCCGCATCAATGACATTGTCGGCGACGCTGGCGTTGAAATTTATGGATTCGGAAACCGCGCTGATCGTACCCGGTCTATTGGTTGCAATCGGCGTCGGCATTGGCTGCGGCCTGGTGAATTTCGCCTTAATCCTGTTGCTGCGTATCCCGCCAATCATCGCGACCTTGTCTGCCTCTTTCCTCTATCAGTCACTGGCCATCTGGTCGAACCGAGGACTGCGTATCAAACCGCCCGAGCCGCTAGCTGATTTCGCAACCGGCGGAGCGCTGGGAATTCCTAATGTCGCCGTGATTGGCATCCTGCTGGCGATTTGCGCCTGGGTTTTGCTGGAACGGTCGATCGCGGGGCGGTGGATCTCGGCGATCGGTCAGAACCTCCGCGCCGCACGGCTGAGCGGTGTTCCCGTCAACGTCGTTCGCTTTGGCGTCTATGTCAACTCGGCTGTCTGTGCTGCGCTGGCGGGGTTTCTTCTGGCCAGCTTCTCGGGGGGCGCCAACCTGAATATGGGGACTGAATACATGTTGATGTCCATTTCGGTCGTCGTGATCGGCGGGTCGTCTATTGGTGGCGGAAATTCCAACGTGCCCGGTATCTGGGGCGCCGCTTTGTTTATGTTTCTCATCGTCTCAATGCTGAACTCATACGGATTAGGAGCTGGCGTCCGGCTTATATTGACCGGCCTTGTCATCGTCGGAGTCGTCGCATTGGCCAGCCGTAAAGGATATGACGTATGACTTTTTCGCAGACCTACGACATCATCCGGCCGGAGTTCCGCGATCTGATCCATAGCAATATGGGCCTTGCGCGCATCTCATCGGGGCACCGCTGGACAGAAGGGCCGGTCTGGTTTCCCGCACATAACCTGTTGCTGTTTTCGGATATACCCCATGCCCGCATCTACCAATGGACCGAAGGTGGTGGGGCAAGTGTGTATCGTCAGCACTCCGAATATTCCAATGGCAACACCCGCGATCAGAACGGTCGCCTTGTTACTTGCCACCATGGAAGCCGCTCGGTTGTGCGCACGGAACATGACGGCACACGGCAGGTGATTGCCGAAAGTTACATGGGCAAGCGCCTGAATTCTCCTAACGACGTGGTGGTTCGCTCGGACGGGTCCATCTGGTTCACGGACCCGACCTATGGCATTCTGTCCGATCTGGAAGGGCATCAGGCCACCCCGGAACAAGAGGGTAGTTTTGTCTATCGCGCCAGCCCGGATGGGCAGGCACTTTCGGCGGTTGTCACCGATTTCGTTCAGCCCAACGGACTTGCCTTTTCGGTGGACGAAAACCGGCTCTATATTGCGGAGTCAGGCAGCAGCCACGACCCTGAAGTTCCTTCAGTGCTACGAGCGTTCGACGTAGACACGGATGGTAATCTGAGCGGCGGTCAAGAGTTTGCAACCATCGACAACGGATTGCCGGATGGGTTGCGGGTGGATCGCCACGACAATATCTGGTGCTCGGCCGCAGACGGGGTGCATGTCTTTTCGAAGGCAGGAGATTTGCTGGGTAAGATCCTAGTGCCCGAAACGGTTGCGAACCTAACATTCGGGGGCACGCGCGGGAACATGCTGTTCATAACGGCCTCGACCTCTGTCTATTCGATCTTCGTCAATTCCGCCGCGGCCTGACGGGCTCAAGGCCCTATAGGCTATGAAGCTTCAACAGTTTCTTTGCAAACTTACCGGTCTTTCCGCCAGCTTTGATCGCCGCCAAAGCTGCTGTAGACTTTGGTGCTGTCAAACCAGACCCTGACAGCACACAAAGCTCATGGAGCAGTTCCAGAATTCCGCCCAAATCGCGCGGAAGCGTGTCGGGCAAGTCATACAGCATCGCTGACAAAGCTTTTTGAACCTCATGCGCGTGCATTTTGGATAGCTCAGAGACTTGCGCCATGCGTTTGGTCCAGCGCCGCAGGGGGAGCGCTCCGAAAAAGACCAACTCGCGCGCGGCGTCGGCAAATTCTTCGGATTGAAATCTGCCCTGCGCAATCAAGGTTGCGATTGAGTCACCGGTGGTCATTCCGATACCTTCATCCGCACTTGCCAGATACCACGCCAACATCGCATGGGCCATTTTACCCGGCTGCAATCCGGGGCGAAAAAACGAGTCCAGATAGGTCAGGCAATGGTGCCGCGTCAGCTTTTGATCCAGTTCCAGATCGAAAATACCGGCAACAAAATACAACTCTGGCTGCGTTGGGTTCATCAATACTGCCCACGGGTTCAGTCCTAGCAGCCAGCTGGTACCAGGATCGCTTCCATAGCAGTGTTCGAATTTCGCAGGCAGGGCAAAACCCAAACTCGGATCAACATCACCCGGCATTTTCGGTAAAATAGAGACGTTGGGCTGCGGCCAGAAATACTCGTCGATACGCCGGATTTTGGCCGTGAAACGATACTCTGCAGGAGTACCCAGACCGGGAATAATACCCCCAACCAAACGCTGGATATTGGGGTCGGCCTCAATCGGTCGGCGCCCCTGCCAGGCCATAGCCCAGAGTTGGCAATCTGTCTCAGGCCTGAACTCACCGCCCAAGGCATATCCCAACGCACGCTCTGCTTCGGTCTGCGGGTTTAGAGCCGCCAACGCCTTTTCGCGCCCTTCCGACCCCAGTCGCAGGATCGCAAGCCTGAAATCCATGGCCCCCGGCCGAACACCCAGGCCACGGTAATGTTCCAGCCTGTCAATCAAACGCAATGGGTCAACACATCCGCGATTGTCGGAAGGGGCCGAGAGCATCGGAACCGAATGGCCCGCCTGAACGAAAGACAACAGCTCTTTGGCGCGCGCCGCGAATATCCCTTCGAAACTATGGGGCGAAATACCCAAGGGTTGGTGACCGGAATATCGTGGCTCTAGATAGGGTTGCAGTTCGGCATCGAAATCGGACCTGTTGGCCCAGCTCAATCCCGCAACCGAAATAGGTCGCTGAAAATACTTACCCGGACTAAAACCGCCCTCGAGATCGCGCGTTCTGATCTGATTTGCCCGCTTTTTTAGAGGGCCAAGTAGCGGGGCAGCCTCGGCTCCGAACCGCGCTATTCCATCAAATGCCTGCTCGATCAGGAAGGGGTCATGGCAATTCTCCAGGAGGGCCAGATATGCCGAAACCGCCTCATCTACGGAGGAAACAGGCTCAAACGGCTCAGGTCTAGGAACGGGAAAGTCGGTGATTTCCGCTTTGGCCAAAGGTGCGGTGTCAGCAAGCCGCGCGCGGACCGTCGGCGTCACCACATCCAGATAGTCCGCGATCGTCGTCTGAACCGCGGCATTATGCATCTGACCGAGGCTTTCTATCAGATCCACCGCCCGCGTTTGCACATCCCCAACCTCTGATATCAAAGACGAGGTGGCGGTTTCGGCAATTTCGGCCACCCTATCCGGAGTGCGTTTGGCGCAGGATTTCAATAGACCTAACGCATTCAAAGCCGTCGATTTCTGGCGGCTTTGCAAAGCAGGTTCAATCGCGTCGAGCAGGGCTTTGGCGTCAAGTTCACCACATCGGTCGGCGCGCTTCAGCGCCTTGACCGCAATCGCCACTGTCGGGGGAACCGCACTATTGAGGAGGCCGAGGTACTGATCCACGCGCTCAACGATTTCAGCATCGCTCGGTTCTAGCGCTGTATGAAACCGCGAGTACCAACCCGCGCGAAACTGCGCAAAATCCCGCTTCAGGGCCTCTAGTGAGCTATCCAACAAGCGCTGTCGGTCCAGGTCACCGTTTTCGCTCAGAGCTCGCAAAACATCCGCCCATCCTGCGCGGGGTCCTGAATATTTGTCATGCGCAGCAAGGCTGAGATCACCACCGCCTTCAACCTCGAAGAACCGCCAGACATCCTGAGACAAAAACTGATCCCGCGCGTTGTCGGGAACGCCCGCTTGAATGGCGTAGTAGCCAAGAATATAGGCGTCCGTCTGGGGGATTGAGCACAACCGTTTTCGGTTCAACAAATGTACCGCGTCGATCAGGCGGGGATTGTCTTCAACCGCAGCCTCGGCCCAGGCGTCGATCCAACTGAGCTTAAGCTGCGCAAACACTTCGTCCAAAGGAAGGGATTGCGGCAAGATACGCCAATCCCCACAGGCATATTCCGAGGGTCTGGCGGTGGCAATCACGGCGATCCCCAATGCTTCGCCGTCTTTGGCAAATGCTTTGAGCGGCTTTTGGCCTTTCATCTGCGCTTCCCACCAGACCTTTTCATAAGCTTTTTGCGTCTTCAGCGCATGCCGGGCAAATGGCCTTCGATCCGCCTCCGACATCTTTGCGAGGGCCTTTAGAACATAGCGCGCAGTGCGCGTTGTAATCAGGGTCAGAAACTCCTGTTCAGTCACGCTTGGCGCTCCATCATCAGTTCGACGGCTAAAATGTGTTTGCAGGGACCACGCGTATGGCCATTAGCAGCAAACCACGGGCATGTGCAGCTGTGCCCGTCCTCGGCAAAGCGAACCTGATGCGTAACATCGCCACTTTTCACATCCGCATAGTTTTGGGACAATGCGACCGCTCCGTTGTCCGCCAGGTTTGCGGCGGCTTTCAGCCTTGGATTCAAAGATCTGACGCGCTCGAAGCCAAAGGGGAGTTCTCGGTGAAACCAGGTTTGCGACCAAAGATCATAACCTACACGACCCAACGCAGCCAATTGGCACAGCGCGATGTGCACCTCGTGCGGTGAGGCGTTGATGAGGGGTGCCAGGATATTGGGATCAAGCCGGTCCTGCCAGTTCAATTGCGCGGTTACTGCAGCCGTTTTCTCGGCCTCGGTCGTGAGGTCAGAGAGCAACTGCCCGTCGCCTGAAAACCCGCGCCAAGGATCTGCATTCAAGACCAGACACAAACGCTGCCCAGCAAAATCCAAAACCCAGGCCGAACTTTTCAGACCTTCGTTGACAAAAACACGCAGTGTCTTCGCCTTGGGAGCCAGAGACAGCAACACGTTTAACCGATGACCACCGCGCAACGGCACGCTACCCAGCGAAGCTCGGGTTGTTGCTCTGACCCGTTGCCCCTGAGCCGATACCCAAACCAGATGATCCGATTTCGATCGCGGCAAACTGCGCAAAAATTTCTGTGCTGGTGTCGGGGCCAATGAAAGAGCGGGTACCATACCAGCCATATGGCTCTGCACCTCGACAAATCCCTTCAACCAGCGCAAGGGAAGCGGTACTTTTCGTTCGACGAGCCGGTTTTCATCATGTGTCAGGGCCACGGCTTTGGGCCCAATCGAGATCTGCAACTGGCTGTCGGGCGAAACCTGGGCCAGCATAGCCCTCAAGTTGGGGCCAAAATCCACATTGGTTGTCCCTGTGCGACGCTGTTCGGCGTCTAGCGCGGCCTCATCTATGTCCAGACGGGCATAGGTGCTGCAACAAGCTGAAAACCCCTCAAACCGCACGGTTTCGTGCCCTACTGTGACCACTGGGTCCGCTTCGCGCAGAATCCGGGCCAGCATCGCGGGTGGGACGTAAAAGCGGCTGCCGACGATATCGGAAACCGCGCGCAAAGACCTAGCCGTGATCAGAGGGTGTTTGGCGTGTGCGATCAGGAAATCCTGAGAAGCATCTGGATCGGACTGATCAGCCACCAGACTCAGCTTCTGCTGAGATGACATTCCGGTCAGAGATGACCGGCCCGCATAGTGATACGTGTAGTCGAGTTCTCTCATCTCCGGATACCGGAACTTAAAAACTAATCAATTTGTTCCGATTCATCGTAGACGCCGATTGCACCGCTATTCAACTGACCGAAACGGCCCGAGGGCGTCGTGAGACATTATCGCCGCAATTCCGGAATCGTCAGGGGAGCAACGGCGTCTGATCCGCGGCGGTCCGATCATTCCCATCACTGTGTGTTTGATGTAGCTTTTGCGGCAGTGTTCCGCTCTATCTCACAACCCATGCATTTTAACTGTCTTTGTGGTGCGTTAGAGTCAAAACAGCATTGTCGTCGAAAGTCCTACTCGTGAAGCCAGCAAGCCGTTTCTCTCAACCTCCACAACACGAGCTGCGCAAAGTTCGCAATCAGGGATCAGCCTTTCTGACGCTCGCCTTCTTGTTCAGCATTTTCGTGAATCTGCTGATGCTGACCGGACCGTTGTTCATGCTGCAGGTTTACGACCGCGTTCTGGGGTCGCGCGCGGTCGAAACATTGACTGCTCTTTTCCTGTTAGTGGCGCTTTTGTACGGGTTGATGGCAATGCTGGACTATGCCAGGGGCCGTATCGTGGCCCGTTTTGGTGCCCGATTCCAGTCGACCCTGGACGAACGTGTGTTCGAGGCGACGTTACAACGATCTTTGAATCCTCAGGTCCGGGCTGCGCCTTCAACAGGTTTGCGGGATTTGGAAGCCATTCAAAACCTCTGCTCATCGCCGGTATTGTTGGCTGTGATGGACATTCCGTGGACACCGGTTTTCATGGCTGCCATCTTCCTGTTCCACCCGATGCTGGGATGGCTTGCCGTAGGCGGCGGAGCATTTCTGGTGACTATAGCATTGCTGAACCAAGCGCTGACACGGCGCAAGGTGGCCACGGCGCAATCGGCTTCGGCACAGGCGAATTCCTTTTCCGAACACGCGCGGCAAGCGGCGGAAATTGTACGCTCTCAAGGGATGCAGAAGGACATCATTCAGCGTTGGCAAAAACAACGCACCAATGCATTGCATCAGACAATCGCAGCCAGCGACTGGACTGGCAGTTTTACCTCACTGACCAAATCACTGCGACTGTTCCTGCAATCCGCTATGCTGGCTTTGGGAGCCTGGCTGGTTCTGCGCAACGAGTTGACACCGGGCGCGATGATTGCTGGCTCTATTCTGCTGGGTCGCGCGCTGGCTCCGATCGAGCAGACAATTGGCCAATGGGCGATGATCGAACGTGCCCGAACAGCCTGGGGGTCTCTGAACGAGTTTCTGGATTCAACTCCACCTGAAACGCCTCGTACCAAGCTGCCTGTTCCCGAGGCCCGGTTGACGGCCAAGGGACTAACCGTCATTCCACCGGGTGCGGAAAAACCAACTTTGCGCAACATTTCCCTAAACCTGTCACCGGGCAGCGCTCTGGGTGTGATCGGGCGCAGCGGTTCGGGCAAATCGACACTAGCCAAAGCCTTGCTGGGATTGTGGCATCCGGCGGTCGGCGAAATCCGCTTGGGCGGTGCGACGTTGGATCAATACGACCCGACCGATCTGGGCCAGCATATCGGCTATCTGCCGCAGACCGTGACCCTGTTCAATGGCACTGTTGCGGAAAACATCGCACGAATGTCGGAAAACCCGGACGCCGAGGCCGTGGTTGAAGCTGCCCGAAAAGCGAACGCGCATGAGCTGATCCTAACGCTGCCAAAAGGCTATGACACGTTTCTTGAAGGCAACGATAGCCAGCTTTCAGGTGGTCAAAAACAGCGGATCGCTCTGGCGCGCGCCCTCTACGGGGACCCGGTACTTTTGATTTTGGACGAACCGAACTCGGCCTTGGACGCCGATGGGACAGAGGCGCTGAACACCGCAGTGCGCGGCTTCAAGGCAGCTGGGAAATCCGTGATAATCATGACGCATCGTCCGCAGGCAATTTCGGAATGTGAAAACCTGATCGTTGTCGAACGTGGACAGATCATCAAGTCCGGTGCCCGCGACGAGGTGCTGGGAGCCATGGTCCAAAACGCTGGTGCGATCAAACGCGGCCTCAGTCAGGCGGGGAATTGATGCAAAAAAGCAGCTCTGATACGCGTCCTGTTTGGCGCATCACATTTCCGGCGATGGTGGGGTTTGTCGCCTTGGCCATTCTGGTTGGCGGTTTGGGAATCTGGGCCGTACAGACCCGACTTGCAGGGGCCATTATTTCGCAGGGGACGATCGAAGTTCAAAGCAACCGGCAGGTCGTTCAGCACCCCGACGGCGGCGTGGTCGGAGAGATTTTCGTGCGCGACGGTGACGAGGTTCAGCAGGGCGATCTGTTAATCCGGTTGGACGGTACTTTTCTGAAATCTGAGAAAATCATCGTAGAAACTCAACTGTTCGAGCTTTTGGCCCGCAAAGCCCGACTGGAAGCAGAACGTGACGGCATCCCGGCACAGGAGTTGCGCGCACGTCTGGACGAATTGGAACGGCAAGAGGCCATCGAACCCGAACTAGTCGGCGGCCAGCAACGTTTGTTCGAGGCCCGGTTGGACACATTAAGTCAACAAGCCGAGCAGCTCGGGAAGCAACGCATTCAGACGGAAAGCGAGATTGAAGGTACGGAGGCTCAGCTTATCTCTCTGCGCCGTCAAGTCGAGTTGATCCGGGAGGAGCTGGAAGATCAGCAAAGCTTGTTCGATCGGGGCCTGACACAGGCCAGCAGGGTCTCGGCGCTGTTGCGGGAAGAGGCCAGCCTGACCGGGGATATCGGCCGGTTAGAGGCCAATATCGCCCGTTTGCGCGGGCAGATCGCGGCAACCGAGATCCAGATTGTCGAGCTGAAAGCAGCCCGCCGAGAAGAGGCGATATCGACCCTGCGCGATGTTCAGGCACAGATCGCTGAACTGGCCGAGCGACGCCTGTCCCTGACCGTGCGTCTGTCCAGGCTGGATATTCGCGCACCGGTGACAGGGGTCGTCTATGGCAGTCAGGTTTTCGCGTTGCAATCCGTGGTCCAACCCGCCGAGCCTATGATGTATGTGGTGCCCTTGGACACACCTTTGCTGGTAGCCTCGCGCGTGGACGCTATTCATGTCGATCAGCTGCACGTGGGACAGCCTGTCCTGCTGCGATTCACCGCGTTCAATCAGCGTGAAACACCAGAAATCGAAGGGCAAGTCATCAACGTTTCGGCTGATGCTTTTACCGATGACAACACCGGGCTGACCTTTTATCGCGCCGAAGTTGTACCAAATGAAGGACAGCTTGGCCGTCTGAACGGTCAGGAACTGCTCCCCGGAATGCCCGTCGAAACCATGATTAAAACAGATGAGCGTACGCCTCTGTCCTATCTGGTCAAACCATTGTCGGACTATTTCAACAGGGCGTTCCGG
The DNA here is from genome assembly GCF_056542685.1 of Ruegeria sp. AB6. Lineage (NCBI taxonomy): Bacteria > Pseudomonadati > Pseudomonadota > Alphaproteobacteria > Rhodobacterales > Roseobacteraceae > Ruegeria > Ruegeria sp. AB6. The sequence continues at coordinate 201,843 of NZ_JBQGAD010000005.1, read as the reverse complement.
GAATAGAGCGGCTAGGCCTGTTCAATATTGCCAAGCAGGATAGTGGTCATATCTGCGGTGATCACGTTGTCTACGGCAACGATATCGACCCCTGTTTCGTAGGACACATTGTTCGGCGTGATGCCGCTGAGATCCGCATCATCGTCCAAGAACACCCATTCCGGCGAATGTGGGGTAGATTGCCCAACAGAAACCTGCAAAATCGCCAGCGCGTCCAACGCATTTACAGTGCCGTCTTGCGTGATGTCGGCCGCAATCAGATTCTCGGCCGAGGCCGGTCCCCATGTTGGTTCAAGCCCGACGGAAATACGCAAAACCTGAAGCGCGTCTAGAGCATTGATATCGGCACTTGCCGTTGAATAGCCCTTGATCACGTCAAACTCACCCGAGAACATCCCAGGAGGAAGGTCAAAGTCGAATACACCATTCTCGTCCGCGCGCACGGTCAAAATGCCCCCGCCTTCGAGCGCTAACTGGATTTCTGCATTGGCCAAAGCTGGATTCTGCGTTTGGGAATCGATCGAGATATCGCCCAGAACACCATCCGAGCTACCGGGGTCCAGGCCCCCCAAAGTCCCCAGGTCCACGGGTATATGATCGGGGCCACCAAAGCCCGCGCCGAATACCTGTTGCTCGGACAATGGACCTCCCGCAGCGGATATGAGTTCGACCGTAGTGTCCAGAAACTCTATCCAGGCCCCCTGACCTGTAGCCGTGAATGTAAGTTGATCCGGCGTGCGCAGCAGTGGGAAATCGAACATGTCCAGACGGTCTGTACCCGCCTCGAAATCAGTAATGATCACAGGGGCGCTGCCATGCTGCATGACGAAAATATCCGCTCCGGCCCCACCGGTCATCTCCGTGGCTCCGGCACCGGCGATCAGGATGTCATCTCCCGCCCCACCCGACAAATTCGTGTCGAGAATACCTCCGTTAAGCATGTCGTTTTGATTTGTGCCAGTGATCGTGCCAAACCCTTCCTGCACGATCCCCAGATCAGAGAGGTCGACTGTCAATTGCGTCAGACCACCATCCTGTTGTGAGGAGGCAAATATTTGCAGCTCATCCCCGACATGAGCCGTGATCACCGTCTCAACATTCTGTAGTCCGGTGTCCAACGTGTCGGCAAAACTGTCCAGGTAAACCAGTTGCCCGCCTGGTGTCATCGTGAAAAGTGTGACCCCGTCATCGCCTCCCCCAGCCACTAAGAACACATGGCCGTCCACCTCGATGACGGACATGTCCTGAAGGGTTTCGAACCGCGTGTGCAACGAATCCAACACGTGATCCGTGGGTACAAGCGAACCCGAGGCATCCAGCTTCATCAAGCTGATGGAATTGCTCTGCGCCCCGGCGACGACGACCCATGACTGACCGTACGCTTGCACCACGTCAACCGCGGTAGGCACTGCAATGCCCAGTTGGTTCAGCGCCTCGCTGTTATCAACTTCTGACAGTCCCCCCGTGGCGGAATCCACTGTGTAAATCGCGATGGAATCCGTCTCTGCATCAGAGGCCACCACGACATTCTCACTGCCAAATTGAATGACCTCCATCGAGTCGGCGCGACCGGCGATGGATCCCGACACCGTCAGACTTCCGTCCGGATTCACTAGATAGGTCGAGATTTGACCCGTATCTTCATGGGCCAAGGCCAGCACTCCACCCGTCTCAACCGAGTATTGCACAAGCGCGGAAACATCTCCGCCCCCGATCAGACTGTCGGTGGTCTGTAACGTTCCGACAGTTCCATCTGGATTAAGTGTGTATCCTACCAATCCCGTGACCAAATCGACATCCAGAATCAGTTGGTCACTACCGGCAAGCGTCACGAGCTCGGCACTATTGCCTATTTGTTGCGAAATCGTCCCGCTGTAATATTGAATGTCTTGCTGTTGCGGAACAATGCCTTCTAGCAGCTTCCAAACCGTGATGCCGCCTCCAGGGCCCGTCACGCTGTATAGAAACGTGTCCCCGTTAAACGTTTTTAAAGCCGTATCGCTGATACCTGAATCGAGCGCTACGCTTCCCGTTGCAACCACGCCTTCGAACTGAAGCATCATGTCAAATCACCCCGTGCCACACTTGGCTTTAATGACAGGATGATCTGATGCCCGGTCCGAAACCAAAGCACAAATGTGGTGAAAACGGGAAGTTCGGCATCAGTTTAACTCAATTTTTTCTGGTCCGACCGCATGAGTCACTGGAGGGCAAGACAGATGAACAAGAGCTGGACCCCTTGGGCGGACGCGGACACCACATGTGAGGGTAAGATGACCAAAGACCACGATTCCAATCGCCACGCGAACAACCCCGTGACCGGGGTCGAGGACAAAGCGCAGATTCGTCGTTGGCTTGATGACAAAATGCGCCGCTGGGCAGGTCGGGGTCTTGCAGGTGGGTTGGGCTCAACGCTGATGGCGCTGCCTGCTCTGGGGCAAGCCACGATCGAAGAGCTTTACGCCTTTCAATTCGCCGAAACCATCCCAGGTGTCAGATCGGTCAAACTGCTAAAAGATGGCGATGTCCTGGTTAAATTGGCGAACGGGAAATCGATGATCGTGGCGGCAGAGAACATCCAGATTCTCGATAGTGGTGCAATCATGATCGCGGAAGATATCGTGGCTGAGATTGCGCAGTTCAGCCTGGCCGCAGAAGCGGGCGGCGCGGCTGCCGCAAGTGGCATCAGTGGGGTTGGCGCTGCCGCACTAGGTGGACTTGGTTTGGCCGGGGCGGCCGCTGCTGCAGGCGGCGGGGGCGGAGGCGGGGGCGATGATCCCGCTCCGGCACCAACATATCCCCACCTGAATTTGGCAGGAGCCCAATCCAACGCGCTGAGCAGCACCGCACTAAATTCGGTCACGCCCGATGGGACAACAGATATCGAAGTGTCGATCGGATCCGTTTCCGTATTGGTGGAGCCCGAACCAGACGGAAGCTGGAACGTTGCACTGACACCCGACCAAGCGGCAAACCTTCCCCAAGGTGTCAACACCGTTACGATCCGTCATCTTGACGGCTACGGGAACGAACTGGTGGTCGAAAACGTGACCTTCAATGTCGATACAATTGCTCCGACGCTGGCAATAACCGATTTCTCGCACGGCGCGGTTGTGAACGCCATTGAGCAAGGAAACGACCTTACCGTATCCGGAGCTTCGGACGCTGAAAACGGGCAAACCATCACGGTGTCCGTCAACGGACAAGTCTATTCAGCCACGGTGAACGCAGGCCAATGGACAGCGACAATACCAGCGGCAGACTTGTCAGCTTTGCCAGATGGAACAACTATTTCGGTAACAGCAGATGTGACAGACGCTGCGGGCAACCCTGCGCCACAGGCAACAGGCAGCTTTGAAACGGATTTCACCGCGCCCACGTTGACCCTCAATCCGGTAGCTGGCGGATCCATCGACCTGATTGACGTAGGGAGTGACCTTAATATTACCGGGACGACCACGGCTGCGGATGGCGAAATAGTCTCGCTTGACTTCAATGGGCAGGTCTACACGGGCACCGCATCCGGAGGAAACTGGACTGTCACAATCCCCGCCGCGGACCTAAGCGGACTGTCGACCGGCACACCTGTCGCAATTGGCGTTTCAGTAGCAGATGCGGCTGGCAACATTTCTACCTTGGTCAACGCATCTATTCCGGTCGACTTGACCGGGCCATCGATCTCGATCGCAACCCTCCCCGTTGGCGACGCACTGAACACGGCGGAAGTGACATCAGACCTGACAATTTCCGGGACGACGGCAAATGTTCAGGATGGTCAAACCGTAACCGTCACACTGGACGGCCAGACCTATACAGGTACGGTCACAAGTGGAGTATGGAACGTTACTATCCCTGCATCCGATCTCGGCGCATTGACCGATGGCGGAACATTTTCCATCACAGCAGATGTGTCTGACACGGATGGATTGATAGCACCGCAAGCCAGCACGGCCATCGTCAAGGACGTCACCGCGCCGACCCTTAGCATCGACAGTTTTTCGGCTGGCGCTGTCATGAATGCATCCGAGAAGGGTACGGATCTGACAATCACTGGCACCACCAACGCCGAAGACGGGCAAACGGTCACCGTCAATCTCGGAGGCCAATCCTACACCGCTACGGTATCTGGCGGCGCGTGGACAGCAACTGCTCCTGCGAGTGACGTAGCCGCCCTATCGGACGGCGCAACCATCGCCGTCACCGCTGATGTTTCCGACGAGGCCGGAAACCCAGCTGTACGAGCCACAAGCAGCTTTGACACCGACTTTTCCGCACCCTCAATCAACGTGACTTCACTTTCGGACGGGCCTGTTCTGAACTTCGCAGAACTTAGTACCAACCTCGTGGTTTCCGGCACCTCCGATGCGGGCGACGGAGCTGTCGTTTCCGTCCAAATTGTCCGGGGGGATGGCACCGTAGACGTCGCAGGGACCGCCACTGTGAATTCGGGAAGCTGGTCGTTTACCGCGACACCTTCTGACCTGACTGAATTACAAGACACGGAATCCTACACCGTATCCGCCTCTGTTTCCGACACGGCAGGCAATACCGCATCCGACATCAGCACTTTCGATACCGATTTTTCAGCGCCTGTCATAGCGATTGACCCGTTAGCTGTCGGATCTACGCTGGACATCGCGGAAAGGGGCTCGGACCTGACGGTATCCGGCACCACGACCGCTGAGGATGGGCAAACTGTTACGGTCTCTCTGAACGGTCAGGACTATGTCGCCACGATTGCTTCGGGAAGTTGGAGCGCGACCATCCCTTCTGGAGATCTCGGCAGCCTGGCAGACACAACAGCCTTCACCATAAGCGCAAATGTCGCTGATTTGGCAGGCAATCCGGCGACACCGGCGACGGCAGCGATAACGACGGATTTCCGCCCGATACTATCCTTGAATTCCACGGGTACCAACGGATCGGTCTTGCTCGCAGACGCGCAGAGTACGGGGCTCACAGTCTCTGGAAGTTCGATAGGTCTTACAGCAGGACAGACTGTTAGTGTAACCCTGAACGGAACACCTGTGGGGACAGCCTCGGTTGGCGCAGACGGGACATGGTCTTTGCCGGTCCCTTCAAGCGACTTTGCTGGTCTAAACGCTGGTGACGACCTCACTTTTCAAGTTCAGGCAACAGTTACGGGTGGGCCGGATCCCGCACCTACAACGGATACAACAACCGCGTATTTACCCGCCGCATACACAATCTCGGAAGTCAGCAACGATGGTTCTTCGGTGATATTCCAAATTCACGCCGACCCGAACCGCGATATCTCGGGCGGGCTGGCCGTCACAGCAGAAATCGGATTTGATCCGGCCGTTGTCACAATCAACCCTACCTCCATTTCCGAGAACAGTGATTTCGGGCTTTTCCTGACCAATCCAGTCGGAGCATCAGCTGTCAACATCGCGGGGGTCGCAACGACCTACTCGGACCTGTCACAACCCGTTGTGACATTTACCGCGGCTGTCGTTGATCCTTCCAAACCAATCATTCTGACCATAGATACGCCCGACGGTGGTCCTTCGGTCTACCAATTGGGCAGTGGAGGAGACGATACGCTCACCGCAAACGCCGTCGATAATTTCCTGCAAGGTTTCGGAGGAAACGACACCATAGACGTATCGAACGCAGGGCGGGATGTCGTGGTCTTCGAAGCTACGCCAGCAGCGAACGGCGTGGACACCATTACGGGCTTTACGCTCGGCGCAAAGGCTGAGGTCACAGATGCGATTATGTTCAATGGGTTCGACAGTACCACACTGCGGGGAGACGGAACTAATTTCGAAACCCTGGAACTGGGAGACGCCGTTGGCACAAATACTGGTTTCGTGGGTCTTACGACCGTTTTGGTAGATTTGAGCGCAGGCACAATTGAAAACGCTGTCGAGAGTTTGAGCGATCTGCAAGCGGGTGACGAAATCTATGTCATGGCGACAGATGGCAATGACAGCGTGTTGGTCCATGTCGAATACAGTGCACCAAATGCAGCATCGGTTGAAACAGTTGCAGAATTCACAGGGCTGGACGACCTAAGCGGTTTGTCCCCCGACAATATCCTGCACACCGACCCAACTGGCGCATCCGCCTGATCCAACGACACTGCCAAATTTGAAAATCGGCGGTGTCTTATATCCGCATGAGGTGAATATGGCACAGAACGGTCAGTTTCCACTGACGTTTTCGAGGTACCAAGGAAAATACTGGAAACGTTTTACCTCTTTTCGCTTTGCGCAAAACCTCACAGAATGTCCGATCGTCGAGAAAGAGATTCGTCAGGTTGCGGCGGCTTTTCCGATCGTGTTTCGGCGCGCGGGCACTGAAATTCACCCCTTTGCTTTGCTGAGTCTAAGCGGCGCCCGCACCCCTTTCGTCTCAGATGATGGGCGATGGTTGGCAGGCTATGTTCCATCCGATTTGCGCTGTCCTCCTTTTCGCTGGCGCACCAGTCAAGATCCAGCCAAGCAGGACTTGAACGCAGAGGGGCTTTTGGTCGACGAGTCACTGGGGTTTGTAGGTCAGGATGGAGAACCCTTCTTCAATGCCAGCGGTGATCTAACGCCTGAACTGCGCCAGGTCTTTGGCTTCTTAAAAATGCGGGCTCAAAACGAACAGAAAACCGCAGCGATTTGCAATAAATTGGATACGTTTGACTTGCTGCAATCCGCCGGAATGCACGAAGGAATCGAATTTCCCGAAGGTATTCTTACCGTAGATTCTGGAAAGCTGGCGGCCCTGACCGACAAAGACAAATTGGCGCTGATCAATGATGGAACGCTGCGGCTGGTTCACGCCCATCAAGTGTCGTTGTCTCATTGCGCTTGGCTGGCAAGCGCCGAGCGAAATCTGACAACTTTTCAAGTCCAAACCTCGTACACCGAAAATTCAGATCTATCGGGTTTCCTCGGCGCAATGGCCCTCGCCCAATGGAACGAAATTCAACAAAACGGTAGTTATTAAATGCGGCTATCCCCTAGAAGACTGGTCCTTTACTTCATCCTCTCAGGCTGGCTTACCGCTTGCGCTTTCGGACCGGATTTATCTTATGTCGACTCGTCTCTTTCCACTGGTGCAGTCGGTCGCGGGGCCACTGCTCCTTCACTGACCCTGCTTCGAACGTCTTTTGGGCAACGCGTTAAGCAGGCGGTCGAGAACAACCCGAGCCTTGCAGAAAGTGAAAGCCGCTATAAAAGAGCTACCGCAACCGAAGAAGCGGCACGTGGAGCTTTTCTTCCCCAAGTAAATCTCGGTCTCAGCGCTCGATCGCAACGATCCGATTCCGACCTTGCGAATTTCACGCCCTACGTTCGTATTTCCCAACTCGTCTATGATGGCGGGGTCGCCTCCAGTGAGCTAACCGCAGCAAAAGCGCGCGTCCTAGAAAGCAGGGGAGACCAACTGCAAACAGGGTCCGCAATAGCTCTTGCAGCAATCGAAGCGTACGTTTCGGTTCTCAGCCGTCGTGAGATTTTCAACATTTCAGTTCGAAACGTCGAAGTTCACGAAGATATCCTGCACCAGATCACTGAAAGGTCCTTTCTTGGTGCCGGATCAACGGCGGATGTCATGGCGGCGCGATCTCGAATGGCGGATGCGCAGACACGCCTCGCAGATGCACGCGCCAGAATCGACCGTGCCGAAGCGCAATTCCGCGACATCTTCGGTCAACAGGCCGGGGATCTATCGAAGCCGGCAAAGGCGCCGAAGCTGACGCGAACAGACACGGAAATTGTAGTGAACAGCCCTCAGGTCAGACGAGCAGACGCGGCCTTATTGGCCGCTAAGGCAGATTTGACAGCGGCTTTGGCACGCCGTCGTCCGGGCGTTGAATTGGCTGCCTTTGCAGACCGCGACGATGACGATGACACAGATTTCGGAATTGACCTGTCCGTGAACTATGAGCTGGATAGCACCGGCCAGCGCCGCGCTTCGATTTCTGCCGCTGAAGCCAGAGTAAGCGAAGCCGAATTCGCGCGCGAGACGCTGATACGAGATATCCGGCGCGAGCTTGACTTTATTCGCTCTGACCAGCAAGCCGGCGCCAAGCGACTGCAAGCTGCCAAGATCGCCGCGAAGGCAAACGAAGACAGCGTGGAGGCAGCGCGGGCGCAATTCACCATAGGTCGGCGTAGTCTCATCGAAATTCTCGACGCCCAACGTGACTATGTAAACGCTCAGGAAAGGCTGATCCTGGCAGATCAGAATTTCTTTTTGACGAACTATGCTGCGCTCAGTTTGACAGGTGACATTTTGGACCTTCTCGGCCTTGAGGTCGTGACCCAGGGGGCAAGACAATGACACAACAACAAATTCTGATTGGGCCGTCCAAAACGTCTGGGCTTGAAACGTGTTTTTTGCATGTTGCAGCTCATCTCGATCGTCCACTTACAAGCGCTGCATTGAATGCCGCACTAACCGGAGACGGCGACGGGCTGACCATTCACGACCTGCTCGAGGTGGCTCAGAATGCTGGGTTGCAAGCCGGTTATGGGCGTTGGGCGCTCGGGGATTTGGACAGTAGTTTTACGCCCGCAATTTTACTTCTGACAGATCAACACGCCGTCGTCTTTCACGGTTTTTCAGAAAACGGCGATCTCCTGATTTTTGACCCAAAGATGGGAAACGAAATAACCGAGATCGAAGGGGCTAAGTTGGCAACGATCTACACTGGCTACGCGATTTTGTTTCGGCGCGTGCACAACGAAGATCATAACAGGACATTCAGACCCGAGACCGGTCATTGGTTTTGGTCGGCCATTGGTTCAAACCGCTGGTCCTACGCGCAAGTTGCGCTTGCGGCGGCGGTGGCAAATTTGCTCGGGCTTTCCACATCTGTCTTTATCATGGTGGTCTATGATCGAGTGCTACCCAATGAAGCAACTGAATCGCTGATCGCATTGACCCTTGGTGTCGGTCTAGCACTGGTATTCGACTTCGTCCTGAAACTGTTGCGCGCCGGGTTTATCGACCGAGCAGGTCAAAAATCGGACAGGATGATGGGACGACGTATTTTCGATCACCTTCTCAACATTCAGATGAAATCCAGAACCGGATCGACGGGCGCTATGGCCAGCACAGTTCGCGAGTTTGAAACGCTGCGCGAGTTTTTCACCTCGGCAACCTTGGTTGCTGTCGTAGATCTGCCTTTTGTCGCTTTGTTCGTATTCGTCATCCACCTTGTTGGTGGCCCTCTTGCCATAATACCGGCCATGGCAGTGCCAATCGTGTTGCTTTCGGGGCTGGCCGTGCAACCGTTTTTGTCCCGGTTGGCCGAACAAAGCTTTTCCGGAGGGCAATCCAAACAATCCGTTTTGGTCGAAACGGTTTCGGGACTTGAAACCATCAAAACGACGGCCGCTGCCAATCAGATGCGTTGCCGTTGGGAAGGTGCGGTCGAACGGCAGGCATCACACAGTGTAAAAAGTCGAGCTATTACTCAATTGGCTCTGAACCTGACAGGGTTCACTCAGCAAGCAGCCCAGGTCTTGATCGTGTTCTATGGTGTCTTTCTGATCACCGAAGGGGCGACCAGTATGGGTGCCCTTGTCGCCTCGGTCATGTTAACCGGTCGGGCTCTGGCTCCTTTGGGGCAACTCGCGCAAACGTTGACACGCGCAAATCAGGCGCGCAGCGCGTACCGCAATCTGAACGCGCTGATGGAAGCAGAAAGCGAGCGTCCCCAAGGGAGGACATGGATCACCCGTGGCACTATTGAAGGACGTATCGCATTTAAGAACGTCTCGTTTTCTTACCCTGGTCAAACCCGTGACACCCTCAGCGATGTGTCCTTCGAAATTGAAGTTGGCGAAAAAGTCGCAATTCTAGGCCCCATCGGGTCGGGCAAAAGCACTATCTCGCGGCTATTGCTGGGTCTCTACCAGCCCCGCGCAGGGTCAGTGATGCTGGATGGTGTAGACATCCGACAAATTGATCCAGGCGACCTGCGGCGCAACATTGGTTCAGTGCTTCAAGACATATGGCTGTTTTCGGGAACGATCCGTGAAAACATTGCCAGTGGCACGATCAGGCCGCAAGATCAGGACCTAATTGACGCAGGGCAAGTTGCCGGAGTGGAAGATTTCATCGCCGACCATCCTGGCGGTTATGACCAGCCTCTTGCCGAACGTGGCGAGGGATTGTCCGGTGGGCAACGCCAAGCCATTGCCTTGGCACGGGCTTTGATTGGCCGTCCTCCAGTACTTTTACTGGACGAACCCACGAGCGCGATGGATGTGAAAACCGAGGCTGAGGTCATAAAGCGCCTGCATAGCGCTACCAAACGCGACACGATGATTATCGTGACCCATCGCACCAGCCTTCTGGCGCTTGTTGACCGGATTATCGTGATCGAAAACGGACAGGTTGCCGCAGATGGGCCAAAATCGATTTTGACACGGCAGCCACGCCCCAATGGGAGGCATCTGAATGTCGCAGCATCCTGACTTTGCATCATTGGCCAATGAAATAAGGGGGCAATCTCCTTGGCGCGGTTCTGTGTTGTTGTTTGCAATTCTGGCTTGCCTGCTGACAGTAGGGTTCTGGGCGTATTTTACTGAGTTGGACGACGTCACACGCGTGGACGGGCGCATCGTTCCATCAGCCAATGTTCAACTCATCGACGCCACAGAATCCGGCGTATTGCGATCGCTGCACGTCAAAGAAGGCCAAATCGTGGATGAGGGCACATTGTTGATGGAGTTCGACACCACGCAAATAGACAGCCAACTCAACCAGGAACAACAAAGGGCTTTTGGCTTGATGGCCAGAGTCCACCGGTTGCAGGCGGAAATAAACGAAACCGAATTGCGATTTGCGCCAAGGCTGGTCGAAGGCGCGCCGGAAGTCGTCAGATCGGAAGCGGCCCTATTTGACGCTCGGCAATCCGAGTTGAGATCTGAGATCGCGATCCTGGAGCGACAACGACAACAACGTCAGCGGGAATACGAGGAAAGCTTGGTTGATCAGGTAACTGCCGACGAAACCTTGCAAATCCTGGCAGAGGAACGCGCCATCATGACACCATTGGTCGAACAGCGTATGGAACCTGCGACGACACTGCTGACGTTGCGACGAAATGAGGCCGAATGGGAGGGGCGGCGTACACGGGCCGTTGCGATCACACATCGCTTGAAAACCGGGCTGGATGAAATTGACGATCGGATTTTAGCAGCGCAAAGCCGGTTTCGAAGCGCAGCATTGACCGATTTGGCGATCACCACGGCAGAACTTGCGACCCTACAACCTCTTTTACCGGCGCTTAAGGATCGTGCCGAACGTGCTCAAGTCAAATCCCCAATGCGCGGCGTGGTTAATCGGATCTACCGTACTACGATCGGAGGGCTGGCCAGAAGCGGAGAAGAGTTGATCGAGATTATCCCTCTCGACGATCGCTTGTTGGTCGAGGCCTATGTAAAACCGGAAGATATCGCCTTTCTGCGCGCAGGGCAGCCGGTCAAAGTAAAGATTACGGCCTACGACTTTGCCCGTTATGGTGCATTGGATGGCCAGATCACGCGGATTGGGGCCAACACCATCACCCGGTCCGAGCGAAATGACGAAGAGGTTTTTGTCGTCGAAATTCAGACCAAACACTCGATTTTGGATGCCAATGGTGTAGAAGTGGAAATCATCCCAGGCATGATCGCAGAAGTGGATATTTTGTCGGGCAAGAAAACCGTGCTGGACTACGTTTTGCGTCCCGTCGTCAAAGTCAAAGACCAAGCGTTTCGCGAATAGTCCCGTCTGAAAGCCTCTGCATCTCATGTACAAACTGGGCAGCGGGGTCTCGACGACTATGAGACCGTCCGATCAGGCCCACTCGACATCCCCCAGAAAAATATATCCTGCGCCATAAATCGTCTTGATCAGACGCGGGTTTTTAGGGTCTTCACCCAGCTTCGTCCGCAGCCGAGATATGCGCACATCCATGGCCCTGTCAAAACTGTCACCGGCTCCCCCACCCAGCGCCTCTTGCATCTGAGCGCGGCTGATCAAGCGTTTAGGACTTTCAAGAAATAGTCGTAGAACTTCGCCTTCCGCATGGCTGAACGAAGTTTCCGCACCATCCTCGTTCTCAAGGATGTAGCGATCGAAATAAGCCGACCAGCCGTTAAAGCGGGCCGTATCCGACTGCACGGCCTGTACCCGCGGCGATCGCAATCGGGCGCGGATACGCGCAACAACTTCGGCAGGATCAAAGGGTTTGGTGATATAGTCATCGGCCCCCAATTCAAGCCCTGTGACGCGGTCCTGAACTTGCGCTCGGCCGGAAATGATGATGACTGCCGCGCCTTGCTCCAACGCCAACCGGTGCACCAGCGCCAAGCCGTCCGTGTCGGGCAGAGACAGATCCACAAGGCAGACATCGGGTGTGGCGCGTTTTAGCGACGCCTCGAATTCGCGGGCTCGGGCGAAGCTTTGAGTCCGGAACCCGGCATCTTCCAGGGCATCGGTCAGGATGCGGCGGATTTCAGGTTCGTCATCGACGATGGTGACCAATGGCTGTGTCATCAAGCAACCTCGGATCGGAGAAGGGCGGAAAGTTGTGCCCGCGTAAAGGGTTTGCGCAGAACAGGGGCGCGCGTCAGAGCTTCGCGGTGCAACGGGTCGGAATATGGCAGGGATGTCATCAGGATTGTTGGTAAACGTGACCGCATCCGTGTCAGCAAGTCCAAACCGGTTGCATCCCCTTCAAGCCGAATATCTGACAAAACCAACGCGATGTCGTTCAGGTCACTGGTCAAAGCCAGCGCTTCATCGGCAGAGGTGGCTTCGATTACAGTGAACCCCAGATCAATCAGCATATCGCGAAAGTTCTGGCGCAAGGCATCGCTATCTTCGACCAACAAGACCAACCCTTCCTGCACCGGCGGCGCGGGACGATAGGGCAGGCGCAGGACGACGGATGCACCGGACGGCGTGTTGCGCAGGCTCAGATCGCCGCCTGCCAGTTTCACCGTGTCATAGACCATTGGCAGCCCTAGGCCCGATCCTTTGTCGCCCTTGGTGGTAAAGAACGGGTTCAGCGCCTTGTCCAGCGCCTCGGGCGAGAAACCGGGGCCGGTATCGGACACCGCAATTTCGATCCAGATCGTCCCGATCGTATGTGCGCTGATCGTCACCTGCCCCGAGCCGCCACAAGCATCGCGCGCATTCAGAACCAGGTTCAGCAATGCGTCCTGCACCATGCCCGGATCCAGCATCAGCGCCTCATCGGGCAGAGTATTCACCACCGAAAGACCCACGCCGCGTGGCAGAGAGGGTGAGGCAAGGATACGCAAATCCTCTAACAAACCTCGCATATCGGTTGCCTTGGGCTGCGGCGTTCTGCTGCCGGTCATGTCGGCGATGCGGTTTAGAAGCTGGCCGCCTCGGCGCGCCGTCTGTTGCGTGGCGGCCACCAGTTCTCGGGCGCTTTCGGGCAGATCCATCTTTTGCAGCCGCGACTGTATGCCCAGAATGATCGTCAAAAGGTTCGAGAAATCGTGCGCCAGCCCGCTGGTCATCTGCGCAGCCATCGCCCGACGGCGTGTTTGTTGCAGTGCGACTCTGGCCTGCGTTTCTTCGGTGATGTCCACCGACATGACATAGACGCCTCCTTCGCCATCTGGCGTGAACGAGACCCGAATGCGACGAGAATCCTGATCCTCGTTAAACTCGAAAACCGAGGGTTCTCCGCCATAGGCATTTTGCAAATGCGCTTCGACCCGGAGATATGTGGCCGATCCCAACGCTTGCGAAATATGCATCCCAAGTATATCGGACGGCCGGCCAGGCAGTACGGTGCTCAGACGGCGGTTCGAGTAGTCATAGCGTCCCTCAGAATCCAGATGCGCGATATGGGCTGGCATCATTTCTGTCGTCATCCGGGTACGGGCTTCGATCTCGGTCAACTGTCGCTTGGCTTCCTCTAGCGCCGAGATCGTCGCAGCCAGTTTCCGGTTTGTTGCTGTCAATTCTTCGGCCCGGTCCAGAAGTTGTTCGGACAATTCCTCGGATCGGGCACGCAACAGGGCCTCAGCCTGTTTGGTGTTGGTTATGTCGGTATAAACGGCGACCCAGCCACCTTTAGGAAGCGGTGCCCCCTCGACCGAGATCACCTGCCCATTGGCCCGCACGCGTTCCATATAATGGGGTTCGAAAGCAAGTGCCTGTTGGACACGCTGTTCAACGATTGTATCGACATCGGCTACGTCGCCATATTCGCCAAGTTCGGCAAGATATCGGATCGTGTCATGAAAGAACGCGCCGGGCTGGACCAAGCGATCCGGCAAATCGAACATTTCCTGAAACGGACGATTACTGACGACCATCCGCAACTGGCTGTCATAGATCGACAGCCCCTGACCAATCAGGTTTAGGCCTGCGGTCGTCATGGCCTTTATGTTCTTGTCAGTTAAGTCCAAACCCGTCCTCCCCGACATATGCGTAGCACCGGATCTTTCACAGGTGTAGAGGGCACAGGCGCGACATTCGCGCCAGTGCGTTTCAATAGCGTTTTTGCACCTTCGGTCCATCCGAGGTGATGGAATGCAAGGACAGCGCATGATCCGTATTGCGCATCCGGTGACGTAGCATCTGCCGCCCCAAACGGGCCAGATCGATCGCAAATGCGGGGTCGTTGGCTACGTTTTGCATTTCACCGGACTGTTGGTGATCGAATAGAATGGGCGGCAGGTCGGCGGCAAATTCGACCAAAGTAAACCGCGCGTCGCGCAAGATGGACAGGTTCGAGTCGCTATGGCCGGTTCCAAGCCGCTGTTGCCATAGAGTTTTTGCTTGCGGATCTCCGAAATCCAGTTCGCTGTAGGTATAATTGCGCCAATCTTCGGGCGCGTCCCCCGTCAGCAAGGGCAGCAATGACCGTCCGTCCATCGCATTGGGCGGCGTCCGGCCAACCCAGTCGAGGATGGTGGGCGCGATATCAATGGACTCGGTCGGAACGGTCACAACCTGACCGGCCTGTGCCTGATTGCCCGGCACCCGAATGATCAGTGGCGTATGATAGGCGGCGTCAAACACCGTCATTTTGCCCCAGCTATGATGATCGCCCAGCATCTCGCCATGGTCTGCGGTCACTACGATAAGCGTCTGCTCATACTGGCCACTGTCTTTCAAAAACTGGATAACGCGCCCAATATGGTGATCGACCTCTGTGGTCAGGCCCAGATAGACGGACCGCAATGTCTGAATATTCTGATCACTCGGTTCGACTTCATCGAACCCCAACACAACGTCACCTGCGCTATGGCGATCTATGGTCGGCTCAAAGAACGGGTGCATGGCGCGATCTTTCGCCTCGTCTGCGTGCCGGATCGGCAAAGGCAACGCGGCGGGATCATACATGTCGTTATAGGGCGACGGGGCCACCAGCGGCGGATGCGGCCGGATATAGGTCAAATGCGCAAACCAGCCCTGACCGGCCATCGGCGCCATATGGTTCAGGAAGCTGTCCGTCAGAAAGGCTGTGTCGCTGTCCTCGGCCCGGTAAGGTGCGGGATCGTTCAGCCTTGGCGCGCCACCGTCGGGCGCGGTTGGCTTGTGAAGATCCCAATAGTCCTGAAACGCATAGCCCTTTTGCATCAGATGGGCGCGCCAAGGATAGGATTCCTCCAACCGCATCTCCAGCACTTCGTCAAATCCCGGCATCGGATGCTCATAAGATTTGAGGATCGGGTCTGACGCATCATAGGCTCTTGGGTCCGCCGACGTATCGGTATAGCCGAACAACATCGGGCGATATCCGGCCTTTCGCATTTCCGACGCGATGCTGGGCGTGTCATGCCGCAGGGGCGTTCCGTTGCGCACAGACCGGTGGTTCATCGCATATTGCCCGGTCAGGATAGATGCCCGTGACGGCCCGCAGGGATTGGTGACGGAAAAATGGCGGTCAAAGCGGACGGCATCAGCTATCAACGCCCTGAGATTCGGCAGCTCGATACAATCCGCCAGAGCGCCTCTCAGACAATCTGCCCGAAGCTGATCAATAACAATGAAAAGGACATTCCCCGACTGCGGCATGTCAATTCTCTCAAACCCGAATTTAACCTGCGGCCA
This sequence comes from Ruegeria sp. AB6, assembly GCF_056542685.1. Classification (NCBI taxonomy): domain Bacteria; kingdom Pseudomonadati; phylum Pseudomonadota; class Alphaproteobacteria; order Rhodobacterales; family Roseobacteraceae; genus Ruegeria; species Ruegeria sp. AB6. The sequence goes on along the minus strand of NZ_JBQGAD010000005.1, from coordinate 185,784 downwards.
CACTGTCCTGAACAGGTGAATTGAGCAATAGGTATAGACTATGCGCAATCAGGCTTTGGGGCTTGTCGCATTCACGACATGATGCAGGGACAAAATTGCTTCTTCCCAAAAAATTACATTGCAGCACCACACTGTTTTACATCACATACAGCCATGACGCGACCTAGCCTGAATTCGGAAACAAGCCCCGACGGCGTTTACCTTCGGGTGTCCGGAGACTTGCTGACTCAGACACTCAGTAGCGTCGAACAGAGCTTTGCTGCGTATAAGCCTGACGATAGCAATCTGATCATTGATCTGTCTGGAATCCAGGCGCTGGACACCAGTGGGGCTTGGGTGGTTGCCGACCTTGCGCATAGGGCGAAACTGGCCGGAGCCGAGGTGCGGTTTCAAGGGGCGTTGCCCGCGTATTCCGACCTGATCGAGACGGTCACACGCAACATCCCCGAGGATCCGGAAGCAGAAGACACTAGTCGCAGTTTCGCAGATTGGATCGAAAGTCTGGGCAAGCGGACTGCAGGAGGGTGGAAAGACACGCTGTCGATGCTGGAATTCCTTGGGATGACCCTGCACCGGTTGATGCGCACCCTAATGATGCCTCGACGACTGCGCGGTGCCGCGCTTGTGTCGCAAATGGAGGAAACCGGCTTTCGCGCCATTCCAATAGTCGCGCTGATGGGCTTTCTGATCGGGGTGGTTCTGGCGTTTCAGGGCGCAACCCAGCTGAAGCAATTCGGAGCCGAGATCTTCGTGGTCGAGTTGATCTCGATCTCGGTCCTTCGGGAACTGGGCATTTTGCTCACGGCCATCATCGTGGCGGGCCGCTCTGGCTCGGCCTTTACGGCCTCGATCGGGTCGATGAAAGTGCAAGAAGAGATTGACGCGATGAGGACCCTCGGCCTGGATCCGATCGAAGTTCTGGTCATACCCCGCGTCATGGCATTGCTGGTCATGCTGCCCATTCTGGGGTTCATTGCCAATATGGCGGCCCTGATCGGCGGCGGATTGATGAGCTGGATTGATCTGGGCGTCAGCCCCGGCATGTTCGCCACGCGTCTGAAAGAAAACACCGGCATCTGGCAATTTGCCATCGGCATGATCAAGGCCCCTTTCTTTGCGCTTGTGATCGGGGTGATTGCCTGCTGGCAGGCGTTACAGGTCAAGGGCTCGGCCCAAAGCGTTGGGCAGCGTACAACGGCGTCTGTGGTTCAATCCATTTTTATGGTGATCGCGTTGGACGCCTTGTTTTCCATCTTCTTTTCGGTGATGGGTGTCTGACATGGACGGGACTTTGCCGCAGCACAGCCAAAAGGCGGACACACAGCGCGAAGCTGTTATCCGCGTGCGCAACCTGACCAACCAATTCGGCCCTCAGATCGTGCATCAAAATCTGGATTTAGATGTCTGGCGCGGTGAAGTTCTGGGCATCGTTGGCGGATCAGGCACCGGGAAATCCGTTCTGCTGCGCACGATCGTCGGGCTAAACAAACCGGCCGCTGGCAGTATCGAGGTTCTGGGCGTCGATGTTGTGAACGGCCCCGAACAGGAACGCCGCCGGATTGAACAGCGCTGGGGCGTTGCGTTTCAGGATGGCGCGCTGTTTTCCTCTCTGACCGTGTTGCAAAACATCATGGCGCCGCTTCGCGAACACACGGGCCTCAGTGAAAGCCTGATGTGCGCATTAGGAAACCTCAAGATCAGCCTTGTCGGCCTGCCACAATTTAGCTGCGGCAAGTTTCCGTCCGAATTATCCGGAGGGATGCGTAAACGCGCCGCCCTTGCACGTGCGCTGGCGCTGGACCCCGAGATTGTCTTTCTGGACGAACCCACCGCCGGTTTGGACCCGATCGGGGCCGCCGCCTATGACGATCTGATCGGCGAGTTGCAACACGCGCTTGGGCTGACCGTTTTCATGGTAACTCATGATCTGGACAGCCTTTATGCCATCTGTGACCGGATTGCCGTACTTGCAGAAAAACGCGTCCTGGTTGAAGGTCCGATTGAAGAAATGACCAAAGTCGATCATCCTTGGGTGCAAGAATATTTCACCGGCCCAAGGGCACGCGCGGCACAAGAAAAAGGGCTAGGCAGGTAACGGCAATGGAGACCCGAGCAAATTATATCCTGATCGGTGCCTTCACGCTTGCGGGCATTCTTGGTGCGTTCGGGTTCTTCCTTTGGCTCGCCAAATTCGAAATCTCGCGCCAATACGCGTATTATGAGGTGCTGTTCGACAATGTCTCGGGCCTCTCCGCCGCCGGTGGGGTCAGCTATAACGGGTTGCCAGTCGGACAGGTCATTTCGCTGGAGCTGGATGAGGACGATCCTTCGAAAGTACGAGTCCGTCTTGAGGTGGACGCGGAAATCCCGGTGACATCCGAAACTATTGCGCAATTACAATCGCTTGGGGTGACCGGCGTTAGTTTCGTGGAACTGACCGGTGGATCGTCAACCGCAGAACGCCTACCGCAGAACAGCCTGATCCAAAGCAAACGCAGCGCCATTCAGTCCCTCTTCGAAGGCGCGCCTTTGTTGATGGAGAAAGCCATCACCCTGCTTGAAGACATCAACGAGGTTGTAGACGAAAAAAACCGACAGGCCGTTTCCGATATTCTGGCCAACGTCGCCTCGGCCACCGGGCGGCTGGACAAGACCCTGTCAGATTTCGAATCCCTCTCGGCCGATCTGGGCGGCGCAGCCCGAGAGATTTCGGACTTCTCCAAACGTCTGGATCAGCTCGCCGATACGGCCGAGACCACTCTGACCACCGGAACCGATACACTGAATAGCGTCAAGACGGCCTCTGAATCCGCTGCCGCCGCGCTGGATAGCGCCAAGACGACTTTTGAGACCGCAGACCAGGTTATCCAGCAGGATCTGAGGCCGTTTATTGACCGCGCCTCATCTCTGGCAGAAAATCTGTCCGGCCTGTCAGATGAAGGCAGCGTGGCGCTTGCGACTGCCACGGAAACCTTCCTGAATGCCAACGAAACACTCGGCTCTATCACCGGTGCAATGGACACAGCAAAAGGCACACTGACATCAGCCGAGAGCGCCTTTGATTCAGCCAATCGCGTGATCAACGAAGACGTGGGCGCTGTCATGGCCGACATCCGCAACGCCGCCAATCAGGTGGCAACCACAGTCACCAGCGTCACCGACAGGCTGGACGAGATTTCCGAGGATATCCTCAGCGCGTCGGAATCGGCCTCAAACCTGTTGGGAACGATTGACGGAATCGTCCAGGAAAATCGTCGTCAGATTTCGGATTTCATGCGCGTTGGCCTGCCCCAATTCACCCGGTTCATCGAGCAATCCCAACGATTGGTGGTCACTCTGGATCGGCTGGTCGATAAGGTTGAACGTGACCCAGCGCGGTTCCTGCTGGGCACTCAAGCATCGGAGTTTCGCCAATGATCAGGTTTCTTCCTTTCGTTCTGGCGGCAGTGGTTCTGGCTGGATGCACCGGGCTGGGTACGTTGCAACAGGCGTCAAAGCCCAACGACCTGTATCTGCTGACGCCTAAAAGCACGTTTTCATCGTCGCTGCCACGCGTACAAAAACAGATCGTTGTAGAAGAGCCGACCGCAACGGCGGCGGTCAATACGGATCAGATTGCGATCCAGCCTTCGCATCTGCAAGTACAGTACCTGTCCCGCGCGCGGTGGGTCGACCGAGCCCCCCTGATCGTGCAGGCGCTAATGGTTGAAAGCTATGAAAACAGCGGCAAAGTGGCCGCGGTTGGACGGTCCACTGTTGGCCTTCGAGCAGATTATGTCATCGTCCCCGATCTGCGCGAGTTTCAGGGCATAGTCGTCAGCGGCACCGATGGCGAGTCGACCGTTCGCATAGAAGTGCGCATGAACATCAAGATAATCGACGAGTTCGAAGACAAGATCATAGCGTCGGGTTCGTTTCAGGAAGCCGTGATCGCCGAAAGTGAACAAACCCCGGATCTGGTCAACGCTTTTGATATCGCCCTGGGCAAAACCATGCGCGACGCGGTCGAGTGGAGCGTTCGAAGAATACACACACACTCGACCAATAACCCAAGGTCGTTCTAATCGGCCAAGGACTGGGCCAGGCGCATCAACATGATTGCCTCGGCTCTGTATCCAAACGGATCGTCCCCTCGTGCCGCCGTGGCCATTTCGATGGCCTGCGGATATGACCAGTTGCCCAGATATTCACCTCCCCTCAGCGCCTGGGCGTATCCAGCAATCGCGTGGGAAAACGCGACATCGTCCGTCACAACGCCCTGGCCGAAACGAATAGGGTTTTCGATCAACTGGCTGCGGTCCGATCCGGGTTGCTTGTAGCGCAATTTGAAATATCCGATCTCCTCGCCCGCATCCGCGACCACCTGAGACTCGCCATAGCGCAAGGGACCGTTGCGGATCGCGTCGGAGCCGACAGGTGTGACTTCGTAAATCGCAGTCACACTGTGCCCTGCCCCGATATCGCCTGCATCGATTGCATCATTGTCAAAGTCCTGACGCTGAAGTGCCCGCGTCTCATAGCCAATCAGGCGATATTCGGCGATTTGCGCGGGGTTGAACTCGACCTGAATTTTGACGTCGTTGGCAATTGGAAACAGCACGCCGGTCAATTGATCGACCAGCACTTTACGCGCCTCGCCCAACGTGTCGATATAGGCCGCCTGCCCGTTCCCGTTCTGCACTAAGGCCTGCATCGTGGCATCATCCAGATTGCCGCGTCCAAAGCCCAAAACGCTCAGATAAGTTCCGCTGTCGCGTTTCCGAGCAATGAAGTCCTTCAAAGCCTCCGGATCCGACAGCCCCACATTGAAATCACCGTCTGTTGCCAGAATGACCCGCGTCACCTCGCCATCCGACGCAATCTCCTCGGCCACCTGATAGGCCTGTTGCAACCCGGCTTGTCCGGCGGTCCCGCCTCCAGCCTCGAGCTTATCCAGCGCCGCCAAAATCTTACTCCGCTCGGTGGCCGGGGTCGGTTCCAGCACCTGCCCTGTATTGCCCGCATAGGTCACGATTGAGACCTGATCTTCAGGCCCAAGTTCCGACAGCAATAGCCGGAAGGACTGTTTAAGCAGCGGCAGCTTGTTTGCATCCTGCATCGAGCCTGAACTGTCGATCAAAAATACAAGATTCAGGGGCGGACGTTCGGCAATCTGGGGCAGCGCGCCCTGAATACCGATATGCACAAGCTGCGTTCCCGCGTTCCAAGGCGTCGGGCTGACCGTGATCGTCGGACGAAACGGGGCCTCACCATCGGGTGCCGGATAGGCGTAGGGGAAGTAATTCACCATCTCTTCCACCCGCACCGCGTCTTTCGGCGGCATCTGACCATTCAACAACGAGGACCGGACAATCGCATAGGATGCCGTGTCCACGTCGATCGAGAAGGTCGAAACTGGGTCCTCTGCCGTCACTTTCAGTGGATTGCTATCGGCGTTTGCGAAGGCTTCTGTGTTCGGAGTTGATGCGACTACGACGTCGGGTGCAGCCGGGGCGATCCGGGCAACCTCGGCGATATTATCCCGACCGAGGCGAACCGTCGGCTCGCTGCTTGCACCTTCCGCGCGCTTGCTCAGTGCCTGCGGGGAAGCGGCGATAGCGTCGGCAAATTGCTCCTTGGCTTGTGGCAACGGCTGAGGGATAGTTGCCGGTTCAACAACCCGGCTTTCGATCTGGTCCGTCACGCGCAGCGGGCCAGTTTGCATCTGCGGGACAATAAGCACCAATGCGATAGCCCCAAGGGCTGTTGTAGCGGTCAAAACACCACGGGAAGTCAGGGAATTCAGCATGAAAATCGCTCCTTCTGTCAGGCGGGCTACTGGGCCACGCTTGACAGTGGGACGTGCGCCGACGCGAGATCCTTGGGCGCGCGCAAAAGATTTTCGTGCCCGGTCCAGATTATTCGCCCGGCGTGCGCTGTCGGGGGCGGGTGTTGCCGCATCCATCAGGGATTTGAGATGGTCAAGATCGTCGGTCATTGGTCCAATTCCTCTTGCCGCATGGCCCGCAAACGCTTTCGGATGTCCGACATACGCCACGAGACCGTCCCTTCCGACACGCCCAGAACCTCAGCCGCCTGCGCGTGGGTCATCTCTTCCTCAAGGGTCAGGGCAAGCGTCTCCTGCAAATCCTGCGGCAGGCTGCGCATTGCCCTTTGCAACCAATCCACGGCCTCGGCGGCCTCGGTCGCTTCGGCCCGGCGCATCTGTTCGACGTCGCCCCACCCTGCTGCGGCGCGGCTGTGAGAAGTGGCGCGGCGACGCGCATCCTCTGCCGCATTCACCACCACACGATACAGCCATGTGGTGAACTTGGCCCGCGCCTGAAAGGCCTGAACCTTCAAAGGTAGCGCGGCGCAGATATCCTGCGTCAGGTCCTCGGCCTGATCCGCTCGCCCGGTCAGCCGGAAACACAGTCGGAAAATCCGGTCATAGTGGCGTCGCAATAGCGAAGCGAACGCGTCCGCGTCGCCTTTTGCCGCCGCCCGGGCCAGATCCTCATCCGATGTTTCCATACGCATCACGATGAGTAAGACGGATGGAAAAGGTCAATCCTTGGCGCGCGCGTGAAAAAAATCAGAAATGCTGGGCCGAGGAGATTTTCCAATCGGCCGCGAACTCATCCGGGACGGCATCGCCCAGGAACGCGCCCTCATCCACGATATCGTACAGTTCTGCGTAAGAGTGCTCTCGCTCATCCGCTGTACGACGCCGGATATCCGAGGGGTTAAGTTCGGACACTTTCTCTTTGCCCATGGCCCCCAGAATTTCGCGGAAACTTTCCAGCGTGGCGTCGTGATAGCGATGAACCCGCTGTCGTTTCTGCGGCACGTTCACGGCGCGACCACGAACCGGGTCCTGCGTGGCGACGCCGGAGGGGCAGCGGTTGGTGTTGCAATGCAGCGCCTGAATACAACCAATGGCAAACATCATCGCCCTTGCCGCGTTACACATATCCGCACCAAGCGCGAATTTCTCGATCATGTCATAACCGGTGGCCACTTTGCCCGAACAAATCACCCGGATCTTGTCGCGCAACCCTGCGCCACGCAGGCAATTGTTCACAAAGATCAATGCCTCGTTCAGAGGCATGCCCAGACGGTTGGTGAACTCGACCGGAGCCGCGCCAGTGCCCCCTTCGGACCCGTCAATAGTGATGAAATCAGGCAGAATGCCTGTCTCAAGCATCGCTTTGCAGATTGCCATGAATTCCGACGGGCGACCAATGCATAGCTTGAAGCCAACCGGCTTACCACCCGACATCTCACGCAGATGCTGAACGAACTGCATCAATCCGGTCGGACCCTCAAAGGCGGAGTGCGTGGGGGGCGAAATGACGTCCTGGTGCACCGGAACGCCACGAATTTCAGCAATCTCCTCATCAACCTTGGCGGCAGGCAACACCCCCCCATGCGAGGGCTTGGCCCCCTGCGACAGTTTGATCTCAATTGCCTTTACAACGTCCTTTTTGGCCTTTTCGGCGAATTTGTCCTTGTCGAACCCGCCATCCGCTGAGCGGCATCCAAAATAGCCGGTTCCGATCTGCCAGATGATATCCCCACCCTCGGCCAGATGATGCGGAGACAAACCACCCTCGCCAGTGTTATGAGCAAATCCTCCATCCTTGGCACCGCCGTTCAGAGCCCTGATCGCATTTGCACTAAGCGCGCCAAAGCTCATCGCCGACACGTTCAGGCGCGAAGCATTGTAAGGCTGGGAGCATTGCGGACCGCCCAGCAAAACGCGCTCTTCGCGTTCGTCCACATGTTTGGGGGCGAGTGAGTGATTGGTGCGGTGATAACCCACGGAATTGATATCGTACTGCGTCCCAAAAGCCTGCGTGTCCACCTGACCTTTCGCGCGGGAATAGACCAACCCGCGAACAATTCGGTTATAGGGGCGGCCACTTTCGTTCGTTTCCACAAAATACTGGCGGATTTCGGGGCTGACGAACTCCAGCATATAGCGAAAATGCCCAAGCACCGGGTAATTGTTCAGAACATTGTGCTTCGTCGTCAGTATGTCGTACAGACCGATCACTGCGTAGGGGATCAGCAAGATCAACAGCCAATGGATCGGAGACCAGACAAACCCAAGGATCAGGGTCAGCGGCAGGCAAACACAGCTTAGAAAGTAATAGAGTCGGCGGACTATCATTGGGGCTCTCCTGAACTGGCCTGCGTTACATCGGAAGTTGGGCAATTCGATCTTTTGTTGCAAGCGTTTATGCCATTTGTCACCTGTTCCAGCGGATTCGTGATAGTGGCGGTCGATGGTTGAACCGTCCCCAGCCAGTGGGTATGCCGATAGGCACAAAGAACTGGGCAGGGTCTGTGACTGATAGCAAACTTCAACCCAACATTGGGCGCATGTTCCTTGCCGTTTTCGTCGGCGGCGCGGCAGGTTCGCTGCTGCGTGAAGGGTTGTCGGTCCCGCTGCCCAGTATCTTGGCCGTAACGACGACCTTCGGGATCAATGTTTTTGCCTGTTTCGTTCTAGGCTGGCTCTATTCCATCCGGCACCGGGTTCATGCGCATGTATTGCATCTGGGAGCTGTGGGGTTTTGCGGCGGGCTGTCCACCTTTTCCTCTTTCGTGGCCGATCTGGCCGCGATCGCCTCAACTAGCCCATGGGGCGCGGTCTATGCTGCCACGTCTGAGATTGTCTTTGGCCTTGCCGTAGCCCTGTTGGGTGAGGCAGTCGGGCGGCGCGTTCACGGCGTGAAGGGGGCCAGATGACCGAAGCCTATCTGCACGCCATCTTTGGCCTCGGCGGAGGGTTGGGAGCGGTTCTGCGCCATTGGATCGCCTTGCGGCTGCGGCACGATCTGCCGATTGCAACGCTGTTTGTGAACGTGCTGGGCAGCCTGTTGCTGGGGCTTTGGATAGGGGTTCTCGGCGGGCCGGTCGAGATGGGGGAGGAGGCACGGCGACTGGTATTCGGATTCTGCGGCGGCTTCACCACGTTTTCTAGCTTTGCCTATCAAACGCTGGACCTGAAACGAGAACGCACCCTTGTGTTGGCCGCTGGCAACATCGCGTTCAGCCTTGCCCTTTGTTGGGGGGCGGTTGTATTGGGAATGTGGCTGACGCAGTGACCGATCGCGGCCCCGGCAAGTTACATCGGATAGGTATGCATCCGCATCGACAGATTGCCCATGATCCAGACCGTGCCCACGATGATGATCAAAAGGACAAGCGTTGAAAACAGCACCAAGTCCAAATCCTCGCGGCTGCTGCGGCGGCGATCAATATGCAGGAAATACACCAGTTGCACGATCAGTTGGGCCAGGCCCAACAGACCAATCGTCAGGTAGACGCCCGTGGTTTTAATGCCGAACACATAGGCAATGATGAAAACGATCAGCGTCAGCACCAATGAACCGCCGTAACCGACAACATAGCGTCTGCGTTCGCGCCGGTGCATCTCGGTGAGGTTATCCATAGGTCAGCCCTCCGAAGTAGACGATAGTGATGATGCCGATCCAGATCAGGTCGAGAAAGTGCCAAAACAGCGCCAGACGCACAACGCGGGACATCAGCACATCGGTCAGGCCAAAGACGCGCAGCTGTATGCCAAGCACGACCAACCACAGACACCCCGCCGCAACATGCAGCCCGTGTAGCGGGACCAACCCGTAGAATGCCGACAGGAATCCACTGCGCTGGGGTACTCCGCCCTTTTCCGCCATCGCCATGAAGTCGCGCAGTTCAAGCACCAAAAAGCTGAGGCCAAGGACCAGCGTTATCCCAAACCACATCACGATGCGGGATCGTGGCAGGTTGTATTTCAGAGCCAGCATTGCCAGCCCGACCGTCAGGCTGCTGGTCAGCAGGATCAACGTCTGGGCGAAAATACTGGTCAGATTGAACAGCTCATGCGGACCGGGGCCACCAGCCTGCGCGTCGATCATGGTGATGTAGATGGCGAACATCAGGCCGAAATAGACCAGATCGCTCATCAGAAAGACCCAGAACCCGAACGAGACGACCTCGGTGGCTTTGTCCGCGCCGGGGTGGCGGCGACCAAGGTTCAGGCCAGGATAGCTGTGGGTGGGCGCGCGCTTCATGTCGCCGCCTCCAGATCGGGGCGGGCGAGACCGCGGTTTTCTGGGGCGTATTCGTGATCGCGGTCAACGGGGGTCGCTGCGCGGACCAGATCCAGCCAAGCCTCGTGTTCCTTGCGCACTTGTTCGCGTGGGATAACCTCTTCGCTATCGGTTCTGAACGTCCAGGCGATGAAAGACACGAGCATCAGACCGGTAGTCAGCGCCGCCAGCCACCAGATCCACCAGACAAGTGCGAACATCCACACCCCGCTGAGCACGCAGAGGATGAAACCGATGCTTGTGTTGCCCGGCAGCAGGATATCCTCATAGGCATCCGGCTTTGGATAGGCCGCACCCCGCTCTTTCGCTCCGGCAAAGTCGTCACGCTCTGTCACCTGCGGGATAACGGCGAAATTATAGGGTGGCGGCGGGGCCGGGATTGACCATTCCAACGTGCGCGCGTCCCATGGGTCCCCCACCGGAACGCGTGTGGTTTCACGCTGTTTGATACTGACCCACAACTGCGCGACAACCGACAAAAGTGCGGCCAGAATGACCAGCGAGCCCAGTGCAGCCACTATCATATAAGGGTGAAAGCTGGGATCTTCCCAACTGAACGACCGGCGCGGCATCCCCATGAGCCCCACGAAATATAGCGGCAGGAAGGTCAGCATGAACCCAACCGTCCACAGGGCCACCGAAATCCGGCCCCATGTTTCGTTCAAGCGAAATCCGAAGGCCTTGGGGAACCAATAGTTATACCCGGCCAACAGCCCGAACAGCACCCCCGGCAGCAGCACATTGTGGAAATGGGCCACCAAGAACAGAGTATTGTGCACCTGGTAGTCGATGGTCGGATTGGCAAGGATGACACCCGACAGCCCTCCGATCACAAAGAGCATCAGGAAGGCCAGACCGTAAAGCATCGGCACCGAAAACCGGATACGCCCGCGAAACAGCGTCGCCATCCAGTCATAGACTTTCACGCCGGTCGGGATGGCGATCAACATCGTGGCGATGCCGAAAACCGCATTGATCAGCGCGCTTTGCCCCATGGTAAAGAAGTGGTGCAGCCAGACGGTAAAGGACAGGATCGCAATCGACATGGTCGCAATGACCAGCGAGTTGTACCCATAAAGCCGTTTGGCCGAAAAAGTGGCAAAAATCTCGGAATAGATCCCGTAGGCGGGCAGAACCAACAGATAGACCTCGGGGTGGCCGAACAGCCAGAACAGGTTGGCGTAGTTCATCATGTTGCCGCCAAGGTCATTGGTGAAAAAGTGGAAATCCAGATACCGGTCGGCAGCCAGCATTAAAGCGGCCACGCCCAAAGGCGGCATCGCAAAGATGATCAGGATCGAGCTGCAAATGATCGTCCAGCAATACATCGGCAGCCGCATGAAGGTCATACCCGGCGCCCGCAGCTTGTAGATCGTCACCGCAAAGTTGATCCCTGTGAGGGTGGTGCCGATCCCCGATACGACAATGGCCCAAATCCAGTAGTCAGGCCCGACCCCCGGATTGAACGCGGCGCCGGTATAGGGCGGATAGGCCGTCCACCCTCCGGTCGAGAACGCGCCCACCACCAGCGAAACCATCAACATCATCCCGGCGGAAACCGTCAGGCCCAAGCCGATCTGGTTCATGACCGGAAAGGCAACATCACGCGCGCCGATCATCAGGGGGATCAGAAAGTTCGCGACGCCAAACACAAAGGGCACAGCCACAAAGAACACCATGATCGTGCCGTGGGTGCTGAAAAGCTCGGCGAAATGTTCGGCTTCAAGGAACCCGTCCCCCGGCCCCGCAGCCTGCTGGGCGCGCATAACGACGCCTTCCAGCACCCCACGCGCCAGCATGACGATCGCAAAGACGATGTACATGATACCGATTTTCTTGTGATCCGCACTGGTCAGCCAATCACGCCACAAGGACCCCCACAGGCGGAACCATGTCAGCAGCCCTACAACGACAACCACCCCGACCAGAACAACGGCGGCGGCGGCATTGGCCACGATCTCATTGGCGTTCGGCGTCTGGATCAGACCTACGATCGGGAACGCATCCCAGCTTAGGCGCCCGATAAGCCCCCCTGCTTCCGACGTCATTGCGCACCCTCCTGCCCATAGGTTGCAGTTCCGGGTTGCTGATCTGTCGGTAGCGGTTGCCCACCGTGATATCGGTGCAGGATCGAGTGGAACAAATCCCCCTCCTCAAGCGTGAAATACAGCGCGTTGAGCGGCATGAGCGGCGTACCCAACGCAGCCTGTACCTCATCGCGGTCGGAGCGCATGGCCAATGTTTGATAGGTCTCATCGGTCAGCGGAATGCCATGGGTGCGGACGCTGTTGACCCAGGCCTCAAAATCGCCCGGTTGCATCGCTTGCGTCACGAATTTCTGCTTGGTGAACCCACGGCCGTTATATTGGGTGTTTTCGCCCTGCATGGTCCGGGGGGTGTCGGCCACCAGATGCAATTTGGTTGTCATGCCGGGCATCGCGTAAATCTGCCCTGCCAGCGCCGGGATCATGAAGGATTGCATGACCGTATCGGTCGTCAAGGTCAGGGCCACCTGCTGGTTCACGGGTATGCCGAACTCTCCCACGCTGGCGATGCCATGATCGGGGTAGATGAACAGCCATTTCCAGTCGAGCCCCACAACCTGAACGTTCACGGCAGGCTGATCTCCAAACAGCGCGGCATAGGGATCAAGCCGGTGCGTCGCCTTCCACAAATAGAAAGACAGGATGGCCACGATCAGCACCGGCACCCCCCACATGGCAAATTCCAGCGGACCAGAGAAATCCCATTTGGGCCGGTAAGCGGCAGAGGCGTTGGGGCGGCGGCGATAGCGATAGGCGATCAGGGGTACCAGCACTAGCACTGGAACCACTGCGATCAGGATCAGACCCGTCGCTCGCAGCAGATGGGTTTTCTGCACGGCCGCAATCGGCCCCTGCGGGTCCAGAAAACTGTCACTGGCCAAAGTGGATTGCGCGGACACAAGTGCAAGCACAACCAGCACGAGTACCCGCGACCAATTGAAATACCTCACACCCAAAAGCCCTTATACCGATATCTGGGTCAACTATCGGCAGAGTCACTCGATTACTCAAGGCTTTTTCGGGTCGGATTTTCGCCCGACCCAAGCGAGCGGTGTCAGCCGCGCCCACGATAGGGCGGCACGCCCTGATCGGGAATCCAGACATGCTCGGGTATGGCCCCCGTCTGCCAGAAAACATCAATCGGAATACCGCCCCTCGGATACCAGTACCCGCCGATCCGCAGCCAGCGCGGGTCAAGAAAATCGACCAGACGGCGCGCGATGGACACGGTGCAATCTTCGTGAAACGCGCCGTGATTGCGGAACGAGCCCAGAAACAGCTTGAGCGACTTCGATTCCACCAACCATTCGCCGGGCACATAGTCGATCACCAGATGTGCAAAATCCGGCTGCCCCGTCATCGGGCACAGCGAGGTGAACTCGGGCGCGGTGAACCGCACGCAATAGTCGATATCGGCCTGCGGGTTTTGCACCCGCTCCAGCTCAGCCGCTTCGGGAGAGGTGGGCAGTTCGGTTTTGCCGCCCAATTGGGTCAGGCCGCTGTAAATAGTTTCCATTGTCATCTCCTGATGGGGTTTTAGACCCCGCGTTTGTTGCCCCATAAAAGGACATGCAGTTGCGGCAGCACCCGCGGGGTGAACCAGCCATCTGCGGTAACTTTCTCGACCAGCCATAACAGACGATCCGACAGGGTTTGCGGATCGACGGGCTGCGTGGGGTCGACCGTCTCATTGCCCGGTTGCAAGTAAAGCTGCAGCGCGGGATAACGATCCTCCACAGCACGGGCCCAAGCGTAGTCACGCTCATCAAAGATCACGATTTTCATCACCGTTTTGGGGCCGTTTCCAGCAGCCGTCAGACAGGCGTCGAACGCGACCCAATCCACCGTCTCCCCGCTCGAGGGCGGTTTGGGGCTCAGAACCAGCGTATCCAGATCGTTGAACCACGGCTTTGCGATGGAGCCCTGCGTTTCGCAGGCGAACCGATAACCCTCTGTCCGTCCCAACGCGATCAGGGGCGCAAAGTCCTGAATGGCAGGATTGCCACCCGACAGCGACACGGTCAAAGGCCGCCCGCCTGACAGGTCGCGCACTCGGCTCCAAACCGCATCCGTGGTCATCGCCGCCCAGTCATGACGATAGGCAGTATCAACCGCGTGCAGGCTGTCGCACCAGCTGCACCGGTAATCACATCCGCCGGTGCGCACGAATACAGTAGGTTCCCCGATCAGCGCGCCTTCGCCCTGAATCGTGGGGCCGAAAATCTCGGCAATGCGCAGGCGGGTCATGGGCGATACTCGGCCCATGTTTTCGGTGTTTCGCTGACCCGCACGGCAGCGGTTTCCGGCCAACGGGCAGCACACCAGTCATAGAAATGACGCGCCATGTTTTCAGCCGTGGTCAAGATGTTCATCACATCGTTCAGATGGCGATGATCAAACGTCTCGTCGATATAGGTCTTGAGCGGCTTCAGCTCGCCATAGTCGCGGACAAACCCGTCGGCGTTCAGGTCAGTGGCGGCCAGTTCGACCTCAACCACATAATTATGCCCATGCATCCGCGCGCATTGGTGATCGTCGGGCAGATGGGTCAGTTGGTGCGAGGCAGAAAAGTGGAATTCCTTGGTGATCCGATACATCAGGCGCTTTCCTTCTGTGCCGTGGCTGCCAGCCAGAAATCAGGGTCGTCATAGGTTGTCGGGTCAGGGATACCGGCCAGATGGAAGGCCTCTCGCCGCTCGACACAGGTACCGCAGCGCCCGCAATGGTTGTCTCCGCCTTTGTAGCAGGACCATGTCTGGGCAAAGGGGGTGTTCACACGCGCGCCCTCGGTCACGATATCGGCTTTGCTGCGATGCACGAACGGCGTGAACAGCGAGACGTCGGCATAGCCGTCCAGCGCCAGCTTCTGCATTGCCTCAAAGGCTTCGGTGAAGGCAGGGCGGCAATCGGGATAGATGAAGTGATCCCCACCATGCACGGCGGTGGCCACCGCATCTGCCCCACGGGCGGCGGCGGCACCGAATGCAACTGTCAGCATGATGGCGTTGCGGTTGGGCACCACGGTCACTTGCATGCTGTCTTCGGCATAGTGCCCGTCGGGCACATCCACATCATCGGTCAGGGCCGAGCCGGTCAGAACCGCTCCAACCGAACGCAGGTCGATGATGTCATGGGGCACACCAAGGCGCAGCGCGCAAAGCGCAGCATAGTCCAGCTCTTTGCGGTGACGCTGGCCATAGTCGAAAGAGATCAGGCCCGCCAATTCGTGATTCTGCGCAACCATATGCGCCAAAGATACCGAATCCAGCCCGCCCGAGCAGATTACGATCGTTTTCATATTTTGAACCCTTGTTTTGATACCCGGGTAGGCTGCGACCGGGATGCGCCCTGTTATACTCTGTCGTGCGCGGTGCCAAGGCCCAAGCGCCTGATTGCCGGATCACAAGACGGACAGATGGATTCAGGAGCGATTCGCATTTTTGGATCAGGTGACGTGAGGGAAACACAAAGACTTCAGGTCAAGTCCAAGCCTCATGCTTCACGAAAGTGTCAAGAACACGTGAAGTTTCGCCATTTTATTGCCTGCGACCTCTCGGTTTCATTCACAATCCACCTAAGGTTGCCTAATTTGCAGGCAAAGGCTTTAACCTTTTTTGAAATAATGCCAACGTCTGCCCCAGTGAAAGGCGACTTTCGCAACAACATTCCTGACTGCAAACCGAAACCCAGTGACGCGGTGTTCATTGCGATCTGACAAAGCAAAATCTGAACCTGTTCCGGGCCGCTTTCTGGTCGGGCAATCAAGGTGGCAACGGGCCACCCTGATCGGCTGCGTGCGCCTTGCCTTCAAAAAACGGGAGTTAACAATATGAACAAGTATATTCGGACATCTCTAGCAGGCCTGCTGACCTCGACTATGATCACCGGCGCGGCTTTTGCCGCCGGAACCCACCCAACCACGGGCGAAGCGCTGGCCGATGACCAGACGTTCACCTATCGCATTCTGGACGAGCACAGCTCGGTCGATCCGCAGGTAGTTGAGGATGTTTCGGGCGCCGAGATCGTCCGCGATCTGTTCGAAGGTCTGATGAACCAGGACGAAGACGGTAATCTGGTGCCGGGTGTTGCCACCAGCTTCACCACCAATGATGCCAAGGACGTCTATACCTTCACCCTGCGCGACAATGCCAAGTGGTCCAATGGAGATCCGGTTACAGCTGGCGATTTCGTTTACGCCTGGAAACGTGCCGTCGATCCCGCGCTGTCCTCGCCCTATGCGTGGTACATGGAGCTGATGTCGATCGAGAACGCGTCTGAAATTATCGCAGGCGAAAAGCCGGTTGACGATCTGGCCGTCAAAGCCATCGACGACCACACGCTGGAAGTAAAGCTTAGCGCGCCGCTGTCCTATTTCCCGCAGATGACCACGCATGCGACCACCTTCCCTGCCCCGCAGAAAGTGATTGAGGAGTTCGGCGACGCCTGGACCAAGCCCGGCAACATCGTGTCGAACGGCGCTTATGTTCTGACCGAGCATCTGCCGCAGGAACGCTCGGTTCGCGAGCGCAACGAGATGTACTGGGACAACGACAACACGATTATCGAAAAAGTCGTGGCCTTGGTCATTAACGACGAAAACGTGGCCCTGACCCGCTATCTGGCCGGTGAACTGGACCGCACCGAAGTGCCCGCAGGCCAGTTCCCGCGCCTGCAAAAAGAGCACCCGGAAGAGGCGATCAGCTTCCCGCGTCTGTGCAACTATTATTACACGTTCAACCTGTCCGAAGGTGGTCCGGAAGCGTTCAAAGACCCGAATGTCCGTCAGGCCCTGTCGCTTGCTGTAGATCGTAAGATCATCACCGAGAACATCATGGCAGGCGGTCAGCCGCAGGCATATACTTTCGCACCCGAAGCAACCGCAGGCTTCACCGTTCCGGACGTTGAAATGGCGTCGATGTCGCAAGCCGAACGGGACGAACTGGCCAAAGAACTGCTGGCCGAGGCTGGTTATGGCGCAGACAATCCGCTGAGCTTCGAGATGGTCTACAACACGTCAGAAGCGCACAAGAAAGTTGCCGTGGCGCTGAGCCAGATGTGGAAACAGAAACTGGGCGTGAACGCCGAGCTGGCCAACATGGAATGGAAAGTGTTCCTGGAAG
Source organism: Ruegeria sp. AB6 (assembly GCF_056542685.1). Classification (NCBI taxonomy): domain Bacteria; kingdom Pseudomonadati; phylum Pseudomonadota; class Alphaproteobacteria; order Rhodobacterales; family Roseobacteraceae; genus Ruegeria; species Ruegeria sp. AB6. The sequence continues at coordinate 168,513 of NZ_JBQGAD010000005.1, read as the reverse complement.
AGCGCGGCAACCAGAACTTCGATCTGGCCCGTGGCGCATGGTGTGGCGACTATAACGAAGCCTCGACCTTCCTGGACCTGTTGCAGTCAGATTCGGGCTATAACGACGGCAAGTACAACAACGCCAAAGTTGATGAACTGCTGGCCTCTGCCAAAACCGCGGACGACGCCGCGCCGCTTTATACCGAGGTCGAGCGTATCATCGCGCAAGAGACCCCCGTCATCCCGATCTATCACTATGCTGGCGTCTATATGATGGACAGCGATGTGGGGAACTGGCCGGTCAATAACGTAGAGCAGAACTGGTACTCCAAAAACCTCTACAAAACAGCCGAGTAATCACCTTTAGATCCCGCTGTGCCCCAAGGACCGCTTTGGGGCACAGCCAATAATTGGGGGCATGAAATGCTTGCCTATATTATCCGGCGGCTATTGGTCGCCGTTCCGACGATTCTATTGCTGATCGTCGCCAGTTTCTTTCTGATGCACTTCGCGCCCGGTGGGCCCTTTACCTCGGAACGGCCCCTGCCGCCCGCGGTTCTGACCAATATCGAGGCACGCTATGGGCTGGACCAGCCGCTGTGGAAGCAGCTTTGGGACTATCTGTATAACATCGTGGTGCATTTCGATTTCGGACCATCCTTCAAGTTCAAGGACCGCGATGTGAATGATATCATCGCCCAAGGTTTCCCGATCTCACTGACCTATGGGTCCCTGTCGTTCCTGTTTGCCACCACGATTGGTGTGGGGCTGGGGATTGCGGCGGCCATCAAGCACAATAGCTGGATCGACTATTTCGCCGTCGGTCTGGGCATTGCAGCTCAGGCGCTGCCGAACTTCATCATGGGCCCGATCCTGATCCTGACCTTTACCCTGTGGTTGGGCTGGTTGCCGGGCGGTGGCTGGAACGGAGGGCAATGGCCATACCTGATCATGCCCGTTATCGCGCTCGCGACCTCATATATCGGCTCGATCGCGCGGATCACGCGATCGTCTATGCTCGAGGTTCTGAACTCGAACTTCATCCGCACCGCGCGGGCCAAAGGACTGCCGACCAGAACCGTGATCTGGCGCCATGCGCTGAAACCGACGCTTTTGCCGGTGGTGTCCTATCTGGGACCGGTCTTCGTCTATGTTCTGACGGGTTCGGTCTTCGTTGACATCTATTTCTCGACCGGAGGTCTGGGGCAAGCCTATGTCGGCTCGGCCCTCTCGCGTGACTATGCGGTGCTCTTGGGGGTCACGATCCTCTATGGCGCGCTGACCGTCATCGTGAACCTTATGACCGACCTGGCCTATGCCTGGTTCGATCCGAAAATCCGGTACTAAGGGGCGAAACATGCTTGGAAAATCTCAAAAAGCCGCCCATCTGGCCGAAGATATCACCGATTACACGGTCATTCAGGGGCGTTCACTGTGGCAAGACGCACGGATGCGTTTTGTGCGCAACAAGGCCGCGATGGCCAGCGTAATCATTCTGGCGCTGATTGTTCTGTTCACCCTCATCGGGCCCTACTTCGCGGTCTGGAACAATGAAGAGATCGACTGGAACGTTATGGGTGACGTGCAGGGCATGGGTATGCCCTCAGTCGAAACCGGCCATTTCTTTGGCGTCGATGATTTGGGGCGCGATCTTTACAGCCGCGTCATTCAGGCCACCACCACATCGCTGCTGGTCGGTCTGATCGGCGCAGCGACAGCGCTGATCGTTGGCACCTGCTATGGCATCGCCGCCGGCTATATCGGTGGCCGGACCGACAGCGTCATGATGCGCTTTGTCGACATCTTGCTGGCGATCCCGGCAACTTTGGTGATTATTCTGCTGCTAGTCGTGGCGGGTCGATCCTTCTTCATGCTGTTCATCGCACTTGGCGCGGTTGGTTGGCTGACCATGGCGCGGATTGTACGGGGTCAGACCCTGACCCTGAAGAACCGCGAGTTCATCGAGGCCGCCCGCGCCGCAGGTGTCAGCGAATTTACCATCATGTACCGCCATATCCTGCCCAACTTGCTGGGCGTTGTGATCGTCTATGCCTCGCTTCTGGTGCCTGAAATGATCCTGACCGAGAGCTTTATCTCGTTCCTTGGGCTGGGGATTTCAGAACCTTACACCTCGCTGGGTCGTCTGATCGCGGAAGGGGCCGGAACCATGGGGTATGGCACCCTGTGGCAATTGATGTTCCCGCTGACTTTCTACGTCGCCATCATCATCACGATGTTCTTCATCGGGGATGGTCTGCGTGACGCTCTGGACCCGAAGGATCGCTGATATGAGCCTGTTTTCCGTAAAAGACCTGAAGGTCCAGTTCGACACCCCCGATGGCGTGGTCGAGGCCGTCAAAGGCATCAGTTTCGACATCAACCCTGGCGAATGCCTTGGCATCGTGGGCGAAAGCGGGTCGGGCAAAAGCCAGACCTTCATGGCCGCGATGGGCTTGCTGCCGCCCGCGGGACGGGCGCTGGGGTCGGCCACTCTGAACGGCACCGAAATCCTGAACCTGCCGATCAACCGCCTGAACAAGATCCGTGGCTCGGACGTGGGTATGATCTTTCAGGACCCATTGACCGCGCTAACCCCGCATCTTCGGATCGGCCAGCAAATGCGCGAGGTTCTGCAGGTGCATGAAGGGTTGCAAGGCGCGAAGGCGCGGGCCCGCTGTCTGGATTGGCTGAACCGCGTCCGTATCCCTGAGGCCGCGCGGCGACTGGACCAGTTCCCCCACGAATTGTCCGGGGGGATGCGCCAACGCGTGATGATCGCCATGTCGATGCTGTGCAATCCCAAGCTGCTGATCGCGGATGAGCCCACCACGGCGCTGGACGTGACCGTTCAGGCCGACATTCTGGACCTGATGGTGCGCCTGCAAAAGGACGAAGGCACCGCGATTGCCCTGATCACCCATGATATGGGCGTAGTCGCCCGTATGTGCGACCGCATTCAGGTCATGCGCATGGGCGAATTTGTCGAGGCCGGAGATACCCGCGAAATCTTCCGTGACCCGCAGCACGACTATACCCGCACCCTGCTCGAGGCGATGCCGCGCATTGATGCAGGCGATGCGCCCAAGGCGTTGGAGAAGATCGAAGAACCGCTGCTTAAGGTCGATGACGTCAAGGTGCATTTCCCGATCAACGTCAAAGGCGGGTTGTTCGGCCGCAAAGTGCCGCTCAAGGCTGTCGATGGCGTCAGCTTTGACATCCGCAAGGGTGAAACTCTGGGCGTTGTGGGCGAATCCGGCTGCGGCAAGTCCACGCTGGCGCGCGCCGTATTACAACTGATCGAACCCAGCGGTGGAAATGTCAGTTGGTTGGGCCACCCCATTGTGGGTCTGAAGCGCGCCGAGTTGAACAAGTACCGCAAGGACTTGCAGATCGTCTTTCAAGACCCTCTGGCCAGCCTCGACCCGCGCATGACAATCTCGGCATCGATCGCCGAACCGCTCAAGACCTATCGCCCCGATCTGACGGACCGCGAGCGCAAGCAGATGGTCAGCGAAATGATGGAACGTGTGGGCCTGAATGCCAACATGATCAACCGTTATCCGCACGAGTTGTCAGGCGGTCAGAACCAGCGGGTCGGCATCGCGCGCGCGATGATCAACAAACCCAAGCTGATCATCTGCGACGAGGCGGTCTCGGCCTTGGACGTGTCCATTCAGGCGCAAATCGTCGAATTGCTGCGCGAGTTGCAGCAGGAATTCGGTCTGTCGATGATCTTCATCAGCCACGATCTGTCGGTGGTACGCGCCGTGTCGAACCGGATCATGGTGTTGTATCTGGGTCGGATCGTGGAGCTGGGGGATGGCGAGGTGATCTGCTCGGACCCGATCCATCCTTACACCAAGTCGCTGATCTCGGCCGTTCCGATCCCTGACCCGGATGTGGAACGCACCCGTCAGCGGCTGAAGCTGCCAGGAGAGCTGCCCTCACCCATGGACCCCAAAGCCGCGCTGCGCTTTTTGCCCAGCCGGTTGTCTGCCGGTGAGACCGACTATGTTCCAAGCCTCAGCGAAGTTCGTCCTGACCACTTTGTCGCCGAACACGACCCGTTGGATGCCATCATGGCCAATGGGTGATACCCGGCCCGAAGTCAGAATGCTGACTTCGGGCGTATTCAAACCCTGCTTAATTTGCACGCAAGATTAACTAATAATTCAGCACTAGTTTAACTCAAATAAGTAAGATTGTTTCCAAACCGCTGGAACTCATTCGCCCGGCGCGCACCTTTGACATCGGATCGTTTTGACTTCCTGCCGTCTGAGTGGCACGCTTGTCGGCGATTGGTTATTTGATACGAGTGTTGACGTTGTACATTCCGGCCGCACCGCCTATGAACACGCCGTGGGCACCTGACGGAATTTCCGGCACTATAGATTGAACTTGAGAGGTACTATGGCACGCAAGGTCACCAAAGCAATTTTCCCGGTCGCGGGACTTGGTACCCGCTTTTTGCCTGCGACGAAATCCGTCCCAAAAGAGATCATGACTCTGGTGGATCGCCCGCTGGTTCAATACGCGATCGACGAAGCCCGGGCAGCCGGAATTACGGAATTCATCTTTGTCACGTCACGCGGGAAATCCGCGCTCGAAGATTACTTTGATCACAACCACATCCTCGAACAGGAATTGAAAGCCAAGGGTAAGGATGACCTGCTGGAAGCGCTGAATGCCACCAATATGGAAAGCGGCGCGATTGCCTATATTCGTCAGCACAAAGCACTTGGTCTTGGGCACGCAGTCTGGTGCGCCCGCCGACTGATCGGGGATGAGCCCTTTGCCGTGATGCTGCCCGACGATGTGATTGCCGGGGACAAGCCTTGCCTGCAACAGATGGTCGAAGCCTATGAGGAAACCGGCGGCAACATGGTTGCCGCAATGGAAGTTCCGCAAGAGAAAACAAAATCTTACGGTGTTCTGGATGTCGGTGAAAACATCGGATCGGTTGTGCGCGCGCGCGGCATGGTAGAGAAACCAAAACCCGAAGAAGCCCCGTCGAATCTGGCTGTGATCGGGCGCTATATTCTTGGGCCGTCGGTTCTCTACAACCTCAACCAAAAGAAGAAAGGCAGCGGAGGTGAGATCCAGCTGACTGACGCCATTGCAGAAGATATCGGCAACGGAGTTCCCGTCTTTGGCTACAAGTTTGAAGGCCAGCGGTTCGACTGCGGTTCCAAGTCCGGGTTCCTGCAAGCCACCGTGGCCTTTGCTCTGGCCCGCCCGGATCTGCGCGACGATCTGCGCGAATACCTGCATGACATTGTTGCGACGGATCAGGCGGCCCAGTAATCGGCCACTCTTTCCTTTGATCGCAAGACGCGCAATATAGGCGCGACGCGCTAATAGGCGGATATTGATGACTACGATTTATCCCGTGATTCTTTGCGGTGGGGCGGGGACTCGACTGTGGCCCTTGTCGCGCAAGAGCTATCCCAAGCAATTCGTGCCCCTGATCGGCGCGACAAGCCTGTTGCAGGATTGTGCCGAGCGGATGCGTGGCCCTGCGGATGCCCCTTATGCCAAGCCATTGATTCTGACCAATGATGCTTTTCGCTTTGTGGTGCCCGAACAACTGGCGGAAATCGGCATTGATCCCGGCCCCATTCTGATCGAACCCGAAGGGCGCAACACCGCCCCGGCGGTTCTGGCCGCCGCGCTCTATCTGCACGCCAGCGACCCCGATGCGGTGATGCTGGTCGCCCCGTCCGATCATGTGGTTCCGGACAAACTGGCATTTCATACGGCCGTTGCAGCCGGTGTGGACGCCATCACCACTCGCAGTGATTTGGTCACATTCGGTATTCAGCCCGACCGCCCCGAAACCGGCTATGGCTATTTGAAACTTAGCCATGCACCGACCGGTGAGGGCCAAGCTGTTCCACTGGAACGGTTTGTTGAAAAGCCCGACCTGGCCCGCGCACAATCCATGTTGGAGGATGGCAGCTATCTGTGGAATTCGGGCATCTTCTTGTTTGCGGTCCGCGATATCATCGCAGCCTTTGAAGGCCATGCGGCCCAATTGATGGACCCTGTGCGCGCCGCAGTCTCGAACGCCAAAACGGACCTTGGTTTCTTGCGCCTTGACCCCGAGGCTTGGTCGCAGGTCGAGGATATCTCGATCGACTACGCCGTCATGGAAAAAGCCCCGAACCTGAGCGTCGTGCCCTATGCCGCAGGCTGGTCCGATGTCGGCAGTTGGTCCGCTGTTCACGAGTTGGGAGAACCAGACGCGCAAGGGGTCGCAACTGCAGGCGAGGCGACCGCTATCGACTGTCAGAACGTGCTGGTCCGCTCGGAATCCTCGGCGCAGGAAGTAGTCGCGTTGGGGGTACAAGACATGATCGCCATTGCAATGCCAGACGCCGTTCTTGTGGCCAGTATGGATCGGGCGCAGGACGTGAAGAAAGCTGTGGCCGCCCTGAAGGAAAAGGGCGCGAAGCAGGCAGAATCCCTGCCGGTGGATCATCGCCCCTGGGGCTGGTTCGAAAGCCTGGTGATCGGCGACCGCTTTCAGGTCAAACGCATCCACGTGCATCCCGGCGCCGCGCTAAGCTTGCAATCGCATCACCATCGGTCCGAGCACTGGATCGTTGTGGAAGGAACGGCGAAAGTCACGATTGATGACGAGGTGCGTCTGGTCTCGGAAAACCAATCGGTCTACATCCCGCTGGGCGCGGTCCATCGGATGGAGAACCCGGGCAAGGTTCCGATGGTTCTGATCGAGGTGCAGACAGGCTCGTATCTGGGTGAGGACGACATCATCCGATACGAAGACATCTACGCCCGCGACTAACCAACATCTGCTTGCAAACTGGAAGTTACCAACTGGTTTCGCCGCCGTGCGTGCCGGTCACACGGGATTCATGCGCTTAATCTCATTGTGGCGCAGTGAATGCCAGACCGACAACCACAGGAGGGCGCGCCCAATGTCACAGAACTCACCCCGTTTGAACCTGCCATTTATCCAGCCATCGCAGGCGCAAAAGCATGTCACCCACAACGAAGCTCTGCGCCATCTGGATCTGGTCGTGCAACTCAGCCTTATCGCAACCGATGCTGTTACCCCGCCCGCGACGCCCGCGCAGGGTGACATCCACGCTTTGGGTGCCGCGCCCACCGGCGATTGGGCAGGACAGGGCGGCAAGCTGGCTGCATGGTTGGACAATGGCTGGGTGTTTTTTGACCCGAGCTTGGGATGGCGCGCCTGGGATCAGGGTGATGGCATCCTCAAATCGTGGGACGGGTCGAGCTGGATAGCCCCGCCCGCCGGTACGCAAAATCTGAACGGCGTAGGCATAGGAACTTCGTATGACAATACCAACAAACTTGCGGTGCGGGCAGCTGCCACGCTACTGAGCCATGATGGCGCTGGTCATCAGATGAAGATCAACAAGGCGGCGGCGGGCGAGACCGCGTCGCTGCTGTTCCAGTCGGAATGGACCGGTCATGCCGAGATGGGTCTGACCGGAACCACTGGGTTTACGATCAAAGTTTCCCCGGATGGCAGCAACTGGAGCGACGCGTTGGCTTTGGACCCCGCAACCGGCACTGCATCCGGCACTGCGATCCAGCAAAACGCCAGTGACACCACAACAGGCCGCTTGATGCGGGCCGATTACGGTTATGGTCCCGGCAACCTTTTGGGCGCGGTGCAAGAAAACGCAGGCACCCCGACGGGCGCGGTGATCGAACAAGGTTCAAACGTGAATGGCGACTATGTCCGGTTTGCCGATGGCACCCAAATTTGCACGGCCCGGCTAAGCCCGACGGATTGCACCACTGCCGAAGGCGCGGGGTTTACCAGCGCCGAAGCCACTTGGACCTTCCCGATGCAATTTGCAGCGGGTTCTGTGCCCGCACTGTCCGGTGATGGCGGCGACACAAACCGTTTTGCTGCGTGGGGCACCCCAAGCACGACGCAGGTCAGCTATAAGGTGCAGTCGTTCACCTCAGGCGCCGCCATGGTCGCCCCTGGCGCTGTCGCCATCGGTCGCTGGTTCTGATCTTAGGGCCGCCCGGCAATCTGTCGGGCGGTCACTTGGCGCGGATTTGCGCCTGAGACTGGTCCAGAAACCACCCATAGGTTTCGCGAATACCGTCTTCCAGCCCGACCCGCGCGCGCCATCCCATGTCGGCCAGCCGCGAGACATCCATCAACTTGCGCATCGTCCCGTCCGGCTTGCTGCTATCCTGTGAAATCCGCCCGTCATACCCCACGGTCCGCGCCACCAGTGCGGCAAGTTCCGCGATCGAGATATCTTCACCACAGCCCACATTGATATGGCTCAGCATCGGCTGGGTATTGGCCTCGTAAATATCGCGCGGCAGGTCGAGAACGAACAACGAGGCCTCGGCCATATCGTCCACATGCAGGAATTCGCGCCGGGGCTTGCCAGTGCCCCAGATCACCACCTCATCCAGCCCGTCGCGCTTGGCCTCGTGAAAGCGGCGGATTAGGGCGGGCAGCACATGGCTGTTCTCGGGGTGGAAATTGTCACCCGGACCATAAAGGTTCGTCGGCATGACCGAGCGGTAGTCGACCCCATGCTGCCGGTTGTAACTTTCGCACAGCTTGATCCCCGCGATCTTGGCGACCGCATAGGGTTCATTTGTCGGCTCCAACACGCCAGTCAGCAGGGCATCTTCGCGCATAGGTTGCGGAACCGCGCGCGGGTAGATGCAGGAACTGCCCAGTTGCAATAGGGTCTGAACCCCTGCAGCAAAAGCCTGATGGATCACATTGCACTCGATCATCAGGTTTTCGTAAATGAAATCCGCTGGATAGGTGTTGTTGGCATGAATGCCCCCAACCTTGGCGGCGGCCAGCACCACCACATCGGGGCGTTCGGATTGCATGAAGTCGCGAACTGCCGCCTGATCGGTCAGATCAAGCTCGGCATGGGTGCGGGTGTTGAGCTCAAGCGCTTCACCTGCTTTTTTACGGCCTTGCAACCGACGCAGGATCGCGCCACCGACCATGCCGCGATGTCCGGCAACATAGATCTTTCGCATGCCCCGCTCCTCAGCCATTTTCCAGACTGACCGGCAAGTCATACCCGTGCTCTTTCAACAAGGCATGGCGTTTGGCGGTCTTCAAATCCTCACGCACCATTTCGGCGCACATTTCCTGAACGGTCAACTCGGGTTCCCACCCCAGTTTGTTTTTGGCATTTGACGGATCGCCCAACAGAGTTTCCACTTCAGCCGGGCGGAAATATTGCGGGTCGATCCGCATCACAACATCCCCGGCCTTCAATGCAGGCGCATCCGCGCCTTCGACCGAGACCACAGTGGCAATCTCATCCACGCCATCGCCCGAAAACGCCAGCGTCACACCCAGTTCAGCCGCTGACCATTCGATGAACTGACGCACCGAATACTGCACCCCGGTTGCGATCACGAAATCCTCTGGCGTGTCCTGCTGCAACATCAGCCACTGCATCCGCACATAGTCCTTGGCGTGACCCCAATCCCGCAGGCTGTCGATATTGCCCATATACAGACACTCTTCCAGACCCTGCGCGATATTGGCCAACCCCCGCGTGATCTTGCGGGTGACAAATGTCTCGCCCCGGCGTGGGCTTTCGTGATTGAAGAGGATTCCGTTACAGGCATACATGCCATAGGCTTCGCGGTAGTTCACCGTGATCCAATAAGAATAAAGCTTGGCCACCGCATAGGGTGAGCGCGGATGGAACGGCGTTGTCTCACGCTGCGGAATTTCCTGAACCAGACCGTAAAGCTCCGAAGTCGAGGCCTGATAGAACCGGGTTTTCTCCTCCAGCCCCAGAAAGCGGATCGCTTCCAACAGGCGCAGGGTTCCGATGGCGTCCACATCGGCAGTGTATTCCGGCGACTCAAAGCTGACCGCCACGTGGGATTGCGCTCCCAGGTTATAAACCTCATCCGGTTGCACCTGCTGGATGATCCGGGTCAGGTTCGACGTGTCGCTCAGATCGCCATAGTGCAGATGAAGGCGTGGATTCGGCACATGCGGGTCCTGATAGATATGGTCGATCCGCTGCGTATTAAATGACGAGGCACGGCGCTTGATACCATGCACCTCATATCCTTTTTCCAGCAAAAACTCGGCCAAGTAAGAGCCATCCTGCCCAGTGATGCCGGTAATTAATGCTGTTTTTGTCATCGGTCCATTCCACACATTCTATCTGCTTGATCGCAGACTCAGAAACAGCAAGATACCCCGGAATGCAACCCAAGGTCACGGCTGGGCATTGAAACCGGCGAAACTTTCCTGAATGAATGCGCCACAAGGCGGTTTCCGAAGAAGGATATTGATACATGCGTATTGCAATGATCGGCACAGGGTACGTGGGGCTCGTGTCGGGGGTCTGTTTTTCGGATTTTGGCCATGACGTCGTTTGCGTAGACAAGGCCGAAGGCAAGATCGAGATGCTTCAGACGGGCGAAGTTCCGATCTATGAGCCCGGTCTGGACGTGCTGATGGCCAAGAACGTCGCCTCGGGACGGTTGAGTTTCACCACCGACCTCGCCGCTGCCGTGGATGGGGCGGACGCTGTGTTTATTGCGGTGGGCACCCCGACCAGGCGCGGCGACGGGCATGCAGACCTGACCTATGTGATGGCCGCCGCCGAAGAGATCGCCAATGCGCTGACCGGCTATACCGTGATTGTCACGAAATCCACTGTTCCCGTGGGCACCAACCGTCAAGTTCAAGAGGTGGTCGCTGCCGCCAACCCGCAGGCCGAATTCGATGTCGCCTCGAACCCGGAATTCCTGCGCGAAGGGGCCGCCATTGATGATTTCATGCGCCCCGACCGGGTGGTTGTCGGTGTCGAAAACGACCGGGCCGCCGGAGTGATGGCCGATATCTACCGCCCACTCTACTTGCGCGATTTTCCGATCCTGACAACCGATCTGGAAAGCGCCGAGATGATCAAATACGCGGCCAATGCGTTTCTGGCGACCAAGATCACCTTTATCAACGAAATCGCCGGTCTGTGCGAACGTGTGGGCGGTGATGTCAAGGAAGTGGCACGCGGCATCGGTCTGGATGGCCGGATCGGCAATAAATTTCTGCATGCTGGCCCCGGTTATGGCGGATCATGCTTTCCAAAGGATACCAACGCGCTGGCGCGGATTGGACAGGATCACGCCTATCCGATGCAAATCACCGAGACGGTCATTCGGGTCAATGACGGTGTAAAAAACCGGATGATCGACAAGATCCGGGATGCCTGCGACGACAGTTTCAATGGCAAGACCATCGCGGTGCTGGGCGTGACCTTCAAACCCAACACCGACGACATGCGCGACGCGCCCTCATTGACCATCGTGCCCGCCCTGATCGGGGGCGGTGCCCGTGTCCGCGTCGTCGATCCGCAAGGCCGCGCCGAAGGCGAGGCCCTGCTGCCCGGTGTCGACTGGTTCGACGATCCTTATGCCGCCGCAAAGGATGCGGATGCGGTCGTGCTGCTGACCGAGTGGAACGAGTTCCGCGCCCTGAACCTCGGCGATATGGCGGCCTCGATGACCTCGGCCAGAATGGTCGACCTGCGCAACATCTATTCCCGCGACATGGCCCTGAAGGCCGGGTTCGAGAGCTATTCCGGGGTCGGTCGCTAACCGTACAGCGGCACATCCGCCTGCGCGCCCTCGGCCAAAGCCTTGCTCTGGTCGCGCCGCACCTGGTCGTACAGAGCCAGCGATTCTGCTGAAAACAAACTGTTGGGCGGGGGAACGGGAACAAAATTGCTCTGCCCGTCGCGCCCGCGCGCCAGCATGGCATAGTCTTTTTCGGCCACCAATTGTTTGGCATTGGGGTTCAGATACCGGATCGCCAACCCGATGCGCCGGTCGTCCGAGCTGTTCGGTCCTGACCCGTGGATCGTTAAACCGTGATGCAGCGACATTTGCCCCGGCGACAGCTCTATTCGGGTTTTGTCCTCCTCCGCCACCTCCACGGCGATCTCTTGCCCGCGTGACAGAAGGTTCGTGTCAGAATAGGTGTCGTTATGCGGCAGGATCGGGTTCTTATGGCTGCCCTGCACAAAATCCATGCAGCCGCTTTCAGGCGTCGCAGGCGACAGCGCGATCCAGGCCGTAACCTGATCCGGCGTCTCGCCCATACCCCAATAGGTCAGGTCCTGATGCATACCGACCGTGTGCGCGGTCCGCGGTTCCTTGACGAAAAATTCGGCTGACCAGATCATGATGTCGGGGCCCAAAACGCCCTCGACCAGATCCAGAACACGGGGGTCCCTGGCAACGCGGGCGGCCAAAGGCATTACAAGATGCGAATTGACCCGCTTATAGGTGTTCAACGGCAAAGGCAGATCGGCATCCAGCCAGTCCCGCTCAATCTGCTCGAACTCGGCCCGCAGGGCAGCCGTTTCCGCGCCGGTGAAAACGGTCAGGGGAAACAAATACCCATCCTCCCAATACTGAGCGGATTGTTCGGGCGTCAAGGCGGTTTGAGCCATTGGGACAGGGTCAGACATGCGCGCTCCTCCTTACTGCATGTGATTGCAGCCTAGTTGATGCGTCATTAATGGCAGAGCACAGGTTCTTGCCCGTCAGGCTAAGTTCAGCTTAGTCTAACTGCTATGGCAGGCCGTATTCCATCCCTGAATTGGCTACGCGTGTTCGAGGCCGCCGCGCGAACCGAAAGCTTTGCGCGCGCGGCGGCCCAGTTGAATATGTCCGCCGCCGCCGTCAGCCAACAGGTCAAAGCGCTCGAAACACAATTGGGCACCCCTTTGTTTCACCGCCATGCGCATTCCGTCACCCTGACCGAGACCGGACGCGCCTATCTGCCATCAGTGCAGCAATCGTTGCTGATGCTGGAAACCGCGACGACCGGATTGTTCGGCGAAACACGAGAACAGCGGCTATACGTGCAGTCGGTTCTTCTGTTCGCGCATGGGGTTTTGGCCAGGGGGCTGACCGATTTTCACACGCAATACCCCCATATCAATCTGTCCCTGTCGACCGGCAACCGGGACGCTGATTTCACCAATCGGTTCACCGATCTACAGATCGTGTTCGGCAATCCGAACCTCTTTGGCACGGAAAGCGATGAACTAGTGCGTGAAAGGCTGTATCCCGTGGCCCCGCCCGAACTGGCTGCGCAGATCGATACGCCGCAGGATTTGTTTAACTTCACCCTGATCGAGGTCTCGACCCACCGCGCAAGCTGGCCACATCTGTTCGAAACGCTACGCCTGCCCGGGGGTCAGGCGCGGTATTTCTTTGCAGACAACTCACTTATCGCGGCCGAGCTTTCGGCGGCAGGCGCGGGCATTGCGCTCGCCCGAGCGCCTGCGTCAGACCGTATTGTAGCTCTGTCAGGCTTGGTTCCATGCCTCGACGGGATCGAGGTCCCGGGGCAAGAAGCTTATCACTTGATCTATCCGTCCCGCCGAACTCTGCGCCCTGCGGCACGGCGGTTTCGGGAGTGGATCATGGATCACAGCGCGGCAGTCCAGACGCGGTAACGCCCCTGCCCGGTCACTTCACGGATCAAGCCGCGATCCGAAAACCTGTCGATATTGCGCTGAACCGCCGCGCGCGAGGCACCCGTCAACTCTTCGGCCAACGGGGCCGACACCATGGGCCAGGCTGTCAGCGCTTCAATCAGTTTGGGTGGGGTTCGTCCGCTCAGGTCGTCGGTCGCGGCGCGGGCACGAGTGTCCCAGGCGCTGACACGGTCCAGATGCAACAAGGCGGCCAAGGCGGCCTGCCCAAGACCCCGATACCACGCGCCCAACTTTTCCCCGGTATCACCCATGCCACGCAAAGCGCCGGGGCCTGACAGGGCCAATGGCATGAAAAGCGCGCCGCCCCGACCCATCGTGGCTGCATGGCGTGCTGCGATGATGGCTGCTTCGGTGTCGTGCCCGACACCCGGTGAAACCGCACGCCACGCATGAAAAGCAATCGCAGCTTGCGTGACCGGGTGCAGCCCGTCCGCATGCCCCATCACCTCGGCCAGGTCGGCGATGGCCTCGGGCACTTCGTCGATCCCCTGCGCCATCCGGTCAAGAAAGGCAGTTACCCCGGTGGCCCATCCGCCCTCGGACGGTCCTGCACCTGATGTCAGACGCCGCACGGCCCAGCCGGACCGAAACAAGGCCTGTACGTCATCACCGGTCGCGCCGATCCGCAACCCGGTCCACAGCGCCAAGCGATCCACACCGATCCGGTCACCAGTCCACCAACCCAGATCAGACACGTCCATCAATGCCAGACGATGCGTCCAGCCTTTGGGACCAGCCCGTAGCCTTTCATCCAAGGCACCGAATGTGGCCGCCAGATCTGCCAGTTCTAGGGACAGCTCGGCCTGCGCCGCCCGCCAATCCCGAGGATCGAACAACAGCCTGCGATCCGCCTTTGGCCCGGGCAGGAAAAAGTCCTCCTCGGGTTCTTCATCGGGAGGCAGAAACCACAGATCGTCATCCTCGGGCGGATCGACATCATAGATACTGCCGGGGCCCAGCGTATCGTCGTCCTCATCGGGATCGGGAATGACAGGTTTGGTGGTCATACCCGACATATTTCGAGTATTTCCACCAGTTCACAAGACGATTCTGCCGCTTAGGGATCAGCTGGCGAAACTTGTCGTCAGAATATCCAGCTGCCCCTGCAACGGTGTTTGCGGGCTGCTGCCGATCAGCATGTACCCATATCCACCTTCAGACCATGTCGCGGTTGCAAGGCCGCTCAGCTCTGTAAGGTTCACATCTTTGCTGGGGGCGCCTTCGCCCTGACGGATGATGCAGAAGGCAAAGGGCTGACCCTGTTCATCTGCGAACACGACCTGAATCAACGGCTTGCCGTTGAACGACAGAACCTGCGCGCGCTTTAGCTCCATCCCCGGCAGGGCTTCCAGCGTGTCGCGGTTCAGCGACCGGCCCAGCTCGGCCTCGGCCAATTCGAACTGCGTGTCCAGCGCCTGAGCCGAATTGTCCAGCGAGGCAATCGTATCGGGCACATAAAGCGACTGGTAGATCGCCGCCTGTTCAGCCCAGCCCAGCGGCTCGGGCCGGGTGCTCCAGAAGGTTGCCGACACCGCCAGCACCGCGACCGAAGCGGCGACAGCCACCAAACGCCACGGGCTTCCGGAAGGGTGAACAGGAACAGCCGACTGCGGTTCAGGCAGATCGACCTGCGGTGCCTCGGCGGGCACGTTTTCAAACACCGCCTGCACAACCGGTGCAAACGGATCCAGCGCCATCAGACGCGCTTCCAGCTCGGGGTCGGCCGCAACCGCGGTTTCAATCGCGTTTGCCTCAGCCTCATCCACATTGCCTTCCAGATACGCTGTCAGCGTCTCATCGGAAAACTTCATTTGCCACTCCGTCGAACGGCGCTTGCAGCATCCTGCTGCATCACGGTTTTAAGTTTCTGCCGGGCGTTGGACAACCGGCTCATAATCGTACCGATGGGAACGTCCAGCATCGCCGCCGCTTCGCGGTAACTGTAGCCTTCGACAAAGACCAGCATTACCGTTTCGCGCTGCGCTTCTGGCAGTTGCATCACTTGGGTAAACACCTCAGCCGCGAAAATATTCGTTTCGGAATCGGAATCATGTGAAATTAATTCTGCCTCGGGCGTCACCGACAACGCCTGCGCCTTGCGGACCGAGCGCGAGCGCACCTCGTTCAACCAGATCGAGCGGCAGATCGTCATCAGCCAACTGTCCAATCGATCATGCGAAGTCACCTGATGGTGACGCTCCAACGCACGCAGGCACGTGGATTGCAGCAAGTCATCCGCCACATCGGAGGCTCCGGACAAGGCAAGCCCAAAGCGCCAAACGCGTTTCGAATGCGTCTGTATCGCGCCGCGCACGGCCTGTTCGGAACTAATTTCACCACCCATTGAATAAATAGTGACCTGTGTGTGTTTGACATTCACGGATCGGGCCCGCGAGGTCAGGAATGTCATAACCTGTGGAGGAATGAAATGAAACTTATGTTGAAAGCAGTCACGATTGCGTCGGCAATTATTGCAACCCCGGCCTTGGCTGAACATTGGACCTTGTCGCCCGAAGGCTCGCACCTGGCCTATGGCACCATCAAGAAAGACACCGTGGGCGAGGTGAATTCCTTCACCAACCTGTCAGGCCATGTCAGCCCTGATGGCAAGGCCGAGATCGAGATCGACCTGTCCTCGGTCGAGACGAATATAGACATCCGTAACGAGCGCATGATCGAGCATGTCTTTCGCAATGCAGGCACGGCGACTTTGACCGCCCAGATCGATATGGACGAGGCGAAGGCGCTGGCCGTCGGTCAAACAGCAGTCGTTGATGTCGAAGCGGCACTGTCGCTGATCGGCACGGATGTTGAGTTTGATACTGAAATGTTCGTCCTGCGGGTTTCTGAGAAATCCGTGATGGTCTCGACCAATGACATGGTGTTTCTCAGCACCGAAGACGCGGGCGTGAATGCCGGGGTCGACAAGCTGATGGAGCTGGCCAGCCTTCCCGGCATCACCCGGACCGTGCCCATCACCGCACGCCTATTCTTCAACATGGACGAGCAAAAAGCCGACGCTGGGACAGCTGCTCCGGTTGAGGTCGCCGCTGTTGCCGCAGTTGAAGGGGATATCAAGGCGGGCAAAAAAGTTTATCGCAAGTGCAAGGCGTGCCATCAGATAAAAGAGGGCAAGAACGGTGTAGGCCCCTCGCTGTACGGCATCGTTGGCGCGTCGGCTGCCCAAGCGGATGGGTTCAAATACTCGGACGCGCTGAAAAGCTCGGGCATTGTTTGGGATGTCGAGACCCTGACCACTTTTCTGGCTGACCCCAAGGGTACTCTGCCCGGCAACAAGATGCAGTTCGCCGGCCTGAAGAAGGATGAGGACATCACCAACGTCATTGCCTATCTGCAATCGGAATCGGAAGGCTAACGCCGGAAAGCTGTTCCTTCGCCTGCCCTGCCGCGCTATTCCTGTCCATGGCAACATAGAAAAGGAAGGCGGGGCATGAGCGAAACGGTCAAACTGACTTTGGATGAGATCCACGGGCTAAGCCTGACCATCCTAAAAAACGCGGGCTATGGCCCGGACCATGCCACCGCCATCGCGGATTTGCTGACCACCTGCCAGATCGACGATTGCCACTCGCACGGACTGTTTCGCCTGCTCATGTGTGCAGAAACGATGGACGCGGGCAAGGTCGACGGCCATGTCGCGCCAGTCATCACCCCCTCAGACAATGCCATTGTCCGTGTCGATGCACGCGGCGGGATCTCCTTGCTGGCCTTTCATGAGGCCCTTCCCCACCTGATCGAGAAAACGCGCACGCACGGCATCGCCGCAATGGCGATCAACCGGTGTTTCCATTTCTCAGCCCTCTGGCCCGAGGTTGAACAATTGTCCTCGGCTGGGCTGGCCGCGATGGCGATGGTGCCCAGCCATTCCTGGGTCGCCCCAGCCGGAGGTACACGCGGGTCACTTGGCACCAACCCGCTGGCCTTTAGCTGGCCGCGTCAGGGTCAGGATCCATTCACCTTCGACTTTGCCACCAGCGCCTTTGCGCGGGGAGAGATCGAGCTTTACCGCCGCGCAGGCAAACCCCTGCCCGACGGCGTAGCGCTCGACAAGAACGGCAACCCAACAACCGACCCGCACGCTGCGATGGAAGGCGCGATGCTGACCTTCGGCAGCTATAAGGGGTCGGCTTTGTCGATCATGATCGAGCTTTTGGCTGGGCCCTTGATCGACGATCTGACCAGTCTGGAAAGCTTGGCCTATGCCGACGGCACCAGCAGCGCACCTTATCATGGCGAGATCATCCTGGCCTTCGACCCCGCCCAGTTCAGCGGCGGCCGCGTGGACGAAAACGATGCCCGCGCCGAGCGGCTGTTTGCCGAAATCACGGGTCAGGGCGCGCGTCTGCCCTCGCAACGGCGCTATGCCGCGCGTGCGCGCAACAGGGCGCGGGGCTATGCAGAAATCTCAAAAACGCTGCACGACGATCTGCTGGCTCTGGCCCGTTAGAATTCGGCCTCTTTCCCTTGCCGGTGCCTGTGGCTAAGAAGACCCTCCGACCCAGTTGAAGGAGACCCCCTTGGACCGCATCGCACGCACCATCGCCGCCGAGATCAACGCCCGCCCTGATCAGGTCGGCGCTGCGGTCAAACTGCTGGACGAGGGGGCCACAGTCCCATTTGTCGCCCGCTACCGGAAAGAGGCGACCGGCGGGCTGGATGACAGCCAGCTACGCACCCTGTCTGAGCGACTGGACTATCTGCGCGAACTCGATGCCCGCCGTGACACGATCCTGAATTCAACCCGCGATCAAGGCAAACTGACCGACGACCTGGCCAAGTCCATCGCCGGGGCCGAGACCAAAGCGCAGTTGGAAGACATCTATCTGCCCTACAAGCCCAAGCGGCGCACCAAGGCGATGATCGCACGCGAAAACGGGCTGGAGCCGCTGGCCGAGGCGATATTGGCCGACCGTTCTGCTGACCCCGACGCGCTGGCCGGGGGCTATGTCTCGGACGCAGTACCCACGACCAAAGATGCCCTGAACGGTGCCCGCGACATCATCACCGAACGTTTGACCGAAAACGCCGTCCTGCTGGGTGAGTTGCGCAGCTTCATGCAACGCGAGGCCCTGCTGACCGCAAAAGTAATCGACGGCAAGCAGACCGAAGGGGCCAAGTTCAGCGACTATTTCGACCACACCGAACGCTGGGCCGATACACCCTCGCACCGGGCGCTGGCGATGCTGCGCGCCTCGAAAGAGGGGATCGTGACGCTCGATATTGCCCCCGACCCCGAAACCGGCGCTGCGCGGGCCGAGGCGATGGTCGCCGCCCATCTAGGCACGCGGACCAATTCACCCGGCGATCTTTGGTTGCGCAAAGTGGCGGGGTGGACATGGCGGGTCAAACTGTCTCTGTCGATGATGGTCGAATTGATGGCCGATCTCAGAAGCCGCGCGCAGGACGAGGCGATTCAGGTCTTCGCCCGCAACCTGAAAGACCTGCTGTTTTCCGCCCCCGCCGGGGCCAAGGCAACGCTGGGGCTCGATCCCGGCATCCGTACCGGTGTCAAAGCGGCGGTGGTCGATCCCACCGGCAAGCTTGTCGCCACCGACACTCTGTATCCGTTCCAACCCAAAAACGATCTGCGCGGCGCGCAAGCCGCCATTCTCAAGCTGATCTCGACCCATGACATTGACCTGATCGCAATCGGCAACGGCACCGCCAGCCGCGAGACGGAAAGCTTTGTCGCTGATACGCTGAGACTGCTGCCAAACGCGGTAAAAGCCCCAACCAAGGTGATCGTCTCAGAGGCGGGCGCGTCGGTCTATTCCGCCTCGGAACTGGCCGCGCGCGAGTTTCTCGATTTGGACGTTTCCCTGCGCGGCGCGGTCTCAATCGCGCGCCGTTTGCAAGACCCGCTGGCGGAACTGGTTAAGATCGAACCCAAGTCCATCGGCGTCGGGCAATACCAGCACGATGTCGACCAGCACCGACTGTCGCAATCGCTGGATACTGTGATCGAAGATGTGGTGAACGCGGTCGGTGTCGATCTGAACACCGCCTCGGCCCCCTTGCTGTCGCGGGTGTCGGGTTTGGGTCCGGGTTTGGCCGACGCCATTGTGGCCCATCGGGACGTGAACGGCGCGTTTGACCGCCGCGAAGACCTGCTGAACGTGGCGCGCCTTGGCCCACGCGCTTTCGAGCAATGCGCGGGTTTCCTTCGTATTAGAGACGGATCCGAGCCGCTAGACGCCTCCTCAGTCCACCCCGAGGCCTATGGCGTGGCGCGCCGCATCGTGGCCGCCTGTGGGCGCGACATTCGTCAGATCATGGGGCAGAAAGACGCGCTGAAAGGTCTGCAAGCCCGGCGTTTTGTCGACGATGCCTTTGGCCTGCCCACCGTGATGGATATCTTTACCGAGCTTGAAAAGCCCGGCCGCGATCCGCGACCCAGCTTCAAGACCGCCTCTTTCGCGGAAGGGGTCAATGAGATCACCGACCTGAAACCAGGAATGCGGCTTGAGGGCACCGTCACCAATGTCGCAGCTTTCGGGGCATTTGTGGATATCGGCGTGCATCAGGACGGGCTGGTGCATATCAGTCAACTGGCCGACCGCTTCGTCAAAGATCCACATGAGGTCGTCAAAACCGGTCAGATCGTCAAAGTCGCGGTCGTGGAAGTGGACGTCAAACGCAAACGCATCGGCTTGTCTATGCGCAAAGATGGCGGGGCGGGCCAAGCGGGGCGCGGGCGTCGTTAACAGATTATCTATTTGGGTTGCGCGCTCGGTTTCGCTAGGTTGACGGAAAATGACAGTCGGAGAGACCAGAATGCCCTCATTATTCAGTCCATTTGACCTGCGATCCGTGTCGTTCAAGAACCGTATCGCTGTCTCGCCGATGAGCCAGTACAGGGCGAAAGAGGGAGTCGCCAATGACTGGCATCTGGTGCATCTGGGCCGGTTTGCCATGGGCGGTGCCGGGCTGGTCTATGCCGAAGCGACCGCCGTCACCCGTGACGGGCAACGCACGCCCGGCGATCTGGGTCTGTGGGATGACGCCCAGATTGCCCCGCTGAAACCCATCGCCGATTTCATCACTCGTGAAGGCGCGGTGCCGGGCATTCAACTCAGCCATGCCGGGCGTAAAGCCTCGGAGCGGCGTCCTTGGCACGGCGAAACTCCGCTGGATGAAGAAGACGCCACGCAGCGCGATGAAGCGGCTTGGCCTGCAATAGCCCCCTCTGCGCTGCCCTATGCCGAGAGTTGGGCGACGCCGCGTGAGATGACCGAGGCCGATATCGAAGACGTCATCGCAGCTTTTGGTGCGGCCGCACGACGGGCGCAGGCTGCCGGATTCAAGATGATCGAGGTCTATGCCGCGCATGGCTTTCTGGTGCATCAATTCCTGTCCCCGATTACCAACCAGCGGTCGGACAATTGGGGCGGAAGCGCCCAAAACCGAGCGCGCTTTGCCGTCGAGATCGCACGTGAAATCCGACGAAACTGGCCTGAGGACTATCCTCTGGCTTTTCGGTTATCGGCGTCGGACTGGGTGGACGGCGGCCTGACCGTCGAAGACACCGTTGACATCGCCAAGGCGCTCAAAGCTGCCGGGGTGGACATGATCGATTGCAGCTCGGGCGGGATCGGCGGCAAGGATCGCCCGCAGCGGATGACCATCGGACACGGCTTTCAGGTGCCGTTTGCATCGCAAGTCCGGTCCTGGGCGGATATGCCGACGATGGCGGTCGGTTTCCTGTGGGACCCCAAGGTGTGCGACGCGGTGATTCAAAAGGGCGACGCCGACATGATCGCCGTGGCCCGCGAATTGCTGGACGACCCGAACTGGCCCCTGCGCAGCGCCGCTGCACTAGGGGCCGACCAGAACCATGCCCTATGGCCCGTCGAGGCCGGATGGTGGCTGATGAAACGCAACCGGCTTTTGTCCAAACTGGGCCTGCGATAGCGCATCAGATCGCGCCTCGAGGTCCAGCGAGGCGCTTCTCTGTGTCGAAAATGGCGTCGCCTGCGCGAACATGGCTAAGACGGACACATCCGATACAAATGATACACGTCTGGGGATACTCTGGCGGACAAGGGATCGCTAGCATCTGCGCCAAACTCGTAGTTTGTTGGTCAGGATTTAACGATGTCAGAATACCAGTTTGTCGAATCTGCCCCGTTTGAGACCGGGTTTTCCCGGATCTATGACCAGCAGATTGCCCCATTCCTACGCGAGAAAGAAGTTGAACGTCAGGCCGCCGTCTCGCGCAGTATGTTCTGGATCAAGTTCTCTGGCGTTGTTGCCGTCGTACTGGCCGGACTAGGCGGGTACTACATTCATCCTCTTTTTGCGATTTTTCCACTTGCTTTCGGCGGGGCCGCGGCCTTGATCCTTTATCTGGAACGAGGCGGAAAAGTCAGTTCCGATGTTTCGAAATACATTCGCCCCATCCTGTGCAAATTCCTAGGGCATATGGAGCTGCACTCGGACGTACCTATGAGCTTCCTTCCGATTGGGCGCTTGGTTTCATTGCAAATCATACCTGAATCCGAACGCGTGCGCGAAAATCACGCGATCAGCGGCACCTGGCGGGACACCAATTACAAACTGCTGCAAATGAGCTGCTCGGACACTTACAGAGACAGCGACAACAAACGAAAGACCAGAACCTTGTTCTCGGGCATCGTGCTGGAAATCGACTGCCCGGCAACAATACCACGCACGGTCTTCGTCAAAGATTTCGGTGGGACCCTAAACAAGCTGTATAGCTGGGCAAGCCGCAACGTCTTGCCCCAACATCGCTGGGATCTTGGCCTAGAGGATGCCGAGAAGATCTTTGAGGTTTTTACCGACGACCCGCACCAGCTGGAACAATACGTCAAACCCGAATTTGCTTATACACTGAGCGAGATCGCCAAACGCTACCAAGGTGGGCGCGACTATTGCTCAGCGGCATTTTCGGGCAAGAAATTCTATCTGGCGCTCAGCCTTCCCCACGGGTTTCTCAGCTTCAACCTTGGTGGTGCCCCGCTGAGTGAAGCGGATGAAACCATCCATCGCGCCTTCCGCGATCTGGTAATGCCACGACAGATCATTGATGCCCTTCATCAATGAACGCTGTCGGGCGGCTCAGTCTTTCACCGATTGCATCGACACATGGGTCGAGGTGCTGTCCACATGCGGGAGCGTGGACACGACACGGCCCAAAATCTCACGGTAACTGCGCATATCCTTGGTGCGCAGTTTCAGCAGATAGTCAAAGGCACCCGCAATCATGTGGCATTGTTCGACCTCGGGCGCGCGTTGCACGGCTTCATTGAACTCAGTCAAAGCCGCTTCGGTGGTGATTTTCAGGCTGACCTCGACAAAGACCACCTGTTCGACCCCCAGCTTCGAAGGGTCCAGAATCGCGCGAAACCCCTGTATATACCCTTCCGAGATCAGACGTTTCATCCGCACCTGACAAGGTGTCTTGGACAATCCGACCCGCGCCGACAATTCCGTAACCGGAATACGGCCTTCACGGCTCAGAATACGTAGGATTTTCAGGTCATGTCGGTCTAGTTGACTATTTTTCTCTATTAACACGGTCTCAATCGCCAAAACTAAATAGGAAATTTGGTCAATAAACACGCCTATTTTGAAGCTTTAGTCAACATAACTTTCGGCGATTTGGTAAGATTATTTAAATCGAAAGCGGATTGGAAAGAACATGACTGGGCTACATGATATTCGTCTGAACCTTCGACACAACCACCTGCGGGCAGAATTCGAGGTATTGCTGGACCTGACAAGCCGCAATCCGATTGACGCAGCAAGGCGGGCGGTGGTCCAGAATCGCGCGGCTGATCTTGTACGCGCGATCCGCAACGACAGCCGCCCCGGCCTGATGGAAGTCTTTCTGGCCGAATATGGCCTATCCACCAATGAAGGCGTGGCCCTGATGTGTCTGGCCGAGGCGCTGCTGCGGGTGCCCGATGCAGATACGATTGACGCGCTGATTGAAGACAAGATCGCACCTTCGGCCTGGGGGCAGCATCTGGGGCAATCGTCGTCGTCTCTGGTCAACGCCTCCACCTGGGCGCTGATGCTGACGGGCAAGGTGCTGAAGGACGGCACCGGCATTGCTTCGACCCTGAAAGGGGCGGTGAAACGGCTGGGGGAACCGGTGATCCGGGTCGCGGTGGCGCGGGCGATGAAGGAAATGGGCGCGCAATTCGTGCTGGGTGAAACCATCGAAGAAGCGCTGGAACGCGGCAAGAAACAGGAAGCCGAGGGTTACACCTATTCCTACGACATGCTGGGCGAGGCCGCCTTGACAGCCCACGACGCCGAGGCGTTTCTGGCCGCCTATTCGGACGCCATCGCCAAGCTGGCCACGGAATGCGACGCGCAAGACATACGAGAAAATCCCGGTATTTCGATCAAGCTCTCGGCGCTGCATCCCCGCTATGAGGTCGGGCAAAAAGACCGGGTGATGGCGGAGCTGGTGCCTCTGACGCTGCAACTTGCACAACAGGCCAAGGCCGCCAATATGGGCCTGAATATCGACGCGGAAGAGGCGGATCGGCTGGATCTGTCCCTTGACGTGATCGAAGCTGTTCTGCGCGACCCGTCGCTTGCGGGCTGGGACGGGTTCGGCGTGGTCGTGCAGGCCTATGGCAAGCGCGCAGCCTATGTTCTGGATTGGCTGCATGCGCTGGCTGCTGAATTGGACCGTAAAATCATGGTGCGTCTGGTAAAAGGTGCCTATTGGGATACCGAGATCAAGCGAGCACAGGTCGAAGGGCTGGGCGGCTTCCCGGTTTTCACTCGCAAGGCGGCCACCGATATCTCGTATATCTGCTGCGCCCAGAAACTGCTGGGCATGACAGATCGGATATATCCGCAATTTGCCACCCATAACGCCCATACAGTGGCCGCGATCCTCGACATGGCCACAGACACACGCAGCTTTGAGTTCCAGCGCCTGCACGGTATGGGCGAAAGCCTGCATGATCTGGTCCTGAACGGCAGCGGCACCCGGTGCCGGATTTACGCGCCTGTCGGGGCGCATCGGGATCTTCTGGCCTATCTGGTGCGACGCTTGCTGGAAAACGGGGCGAACTCTTCGTTCGTGAACCAGATCGTCGACCAATCCGTGGCCCCGGAAATCGTCGCCGCCGACCCGTTCGACGCGCTCGACTCAGGCTCTAACGCGGCTGTTCTGCTGCCTGCCGACCTTTATGGGACCGAACGCCCGAATTCACGGGGCTGGGATTTGCACGGCACCGACGATCTGGCCGAGATCGAACAGGCCCGCGCGCCATTTCGCGCAAAGTTCTGGCAGGTTGGGCCGCTTTTGGAGGGCGCGTCGCAGAACACCACAGACCGCCCTGTCCTCAATCCCGCCGATCACGCGGACAAGGTGGGTGTGGTGGCTGAGGCATCGGTCGAGGATGTCAAAACGGCACTTGGCGCGGCAGCCCAGTGGAACGCGGGTGCTGAAACGCGTCGCCAGACCCTGTTTCGCGCCGCCGAGCTATATGAGCAGAACTTCGGAGAGCTGTTTGCCATCCTCACCCGCGAAGCGGGGAAGACCCCGATGGACGCCATCGCCGAGCTGCGCGAGGCGGTCGATTTCCTGCGCTACTATGCTGTGCGCGGCACCGAAGTCACGCGACCTGCGCGTGGTGTGATGGCTTGCATTTCACCATGGAACTTCCCGCTGGCGATCTTCACCGGGCAGATCGCCGCCGCACTGGCCGCCGGCAATGGTGTCCTGGCCAAACCGGCGGACCCAACGGCCATAACCGCCTGGGTCGCCGTCAACCTGATGCATGAAGCCGGGGTTCCGAAGACGGCGTTGCAACTGCTGCCGGGCCGCGGCTCGGTCGTAGGCGCACGGCTGACGTCGGACCCAAGGATCAAAGGGGTGTGCTTTACCGGCTCGACCCACACGGCGCAAACGATCAACCGCGCCATGGTGGATCAGATCGCCCCCGAGGCCCCTTTGATCGCCGAAACCGGTGGATTGAACGCGATGATCGTGGACTCTACGGCGCTGCCGGAACAGGCGATCAAGGACATTGTTGCCTCGGCCTTCCAATCCGCCGGTCAGCGCTGTTCTGCGCTACGGCTGCTTTACGTACAAGAGGACGTGGCCGAACCCTTCCTCGAGATGCTCTACGGCGCGATGGATGAGCTGGTCGTGGGCAACCCATGGGACTTGCGTACCGATGTCGGGCCGGTGATCAGTGACGGCGCGCAGGGTGAAATCCTTGCCTATGTCGAAGACGCCCGCGCACAGGGGCGTGTGTTGAAAGAACTGGATACCCCGACAGACGGGACCTTCGTTGCCCCAACCGTCCTGCGTGTATCGGGTATTGGTGATCTGGAAAAAGAGGTGTTCGGCCCGGTCATGCATGTGGCCACCTACAAGGCCGCCGAGCTGGACGCGGTGGTCGCCGCGATCAATGCCACGGGCTTTGGCCTGACCTTCGGAATGCACTCGCGCATCGACGACCGGATCGAACAGGTTACGTCGCAGCTGAACGTCGGCAACATGTATATCAACCGCAACCAGATTGGCGCGATTGTGGGGTCCCAACCTTTCGGGGGTGAGGGGTTGTCGGGCACCGGGCCCAAGGCGGGCGGTCCGTCTTACGTCAAGCGCTTCACCAAGCCGGTGACGCAAAGCTTTGCCGCGGCTACGGGACAGGCCGCCGATGAGGCCACGGTTCAGGCTGTCCTGACGGCGACCAAACGCCCACCGCGTATCGCGTTGAAACGGCAACAGCTACCGGGGCCGACGGGCGAGTCGAACACGCTGTCGACCTATGGCCGTGGCATCATCCTGTGTCTTGGCCCATCGCTTGAGGCCGCGCAGGCGCAGCGCGAAATCGCTGTGGCGCATGGCTGTTCCGCCGTCATCGTTGCGCCCGGCGCAACGGGTCCGAACACGGTGGACGGTGTACTGGAACCCGCTGTGTTAGGCTCGATTTCGGGCTTCGATGCGGTTGTCTGTTGGGGAGAAGAGGCTCAGCTTCGGGCCATCCGCACGGCCTTGGCGCAGCGACCCGGTGCTTTGATCCCGATGATCAATGACGCGGATTTCGGCGACCGCTGTCAGCTTGAGCGTCACGTGTGTATTGACACCACTGCTGCCGGTGGCAACGCCTCGCTTTTGGCGGCAGCAAGTTGACCCGCGACCGCCCCGGCAGACCGATTTGTCCGGGGCGGTGCACAAAAATGAGAGGCGGTCAGATCACCCCACCTTTACGACCATCTTACCAAAGTTCCCCCCGGCCAATAACCGATTGAACGCTTCAGGCGCGTTTTCCAGCCCCTCGACCAAGTGTTCTTTGTAAGTGACCGAGCCGTCTTTTAGCCAGCCGGTCATATCGCGAACGAACTCCTGATACACTTCGGGGCCGAAATTGTCGAAAATGATGAAACCCTGCATGCGTACCTTCATCCGCAACAACGTCCCCATGATCACCGGGCCCATATCCGGCCCCTCGGGCAGACCGGGCAGGTTGTACCAGGCCATGACGCCGCAAACCGGAACGCGCGCGAACGGGTTCAACAAGGGCAGAACCGCATATAGCACCTTGCCGCCGACATTCTCGAAATAGACGTCGATGCCATCCGGGCAGGCATCACGCAGTTGTCCAGCCAGATCATCCGAGCGATGATCCAGACAAGCATCAAATCCCAGATTTTGCACCACATGCGCGCATTTCTCGGGCCCACCCGCAATGCCGACCACCCGGCAGCCTTTCAGCTTGGCAATCTGACCCACAGTCGCCCCCACCGGGCCTGAGGCTGCGGCGACAACGACGGTCTCACCGGGTTTTGGCTCACCGATTTTCAGCAGCCCGGCGTAGGCCGTATAGCCCGGCATCCCCAAAATCCCCAGCGCCCAGGACGGGTTGTCTGGTGATTGACCAAGATTGACCACCTGCACCCCGTCCGAGATCGCATAATCCTGCCAGCCGCTCATGTTCAGGACATAATCGCCAACCGCAAAGCCCTGAAGGTTCGACTGCTCGACCCGTCCCACGACCTGCGCAGTCATAACACCGCCGATCGCCACCGGCTCGGCATAGGATTTTGCATCATTCATGCGTCCACGCATATAGGGGTCCAAGGACAGAAAGACCGTGCGCACTAGCATTTCATCTGCCCCGGGCGTCGGGACATCGGTTGTCTCTAACCGCAGAGTGTTCTCGTCTGGCTCGCCCTTGGGACGTTCGGCCAGAACAATACGGCGGTTTGTATCGGGGGATTGGGGCATGGTGCTCTCCTACAAATCGGTTTGCCGTAGCAGAGACCGGATAGCTAAGATGTGCAACCCAATCTGCCCCGGAATTGTGGCGTTACAACCATAGGCTGCTGAAATCCACCGATCTCTTCACCTTGCAAGGGTTTGACATTGCCGGGCCAATCGCCAACAACTTGCATGTCTCATTTCGTCAACCGACCCGCTGCGCCCGTGGTTTACAATCCTCATTTCGAAGGGCTGGCGCGTTTTGGGCCTGTTGCGGCAGGGACACGGCCCTCGGGGGCACGACACAACCAGGAGGATAGGCAATGAAAGTCGGCGGCGTTCACTATCGGTCGATCTGGCGCGATGCGCAAAGCGGCGCAGTGCGGATCATTGATCAACGCTGGCTGCCGCATGAATTCAAAGTCGTCACCTTGTCCGCATTGGAAGATTTCGAAGTCGCAATCCGCGACATGTGGGTGCGCGGGGCGCCTCTGATCGGGGCGACCGCCGCCTATGGCATGGCCGAGGCGATGACGCGGGACCCCTCGGACGTGAATTTCGAACACACCAGCACCGTTTTGAACGCGACGCGGCCCACTGCGGTCAATCTAGCATGGGCACTGGCGCGGTGCCGTGCGACTCTGTTGCCGCTGCCCCCTGAAAACCGGGCGGACGCTGCCTGGGCGCTGGCCCAGGAGGTGTTCGAGGAAGATATCGAAATCAACCGCCGCATTGGTGAAAACGGCCTGGCCCTGATCAGAGAGATCGCCGCGAAGAAGCCCGCAGGCGAGCCAGTGAACCTTCTGACCCATTGCAACGCCGGCTGGCTGGCGACGGTCGATTGGGGCACGGCCACCAGCCCGATGTACCACGCCTATAACGAAGGGATTCCGATCCATGTCTGGGTCGACGAAACCCGCCCCCGCAACCAAGGCGCCCTGACCGCGTGGGAGCTGGGCGAACATGGCATCCCGCACACCTATGTGGTGGACAATGCAGGCGGGCATCTGATGCAGCGCGGGCTGGTCGATCTGGTCATCACCGGCACCGATCGCACCACCGCACGCGGCGATGTGTGCAACAAGATCGGCACCTATCTCAAGGCGCTGGCGGCCCATGATAACGGGGTGCCTTTCTATGTCGCTCTACCCTCGCCCACAATAGACTGGTCGCTGCAAGACGGGGTCGCCGAAATCCCCATCGAGGATCGCCCCGAGGCCGAGATTACCCGTATTCAGGGTCTGAATCAGGGTCAGATCGGCGAGGTTCTGGTCACGCCACAGGGCACATCAGGCGGCAATCCGGCCTTTGACGTCACCCCCAACCGTCTGGTCACGGGGCTGATCACCGAACGTGGCATCTGCGACGCCAGCGCCCAAGGCCTGGCCGGCCTATTCCCCGACAAAGCCCATTGAAAGCCCACAGACTGCAAACCGAAAGAACACCGATGATTGAAAACTGGTACGACGCGGCAAAAGCACAGAAATGGCGCGCGGCGGCGGGCGATGACCCTGCCGATCAGGAACTGGCGGAGCGTGTCTATACCTCGCGCCTAATCGGCCAGAACCCCGACCTGTTGATGCATGGTGGCGGCAATACTTCGGTTAAACTGGAGCGTCCTGATCTGTTCGGCGACCAGCGTCAGGTGCTGCATGTCAAAGGTTCGGGCTGGGATCTGGACACGATCGAGGCACCGGGTCTGCCAGGGGTCTGGCTTGATCCTTTGCTGAAGGCCCGGCAACTTGAAACCCTGTCCGACGAAGACATGGTCAACTACCAACGCTCGAACTTACTGGATTCGACCTCGCCCAACCCGTCGGTCGAAACGCTGCTGCATGCGTTTCTGCCTCATAAATATGTCGACCACACCCATGCGACTCCGTTCCTGATCCTGGCTGATCTGCCCAACGCGGCCGAGATCTGCCGAGAGATCTTCGGCGATCGTCTGGGCATTGTGCCCTATATCATGCCCGGCTTCGATCTGGCCAAGGCGGCCGCTGATGTCTACGACGCGAACCCCGCGGTCGAGGGCCTATTGCTGCTGCAACACGGGCATTTTGCCTTCGGTGACACGGCGCAGGAAAGCTATGACAAGATCGTCAGCCACACCAATGAGGTCGCCGCCTATCTGGGCCTGACGGGCGTCACCCCTATCGGCGAACGCCGTCCAGCTGAGGGTTTACAGGTTCTGCCTATGCTGCGCGGTGTCATCGCCGAGGTGAATGCCGAGCGCGACGACGCGATGCCCATCTTTGATCTGCGCAACGGCGATCATACCCATACCTTCATGGCCCGCCCCGATATCGACGCGCTGGCCACACGTGGGATGGCATCACCCGATCACGTGATCCGCACCAAGGGCCGCCCGCTGGTGCTGCGCCGCGCCGATCTAGCCAACCGCGAGACCATCAAAGCCAAGGTCGAAGGTTTTGCCGACGAGTATCGCGCCTATTTCAACCGTCAGGCTCCGCACGCCAAGGAACCCAAAACCCTGCTGACCCCTGATCCCAAACATGCCTGGATCGAAGGGATCGGCATCGTCGGCATGGGCGGAAACGCCAAGGCAGCAGCAGCAGCGGCCGATCTGGCCGAGCAAAATATCCGCGTGCGCGCCGTTGGCGAAGATGCGGGCGGGTTCTATCCAATCAGCGAAAAGGACATGTTCGACTGCGAGTATTGGTCGCTGGAACAGGCCAAGCTGGGCAAGGGAACGCCATCGCCGTTTCAGGGCAAAGTCGTTATGATCACGGGCGGTGCGGGCGCGATCGGGGTGGCCACGGCCAAAGCCTTTGCCGCCAAGGGGGCCAACCTGGTGCTGATCGACAAGGACCCGCAGGCGTTGGATCAGGCGCTGGACCAGCTTGGGCGATGGCACGTCCCCCATGCCGAAGACATCACTTCGGACGGCGCGGCTCAGCGGGCGATGGACGCCGCGATCCTAGCCTTTGGTGGGTTGGACATCCTGATCTCAAACGCAGGCACAGCAAGGTCGGGGGCTTTGCTGGATCTGGACGATGCGGCCTTCCGGCAGGCATTCGAATTGAATTTCTTTGCCCACAAGAATTTTGCCACCGCCGCCGCCCGCGTGATACAGGCGCAGGGACGCGGCGGGCAGATCCTGTTCAACATCTCAAAACAGGCGGTCAATCCCGGCAAGAATTTCGGGGCCTATGGCACACCGAAAGCGGCCACCATGTTCCTGATGCGCCAGTTGACTTTGGAACTGGCCGGTGCGGGCATTCGCGTTAACGGGGTGAATGCCGACCGCATCCGCTCGGGCCTGTTAACGGACGATTTCATCAAGGAACGCGCCGCCGCCCGTGGTGTCAGCGAAGACACCTATATGGGCGGAAATCTTCTGGGCCGCGAAGTTCAGGCTCACCACGTCGCCGACGGTTTCGTGACCCTTGCACTGTCCAAGCGTACAACCGGCCACGTCCTTACCGTCGATGGCGGCAACACTGAGGCCGAATTGCGTTAGCCGGGTGATTTCTGCGCCTGCTGCCACTCTCGCCAATGCTGGTCCAAAGGCCCCTGTACTGCAGCCATCACGGCCTCGGCCTGTTCAGCGGGAATGGCGACGCGGTCAATCGGGGCGATACTGGGATTGCACCAGGTCGTGGCCCCCAGCCGGTTGCCAAAGCAATCAAAAATCACGTAGTCGAAATGGTCAAACATATCGGCCAGCAGATAGCTGTTATTGGGTGAACTCGCGACATTGAACTCAAACGCCACAACGGGTCGGAAGTTTTCGAACGTTTTGTGAGCACCGTGCAGGACCTCAAGCTCGAACCCTTCCACGTCGATTTTGATGAAACCAGGTGTCAGGTCGAACTGATCGACCAGCACATCAACGTTCAGCATATCCATACGGATGGTTTCAAAATCATCCTCGATATCAGGGAAGAACTCTTCAATGTAATTTGGGCGCGCGGAGCCAAGCTCGTGATGAGTTTCGGAATAGGTAAAACTGACATCGCTGGCCGCCCGAGACCCTATAAGCACATTGGTAATGTCGACCTGCGGGTCGCCCGCAAAACCTTGCTGCAACGCGCGATGCAGCGTCGGGTGCGGTTCGACTGCAATCAGCTTCTGGTCCGGTCGGCGAAAGGCATTGCGCATGGCATGGGTGTGAAACCCTTTGTTTGCCCCGATGTCGATAGCGTCACCGCCGCGTTCAAGCACCGGCGTATAATATAGCCGGACAACTTCATGCAGCGCCTGCATGAAGGGATCAGGAAACCAGCCGTCTTTTACAAACGGAGCATACTGCGTTTGCAACTGCTGCGGCGTCGGTGCCTGAGGACTGGATTGCACCGTTAAATTTAACGCTTTGAACGTCATCAGGGTTATACGCGGGTCGCTGAACCGAAGGCCAATGAACGGATCCACTTCGGACCCATCCAGCTCGAAAACCAAGGTCTCGCGGCCCCAAGCATGATCCAGTAACCGCGGGTGAGAAACCGCGTTGAAATTTCGATTTTCGGGGGCGCCGTGCTCCAAATAAGCTTCGAAAACAGGCGGCATGTCGCCGCTTTGATCATGGCGCCCAAACCATGAGAACGACACTTCAACCCACTGTTTTCCTCCTGACAGGTCAAGAACCTGGTCAAGGCGGAGAAATGCGGCATGGAAGTGCATATCCTGATTTTGAGAAACCCGGACGAACCGCGCTGTTCTATCCCTGACCTCGAAGGTCATATAATCTGGGCTTGTCGAAAATACTTCCATCAAATGCGATCCTTAGTGAGGCGTCGGAGGCCAAAAAAGCTTACGGCCCAAAATAGCTGTTGTGTGCGGTTAAGTCAGCCGGCACGCTAGAAGTCAATCGACATAAACACAAGCAATGACCCCTCAAATAACCCATTCGAAACTGGCGATTTTCCGCTTGTCCCGCTCCACTGCATTTGCCCCTGTTCAAATCCAATGTGCTAGTGTCTGGTAAATGTCACTTTAGTGTGCGAGTGACCTACCCGACGAATGCGGAATGAGGCTCAGGATGAGAGTATTGGTGACGGGTGGAACCGGTTTTCTGGGGCAAGCAGTCTTACGCCAATTGGCGGAGAAACCTTTTCACATAGGCAGCTTGCAACGGGCATCATCTACCTCTGTTGACGACCTTCTCGCAGATGGCTCCGCGACCGTTGAGACACTGATCCTGAAACCAGAACTGAAGGATATTTGCGCGCAGGTCGAAGCCTTTTCGCCTGATGTAATCGTGCATATCGCGGCCGTTTCTCGGGCCAAGGAAGACGAAGAGGGCATACGCGCGATGCTCGAGGTCAACACGCTATTGCCGTCGCTTCTGGCCCAGAGCGCGGCGCGCTGCGGGGCGAAGGGCATGGTGGTATGCGGCACAAGCTGGCAAACTTCGTCGCCAGAAAACATCTATGACCCGTTCAACTATTACGCAGCGACAAAGCAGGCCGCCGAAGATATTCTGGTTCCTTTCGCAAAGAACGGGCTGAATGTCATTTCCCTTAGAATGTTTGACAACTACGGCCCATCAGATTGGCGCAACAAAGTCGTCGATCTTGTTTTTAACGCGGTCGTCGCGCAAGAGCCCCTGAAAATGTCGCCGGGGTTTCAGAAAATGGACCTCGTCTACGTCGAAGACGCGGCGGCTGCGATTGTCGCCGCGACCGAGCGCGCGGCAGGCGACCCGCTGGACCAATTGGAAGTCTATGGTGTGTCTTCAGGCGAGCATCACTCGCTTCGCGATCTCGAAGCATTGATCGGCGAGATCGCGGAGGCAGCACCCCCCATCCAATGGGGTGAGCGCCCGTATCGTCCGAATGAAATAATGGAGCCCAACCGCAAATTGGCGCGCGTTCCGGGGTGGTCCCCTCGCGTAAGTCTTCGTAAAGGTCTTGAAAGAGTGTGGGAATCAAAACGCAACGCATTGAGACTGGCAAAGTAAATGTCGCAAAAACACACGTTCACAACTCTCGCGCTGCTGGACAACATCCAGTTTCCTAAGCTGGAAAACGGCAAACCGCTTGCCTTGAACTACAGCCACGACAAGAACCTGTTTCAATTTGTGCATGAAGCGCTCAGACGCGGTCACACTGTATTCTTGGCCTCAGCGCAGGAACCTACGGACCCGAAATTCCGCGTGAAGGTAGTCAGCGCCTACCCCAACTATGTGTGCGAAACCGCAGATATTAACAACAAGGACGTCGATTTTGTCGTGAGCGTTTTTCCCGACGCTCTCAACATCAAGCCGACATTTCCCAATGCCAAGATCATCGCCATTATGCCCGCTTTGCATTGGGTTGAAGATCCCGGCTTGTTTACGCACGACTACTTGCGGCGGGTGATTACCGCGGCCCGCTATCATGTGGACTATTACGTCACCCAAAATATCCGTATGAAGCAGGTGCTGTTTTCCTTGCTGCACCTGCTGGCGCGGTTTCCTTACGAAGATCGTATCCTGGTCGCACCCCAAGGGATCGTGGATGAGGTCAAGCGACAGGCCCCTGATCGGCAGAAACTGCGGCAGAAACTGGGACTAGAACCCGATGACATCATGGTTCTGAATTCCGGCGGCATTTGGAAATGGACAGACTTCAACACTTTTTTCCAGGCGTTCTGCGAATTTACTGTCGAAAACCCGTCTCATAGGCTGCGGCTCTACATGATGGGAATTGTGCAGCCTTTTAACCGCGATCACGACGAATACGTCGCGCAATTCCGTGCCATTCTGGACAAGTACCGGGATAAGCTGGGTAAACACCTTGTCCTGTTTGAAGACTGGGACGAGGGCGGTAAACATGTCCAAGACTATCTGAGCATCGCCGATGTTGGGATCAATGTCAGCCAGGACACGCTCGAGGCGTGGCAAAGCTACAGAATGCGCTTTCTGGACTACATGTATTTCGGCATTCCAGTGATCAACACGTCCGGGGATGATTTTTCGACCAGGCATCCCGACGCGTTGTTCGTTTGCAAACCCAAAGATACGAAATCGTATAAAACCATATTCCGGCAAATTACGGATCGCCCGGAGCTTGTCAGCGAAAAATCAGCCATGATGCGCGAAATTGCAGCTGAATATGATAGCCAGCAAACCTATGGCCGCCTGATCGAAAAGCTCGAGCGTTTACCCGCGCGCCCTGAAAAAGACCATGTCTTGTGGGATGCAAGCATTGCCGATCAGCCAGATTTTTCAGCAACACCTGCGCTTCACCATGCTCAGGAACGGCATAAAAATTGGTTTGTCAGAACTTGGAGACGCCTCACCCAGAGCC
Organism: Ruegeria sp. AB6; assembly: GCF_056542685.1. Classification (NCBI taxonomy): domain Bacteria; kingdom Pseudomonadati; phylum Pseudomonadota; class Alphaproteobacteria; order Rhodobacterales; family Roseobacteraceae; genus Ruegeria; species Ruegeria sp. AB6. The sequence goes on along the minus strand of NZ_JBQGAD010000005.1, from coordinate 133,526 downwards.
GGAAACGCAACCGAATGCGGATGAGACACATGTTAGCGGGACAAAGTTATCTGATCGAGCGGCAGGCGGTGGCTGTCGACCAGCTTTCGAAGATAGATATGCAGCAAAAGGAAATTGCCGACGCTCTGGATCGCCTGAACTCGGCCGTCAATCAAAAGGACGCGCCAACGCAACAAAAGTAGGAATGGAATACTTGTTGCAAAGGGCAGCAGCATTTGGGAAGCGTAAACCACAATAAATACTCGAAGAAATTATTTGCGTTCAATAAATCCAAACACCCAGGAACTGAAAGATAGAAAAATGAAGGCTGTTATTCTTGCCGGCGGGTTCGGTACGCGCCTTGCAGAAGAAACCGGATTGCGCCCCAAGCCGATGGTTGAAATAGGCGGCAAACCGATCTTGTGGCATATCATGAAAACCTATTCCCACCATGGCATCAATGATTTCGTTATTTGCCTGGGATATAAGGGCTACTTTATCAAAGAGTATTTCCAAAACTATTTCTTGCACAATGCCGACGTCACTTTTGACATCAAACAAAACAGCATGACCGTCCATGAAATGCGAGCCGAGCCTTGGACCGTTACACTGGTTGAAACCGGCGAAAACTCTCAGATTGGCGGCCGGATCAAGCGGGCTTCGCGGTATTTCAAAGATGACGAGGCCGTGTGCATCACCTATGGGGACGGCGTCGCTGACGTTAACATCACTGCTGCCATCGAATTCCATAAACAACACGGAAAACTGGCTACCGTCACCGCCGTTCAGCCTCCGGGGCGTTTTGGCGCACTGGACCTTCAAGACGAGAAGGTGCTCGGGTTTCAGGAAAAGCCGGTTGGCGACGGCGGCTGGATCAATGGCGGATATTTCATCGTTTCTCCGAAAATCGTGGACTATATCGACGATGACTTCACGGTTTGGGAGCGCGAACCTCTGGAAAACCTTGCAAATGACGATCAGTTGCGGGCTTGGTACCACCATGGTTTCTGGCAACCCATGGATACCCTGCGGGACAAGGAGCATTTGAACCGTCTTTGGTCCAACAACGAAGCAAAATGGAAAGTGTGGTGACGTAGCATGTCTAAGAAAATCCTAGTGACCGGAAACACAGGTTATGTCGGCCCCGTTCTGGGGCGTTTTCTGAAACAGCGACACGCGGACCTGCATCTGGTCGGGTATGACGCGGGCTTTTTCTCGCATTCGCTGACCGGGTCCGATTTCCTGCCCGAAATCGTGTATGACACACAGCACTATGGCGACACACGCGACATCACCGCTGACCATCTTGCGGGCTGCGACGCGGTGGTCCATCTGGCCGCCGTTTCCAACGACCCCATGGGCAAAGAATTCGAAACAGTCACCCATGACATCAACCGCGCCGCAAGCGTTCGGCTGGCCAAGCTTGCCGCCGAATGTGGCGTATCGAATTTCGTCTTTGCCTCCTCCTGTTCCATGTACGGCGCGGCCGAGGGCGGCCCGCGCAAGGAAACCGACGCTACCGCCCCGCAAACCGCCTATGCCCGATCCAAAATAGGCACCGAGCTTGACCTGCAAGAGGCCGATCTGGGCGACATGACCCTGACCTCTTTGCGGTTCGCAACTGCCTGCGGCATGTCCGACAGGCTGCGTCTGGATCTAGTGCTGAACGACTTCGTGGCCTGCGCCATGGCTACCAACAAGATCGTCGTTCTCAGCGACGGAACGCCGTGGCGGCCCTTGATCGATGTCGAGGACATGGCTCGCGCCATTGAATGGGCAGCTCTGCGCGAAACGTCGAATGGCGGTAAATTCCTGGCCGTGAATGCCGGACGTGACGAAAGCAATGTGCGTATCTCTGAGCTGGCCGAAAAGGTCAAAGCACAATTCCCCGGCACCGTGGTCGAGATCAATACCGACGCGCCGCCCGACAAACGCTCGTACCAGGTTGACTTCGCGCTGTTCAAATCGCTGGCCCCCGAGTCCATCCCGCAAGTGACGCTCGAGCAATCCATCGAACGTCTGCGCGCAGGGCTGGAACATTTCGGCTTTGGCGACACTGATTTCCGCAGTTCGTCTTTCATCCGACTGAACGCACTGCGTGCGCATATCGACAGCGGACGTTTGTCGCGTGATCTTCGCTGGGGGTCGCTGTAAATGCTGTTCACCCCGACCCCGCTTGAAGGGGCTTATCTGATAGAGCTGGAAAAACGCGGCGATGACCGCGGCTTCTTTGCCCGAATGTTCTGCGAGGACGAGTTCAAAGCACATGGCCTTGTCGGAAAGTTCGTGCAGATCAACAATTCATTGACCATGTCGAAGGGCACAGTGCGGGGTATGCATTATCAACTTCCCCCCCACGCCGAGGTCAAGCTGATGCGCTGCGTAAAAGGTGCGATCTTCGATGTCATCGTCGATCTTCGGGATGGGTCAAAGACGTTCGGTCAATGGTTCGGCGCTGAACTTACCGCTGAGAATCGCAAGATGATGTATGTGCCGAAAGGCTTTGCCCACGGCTTCATGAGCCTTACTGATGACACGGAAATCATCTATCCGGTCAGCGCGGCATACGCGCCGGAAAGTGAGCGTGGTCTGCGTTGGGATGATCCGGCGATCGGCATCAATTGGCCTATGGCAGCTCAGGAAGTTTCGCAGAAAGACCAAACGTGGAACGATCTGGACAGATCGACCCATGCAGTAAAAGAAACTGAGTAATTTGCGGAAACTGGCCCAGGATTTCTGCAGGTCAGCTTCGGAAGTTACCCGATTTTGATACTCAGAATGTTGTGGCATAGCCGGTAGAGCACACGGAAGGCACCGTAAGATGAAAAACCCTATGAAATCGCGGATTCGAAACAAACACATCAAGCGCAGCGTTGACGAATTGATCGCACAAGTTAGCGAGCTAAAACAGGCGCTGACAGGTGACGGTTCGCTTTATCCAGCGCAACCTGCGGAACTTGCATTGAATCTACACAAGGCGATCGTAGGGAACTGGAGCGCGGTTGCTGCTACATGGCCGCTGGCTCGGACACCCAATGTCGACATTGCTCCTGACTACGAAACCCCCATACCGTCGCGCGACAATATTGGCAGGATACAGGGTAAGTATAATCCCTGTGTCGTGGGCACAGATGGATCTGAACCGGATGCGCTGAATAAGTCGTTTATTTCAGGCGGCATAGAAGACATGACCGTTGTCATGAACATCAGCGAGGTTATGGGACTGCCGCTAACCAAGGACACCGTTACACTTGATTGGGGCGTCGGTTGCGGACGCATCGCCAGACATATCCCCGACATATTGAAACCAAACTTGTTTGGCGCTGACGTTGACCCTGTCAATATTGCCTATTGCAAGGAGAACATGCCGTTCGGGGACTACACAGTGCTCGATCCATACAGCGCAACTCCTTACGATGACGATCAATTCGATCTGGTCTACTCTCATAGTGTGCTGACCCATCTTGCAGAACCTGACCAAAATCACTGGCTCCAAGAATTGTCGCGCATAACCCGTGGCTTGATGGTTCTGTCTGTTCACGGCCCGTATAGCGTGTCGACCGCCGAGTGGTCGAAAAACCCCTACGCGGTCGAACACTACATGTTGCAAGGCATCGTAGACGCACCCGACCCGAACCCAGACATCGCAGACGTAACCGACCCGGAATATTATCGCGATATTGGCCATACACCCCAGTACATTCAAAACCACTGGTCAAAATTCGTGGAAGTCGTCGAGATTATTCCTAAAGGCTTCGGGCATGTGCATGATGCAGTGGTCTGTCGTCCAAAATAAGATAATTCCCGCAGGTTCAACTAACGTACGAGCCTGCGGAAAAACCACTTGGGCTCGGCGCCTGAGCGGACCGATACATTGAAGGCCGGCGCATTTCCGCGATAAAATGCGGTGGTCAGATCCCGGTTTCAATTGGTTGCCACCTTCAACAGGGCTCGAACTTAAATAACAGGTATGAACAACTTGGCTCCAAGCGATCAACTGCTCGAACGCGTCGATTCCTTTGATTTTCTATCGGTCGATATTTTCGACACGCTTCTGTTCCGCCACTGCAAGTCTCCTGTTGATCTGTTCGAATTCATAGCGGATCATCCTGAGGTCCTCCTAGCTACCCAACATTTCAAAGACTATCGCACTGGCGCCGAGGCAATGGCGCGAGAGGATGCTTCCGCACAGCGGATCGAAGACGTGACACTGGATCAGATCTATGCCTGTTTCGCGCAACTGACAAATTGCACAAAAGATCGGGCTGACAAGATCAAACAGCTGGAACTTCGGACTGAACGCGATCTATTGCATGTGACCAGCCTGGGCAGAAAATTTCTGACTCGTATTCAGGACAGTAAGTCGCGCTGGGTGATCACCTCGGACATGTACCTGCCGAAAGACGAGTTGGAAGATCTCCTGACGCAAAAGGGTATAACCGGATGGGAGCGCGTCTTCGTCTCCGGTGAACAGGGTAAGACCAAGCACACGGGCAGCCTGTTTGACGACGTCGCAGCGCATTTTGATGTACCCCGCAACCAGATCCTCCACATTGGTGACAACCGCCATGCAGACGGGAAAATGGCGACGCAGGCAGGGTTCATATCGCATGTGCTACTGGCCAGCAAAGACCTGCCAACGCGATCTCCAAAACCTCGGCGACACACTAGTCTGCTGAATGGAACGCAGCCGATCTCGCAGATTTTCACCGCCAACTACTTGGAAACACATCACTACGACTCGGAAAATGTCGACTTTCGAAAACTGTCCGACGACCAGTATCTTGAAGCGTTTGGCGCCTTGATGATTGCTCCGCTCATTACATCGCTGTTGATTTGGATAAAGCGGGAAATGGACAAACAGGGCATTTCGCGGCTCGCGTTTCTGGCACGGGATGGGATGTTTCCAAAAGCTGTTTTCGATCTGCTTTGGCCGCGAGGATATGAAACTCAATATGTTGCTGCTTCCCGGCGTTTGTTGACCCTTCCTTTTACCGAGTTAGACCCTGATACAATCGCGGGAATGTTGCATGCCACGCTTGAAGGATCGCAAACGCTGGACGCGTTTCTCGGGAAGATTTCCGCAGGCCCGCTGTTGAAATCTCTATTTGCAGACGCTGGCCTATCTGGCACGGACGAACTGACAAAAGAGCGCCGCCGCACCATCCTGAATCTGTTGCGTGAAAACCCTGACGCTTTCTATCAATCTTTCGCGCATGAAAAGGAGGTCCTGTCCAACTACTACCGCTCGGTATTCCCTGAAGGCACACATACAGCCATCTTCGACGTCGGGTGGCGCGGCAGTTTACAGCGGTCTATTGATGAGATTATCGGCAAGGACGCACATGTTCTGGGTCTTTATTTTGGCACGAGCGCTCAGGCTGCCTCTATTCTGCGCCGAAATGGGCTGGAGTACGAAAGTTTCGCCGCCTCCAATGGCCTTCCTCTGTTCATGTACCCTTGGGTCGAAGACTTCCGCGATATCGTAGAATTCTTCTTTTCTGCCGATCATGGCAGCGTTCTGGGTCTACAGGAAAAACCGCAGGGCGAAATCGCTTGGAAGACGTCTGACGTCAGTACAGCAGAAGCTGAAAACCTCCAACGCGCCAAAAAGATTCAGGATGGCGCGCTGCGTGCCATCAAGTCGGTCACTTCGGCCATACCCATCGACGTGCTTGCCAAATATGCCAATCCAAGGGACGAAAAGGATCTTCGACAGTTTCTAAGCAAACCGCACCGCCACGATGCCGCCCGCTTCAACAAGGTCCGCATATTTTCAGGTGTGGGCGATACCACCGGAGAAAGCCTGACCCGCGTTGGCGAACGCAAATCTCATTACCGAAATGCGAAAGGCAGCCGGTGGAGGGCTGGCTACGTTGCTCAGCTAAACCCGATCGCATTCGCCTGGGTGAAATTGCAGTTCCGGAAAAGGAAGCGCATCCGATTGTAACGGATCGAGCCAGAACGCGAATCTAGCCCGGGCATTACTGGCACTTAATGTCGAAACACACAGTGTCTTCCCTGAGGATACGGCCCGCAAACCTGACGTCAAAACACCACTTCAGCCGCATCGGGCAGCAACAAGGTCAGATCATCTTCCGCGAACTGGTCAAAAGACACGTCCCATGCAGCGCCTGGCCACAGAAGTTGCAGCTGTTTATTCACGGGCCGGTAGACGGCTGTATAAAGCGTCCCGAACCCGGATTTGAAGGCGGTGGAATAAAGCGGCGGGCGCAGGAACGCGTCGATGAAACGCTTTTCGCTTTCGGGGTTTTGGCTCAGGCGGTTCAGTAGAAACCGTTCCCGCTCGACCGTTGCAGTGAATCGCGCATGTTTGGACCACTCAACCTGCCCCTGATGGTTTGTCGCCACCGGCACGTCCGAGATTTGCGGGTGCCGGTCAGGGGCAAGATAAACCGTGCTGTGATTGTATTTCGCGTCCAGAACGGTGACGTTGTAGCTCATGTGGCAGGGAATGCGACAGAGCGCATTTACCGCCTGTGCCGTGGTCTCACAGGTCTGCAACACATAGCGCAGGATCAGCGGCACGCCGAAGCCGTCGCCCACCTCGCGCCGACCGCCAAAGGTCAATGAGACCGTAAGGCCGGTATCGTTGATGCCATCCAGCAGACCGAGAATGCCATCGCTCATCCCGATCACGCCGCGACCGCCCCAGCGGGTTTTCAACAATGCCGCGTCAAAGGTTTTGGGATGGTAGTCGTAGTTGCGCACCAAAATGGGTGTCTTGCCACGCCAGATCGCCTGGCTACACCCCGACAGATATTTGGGCGGGCAATAAAAGCTGAGAAACCGCGCCTGACTGTCGCTGCCGCCCACCAGTTCAACCACCTCTTCATATAGCGGCAGGATCTCGGGCATGTGCGTTTGCAACGCGCGCAAGCATTCGCGATAGGTGGGCCGCGCCGAATACCCCTCTTGCACCCACCATTTATGGTAGGCGGGCCAGTATTCGGCAAACAGCCCGGCCAGCTTGGGACCGGGCTGTTCCTCGTCGATTGAGCGAAAAACAAGCGCCATGAGGCTTTCTACATGATTTTGAACGCAGGATCTTCCATCGGCTGCGCGGCTGGCAGCGGTTCGGCGGCGTAGGCCGACGTAATGCCGTGAATCCACTTTTTCGACTTGTCCGTCAGCTTGAACCCCTTGGTCATTGACCGTCCCCGCGTCACCAGAATGCCCAGATCGGCCCCTTCATAGCGGTAGTCGCCGACATTCGAGATGCGCAGGAAGAACGCCTCATTCTCTCCCACTGCGCGGCGGTGATAGTCGAAGCGGTCAAACACCACACGGCCATCTTCAAGCATCTTGTAGATGCCCGATTGGGGGGCCTGCGTGATGCGGTCGACGCTGTCATCGGTATGCTTGATCACCATCTGCGACCAGCTGTCGATCATGTCAGGGTCGGCCCAACGGGCGTTCAGTTCCTCGACATCCAACTCGAAGGGCTTCTTCGAAAATTCCAGCAGGTGGAACAGGAACAGCGGCGCGTCGGCATGGGCAAAAGCCGCATGGTTGGTCATCGAACTGGCCCCAGTGATACGCGGGTTCAGCTCGCCCAGCCATAGCTCATCGGTTTTCTTGTCGATCAGGAAATCTAGTTCGAAATAGCCGCGATAACCGGATTTGCGTAATTCCTCGCCAAACTGGTAGGTCAGCTGCCGCGCCTGTTCGCGCGCCTTGGGTGGGAAGGCAGTCGAGAATATCTCGTTCCCGCACCAACCGCCGCGATAGGGGGTGAGTTCGTTGAAGCCCACAAGCTCGGTCATCAGCGGGCCCACAATAGTGCCTTCGGACGTCGCGCAGGCCTCGATCGCCGCACCGCGACAATCGATCCGCTTCATGATCTTGATCTCGCCCTCGCCGACGATCTCATCCTTGTGTTTGTTGAAATCCGCCTCGGATTTGATGAAGAAAGTGGTGTGGCCGCTGTCGCCAAAGGCCGATTGTAGCACCAGATCATGCCCCAACCCGGCTTTGTCGCAAATTTTCTTCAGGTGATCATAGCTTTTGACCACGCTCAGCGTATTGGGCACCGACGGCACACCCGCCTTGTTGCCGATGCGGACCGTTTCGATCTTGTTGTCGCATTTGGTGCGCAGCTTGGCTTTGGGGAACCACAGCTGACCGCCCAGTTCCTTGACCAGTTTCTCGGTCGTCTCATCGAACATCAGAAACACGAACTTGGGCTTGCCACCGCGCCGCTTGACCAGGTCGATGACCTCTTTGTGCTGTAGCAGATAGTTGTTGATGTCTTCGATCGACTGGAATTCGTCATGCGGCATCTCAGAAGGCACGAACACGTTCGGATGCCGCCCGTCAAAACAATCCATGTAGCAGATATAGGTGAAGTTCATCACCCACTCATCCAACCCCAACAAGTTGAAATTGGTCGCCGACACAAAATAGATCGGGTCCTTGTTGGTGTGGAAATACCGGCGGATTTCCGAGATGTTCTTCAGCACCTTCTTAGGCATATGGTCCTCCCAGTCCCTTATGTTTTCTTGACTGATTTCAAAGCGTCTTCGGTAAAAATGCGCAGGCCCAGATCGGCGCGGAAACCGTGGATCTCCGACACGTCCAGTTCCTGCATGAATTTGAGAATTTCCGGGCTGATCACCTGCCCCGGTACCAGAATAGGAAAGCCCGGCGGGTACGGGATCACGAAGGTGGCCGAGACCATTTCCTCGCCCGCCTCCAGCCGGTCCAGCATGTCAAGATCGGGTTCCACGTAGTCACAATTGTCCTCGTCATAGGACAGGAAGAACGCGGTGCGGATATCGCCCGCCTCGGTGCCTTCAACACAGCGGAACGCATCATGGAAGCGGCTGAAGTCGGGCAGTGGCGGGACGTGTTCGCTCAGGTTGCGGACTCGCTTGTCAAAGGCGCGCTTTTCCATCTTGGACGCGTCGTCCATCAGATCGTCCAGCTCCTTGGCGATCTCGACCAGCACCTCGATCAGATAGGCGACCGAGCTGCGCGTGGTGCCGATATTGGTCATGAACAGCACGGTATTGCGCGAGGTCTTGTTGATCTGGATGCCGTATTTGTCCATCAGGATCTTGGTCTTGAACGTATCACCGTCCCAGCCCGTTGCGCCCACATGCAGCGTAATCCGCGTGGCATCCAGAACAAATTCATCCTTCGCCCAGCAATCCCAAACGTCCGCCCAGCCCTGATCGGGATCGAAATAGCTGGTCATACCGCTTTCGCGGTACTCCTCGGGGATCATGTCGCCTGCAGTGACCAGTTTGAAGTATTTCTTCAGCAGCGGATGCGTCGTGACCGCCCGGCGGATCGCCATGGCGCTTTCGACCTGACGCTGGACGAACTCATAACCTTCGATCTCGACCTGCCTGCGGCCAACATCCAACGAAGCGATGATCTGATAGTTGGGCGAGGTCGAGGTGTGCGTCATGTAGGCTTCGTGAAACGCTTCTTCCACAGCGCCTTTGAACTGTTGGTCGTTGACGTGGATCATCGAGCCCTGCCTCAGCGCGGTCAGCGTCTTGTGTGTGGATTGCGTGGCATAGACACGCACCCGTGCGTCCGGCGGGGCGATCAGACGGGTGTTCAGCAGGGTCTCATCATCCGCGCCCTCCAGCTCGACCTGTTGGGCTGCATAGGCTTCGGAATGGTCTGCGGAGCGGAACTGTTCACGCAGGATATTGGCCGAGCGCATCGCCGTTCGCACGCGCGTGTTGGGTGCGAAACGGGCATAACCGAACCAGGCTTCATCCCACAGAAACACAAGGTCTTTCTTGATCGCCAGACATTCCTGCATCACCCGCTGAACGTTGTAGACGATGCCATCAAAGGTGCAGTTGGTCAGCAGCACCATGCGCACCTGATCCAGCTTGCCCTCGGCTTTCAGGGCCAGCAGCTTGTGCTTGATCTCGCGGATCGGCACCGCACCGTACATCGAGTAGTCGTGCAGAGGGTAGCTGTCCATATAGACTACGCTCGCCCCCGCCAGCACCATGCCGTAATGGTGCGATTTGTGGCAGTCACGGTCGACCAGAACGATATCGCCAGGGCGCACCAGCGCCTGCACCACGATCTTGTTGCAGGTCGAGGTACCGTTGGTAGCAAAGAAGGTCTGTTTTGATCCGAACGCACGGGCGGCGGCCTCTTGCGCTTCCTTGATGGGGCCGCGTGGCTCCAGCAGAGAATCCAGCCCGCCCGATGTGGCCGAGGTTTCGGCCATAAATATGTTCGACCCGTAGAACGCCCCCATATCCTGAATCCAATGGCTACGGCTGATCGACTTGCCGCGGCTGATCGGCATGGCGTGGAAAACGCCGGTGGGTTGCTTGGAATATTCTTTCAGCGCGGTGAAGAACGGGGTTTTGAACCGCCGCTGCACCCCGCGCAGGATGTTCAGATGCAGTTCCAGAAAATCTTCCTGATTATAGAACACCCGTCGACACAGGCCCAGATCAAGCCCGGCGATATCCTCGGCCGAACGGTCGGTGATTAGATAGGCATCCAGCTCAGGGCGCAGCATTCCAATCCGGCGACAGGTTTCCGGCCCGTATTCCGAAGGGGACAGCGCATCAAGATCTGCGCCTTCGCCGTACAGGCTGATATAGCGCCCCAACACGTTGGTTTCGTTCTTGGACTTCAGGCTCAGACCCGGACGAACGATCACGGCCTGCACATTCTGGTTGAACAGAACGCCAATCAGCGCATCCTCGACGCTGGGCACCACGACGGTCTCATAAATGAACGGGTCTTCGCTGCGGCGCATCCTTTGCAGGCTGGATTGCAGGAACCGTTCCTGATGTTCGTTGACATTGTCGACGATCATTACCTCGAAATAGGGTCGCCCCAGCGCACGGGCTTCGTGGCTTTGAGCCGCTTCATCCTCGAACTCGTCGCCCTCGGTCTCATCCGCGATCAGAGGGATCGAGCGACGCCGATACGCCCCCGATGTCAGCGCGCGCGAGACCCGGCGCACGGCGGTCGAGAAATCGCCGAAATTGCCGTGGTCCAGCAACCTGCGCAAATAGTCAAAGGCCGACGCGCCAGGAAACGCGAAATAAACCTCGATAGGGGCCAGTGCCTGAAGCAGACGGCGCGCCGTGTCCCGATCAGAATCACCGGCGTTTTGATCCAGAGATTCGGCTGTTTCCCGCAGCGCGCTCCACCTGTCCGCCCGCAATTGCGAGGCGCTGTAATAGTCCGAGATGGTGTGGAGCTTTTCGCTGTCGGATAAGCCGTGCATGAGATCAATGTCCTTTCTGCAATTCCCGAAAAGCTGCGCTGGTATCAGTCTGTGCCTGAGCGCCCTTTGTAGAGATAAAGATTATCGGGCTTGGTCGAGGTATCTTCGTTGTATCCCAGCGCTGTTCTGGGGTCGGAAGCGGCAACACCGGCAACATCGCCCTTTTGCGGGATGCGCAGCGGCCCCAGCGTGTGCAAATAGGCATCTGCTCCGCTGGCCCGGTCATAAACCGGGAAATCCGCCTCGCGGTCGCGGAAGCTTTTGAGGACCTGACCCAGACCTTTCAGCCCGACCTCGCGCTGGCGGCGGACCTGGTCCAGATCGATCTCGATGGGGAAGATGTCCTCTTGCCCCGCCGACTGGTGAAGCACCGTAGCCGAGGGATCAACCACCAGCGACCGCCCTACTCCACCAGCGGCCAGACCGTTCACGTCGAACACGTAACACTGGAACTGCGCCGCGGTGGCCTTTGCAATCGACAATTCGGCCTCACGGTCAGTGGTGCCGGTCAGCACCGGATGCAGCAGAACCTCGACCCCCTGGCTGGTCAGGTGGCGAGTGGTTTCGGGGAACCAGATGTCATAGCAGATCGAAAGCCCGAACCGACCCACATCCGGGACGTCAAAAATGCAGAATTCCGTGCCGGATGAAATGCTCTGTTCGTAGGGTTTGAACGGGAACATCTTCGAGTATTTCGAAACGATCTCACCCTCGGGGTTGATCACCACCGAGGTGTTGAAAATCCGCCCGTCCTCGCGCTTTTCGAACATCGAGCCGGGGATCAGCCAAATTCCATAGCGACGCGCAGCGTCCTGAAAACGCGACAGATCGTCATTGGGAAAAGGCTGGGCAAACCGGTCGAGCGGACCATAGGGGGCCAACTCGCTGAACAGCGCCATCTGGGTCCAGGGAAACCGCGCCATCATAATGTCGATCCGGTGCAGCATCGCATCTACATTCGACTGCAACGCGCCCACATGCATCTGAATTCCGGTTATCGCAAAAGGGGTCATCTTGTTTGTCTCTTCTTCTTGCCGATTGCGACCGCCGAAGTGGTCCGGCGTTCTTCATCGGAACATGAAAGCACGGATTGGTGCAAGCCCACGATCCGCAAGGGGGTGATTTAGTCGGCCTCCTCCTCGCCGGGGGATTCCACAAAGTCGATATCGTTGCGCACCCAAAAGAACCTGAACCCGCAACTACGCAGCCATTTCTCCAACCGGTCCAGACTGGACCATTCCCGCCGCAGACCGCGCGTGGATTCCACCAGCGCCCACTGACCATCGACCAGAAAATAGACCGTCCAGGTGTTGGGATGCGCCGAGTGATTGGCAAAGCCGCCGCTAACAACCTCGCGCGCGGTGCGCACAGCGACCGGATAGTCTCCGATCCTGTTTTCAGCGGCGAGGATGGCCAAGTCGTTCTGGCGGATCGTGAAAGTTGGAAAGGGAGCGTCGTTCATGATTTGCCTGTTAAAGAACACACACATTCCGGTGCCCCACGATCCGTCTGTAGATCAGCATATGACGGATCACGCGGCCACGGTCTGGTTTGCCGGCTCAGTGGTCTCGACCACAGCTTCAGCATCCTGATCCGGAATGGCGCGGAACAGGGCCCTGCGGCGCTCGCTGATATCTTCGGATTTCAGATTTTCGATCCGCGTCGCCAGTGTCCAGATATGACCAAACGGGTCGGCAACCGTGGCGCAACGTTCGCCCCAATAGGTGTCGATTGCCTCGACCATCAGGGTTGCGCCGTTTTCCAAAGCGGTCTCCAGCGCGGCATCCGCGTCTTCGACATACATGTGGTGGCCCACCGGGGTAACGGTGCCGGGAACAGTCGGTGCATGAGCGCCCCAGCCCGCAGTGACGAACAGCATCGAGTTGCCAATCTTGATGGCGGCAAAGCCGGGGGCCTCATCCGCATCAAAGGCCTGAATCTTGGCGTCAAAGGCTTTTTCGTAAAAGGCCAGCGCCGCAGGCACGTCCGCAACAGCCAGCGATGCCGTACAGGTGCGATAGCCGCGCGGTAGAGTGGCAGGCTTCTTTTTCATATCTCAAATCTCCGAATTGGGCGGGGGAGCGCCCGATGAGACATGCGGGAAAATCCCGCAGTATGAATCATACTGTGGATCAACTGGTCACTCATTGCAACACTATGGTTCATAGTGCGGATACATCCGCGATGACGGTCAGAAAGTCGGCGGGGTACAGGCGCTGACGATCCGACATTTTTCCGGTCCAACCTGACGGAACCGGTGCGGGGTGCGGCTGTCGAAATAATAGGCGTCCCCGGGCCCTAGCACCTTGCGTTGATCGCCCACCGTAACCTCGACCCGGCCCGAGACCACCACGCCGCCCTCTTCGGCCTCGTGGCCATACATCACACGGCCGGTATCCGCGCCCAGATCATAGGTTTCCTGCAAGATCATCATCGCGCGCCCGTGCAAGTTCGATCCCACCTGCCGCAGCGACAGCCCGCCCTTGCCGATCTCGGTCAGGTCTTCTGCTGCATAGAACACGGTCTGCTCGGCCTCGATCTCGAACGAGAAAAAGTCGGACATGCCGATCGGAATACCCTGCAAAATCCGCCGCAACGCTCCGACCGAGGGGTTCATCTTGCCCGACTCGATCAACGAGATGGTCGAGTTCGGCACATCCGACTTTTTGGCCAACGCCCGCTGTGACAGACCCGCGCGTTCACGCAGGGCGCGCAGGCGCAATCCAAGGGTCAGATCATCCTGTTTGGCGTTCTTCATGTTCACTATCCGCATCACTTGAAGGGTGCAGGGACCGTAAATCAAGGGCTTATGGTTGGCAAGAAACAGGCTTTCGCTCAAACCTGTGGCTACTAAAGTCACGCGATCAGATTTACGGGCGCGCGCCCGACAACCCGAAAGGACGCAATATGCTGAATGCTCAGATTGCTGAACGCCGCAACACATCGATCGCGCAAGGCGTGGGAATGCAGACGCAGGTCTATGTGGACCGCGCTGCGAACTCCGAGGTTTGGGACGTCGAAGGCAAGCGTTACATCGATTTCGCCGCAGGCATAGCCGTTGTGAATACCGGGCATTGCCACCCCAAGGTGATGGAGGCGGTCACGACGCAGGCCGCGAACTTTACTCATACCTGCCATCAGGTTCTGCCTTACGAAAACTACATCCGTCTGGCCGAGCGTCTGAACGAAAAGGTGCCGGGTGATTTCACCAAGAAGACCGTCTTTGTGACCACCGGTGCCGAAGCGGTGGAGAACGCCGTCAAAATCGCCCGTGCAGCCACCGGCCGCCCCGCCGTGATCGCCTTTGGTGGCGGCTTCCATGGCCGCACCTTCATGGGCATGTCGCTGACCGGCAAGGTGCAGCCGTACAAGGCCGGCTTCGGCGCGATGATGCCCGACACCTATCACGTCCCTTTCCCGGTTGAGCTGCACGGCACCTCGACCGAGGATTCGCTGGGCGCGCTGACCAAACTGTTCAAGGCCGATCTGGACCCGGGCCGCGTTGCTGCCATCATCATCGAGCCGGTTCAGGGTGAAGGTGGCTTTTACCCCGCCCCGGCCGAGCTAATGCGCGGCTTGCGCGCCCTGTGCGACGAACACGGCATCGTTATGATCGCAGACGAAGTGCAGACGGGTTTTGCCCGCACCGGCAATTTGTTCGCGATGGAAGCCTATGACGTGGCCGCCGACATCACCACCATGGCCAAAGGTCTGGCGGGCGGTCTGCCGTTGGCCGCGGTCACGGGTCGCGCCGACCTGATGGATGCGGCGCAACCCGGCGGTCTGGGCGGCACCTATGGCGGCAACCCGCTGGGCATCGCCGCCGCCCATGCGGTGATGGACGTGATCGAAGAAGAGGACCTGTGCGCCCGCGCAAACGAGCTGGGCTCGCGTCTGAAACAACGTCTGGAATCGATCCGCGCCCGTACACCCGAGATCGTCGACATTCGTGGCCCCGGTTTCATGATCGCGACCGAGTTCAACACCACCGACGGTAGCGCACCAAACCCCGAGATGGCCAACGCCGTGCGGGCCGAGGCGCTTAAGCGCGGATTGATCCTGCTGACATGTGGCGTATATGGGAACGTAATCCGCTTCCTCGCACCGCTGACGGTGCAGGATGAGATCTTCGCCGAGGCGATGGATATCCTCGAAGCCTCGGTCGACGCTGCCAAAGGAGCCTGAACATGCTGGATACCAAAGTGACCAAGCTGGAGCTGAAAGATCCCAGCCTTCTGGAAACCCGCGCCTATATCAACGGCACATGGGTTGAGGGTGAAGCGACCTTTCCCGTTTACAACCCTGCAACCGGCGATCTGATCGCCAATGTGACCGATGTCAGCATCGAAGGCACCGCGCGAACCGTGGACGCGGCCTATGCGGCAAAGAAAGAATGGGCCGCGCAAACCGGCAAGGAGCGCGCCGCAATCCTGCGCAAATGGTTCGATCTGATGGTGGAAAACGCCGACGATCTAGCTACGATCCTGACCGCCGAGATGGGCAAACCCTGGGCCGAAGCGCGGGGCGAGATCCTGTACGGGGCGTCTTTCATCGAGTGGTTCTCGGAAGAGGCCAAGCGGGTCTACGGCGACGTCATCCCCGGCCATCAGCGTGACAAACGCATTGTCGTTCTGAAACAGCCTGTGGGCGTGGTCGGTTCGATCACCCCGTGGAACTTTCCCAACGCTATGATTGCCCGCAAGGTTGGTCCGGCACTGGCTGTAGGCTGTACCTTTGTGGCCCGTCCGGCAACGCTGACGCCTCTGTCTGCGCTGGCGATGGCTGTTCTGGGCGAACGTGCGGGCATCCCGGCAGGTGTGTTCAACGTCATCCCCGGCACTGACAGCTCGGGCGTGGGCAATGAGATGTGCACCAATGACAAGGTGGCCAAGATCACCTTCACCGGGTCGACCCGTGTTGGCCAGATCCTGATGCGTCAGGCGGCAGGCACGATCAAAAAGATGAGCCTCGAACTGGGTGGCAACGCGCCGTTCATCGTGTTCGACGACGCCGACGTGGACGCTGCCGTGGATGGTGCAATGATCGCCAAATTCCGCAACAACGGCCAAACCTGCGTCTGCGCCAACCGCATCTATGTGCAGGCGGGCGTCTATGACGAATTCGCCGCCAAGCTGGCCGAGAAGACCAAAGCCCTGAACGTGGGCGACGGTTTCGGTGACGGTGTCACCACCGGCCCGCTGATCAATGACGCGGCCGTCGCCAAGGTCGAGGAACATATCTCGGACGCGGTGTCCAAGGGCGCAACGGTCACGCTGGGCGGCAAACGCTCGGACCTTGGCGGCACGTTCTTTGAACCCACCGTTCTGACCGGTGTGACCCGCGACATGGTGGTCGCAAAGGATGAAACCTTCGGCCCTGTCGCGCCCCTGTTCAAGTTCGAGGACGAAGACGACGTCGTCGCCATGGCCAACGACAGCGAATTCGGTCTGGCCTCGTATTTCTACAGCCGTGATCTGGCGCGCGTCTGGCGCGTGGCCGAAGGGCTGGAATCGGGCATGGTGGGCATCAACACCGGTCTGATCTCGACCGAGGTCGCGCCCTTCGGCGGTGTCAAACAATCCGGTCTGGGCCGCGAAGGCTCGAAATACGGGACCGAGGATTTCCTCGAGATCAAATACCTCTGCATGGGAGAGATTTCCTGACCTTATCGGGCAGGATCTGACCCCGCGGCACCAAAGAAAAGACCGGGCTTCAACGCAAACCCGGTCTTTTCTTTCCAATTCTGGCGGCTTCAGAACCCTACCGGATCACCGCCTCACTCTTTAGTGCGAAAGGCCAAAGATCTTCAGTATCCCTTGCGCACAGAGCGATCCGCCGACAGCGAATTTTGACTCTGTTCAACCAGCATTTCGATTGCATCTGCCAGATGTTCCCGGTTGATGTGATGATCCCCCCGCGCGACGCGAAGTTTATGCGCTTTTAGCAGTACATCGGCATGGCGACAGCCTTCGGGCGGTTCGAACCTATAGCTTGCAATTTCAAGCCGGAGCCCCAGCGGATCGCGGAAATAGATCGAATCCATGAAGCCCCGATCGACGGGACCCGTGTTATCAACGCCCCGCGCATCCAAACGCGCTGCCACTTGCCAGAATGTGGCTTGGCTGACGTTGAAAGCGAGATGATGCAAAGACCCGATGGCCTCTGGTACAGGGGTCGCATCCGGTTTCCGGTCTTCATTGGTAAAAATTGTGATGAGGCGCCCATCGCCGGGGTCAAAATACAGATGCCCCTCGTTAGGATTGTCGAGATTCGGCTGATCAAAAATGAACGGCATTCCCAGAACCCCTTCCCAGAAATCAATCGACGTCTGTCGGTCCGCTCCGTTGATCGTGATGTGGTGCACACCCTGCGTTTGAATTTTCTTAATCTGATTGGACTTTGACATTTTGCGACTCCGGGGTTTGTACACTCAGGCCTGACCTGTCGGGTTTGATTTCTGCGGCATCACAGGTGCGGGCCCAAGGTTCATAAGCTTTGCCAGTGCAACAATTTTGCGCCCCACATTGTTTTTCAAAAACGTTTCAGCCGGGCCCTTTCACGTGTTGGTGACAGAATACGGCATTTCCCTTTTGCACGGCTCATTTGGTCAACCGGTCTTCTGCGAAAAGCTTCGGGTCAATGATCGCGACAATGTCGCTGCCGCTGTCCTGCAATCCAAGCCTTTCACACAAATAGGCAGACGCAACATTGCCGGGCGCAATGCCCGTCTTGAACCCCGTAGCGCCAAGCTGTTCATGAGAGTGTATCAGAGCCATTGCCCCCAAGATTGTCGCAATCCCCTCGCCCATACGCTCGGGTTTGGTCGAAAGCTGACCCCATTGCGCGCGACGATGCAACGGGCTGCTGGGTGGATGACACAGAACCGAGCCCGCGGTCGCGACCGGTGTACCCGACCTGTCAACGGCGACCATGGCAAACCCGGGCCGGGACACTCCACGCATAACCGGTCCGATCGGCGGCAAAACTCCGTGGCTCAATGCAACTTCGGCAAAAGCTTCCAGCCATTCCGGCGGAGAGTCGCGATCAATCACGCGCACGGTCAAATCTTCGGGCAGCGCCCGCGTCTCGACAACTTGGCGCGCGACGTCAACGCAATTCAGGCCTCCCAGATAGCAGGCTATCGTATCTGTTTTGAAACCCTGGCTTTCAATTTTTGCCAGCGTTTTCGCAACCTCAGGGCGTGGTATGCTCTCTATCGCGGTCACGCCAAGGATCCGGGCCATTGCATAGGCATCATCCAAGGCCTCGCTATACTCATTGGAAACCTGAATACCCCGCCCATGGCTACAGAACCGAGGGTCGTCCCCCAGCAGATGCAAAAGATGCTCGCCCGTGGTGGACATATGTCGCTGGGCTTCACTACCAAACACTTCCATCGGTTTTCCTTCAGGGCACCCCATGACAGTGAACCGATGATCATTTGATCAGGGGTGCGCCGTCAAGACGCTCGACCGTATTCTACCCGCCATGTCTCGGACTTGAGATTTCCCTCAGAAAACTTGCGCTTGCTTCGTCGGATGGAAAGAACAGTTCGATCTTCAAGTCATCCAGAGTGACATCGGTCACGGTGCTGAATTGCGCAACAGTCCCAAACATCGACACCCGTTGCTCCCCAAAACGATAGATCGCCGGAACCGTTGGACCGGGAACCATATCCCTGTGGATGCTTGCATAGGGCGCAAGCGCCTTGGCCGCAGCGTCCAATTCGGGCAACCCGCCAGCATTCGCGCTTTCCGAGCGCAAACGCAGCATTGTATGATGCGCAACCTCGGGCCAGTTTTCTACTAGCTCGGCCATGACCGGGCTTGTAACAAGCGCCAACAGGCTTTGCCCGGTTTCGATCCCAAGCGGTGTAAACAGAAGCTCGGCCGCTTTGTTCAATCTGACGATCCTCCAAACCCGATCCAACACAATCCCCGGATAGGGGTCATGCCGTTTCAGTGTCCATTCTACGGCATCGCGGATCGGGGCCATGGCGGCGTCATCAAAGGGAGTTTTGGCAAAACGGGCGGCAAAACCTTCTGCCTGCAGCATCTGGTTTCTGGCGTCGACAGGTACATCCATAACGTCCGAAAGATGAAGGATCATATCCGGGCTGGGTCGAGACCGGCCGGTTTCGAGAAAGGAAATATGTCGCGCACTGACATCGGCTTCGGTCGCCAGGTCAAGCTGGCTCATCCGCCGATGCTTCCGCCATTCTTTCAGCAAACTGGAATAAGGGGTCATGGTGCCACCTTAGTGACCCTGCAGGTAGAAATCACTTACCTCTGACGTAATTGATCTCGACCCGCCCTGACCGCATGAAGGACACCATCGAAAGGAGGGCGTCATGACCCCACAACACATCGCGATGCGACGGTCGGGCACGGCATTGGTCGCCACCGGAGTTCTATTTACATTGACCGCACTGCCTGCCTTGCACAGTCTGGCGCATATCTTTCTGACAGTGGCGTATTGGCCGATCCACTCGGTTGCAGCCGATATCACCGTCCCAGCGCCATTATTGCTTGCAATTGTTGGCGGTCTGACGGCCGGGCTAGGCGCGATGCAATGGGCGTTGGGAACCTACGTTGTGCCGATATCCCCTGCCGCTGCAGCCAAAGTGGCACAGATCACCGCATGGGTCTGGTTTTGCACCGACAGCACTGGCTCGGTCTTGGTCGGAGCGCCCTTAAACGTTGCCCTCAACATTTCCTTCCTGCTGTTGATCCTCTGGTCCAGCCGACCGCAACCAGATGAAAATCCTTGAGGATCTGACGTTTTCGATCACCCAGCGATGGGTTCAATCTCGAATTGTCGAGGCCCGCTGCAAGCAACGGGCACGACGTCAGGGTTTTCAAAATCCATATCGACGGACACACAAATACAAATTCACCAGAGTTAAGTTGGAAATAGCCGGGTGGGATACAAAAAGTACTGGGTCAGCACAAAGGTGCCCTGCAACATGCCCGCAAAATCTCACTCGATGAAACTGATGACGGATTTCAGCAAGCGCCGGATGATCGTTTATAAAAAGCGATAGAACTCCAGGGGTGCTGAGTTGCAAAATCACGTTGAGAAACCTGTTTCCAGCTTGAAAAGGTCAGAGCCCCAAGGGGCTCTGACCCGTACCAGCGGCGTTACATGTCACTATCCGAGAACGGACGCGGATAGTTGTTGATCTGCTCGGGCGTGAAGGGCAAATTCTCGACCTCGACTGGCGCGGTATAAAGCTGCCGCGTCTCGGGCCGTTCGTTCGCGATACCCGTCAGGGCAGGCCCCGGAGTTGGATCGGGACGGTTCGGATATTGGTCCATCCACAGCTCGTGCCGAGCGCGTTGGCGATTGAACATCGACTTGATGTGGAACTGCTCGATCATCTCGCCGGTTTTCTCGCGTGGGTCGGTATAGAGATCATAGAACTCGTTCTTCGACAGGCCGGGAGTTGCGTTTTTCCAATCCCGCTTGAACCGGCCCTTGACGCCAGCCGACAGGTTGGGACCCTGATAGATCATGACATAGTCGCGGCGGCTGAAGCCGTCTCCGTTCAGCAACAGCGAGGTCTGATCGACACCGTCGATCACCCGGTCGGTTGGGATGGCATCCATCGCACCTCCAAGGCGCGCGAAGGTGGTGAAAAGGTCGCTGACATGCAAGATGTCCCCCACGATCTGATCGGGCTCAATCACACCCGGCCACTTCGCGATTGCCGGAACCCGCACACCGCCTTCGGTAAAGTCACCCTTACCGCCTGTATACAGCGTCTCGACCATGCCACGCGGCCCGTAGTGAATGAATGGACCATTGTCGGCCATCACGATCACCAGCGTGTTTTCAGCGATGCCCTTGGCCTCGAGATAGTCAAACAACTCTCCCACGAATTGATCGATTGCAACCAGACCTTCTTGCGCAAGGTTCTTGTTGGCCGTGTCTTTCTGCGTCTTGCGCGGATCAGGAAAAAATGCCGCCAAGATTGGGTGATAAGCGATAAAAAAAGGCTTTTGCTCCTCAACACTCTTGTCGATGAACGCCAGTGTCCGGCGCTGCGCTTCTGTTTCGATATCCCAATAGTTCTCGATATTGGGCGGCGGGCCCCATTCCAGCGTCTCGCCGCCTTTGGTTCCCTCAAGCGTCCAGACCTGACCCAACGGCTGCCAGGAGTTGTCGATGTCATATTTGTCTTCACCATAGAAGTCCGGATAGAGGCCGGTGATCACGTTGCCGACCTCGGCCTGCGGTATCCACATCGACGGAACCTGATTGTAGGGGGTAAACAAGGCCTCGTCATAACCCTGGTTGTGGGCGTATGAGAACTCGGTATCCCCTAGGTGCCACTTGCCGTAAAACGCGGTGTTGTACCCGGCGCCCGAGAGGACCTCGGCAATGGTCACCTCCTCAGCATCCATGCCTGAATATTCAACGGGGAAGGACACTGTGTGCATCCCGTTGTGCACGGCGTAGCGACCGGTCTGAAATGCTGCCCGCGTGGGGGTGCAAGCGGGTTCGGTATACATGCGCATGAAGTTGATCCCTTCATCCGCCATCTGGTTCATATTGGGGTCTCAAACCCACGCACGGCCTGAATTTCGGGGATGCCCACCTCGCCCACGGCGGTGTCGTCCCACATGATGTGGATGATGTTGGGTTTGGTGCCGTGTTCAGCCGCAAGCGCATCGAGTTTTTCCTGAAGCGCGGCATCTTCGGTCGCCCACCGCTCGCCGTGCTGAGCATGAAGGATGTAATGTTCGGCGTCGTGGATGATGGGCTGAGCCGCCACATCCGACGAAAGCACAGCTGCCGCTGCGCCACAGATTGCCAGACTAAATTTCATTTCAGTTTCCCTTTCCTCTATGCTGTTTCCAATAAGTTGATCGGATCCGCGCGGCTGGCGTTCAGCCCCCAAGATTGCGTTCAAGTACGGTTTCGATTTCGCGGACCAGCCCCTGCAGGCTTTCAAGCAGAAGGTCGCGTTCGGCCTGTGTTCCCGGATGCGAGCTGGGACGGCATCGGATCAGAGCGTTCAGGTCACCGGCCAGCAGCTCGTAGTCGCGGCAGATTTCGGCGAAGACTACGTTGGATTGCCGAAGCTGCGTGATAAGCACCTGCCGGTCCGGCAGGTACAATTCGACCATCGAAGGGTATAGTTCCGATCTGTCAATATGCAGAGCCATGCATGGCAGCATGAGCGCGGTTGAAAGGACCCGATAGGGGTTATACGGTGAAATACGACGTGAAACCGTGACTTCATACCGGTTTAGAAACTTGTTTTTGTTGACTTAAGCGACTCTGAGATGAGCGGCGCATCGAATATGGAAAAGCGTGACGAGCCTTTGGCCGAAGCCCAGATCCGAGAGGCGTTGGCCAGAGTTCTCAACAGCCCGCAGTTGTCAGCCTCGGCGCGGTTGCAGGACTTTCTGACTTACGTTGTCGACGAAAGCCTGCACGGTCGGGGGCAAGCCATTGTCGGCAAAATTATCGCGCAGGATGTTTATGGGCGCGACCCCACCAAGGGCAGCGACAACGTTGTTCGGGTTGATGCGCGTAGGTTGCGACGGGCGCTCGCGGAATATTATGGCGCGGATGGTGCGGATGACCCAGTGCATATCCATATCGACAAAGGCCACTATACGCCGCGGTTCGAAGCACGGTCGCAGGCAGATCGGCCAGGACCACAACATGCGCGTGCTCAGGGAAGACGAATGCCAGCGCTCTGGCCCATTCTGATGGTCGGCGCGATCGTCAGTTTGGCAGTTGTATTCTGGATGTCTTTTAAGGAAACGCCGCAACCCTCAGAAACAGAAAACGCAAGCAATGCTGCGCAGGAACGGCTGGCTCTGGCGGCAAAATCAATGGCAACATTGCAGGCTGCCAACATGTCGCAAAAGGCCAGCGAACTTTTGTTTCCCATAGCGGATACAGATCATCAGAATTCGGCCACGCAAATGTTCAAAGAGGCCATCCGCATCGATCCCGAGTATTCAGGCGGCTATGCAGGTGCTGCGCACAGCCTGTAAACTCTGGCTATTCTGTCCCCGGAAGAAACCCGGCAGCAGGCGATGCTTCGCGAAGCGTCGCAGATGTCACAAAAGGCGGTCGATCTTGACCCGACGAATGGTTGGTCAATCTCGTCTCAAGCATGGCTGGCTTTTGCTTCGGGCGACTTGGAAACCGCAAAAGAATTAGCGGATCGGGCTTTCAAACTCAGCGACATGGATGCGCGGGTTTTGGATTTCAGCGCGGTGATCTTTTTACTGACAGGTGATTTTAAATCCGCTCAGATGATTTCTGACCCGGAACAGCCACGCAGAGCTGCGGGATTGCATCACGCACATCGAAACATCTTTGGCGTCGCGAGTTTCCATTTGGGCAACTACGAAGCCGCTATCTCGGCCTTTGATACGGCCATTGCTTCCGGAGGTCCCGTCAGTGAGTTGACACTGCTTTTCAAAGCCGCCTCCTATCAAGCTGATGGTCAGACAGATATGGCAAAAGTGCTTCTTTCAGAACTGGCACAGATTTGGCCCGATTTTCATCCTTCTGTCGCGCTGAACAGGCTATACATCAATCCCGATCACGCGAACGCTGTGCTGTCGCAATTGAAAGCCGCGGGTTGGCAAGAAAACCCGAATGTGCCGAAACACTCGGACGCCAATTGACGGGCACGACGGCCCGTTCTGCTTGGCTTGCGACGTCTCCCTGTTAGTGAAACACGGTTTCACCAGCGTCGTCGCGGATGGTCGTTCCCTTGGTACCGGCCACGATCCCAGCCAGATCAGCCAGCGCGCCGATGGCGGCGGATTTGCCGGTCAAGAGGGCGAACTGAACCGCTGCATCCACCTTGGGACCCATTGAGCCTGCGGCGAAATCATAGGCGTCGATCGCATCAGGTGTTGCCGTCTTGATGCCACGTTGATCATCAGTGCCCCAGTCCAAATAGACGCTGTCCGCATCGGTGGCTGAAATGAACAGGTCCGCCCCCACTTCGCGAGCCAGCAGTTCTGAGGCCAGATCCTTGTCGATCACCGCTTCGATCCCCTCCAGCGTACCCGCGTCGTTATAGACGGTGGGGATTCCGCCGCCACCGGCGCAGATCACCACGGTCTGTTTCTCCAACAACCATTTGATCGGCCGGATCTGGAAAATCCGCTTGGGCAGGGGCGAGGCGACCACCCGCCGCCATTTGTCGCCATCGGCGCGGATGTCCCAACCCTTGTCAGAGGCCAACCGTTCGGCCTCGGCCTTTTCATAAATAGGCCCGATGAACTTGGTCGGGTTGTCAAAGGCGGGGTCCTTGGCGTCGACCTCGATCATGGTCAGCAGCGTGGCCAGAGGGGTTTCCTGCGGCAGGCGGTTGCCCAGCTCCTGTTCGACCATATAGCCGATCATGCCTTCGGTCTCGGCCCCCAACACGTCCAGCGGGTAGGCTTCGTCCGGTTTGTAAGCATTGCCTTGCAGCGCCAGCAGGCCGACCTGTGGGCCATTGCCATGGGTCACGATCAGCTCGTTGCCTTCGGCGATGGTGGCCAGCGCCTCGGCGGCGATGGCGGTGTTTTCGCGCTGGTTCTCCGCGGTCAAGGCCTGACCGCGGCGCAGCAGCGCATTGCCCCCAAGGGCGACGACAATGCGCATGGCTCAGCTCCCTAATGTGGCGACCAGAACCGCCTTGATGGTGTGCATCCGGTTTTCGGCCTGTTCGAACTGGATCCCGGCGGGGCTTTCGAACACCTCTTCGGTCACTTCCATTTCGGTGATGCCGAATTTCTGATGGATGTCCTCGCCCACCTTGGTTTCCGTGTTGTGGAAAGCGGGCAGGCAATGCATGAATTTGACGTTCGGATTGTTCGCCGCCGCCATCAGATCGCTGTTGACCTGATAAGGCGTCAGCTGCGTGATCCGGCTTTCCCAGACCTCGGCTGCCTCACCCATCGAGACCCAGACATCGGTATGGATAAAGTCCACGCCGTCCACCGCCTCTTTCGGATCGTCGGTGATGGTCAGCTTGGCGCCATAGCGCGCGGCGGCCTCTTCGGCGGGACCTCGGAATTCGTCCGAGGGCCACAGCTCTTTCGGGGCGCCGATGCGCACGTCCATACCCATCATGCAGCCCGCGATCATCAGCGAATGACCCATGTTCGAGCGCCCGTCACCAACATAGGCATATTTGATGTCATGCAAGGGTTTTTCACCATATTCCTGCATGGTCAGCAGGTCGGCCAGCATCTGGGTCGGGTGGAATTCGTCCGTCAGGCCGTTATAGACGGGCACACCCGCATAGTCGGACAGCGTTTCGGCCAGATTCTGACCGAAGCCACGGTATTCGATCCCGTCGAACATCCGGCCCAGCACGCGGGCGGTGTCTTTCATGCTTTCCTTATGCCCGATCTGCGACCCCGAGGGCCCAAGATAGGTGACGCCCGCGCCCTGATCCATCGCCGCTACTTCAAAGGCACACATGGTCCGGGTCGAGGTCTTTTCAAAGATCAGGCAGATATTCTTGCCCTTCAGGTGCTGAATCTCGGATCCGGCGTATTTCGCACGTTTCAGGTCGCGCGACAGGTCCAAAAGATAGCGCAGTTCGCGCTGGTTGAAGTCGAGCAGTTTGAGGAAGCTGCGGCCCTTGAGGTTAAATGCCATCGTCTTCGTCTCCTTTTCGTCATCAGTCTCAATAATCTACGGGGTCGCGCCAGATCGGGCAGGTCATGCAATGCCCTCCGCCACGTCCACGGCCCAGTTCGGACCCGGAAATGGTGATCACCTCGACACCCGCCTTACGCAGCAGCGTGTTGGTATAGGTGTTGCGGTCATAGGCCACGACCACGCCGGGCTCTAACGCGACCACGTTGTTGCCATCGTCCCATTGCTCGCGTTCCTGATTGAACGCATCACCACCGGTCTGCACGATGTTTAGCGATTTGATGCCAAGGCACTCTGCCGCGACATCAAACAGGTGTTTGTCCTCACGCCGGAACTCGATCGAGCCCTCTTTGTTGCCCGGATGCAGGCTGATACACTGGATCTCGTTACAGACATCCACAAAAGCGGTCGCGGTTTCGCGGTCGCAATGGCTAAACACCGTATCCAGATGCATGGCCGCCCGGCTGCGTGGCATCTGGCAGGCCACAACCCGTTCCGCCGCACCCTTGGCGAACAGCGCGCGTGCCACCTGACCCACCGCCTGCGGGCTGGTGCGTTCGCCCATACCGATCAACACGCTGCCATTGCCCCAGGGCATGACATCGCCGCCCTCGACCGTGGCCGCGCCATGATCTTCGTCGGGGTCGCCCCACCAGATTTCGAAATCCCCGTTCTTGAAATCAGGGTGGAACTTGTAGATCGCGGTGACCAGCAGCGTTTCAGGCCGCCGCGCGGGCCAATACATCGGGTTCACCGTCACACCGCCGTAGATCCAGCAGCTATTGTCGCGGGTGAACTGCGTGTTGGGGATTGGGGGGATCACAAATCCCAGAGGGCCAAGGTAGCTGCCGAACATGCCCGAGGGCTTGAAGGGCATATCCTCGACCGCGATGCCGCCGATCAGGTACCTGGCCAGTTCTTTGGCCGGCATTTCATCAAGCCATCCGCGCAACTCAGTCAGCATGCCGACGCCAACCTGATTTTCCGTGATCCGCCGTTCCAGCACCCAGTTGCGGGCATCTTTGTCCTTGAGTGTCGTCTCTAGCAAAGCGTGGAATTCCAGCACTTCGACCCCGCGCTCTTCCATTTTCATGCGGAAATCAGCGTGATCGGCACGGGCTTTGTGCACCCATAGAACGTCATCATACAAAAGCTCGGCTGCGTTGCCCGGGGTCAGGCGGGAATGGGCAAGGCCCGGTTCGCACACCATCACCTTGCGAAGTTTGCCAATCTCGGAATGGGCTCCAAATCCAGTCATGATGTCTCCTTCGGTGTTGCTTTGCCGGACTGCCAGCGCAGCCAGACATGGATGGGCAGACCTGCCAAAAGCAGCAGAACGCCCCAGAAAACCACATCCTCACCCGCGCCGTAGATCGCCCAGAGCGCGTAGGCAAAGCCCAACGTGGCAAGGATAAGGATGTTGGGTGACAGCCGGATGTGATCGCCCCGACGCGCACGGATCATGATCTCGGCCAGGGCGCATAGCAGATAGGGGATCAGGGTCGACAGCGTGGCCAGCAGGATGATGAATTCGAACTGCTCGGCCAGCGACCGTGTGTAATTCATGGCAATGAGGGCACTGGCCAGAAGGCTGGACACGATCAACCCAAAGGCCGGTGTACCTGAGCGGGACAGGCGCGCGAAATAGGCCGGGAACAACCCGTCGCGGGCCGCGCCTAGGGGCACCTGCCCAGTCAGAAGAACAAAACCGTTCAGCGTCCCAAAGGTTGAGATACAGGCCCCGATGGCGATAAAGACAGCGCCACCGAAGCCCCACATGACCGTGGCGACATCGGCAAGCGGCGCATTGCTTCCCGCCAAAAGTGACGAGGGCACGACACCGAGCGCCACATAGGTTGTCGCGATATAGATCAAAGCCGCCACGCATGTGCCAAGGATCGTGGCGCGGGGAATGGTGCGCTTGGGATCTTTGACCTCACCTGCCGGGACGGTCGCCGGTTCCAGCCCCACAAAGGCCCACAGTGTCAGCGCAGCACAAGTTGAAATCGCCGAGATGTTGGACATTCCGCTGACATTCACCGGTTTGAAATTAGCGCTGTCTACATATGCAAAGCCCAAAACGATCAGCACCAGCAGCGGAGCCAGTTTCATCACGGTGGTCACGACCTGAATGATCCCCGCTTCACGCACGCCGCGCACGTTGATCCAAGTCAGCAACCACATCGACCCCAGTGCCGCGGCCAACCCGGCCAATGCGCTTTGGCCCACGGCAGGGACCATAACGCTGAGATATCCAGCAAAGGCCACGGCCACGGCGGCATTTCCCGACCAAAGGGCGATCCAATAGCCCCACGCGATGATGAACCCTGCAAAATCCCCAAAGCCTTCGCGGGCATAGGCATATGGCCCACCGGTATCAGAAGACAGGCGCGCCAGCCGTCCGAAGATCAGCGCCAGGACGATGGCTCCTCCGGCGGTCAGAACCCATCCCGCCATCGAGATCGGCCCAAACGCTGCAAGAGACGACGGCAGCAGGAAAATTCCCGACCCGATCATATTGCCCACCACCAAGGCGGTACACATCCAAAACCCAAGAGCGTGTGGGGTATCAGAAGAGGTCATCGGACAGCCTTACGCAATTGCCGACAGGCTGAGACCGACCATGATGATCACGATCAGTACACCCAGCAGCGGAAGGGTGAATTTCAACCACCGTTCATAGGGCACACGTCCCAACGCCAAGCCACCCATCACCACAGCCGAGGTCGGCGTGATCAGGTTCACCAGACCGCTAGCGGACTGATAGGCCGTGACGACCAAAGAACGGTCCACGTTCGAGAAATCCGCCAGTGGCGCCATGATCGGCATGGTCAGAACCGCCAGACCCGATGAGGACGGCACCAGGAAAGACAACAGCCCCTGCAGCCCGAACATGGTATTGATGAAAGCCACCTGACCCAACCCGTTCACTGCACCCTCGGCCCAATACAGGATCGTGTCCGTTGTACTGCCAGCATCCATCACGATAACGATGCCACGTGCAATCCCGATCACCAGCGCCACGCCCAACAGATCACGCGCGCCATCCACGAAAGTCGAAGTGAACTCTTCTTCTCCCATCCGTGCGATCAGCCCGACGACGATGGCGGCCACAAGAAACAGGCCCGACATCTCGGCCATCCACCAACCTCCGACGGATACGCCCCAGATCATTACGCCGAAGCTGGCTGCAAAGATCACAAGGATTACACCATGGGTGCCCGTAAAGGTGACAGGCGCATCGCCCTCGCGTTTGCCTTTGAGGAAATGTGTTTCATTGCTTTCGCGTTTGTCGGCGACGATCGACAGCTGAGGGTCGGCTTTGACCCGCGCCGCGTAGCGCATGACAAACGCAACACAGGCCAGCCAGCAGACCGCAAGCAGTCCAAAGCGCAGCATGATCCCATTGGTGAACGGGATCCCCGCCGCGTCCGAAGCGATCACGGTGGCAAAGGGGTTGATGGTGGACCCCAGCGTACCCACGCCCGCGCCCAGCATGATGATCCCACACCTACAGCGGCGTCATAACCCGCCGCAATCATCACCGGAATGATCAGGGTGTAGAAGGCCAGCGATTCCTCAGCCATGCCATAGATGGTGCCGCCTGCAGCAAACAACGCCATCAGGATGGGGATCATCCACTTTTCATGCCCCTCCATCCTTGCCATCGCTTTGGCGATGCCTGCGTCAATGGCTCCGGTATGGGCCACGATCCCCAGAAAGCCTCCAATCACAAGAACAAACAGCGCAACGTCGATGGCCTGAGCCTCATAGGTGGCAGGATTGTAGAACCCCGCAATCGGTGCCAGAACCACGTCGAAAAAGCCCTGCGGCTGCGGGTCAACTACCTGATAGCTGCCTGGAACCGGGACATCCTTGCCCAGCTGTTCATTTGCGACTCGGTCATACTGACCGGCGGGCACGAACCAAGTGGCGATCGCAACCACTGCGATCAAAGCAAATAGAATGGTGTATGCAGTAGGGAACTGGAACTTCATTTGAACGATCCACTGAAAATACCGAGAATGAAAGCTAAGCTGCCTGCGTGCCCGATGATCTTCCGTTCAGTCCGGCCGGGTTCGTTGCAAGCTGTTGCGTGAAATGTGCAAAGCAAAATCAAACAGGACTTTGACTTGGATCATTAAAAACCCAAAAAGATGTAACTGATTTGTGAAATTTAGCCCTCGGAATTTTGCATGCGCAGACAAAAGCCGTTTTTTGCGGGCTAGCTGTTCACGTTATCCGGATCGAACGTTCCCGATGACAGATCGACACGCGCGTCGACCTCAGCTGCGTTGACGGTCGCATCGGCCCCCGGCTCGCTCAAAATAGTAGCTGTCTAAGGGGCCGGCTTTTGGCGTGTCACACTTCGAACTTTTCCCGGCACAGGCTTTCAATCTGTGCCCAAGTTGATTTGAATTCAGGTGTATTTTCGGCCGCGTAGTGGAAGTTCTTCATCAAGCCTGTCAGCTGCGTAAACACCTGACGTACTTCGGCTTTATCAGCGAAATCGGCGGTGGATTGGGTCACGCCATAGACCAGCTTGAAGGTCATCTTCTGCCGCTCCAGAGGGACGGTTGCGTCCACCTGATCAAAGGCGTCCTGCTGCAGATAAACCATGTCCACAAACAGTGCTTTTTGCTGGGTGACAAAGTCCTCGATCGTGACGCCCTCTTCGCCCGTCACCTGCATCATTTGATCGACCTGTTCGCCCTTTTCGATAAGCGCCAGCAAATCGCGGACCTTGCCGGTCCAGCCAGCTTCGGCATTCTTGTCATACCAGTCGGACAGCTGATCCAGATATCGTGACCAGCTGAGCATCGGGTCCACCGCCGGGTAAAACCGCTTGTAAGCGCGCTCGGACGACAGGCCGAGGAAACACTTGACCGTAGACAGGGTCGACTGCGTGACCGGTTCGTCAAAATTGCCCCCGGCGGGTGAGACCGTGCCGATCAGGGTCAGGCTGCCCAACGCGCCGTCATTGGTCTTCATCGCGCCTGCGCGCTCGTACAGCCCCTTGATCGAGCTTTCCAGGTAGGCCGGGAAGCCCTCCTCACCCGGAATTTCCTCCAGCTTGCCCGAAGTCTCGCGCATGGCCTGCGCCCAGCGGCTGGTGCTGTCGGCAATCAGCAGCACGTCATAGCCCATCTGGCGGTAATATTCGCCCAGTGTGATGCCTGTAAAGATCGACGCCTCGCGCGCAGCGACCGGCATGGACGAGGTGTTACAGATGATGATTGTCCGGTCCATCAGGCTGCCGCCCGAGGTTGGGTCGGTCATCTTGGGGAATTCCGCGATGGTCTCCACCACCTCGCCCGCGCGCTCGCCGCAGGCGACAACGATCACGATATCGACCTTGGAATTCCGTGCGATCAGGTTTTGCAGCACGGTCTTGCCTGCACCGAACGGGCCGGGAATACAGGCCGTCCCGCCGCGCGCGATAGGGAAGAACGTGTCGATCAGGCGTTGCGAGGTCAGAACCGGCTCGGTCGGGTAAAGACGTTCAGACAAGGCGCGCTTCAGGATGTTTTCCGGCAACGCCCTCCGGACGGGCCATTTCTGTGACAGGGTCAGCGTGTGTTCGCCGCCCTGCGCATCCTCAAGCCGGGCCACGATGTCGTGGATCGTGGCAGCCCCTTTCTGGACCCAGACGACCTTGTAATCGCCAACCCAGTTAAACGGCAGCATGATCTTATGCTCGAACCGCCCCTCGGGCACCGCGCCGATGCTGTCGCCCGCCGTCACGGTGTCGCCCACCTTGACCGAAGGTGTAAACGACCACTTCGCCAGCGTATCCAGCGGGGCCACATCCGCGCCGCGCGGCAGGAAAGTGCCAAATTCGGCAGCGACCTTGGGCAGTGGCGACTGCAACCCGTCAAACACCTGACCCAGCAGACCTGGCCCCAGTTCAACCGACAACAACTGGCCCGATTGCTCTACCGGATCGCCCACGGCCACGCCGTCGGTGCTTTCATAGACTTGCACATCCGCCGTGTCGCCGCGCACGCGCAGCACTTCGGCTTTCAAACGTTCCTGACGGCCGCCGGGGCCGGGGCGCGTGGGCAGGATGAAGACCACCTCGTTCTTGACCAATTGCCCCGGCGCGCCCGAGGCATCTGCGTTGGCCTGAATTTGCACCAGCCCCTCTTGCACCGAGACAACGCGGGCAGTGGCGGTTTGGGTGACGGGGGTTGGGGCGGTCATGCGTAGGCTCCCTCAAAGTCGATATCGGCGACGTCGGCCATGGCCTGTTGCGCCAGTTTTTCAAATCGCGTTGCCGCATCCTGCGCATTGCTCTGCGCCCAGCGGTCGAAAATATTCCAGATCAGAACGTAAATCGCTACGGCCTCGAAATCGAACAGATGGCGGGCGGCGTGGCGTTTCAGCTGCTTATGGCTAACCGAAAGCAGAAGCCTCTCCAGACCCAGCGGGTCCTCGGCCTCCAGCAGTTGATGCGCTTCCTTGAGCCACGGCATCGAGCTCTCAAGCTTGAAGGTCGGATCGCTCCAGTTGGCCGGGATGTGGCGGGCCCAGCGGCCCATGCCGAAGGTTCCGGCGGGCGAGCTGCCACCCTTTTTGCGAAGGCGCAATGCGGCTACGGCGGTGCGCAAATCCATCCGCTCCAGAAACAGCTTCTGCAAAGTCGGCTGCGGAATATCAGCAAGCGCGGCCTTGCACCGTTCGACGGCCTGCACGTCTGTCATGTCCATATCGTAATCGCCCCAGTTCAGGGCGTGCTCCAACACCCGCAGCACCTGCGCATCCTCAGGCGTCAACGCGCGCAGCCGCCGGTCTAGCCGAAAGCGCGAGATTGGGGGCTGTTTGGCGATAAACAACCGCTCTGAGCCGGGAAGGCTGCTGATTAGCGCGATATAGGCGTCGGGGTCCGACATTTCAGCGGATCACCCCTTCAAGCACGGCACGGAACCGGGGCTGAAGATGCTCCATCAGCAAGGAGGCCACGGCCTTGTCAGTCAGGTCCAGCACCACGCCCTGATCCTCGGCGCGCACCCGGATACCGTCCTGCGTGCCGTCAGCAGCGTGCAGCTCCACCTGTTCGCGCAGCATGTCGGCGGTCAGGCCCAGCACGTATTTCGTCAGCTTGCCCGACTGGATATCGTCAGCGTTCTGCTTGATATCCTCTTGTGTGGCCACCTTAGCGGGCAGGATCACCTGCACCTTACCGTCCAGCTTGGCCCCTTCGGCAGCGCGCCCGACGACCTCGAGGATCATCTGTTTCAGCATCTCGGGATCAGCCATTTCTTTGGTGACAAGGCGTTCGACATCTTCGCGAAACCGGTCAGTGAGTCCGGCCTTCATCGTCAGCACAGCATCGCGCATGGCGGTGTTCAGCGCCTCTTCCCCGGCGGCGCGGTAATTGTCGGATTCGGTGCGCGCCTTTTTCTGATACTCATCCGCTTCGCGCTTGGCATCGGCGAGAATCTTCGCCGCCTCGGCCTTGGCTTCAGAACGCAACTTGTCCGCATCCGCCTGCCCCGCCGAGACACCGTCGCTGCGCAGCTTGTCGATCAGCGCATCGACCCCGTGCGAGATCATTCCGTCCTGTGCCATCAGCTGATCCCCGCGCTAATGACCAAGGCAAAGACAAAGGCAAAAACGCCAAAGCCTTCTATGATCGCCGCAGGGGCCAGCGACAGGCCGAAGATCTCAGGTTTCTCCTTCGTGGCATTGATCGCCGCCGCACAGGCGCGGCCCTGCCAGATGCCGCAATACATCAGCGCAATTCCCGACAGGATGCCGATGCCGAACAGCCCGCCCGCGTTTTCCGGCGTCACATCGCGGTTCAGCGTAAACATGATCACGATGCCATAGATCACCATGGTCGACGGAAAGGCCGAGACGCCGATGAACCGGCCATAGCCGCCCTCGGTCTCGGTCATCGCGCCGATACTGGCCTGCCCCGCGATGGCACAACCAATGGCGCTGGACGCCGCACCCAATGCCATGGGCGCATAGATTCCCAGCCAACCCAATGTCAGTACAAGCTCATTCATTCCTGAACCTCCTTGCGGGCGAACGGGCGAAAGACGATGCCTTCATCCGGCAGACCCCATTTAAAGAATTCGATGTAATTGAGACGTAACCCGTGGACGACGCCGCTCATCAGTGCGAGTGCGAAATTGAGGAGATGCCCTGCAATCAGGATCAGCAGCCCGAACAGGATGCCCGGCCCTTTCAGCGCCTGCATCACTTGGACCGCCAGATCGTTGAACGTGATCGCCAGCGAGGCCGAGGCCAGCCCCAGCGCGAACAGGCGCATGTAACTCAGAACATCGCCAAACGCCCCCATCGCCCCCGCCAGCCCCTGCAGCCCTTCGATCAGACGCCACAGCCAGTCGGTAGGTTTGGTGATCTGTCGCTCGCTAGTGAACAGCAGAATGGTCAGAAAACCGGCAACCATCAGGACGGTTCCGGGCAGGGTCGCGCCGTCGTTCATGTAGGCCAACCACAGAACAAACCCGCCGATTAGCACTCCGATCCAACCTATATTGGCAACCGCTCTGCGCCGTCCCCACGCCGCCCGCGCTGCCAATGCGTTGGCCAGCACCAGATGGAACACCCCCACCACGATCGAGATCATCATCATCGCGTTGAAATTGTTCAGATCCAGTATCTTGAGCCGCGCCCAGATCGACCCATCTGCCGGGGACGCGCCGAAATAGCTGCCGACCAGGACCCCATAAATCACCGTCGCGCCCGCGATGATCACACCGTAGAGCCGCCAAGACCGCTGCGCCGGGGTCTTGTCCATCTTCCTCCAGAAGGCCAGCAGGCCCAGCAGGATCACCGCGCCATAGCCCGCATCCGCCACGATCATCGCAAAGAAGATCGCAAACGAGGCCGCAACGATGATGCTGGGATCCCAATCCCGGTAGCCCGGTATCTGGTAAAACAGCGCCAGATCGACCGCCGCGCTGCGGTTTTCAGGCTGCTCCAGTAACGTCGGAGGGGCGTCATCCGGCCCCGGCTCCTCGATCAGAACAGCAGCGTCTCGCGCCTGCGCCATCTCCAGCACCGCATCCACACGATCTTCAGGCACCCAGCCCTGCAGGGCAAACATCGCGCCCTCGTCGCGGACCTTCTGTGTGGCGTGGGCCAGTTCCGCCGCGCTTTCCGCCGCCGACAGGTTTCGGCGCATCAGGGTCAGGTAACGGGTCTGGGCGATGCGTTCCGCCTCAAGCGCCTCAATGGCGATCTCGGCCTCTTCCAGCTGCGCCTCAAGCTCATGGATCGGCAGCGACCCGGTATGAGTGCGCGGCACCGGCAGAATATCATCACCCGGATCCTCGGGCGCGATCAGCACCGCGTAAATATAGCGGTGATCCTGTTCCAGAATGGCCCAGGGCAGTTTGACCTCGGACAACGCCTCGCGGTGTTTCACCGGCAGTTGGTAGAACCACAGCCGATTGCCCGCCAGCACATCATTGGGTGGAAAATCCAGATCACCCCACGGTCGCACCTGCGCGATCCGGTGCGCCAGAAAATCCCGCCGATCTGTTGCCTCTCGGGTGCGCTGCATCAGGTCAAGCACGTCGCGCACGAACTGGTCCATGTCGAAGGCCGGATCGCGCTGTATCTGGCGGCGCGGGTCGGCCACGTCGGTCAAAAAGCGCAGCGCTTTATAAGCGTCATGCGCGCCACGTTCGCTGATCTTTTCCGGCTCGACGGGTGGAGGCGCCAGTGGCAGTACATGCATACAGCCCAGCTCCTGCAGCGCCTCTAACGTGTCGCCCTTATGCGCGGCGGGTCCGACGAGGGACAGTTTCTTCAGCCGCGCGACGCTCATGTCAGCGCCTCCTGCGCATGTTTGCGTTTGGAGATTTTCGAGCGCACAACCGCCTGCATCTGCTCATCGCTCAGAT
This sequence comes from Ruegeria sp. AB6, assembly GCF_056542685.1. NCBI lineage: Bacteria > Pseudomonadati > Pseudomonadota > Alphaproteobacteria > Rhodobacterales > Roseobacteraceae > Ruegeria > Ruegeria sp. AB6. The sequence continues at coordinate 97,784 of NZ_JBQGAD010000005.1, read as the reverse complement.
AGATGCGGATTTTCTTGATATTGGCCTTGGCGCGCGGGATCAAAACTTTTTCGAACAGGTTGACCCGTTGCGTGATCGTGGCCACGGCCTTGTCGAAAATGCGCACCCTTTCTTCGGCGACCTTCACGCGTAGCCGCGCCTCGATCATGTCATGCAACAGGTTGGCGGCGGCATCGACCCAATGTGGCTTGGCCAACAGCGAATAGGGTCGCACGGCAACTTCGATTCGGTCCAGATCGGGCATCTTGACGCCGACCACGTTGACCTCTTTCAACTGGTAATCCTTCAACTCGACCAACCCGTCCAGGTCGACCCCCTGCTGCGCCAGCATCGGCAGTTTTTCCCCGACCTGCTGCGCCAGATTGTGCACCTCTTGCTGCAGGCGGTGGACGTCTTCGCGGGCTTTGGCACGTTCCGCCATCAACTGCTGGCGCTTGAGGTCCAGCGACGGCAGGAACCGCTCATAGCTTTTCAGCTGGGTCTGCTGGCGAGCCAGCGACGATTTATTCAGCTGCAACCGCGCCATCGGTATCCTTTGGGAAATACTTCTCGACCAAAGCCTGCTTCATCAGCAACTGTTCAGGCTGGAAACACTCGGCCAGCGTCTTCCACCCCAGATCCAGCGCGTCCTCGAGCGGGATCGAGACGTTGATGTCCATAAACCGCGCCCGGAACAGCGCGCCGAATTTCAGCAACTGGTGATCGTAATCCGAAAGATCAAAGGCCATCGCCTGTTTCTGCGCCGCATCGCGGCTTTCGGAATAGAAGCGGATCATCGTGTTCATGATCTGCCCGTGATCTTCACGCGTGGTCTTGCCGATCACGTTCTGCTTGAGGCGTGACAGGCTGCCAAACGGATCAATCACCCCCGAATGCAGGTAAAACTGCCCCTCGGTGATATAGCCCGTGTTGTCCGGCACCGGATGGGTCACATCATTGCCGGGCATCGTCGTGACAGTCAGTACAGTGACCGAACCGCCTTTGGCATAGTCACATGCCTTCTCGTACCGCCGCGCCAGTTGGGAATAGAGATCGCCCATATAGCCGCGCTGCGAGGGCACGCGTTCCTGACTGATCCCCACCTCTTTCATCGCATCGGCATAGGCGGTCATGTCGGTCAACAAGACAAGCACCCGTTTGCCTTCTTCGACCGCGAATTTCTCGGCCACCGCTAGCGCCATGTCCGGCACCAAGAGCCGTTCCACCAGTGGGTCCATCGCCTGATTGACGAACATCACCGTGCGCGAGAACACGCCCGCATCCTCGAACGACGTCCGGAACGTGTGATAGTCGTCAAAGATCAGCCCCAGCCCGCCAAAGACTACGATATCCGCATCCGCCTGAATGCCGATCCGGCTGAGAAAGGCATTGAACGGCTCGCCCGAGACCGAAAAGATCGGGATTTTCTGGCTTTCGACCAGAGTATTGAACACGTCGATCATCGGCACGTCCGTGCGGATCATCTTGTTGGGCACTGCACGTTCCGAAGGGTTTACGGTCGGCCCGCCAATTTCGATCCGCGGTTCGGATGACAGGTCCGGCCCACCGTCGATTGCCACCCCTGCCCCGTCAAAGACACGGCCAAGAATATTGGCCGAATAGGGCGTCTGCATCGGATGACCCAGAAAAGTGGCTGTCGCCTCGGTCGAGATACCCTTGGTGCCCGAGAACACCTGCAGCGTCACCACATCCCGGTCGATGAAAATCGCCTGCGCCAGCGTTTTGTGTCCGTCGATGGTTTCGATCACCGCCAGATCGTTGAACCTAACGGTTGCTTCAGCCGATCCGTCCAACGGAACCCTAACTTTGATCGTATCCCCAACAATTTCCAGAACACGAGTATATTTCAAGAGACTCTGAGACATCGCCTACCCTAAGTCGCATGATTAAGAGTTTATTTTTCTTTCCACCTTCAAACTGCCCACCGAACCAGTGCGCTCGGAGGGTTTAATATTGATTTGGTAAATCCGGTTGCCTCCAAGCTAATAGAGATTGCAGGCCTAAAGCAATGAAATCAATTCAATTCCGACTGGATTTTGTGTCGCCATTCGATTTCAAGACTTTGCCATTGACGTCTGCGACGCCGCCTTTGGCCCCGTTTCAGCATCGGGACGATAGTCCAAAACGCGCACAAGCAAGTTGGCCATCTCTTCAAGTTCTTTGGAAGGTGTTTTGACTTCCCCTATGATGCGTTTGACCAGATCAACGGCTTCAGTGCGCTGCTCCTCGTCAGGCAACAGATAAGGCAACGTCTCGACTGCACCCTTCGGATCGAAAGTGGCGACCAGAGTCTGCTCGTGCAACATACGTTGACGTTCTACAACCGAAATGGATTTGAACGGCGCTTCGTGCCGAAAGATATGCGCCCAGCGGTGCAGAATCTCAGCGCGAAAGCCTTTGTGGCTGTCGGCCAATAAGATCAGCATTCGAATGACCGCCTCGGGCAGACCTCCTTGCCGCATATGCGCAAGCACCGTGTTGACCTCTGGCAAATTGCGCAAAGACGCTGGGTCTGGCAGGGTTCGGCGCTTGGAATACTCTTGCCCGAACCAAGTTGCGAACGGCCCGCCCCAAGTGGCGAAGAAGGTTGCCTCATACCATGCGTCGCGCAAATCACGGCCCAAATCCATCGATTGCTCGATCCATTCACCGGTGAGTTTTTCCCATTTTAGAAACGGGTTGTCAGCATCGGCTGGCGCGCGCTGCGCTCTGGCGTCCTGCGCCAGTTTCTCGATCCCTTTCCCCATAACTGTGTTCGAAGACATCGACGAACGCTGTACGCGCAGCGGATGCGCATCGCGCAAAGCCTGCGCTGTCACCGGTGTCGACATTGTTTGCACGGCTGGGCGACCAAAGGTTTCATAGGCACCCGCTTGCACTTCCGACATATGCGCCACGGCGGCAAAGCTGGTTTCATCCTGGCGACCGTCATCCAATGCAGCGACATCTGAAAGCGTTCGATCGACGAACCGAACTTCGAAGGATTTTTCGACCCCGTCCCCTTCGATGTTATCAATGACCATTTCATAAAGACCGGGTGCCATTGCCTCGACTGTTTCAAGTGTAGAGGCGAGGCCTGTGTGCTCTTTGCGCGCAATCTTGGAGGAAACAAAAATACCCAGATGCCCCACTTCATCATGAAGCATGTAAATAATGCGCTGGCCGCGTACTCGTATCTCTTCTTCGTCCGCATACGTTTCAGCGATCCAGTTCAACGCCTGTTGCGGCGGCGTGATATTGTCGCCATGACTTGCAAAGACAAAAATCGGCGCTTTGATCGCCTTGAGATCTACGGGAACTCCGGGTTCCAGTTGTGCGGTATTCTTGACGAGCCGATTTCCAACGAACAGTTGTTCGACAATCCATCGAATTTCGGCCTCGTTCAGAAGAAAGAAACCGCCCCACCAACGCTCAAAATCGATGAAACGCTGACGGCCGGCTTCGGGATCGCGGTACAGGTCGAAATATTTGCCAAAGTAGTTTCGGCTGGGATTTAGCTGCTCGAAATTCATCACCAGATTGGCACCGTCAAATTTGCCGTTCCCCAAATCTGACCAGAGCATCGGCTGCCATGTACCGCCAAGCATCCCGCCATTGTAGCGCATTGGATTTTCACCAACTTCACCCGACCAAGGTGCGACCGGCGCACCATTGAGCACCAGAGGCCCGGTCAGATCGGGGTTGCAGGCCGCCATCAGCAAGGTCGCCCAGCCGCCCTGGCAGTTTCCTGTCACAACAGGTTGCGGGCTTTTTGGGTGACGCGCGCTGACGGTGCGAACAAATCCAGCTTCGGCATGCATCACATCCGCCAGTGTCTGTCCTTCGACCGGGTCACGGCCAAAACTCACAAAGTATACCGGGTGGCCCTTCGCCAGCGCCACGCCGACCTGGCTGTCGGACTTGAACCCACCAATACCACCGCCATGTCCAGCACGAGGATCAATAATGATGTAGGGGCGTTTGTGATCGTCTACGTTGATCCCTTGCGGGGGAACAATGCGCAAAAGCTGATAGTTGCAGGGCCGGTCGAGCTCCCTCCCGTCAACCATCACTTCGTAGTCATAGACAAGCACTGGCGGGCAACCGGCCGCTTCATGTTCGAGTAAAACGTCTCCGCGCTCGCGCAAGACGTCCATCGTCAGGGCGACGCGCTGACCTGCATCCTTGATATAGTCCGTCCATGCCGAACCTACGGATTTCGTATGCGCGAATTGCACCGCAAGATCTCGCAGTTCGTTTGACCATTTCGTAGACCGGTTTGAATGGTGCTCAGTTATTTTCTGTGCCTGATTAGTAGCGGCTTGCGACAAAATTTGGTACTGCATACCAGATTGATCAAGCACACCAGAAATCGCATCAAGCACGTTGCTGTTTACGGTCGCTGTGGTTTTTTCACCGGTTGAAGGGTGCGACGCATTTTCTTTCGCAATTGAATTCCGGGCCATAGGTCAATCCTTCCTCAGACGATGCTGTACCCACCGTCGATGGGGTGTACGCCGCCAGTCACGTTGAACGCCTCGCGGCTTGCAAGAAACGCGGCATAGGCACCGACATCTTCGATGGTCGCCAACTGATGGGTGAGTGCACGCTCGGCAGCGGCGCTCAGCAGTGCATCAAAATCGGACAGCCCGGTGGCCGCGCGGGTTTTCAGAGGGCCAGGCGACAGAGCGTGCACCGAAATGCCTTTGGTCCCCAGTTCTGCAGCGGCATAGCGCACCGAGGCTTCCAAAGCGGCCTTCACCGGCCCCATGATATTGTAGTTTTCAACAACCCGAGTCGCCCCAAGAAACGAGACCGTCATACATGTTCCGCCACGCACCATCAGCGGTTCGGCCATGCGGATCATGCGCAGAAACGAATGAACAGAAATATCCATGGCCACCCCAAACCCTTCGGCCGAGGTATCAATAACCCTTCCGTGCAGATCATCGCGTGGCGCAAAGGCAATAGAATGCACAAGAGTGTCAATCCGGCCCCATTGCGCCCGGATTGCATCAAACAAGGCGTTTGTCTGGTCTGCATCCCGCACATCCAGCGGCAGACAGATTTTTGCATCAACCTCTTCAGCCAGCGGGACGACGTATGGTTTGGCCTTTTCGTTTACATAAGTCAGCGCGATCTCTGCGCCTTGTGCATGAAGCGCACGCGCGCATCCCCACGCAATCGACTGATCGTTTGCGACACCGATAACAACTGCTTTGTATCCGTCCAATCGAAACATAGCATGCCTTTTTTCTGCAGTGCAGCATAGCGCCTTTTCCTCGATTCGGGAAAGACGATTGCGGTGCAATTCTGCCTACGCTGCGTCACAGAGCTACGAACACGCACCAGTTTGCTCAAAAACGGGCGAATTATGTCCGGGCTTTTTCCATTTCAGCAATTCGCGCAGTAGACGATAGTATACGCCCCTGCCTTGTCCGGCCACGAGTGTTGAGATGACACTCAAACGGAAACGACGCTCTAAACTTCGGCTCTGTACCTCAGCGGAGTGCGAAGGGGTTTTCCTGGATTGCCGCGTTTGCTCGGGTACTAGCTGTGAGCCCAAAGCAACCATATCCGCACTAACTAAAGCGCAAGACCGTATCGAAAGCTCAAATCAAAAAGAAATTTTAACGCATTGCCTGCTATTGCTAAGGGTCCATCAATTTCGCGTTTCGACGGCGCGCAATCTCCTGTCGAATTAGGTCTATGTGCAAACGTGCATCATATGCGCCTTGGCGATATGCGAGCGGCAGGTTCAGGTTTGCAAGTGCGGTGTCCACTTCTTCGAATTTATTGGCGACTTCTTCCACCTCAGCCAAAGTCTGTGCCTTGCTGAGTTCTTCCTCAAGCGCAGCGATGCGCTGGTAAAAACGCCAGACCCTACGCTTTTGAAACCAAACGTAGCCAGACGGGACGATCCGCAGAAAAGGAACTAAGAACAACAAAGGCAATAACAACAACAATACACTGCCAAATTGCGCTGCGATCCAATATGGCAAGACGCCATGCAAAAAGTTTGGCCCAGAATTTATGAGTTCTGTCGCAATTTTGTTTAGTGGCACAGGCGGTGAAGCTGTGTTTGGATACTCGCGCGCACTTTGCAAAATAGTGGCTTCGCTATGAATGTTCTTCGCTGCATTCACCAACCTATCGGTTACTGCAGGATGAAGATCGGAAGCGGCGATAAGTGAAGCCCTCAACGCTAAGATCTTGACATCCTCCGGCGGCCTCGGAGGGTCCAGTGTGATTGATCCTGCCGGTACAGTTACCGAATTTGCGCCTGAAAGTTTCAATGCCAGAGCATCGACCAAAGCCATGGGAACGAAAACGATTTCTGGATCAAAAATTGCGTCCATAAGATAAGGCGCATCGAGGGGTGCGACAAACAACGCTGCATCCGCTTCGTTGGAATACAACGCCTCTATTGCATCGTTTCCCCCGGCATCGACTAGGGTTATGCCGACATTTTGCAAACCTGCGGCCTCAATTAGCGATAAAGCAGCGGCGCGAGTACCAGACGCCTTGGTTCCTGCTGCTAAACGTATGTCTCCCCATTCTCCTGCATTGGCCCCAACTGAACTAGACGTTCCACGGAACACCACCATGGGTTCAAGAAAAATGGCACCCAGGGACTGCAAGTTTTCGTCCTGAGGTAGTTCAAGACCGCCTTGAACAAAAGCGGCATCCACTTTGCCGGAAACAAGTTTTTGAATGTTCTCAACGGACCCCTCGGTTTCAACCAACATTACCTGAATGCCGTCACGTGCAAGTTCTGCTTTATAGAGTTGTCCAACTTGCCAGTATCCGCCGCCGTTTATGCCAGCAGCCAGCTTAATATTGTTGGGCGGTTTCAAACCAAAGATCAGAAAAACAACCAAACCGACAAACATAATCGGAAAGAGAATGAAAAGAGCTAAGCGCATTTATTCCCACATTCGGATGATCGGAACCGTTAAGTCGTTCTCATTTGATAGCAATCTTTTTGCCAACTAGAAACTGATCCCAGCGATTGGCACTCGTAGCTCTTATGGGCGTCAAGACCCATAAGTATGCACCTGATACTCCTGATCGAGTTTGTGTTTTGCGTCAGCCAACCAGTCTTGTAATGATCATAATAAGGACTTTTTGCGCACCACATGATTGAGAGCATAATCTATCCTCGTCACGAACTAGACAGCCAAAGCGGCATTCAAACCTACTAAATAAGGATTTGACTCCAATACATCCCCTTGTGTCCACCACCTGCAGTCCCCCCTGCCCTTACATGTTGCGCCGTTGCCCTACCGACCGCTGTGCTTGCTGGGTCCACGAACCCCTCCTTTGTAGTCAGACCCAGTCATTGCGTTCCAAGCATCCAATCCTAAGCTCGCATCATATGCCTGGGCTCGGCCACAAGATTCTCTGCCAACTGCCATCAAGTCCAAAACAGCTTTTGGGAAAACCCGCCCTAAAAATGACGCATGAAAAACGCCGGGCACTGGCCCGGCGTTTGTGTTTGTTAGCATGTTGCTGATCTTACCCGTGGGTAAGGTTGTCGTCTTCCTGCAATTCGTCCAGCAATGAGGCGATCGCTTGCTCTAGCTTGGCACGGTTCACCCGTGTGAAGTCCAGATTATAGCGCAGTTCAATTCGCCCGCTTGAGGCCGAGCACTTCGCCACCCCTGCTCTGCCCGAAACTTGAAACGTGGTCTTCGCCCGCCGCGTCTTTCCACCGCTTGCACCTGGCACTTTCTTGGGGTTGTCAGCTGTCGGCTCTAAAAACGAGCGGAGAATAGCAACCTCGCGCGCGCCGTCGCGATCCGGTTCGTTCATCAAACTGGTGCTCACATGACGCGCCAAACCGGGATCGGCATCCAACCTACGTTTCAGCTCAACGCCGACATTGCGCGGAATATCGTTAGGATGCATCAGCACCTTGTCCAGCATCATCAGCAGGCTGGCGAAAGATCGGATATAGCTGCGTTTGGTATAGCTGGCGGACTTGAACAAAAGCGCAACGGCCTTGTCCACGTCCGGGCATTCATTCGCAGGGTTCTCGGCAAAGGCCCGCGCCAATGCACCCATTTCCGCAAATGAGATATCCTTGCGGATCAGGTTTTCATCTACCATGCGACGGTAGCTGTCATTCAGATCCGCGCCTTCCGAAATGCCCGCCGGGATAGCCGCATACACTTCATTGCCGGTTTCCTGATACAGAGCTCTATAGGCAGACAATCTCCGCATCCCTTGAATGAGCTCGTACCGACCATCAGCCCGACGCTCCAACCGGATTGGGTTCGACAATCCGATTTCGCGGATCGAATCCTTCAACTCGTCCAATTCAGGATCCGGGCCGTCCTTGCGATCCCGGGTCAGCTTTTCAGTTACCACATCAGCCAGAAGTACATGCTCGGTCACCAGACCTTCGGACCGCAGACGAACAAGCTCATGGGCCAGGCGATCGTTTTCGGCGCGTATGGTGTCCTCTGTCGATTGTTGCCCGCGCAACGCTTCGGCGTTTTCCGAGATCGCGGCGGCCATCGGGCCACGGCGTTTTTCCAAGACCTTGTCAGGAACTTTGCCAACCGGGATATCCTCCATGGAAGGCATGTCGATGTCGAACATTCTGCGTTTGCGGCTCATGCGTCATCCTCCAACTGGTCCCAGGCCGAAAGCATCACGCCCCGGAATTCCTCGTACACGTTATCAAATGTAGACCGCGCGCGGCGCCATGTCTCGCGCGTCATTTCGCGGTAGTCCATTTCATAGACCGAACTCAGAAACCGGCCGGACTGTTCGACCGCACGGGTCATTTCAACCGGATGCTCGGCCACATGTTCGCCAAACACTTTCTTGAACGCTTCGAACATGGCCGAATGCAACGCGTTGCCAGGCTCGTACCGGGTCAGCAGAAAGCGCATTTCACAGAATGTCTTGGGTAAGCCGATCTTACCCGTGGGTAAGGTCTTGTCGAAACCGTAGGCAAGGTCTTCAAGCGCTTCGGCCAGCTGGCCAATGAAAGAGGTTGTCGAGTCGTATTCCCAATAGCCGGGCCCTGAGGGAATATAGAGCATGTCTGCCGCGAACACCGCGTTCATGGATTGATACCCAATCGCCGGGGGGCAATCGAACAGGATAAGGTCATAGGCATCATCGGGGATCTGATCCAGATAACGCGACACAGCCGCGAAGAATGACCACTCTGGGTTTAAGTGACGATACTGGGCCGAGGCGAACTCGACAAAGGCGGCGTTGGCGCAGGAGGGGACAACGTCGATGGTCGACCACGAGCTTTGCTTGATGAAATCCCCAATCCGAAGATCGCCCAAGCCCATATCCGTGATCGATGGCGGCAATTCGCGGCGGGGCAGGGCGGTGCCTGATTCAGCAGCGACGGGGCGGTTATTCATACGTTCGGTCTCGCGGATCAGGTCGCGGGCCATAATGCCCCAGACCGTGAAATCTTCGGCCACATCGGTCAGGCCCATGGAATGGCTCAAAGTGGCTTGTGGATCGAAATCCACCACCAGCACGCGGTAGCCATCCAGCGCCGCCGCATGAGCCAAGTGAAGCGCAACGGTCGACTTACCAGCGCCGCCTTTGAAGTTTGCCACCGCCGCACGTATCGCGCGCTTACCAACGGGGCGGGGCGGCATAAGAGATTTGCGGTTCACCTTGAGCCGCCGGCGGAGCTCATTCACCTCTTCCAGGCTGAACCAGCGTTGCCGGCCGTCTGGTTCCACCTCACCACCCGGCAGCGAGGGATCCGCAGCCAGCTTGCCCCGGAAGGTCGACTGGTTAATGCGAAAGATCAGCTCGGACACTTCCCAGCTGGAAAAACGACGAAGAGTCTTCTCCATCTCAGGACTAAAGGTTTGCTGCCGAATCCAGCCCTGCAACTTAAGGGACTGGTTCCGCAATGCGTTCAGGTCTTCGTGCGTATACATGCCTCGGGTCTCACCATTATGGACGCTATTTTTTATGATTTCACTATTTACGCCCTATTTGCACTTTAAGCAAAAGAAAATATACTCAGATAACGATCTTACCCATGGGTAACATAAACAAGGGAAATCAACGTCCTTCAGGAGCCGAATCGCGGTGATTCGCAGTGCCCCTGGAAAATAGGGCAGGTCGCTATATTTAGGGGGACGTTAGACTCTCTATCGGTCGATTTGGGGGGGCAAACATGCCATTTAAGGGGACAACTATAGTGTCCCCCATCACCAATACTTCACCGTTTTTCTTTTTTGAATTTAGATTTGAGTTGCTGAAAAACCGGGTCAATTCAAACTTCTCTTGACAGAATCGTCGCTTTGGACGCTAATCAGGGCATCAAGACGAAAAGCGTTGGCAAACAGCGCAACAGAGGTGGAAACTCCGCCCGAGGCAGACAGAGCGGTAAGATTGGAATGCAGGTTGCAAAACCGGTTGGGCTAAACGCGCCCGCAATAAAATATGATATCCTGTCCGCGATGACGGTGCACGCTTTGTCAGGCGACAAGCATCGGCAGCGCAGTATTCTACGCATCATTGCGTTGATCACCACGCGGTATAACTGGCGCGCGAATGAGCTGTCGATCGGGCGAGAAGAGATTGCCCGGCTATGGTCGGTGAATGAGCGCACCGTCAAACGTGAGATGTCCAAGCTGCGGTCCATGGGCTGGATTGCGGTCAAACGCCCCGCCGCGCGGGGCAGGGTGGCCGTGTATGAGCTGGACCTCAAACAGGTGATGATCGACACATCCGAGGTTTGGCCCACGATTGGAGCGGATTTTGTCGCGCGGATGTCAGACTCGCCCGAGCCCGGCACAAATGTGGTGCCGTTCAAAGTGAAACCTCCGGCACCTGAAGAAAGCAATGGGGATGTCTGGACGCAGGTTCAGGCCATTTTGCACGGGCGCGATCCCGAGCTTTGGGCCAGCTGGTTTCGCCATCTGATCGAGGCCGAAAGGGCAGGGGGGACCGTAACCCTTGTTGCCCCCTCGCGGTTCGAGGCGGACTATATCCATCGCAACTGGTCCGAGCGTCTGCTGGCCGCCTACAGCCGCATCGCGCCCGATATCAGAAAAGTACGGATCGAATCCAGCAGCTAAACAGAAGGGTTAACCAGAAGCACTGAAATTACGCAGAACCTGACCGGAATTGCTGGATGTGCGCAGGCCGTTCCGCATCGCCAATACCCCGTTCACCAGCACATGTGCAATGCCCGAGGCATAGCGGCGGGGGTGTTTCGCGGTCGCGTTGCTGGCAATGTTGACCTGATCGAACACACAGATATCGGCCTGTTGCCCTACGGCCAAAACCCCGCGATTCTTGAGCCCCAACCGATTGGCGGGGATCGAGGTCAGCTTGGCCACACCCTGTTCCAGAGACAGCGCCGATTTGTCCCGAACGTAGTATTGCAGGAACCGCGCGGCCCAGCCGTAACCCGATAGCGAGCCAATGTGGTCCTTCAGAACGCCCTCATTGGCGATGGCCACAGTGTCCGAGATCACGGCGCATTCGGGTTGTTCCAGACAGAGTTCCACATCCGAGTTGCGGAAGGATTTGGACGACCACATGCAGGCCATCAGGTTCTCGCCTTCCTCCAGAAGGATATCGAGCACTGCGTCATAGGGGTGGCAATTGCGCATCCGGCCGATCTCGGCGAAGTCGGCGCCGACGATGTCCTTGTTGACGGTGGCGTTCAGCAAGACGATGTCCGACCATTTCTCGGCCTTGACGATCAACCACATGGGTTGGGGGTTGGCCTTGATCCGCGCGCGGGATTCAGGGTCAGCCAGTCGCGCAAGCACATCGTCCACGGACCCTGCCTGCGCCCATTTCGGCAGGATCGCCGCCATGAGGGTATGGTTCCAGTCATGCGGGATGACGTCAAAGGCGATGTCCACGTCGTGGCGGCGAGCCAGGTCGATCATTTCCAGTGTGTGGTCCATGGCATAGTCCGGCGCGCCGAATTTGGGCTGGATATGGCTGATCTGCAGCTTGGAGCCGGATTGGCGTGCGGTGGCGATAGCTTCGGCAAAGCCCAGATCGTAATGCGTATCCCGGTTGCGCACATGGGTGGCGTAGAGGCGTTTGTATTTGGCCGCGACCTCACACATCGGCACCAGATGCTCCGGCGAGGCGAGGCTGCCGGGGAAATATTCCAGACCCGAGGAGAACCCGCCCGCGCCTTCGTCCATGCATTGATCGACCAGCCGGGCCATTTCGGTGACATCTTCGGCCTCGCCCGGATGAAGCTGATCGCCCAGAACCGCGCGATGCACGGTGCCGTGGCCGACAAAGGCCATGACATTCACGCCGAGTTCGGTGCGATCCAGCACATCCAAATAGTCGCCGAAACCCAGCCACGTGTCATGCTTGGCCTGATCGGTGTACCACGGGGCCACGCGGCTGATATCGCCTGGGCTGTTAACGGGGGCGCAGCTGATGCCGCATTGGCCGATCACCTCGGTCGTGACGCCCTGATGCACCTGACTTTCCGCGCGCCCATCGGCGATCAGCGTGAAATCGGAATGGGTGTGCATGTCGATGAAACCCGGCGCGACGACCAGGCCCGAGACGTCGATCTCTTGCGCGGACTTCTGCGCGGCCAACTCACCGGCGGGCAGGACGGCGCTGATGGTCTCGCCTGTGACTGCCACGTCGCCCAAATAGCCGTCCTGTCCCGTACCATCGACAATGGTGCCGCCTTTGAGAACAAGATCGAACATGGGTGCCTCCTATTTCGCTTCTCCGTACAGCCAGTCGGGCAGGAAGGTGGTGAGGTCGGGGAAGAATATCAGGATCACCATGCCGATGATATAGGCGAGGATGAACGGCAGGACGGCGACGGATATGCGTTCGATGGATATCCCGGAGATCCGCGCCGCAACCGTCAGGTTGGCGCCAAGGGGAGGTGTCAGGAACCCGATTTCGCAAGTGATGACGGTGAAGATACCGAACATCACCGGATCAACGCCCAGAGAGCTGACCAAAGGCAGGAACACAGCGGTGAAGAGGACGATCTGGGCCAGCGACTCCATGAAGGTGCCGATGAAGATGTAGAACACGCCGATCAGCAGCAGGACGAGGAATTTGTTCTCGGTGATCGAAGTGATGCCGTCTTGCACGGCCGTGGGCACGTCATAGAACGCGGTCAGTTGCCCGAAGGCCAGCGTGGGCGTCAGCAGGATCAGGATGCCGGTCAGCAGCGAGGTAAATCGCAGCGCTTCGATCAGCTTCTTCAGGGTCAGTTCGCGGTAGATGAAGAAGCCCACGAACAGTGAATAGAAAACCGCCACGCCTGCAGCTTCGGTCGGCGTGAAGGCCCCGCCATAGATGCCGCCCAGGATCAGAACCGGCGCGCCGATGGACCATTTCCCGTCCCAAGCCGCGCGCAGAAATGGACCCCATGAGAACCTCTCGCCGTCGCCGCCATATCCGCGCCTACGGGCGACGATATAGGTGGTGATCATCAGCAGGATCGTGACCATGACACCGGGGATGAGCCCCGCCAGAAACAGGCGCGGAATCGAGGTTTCAGACACCAGCCCGTAAATGATCAGCAGGTTCGAAGGCGGGATAAGACTGCCCAAGGCGCCTGCGCTGGCGGTGATGGCGGCAGCGAAGGGCACGTCATAGCCTTCGCGTTTCATTGCAGGCACGGTTACAGACCCAATCGCCGCCGTGGTGGCAGGGCCTGAGCCCGAAAGTGCGGCAAACAACATGCAGGCAAACACTGTCACCAGCCCCATCGAGCCGCGATAGGCCCCCACCAGATTGGTCGCGATCGAAATCATGCGGGTGGCCATGCCGCCCACTTCCATCAACCGTCCAGCCAGCACAAACAGCGGAATGGTCAGCAGCGGGAAGGGGGTCAGGCTGCCATAGCCGGTCTGCGCCATCAGCGTATATGGGATGTCGATCAGATACAGCGCCAGCGCCGTGGTCAGACCGACCGACACAAAGAGCGGCACGCCCATGACGGTCAGCACCACAAAGGCGATGGCCAGGATCATCAGGGCGCTCATATCTGATGCTCCTGATCCTTGGTGGTTGCTTCCCATTCCTCATCCAGCATTCCGGGCAGGCCGTTGCGCCCGTCGCGCCACCAATTGACATAGGTCTGCGCCAGGCGGATCAGCATCAGCCCATAGCCGATCACCAGAATGGTTTGGGGGTAGAATTGGTTGATGCCCAAACTGGGGCTGGTTTCGGGAAAGCGCCAGAAGACGGTCAGATAATCCCAACTGATCCGCAGCATGAAGAGGCAGAAGAAGGCCCAGAAGATATCTGCGATGAAGATGACGATCTTGCCGAAGCCGGTGGGTAGCGCCTGTACCGCGACCATAATGCGGATGTGGAACCGCTCGCGCACACATAGCGATGCGCCCATATAGACCGCCCAGACCATGCACATGGCGGCGGTTTCCTCGGTCCAGTGCAGCGCCACCTGAAACACGTAGCGCGCCACCACCTGCGCAAAGACTGCCACGGCGATCACCGCCAAACAGGTGCAGCAGATCAGTTCCTCGAAATGCCGTTCGAGCCACTTGAGTGCAGCCATTTTGTCCCTCGTCCGCTTGCCGGGCCGAAAAAAGGGCGCCTTGTGGCGCCCCGGTTTTTTTTATTGGGCGGCGGCCTGAATGGCGTTCACCAAGGCGATGAAATCATCACCGCGTTTTTCCGCGAACTCCTGCTGCACGCCTTGGGCCGCGGCAATAAAGTCAGTGCGATCCGGGTCGGTGCGGGCCATGCCGCCTTCGTCAACCAGCCACTGGCGGACCTCTTCGGTTTCGGTCGCGACCTGAGCGGCAAATTCGGCCCCGGCCTCGGCAGCGGCGGCCATGATCTGGGCACGCTGTTCATCGTTCAACTTCTTCATGAAATTGTCCGACGCGAACAGAGGTGCGAAGGCCACGAAATGCTCGAGGATGACCAGGTGCGGCTCAAACTCGAAGAACTTCATGTCGCGAATGAAGGATGTACCGTTGTCGCCACCATCCACGGTGCCGGTTTGCAGCGCGGTGGGGGTCTCGGACCACGCTAGCGGCACTGGGTTTGCGCCAAAGGCTTCAAAGGTGGCTATCATCACCTCGTTCTTGGGGACGCGGATTTTCAGACCTTCCATATCCGCCATGGTGTTCACGGGGCGCACCGAGTTGTAGAAGTCCCGATAAAGCGCCGGACCAAAGGCCAGCAGGTGGACGCTGGTATCGGCTTGCAACTGATCTTTCATCTGCTGTCCGACTTCGCCGTTCAGCACCCGGTCCAGATGTTCGGCGTTCTGGAAGATATAGGGCAGCACCGTGACATCCATCAGCGGCCAATGGGGCGAGACGTTGTTGGCGGTGATAAAGAACCCATCAACCGTGCCAAGCTGCATGGCCTTGAACGCCTCGTCCTCGCTGGAGATCTGGTTGCAGCAGCGCAGTTTAACTTCGATTGCACCGTCCGAGTGCTCGGCCACTTTTTCCTGAAAAATCTTGCCGAACCGGCCATAGAGCGATTCCTCTGGCGCGCCAAAGCCGACATTCATCGTGATGTCAGCGGCCAGTGCGGATGTGGCGGAGAGTGCGAGTGCCAGTACCGGCATCGTCACCGTTTTCAAGTTCCAAAGTTTCATGAAGTCCTCCTGGTTGGTGCGTTCTTGTTGTTTGATCTTGCCGTTTGCCGCCCCGATTTCGTTGATATTCCGTAAGCCTATTACGGGGCGGTAGAATTCTGCAAATCCCAGCGCGCCAAAGAGTGTCAGGCAGCTAAAGCCTGATCCCTCGGATCTGTGAGTGGGACAGGGAAACGCTACCCAATCCTCATTGATGCAGAAAACAGTTGTTTTCTGGGGGTATTATTGCATTTTTTGGGTTTATTGCGCCGCGTACGGCGCAGGCTGCGTCAGGAGGTGATCAAACCCGCCCTGATCCGAGATCTCGCGGCAGGTTTCCAGCACCTTGCGCACCAGGGCCGAGCGTTTGCCCGCGCCGGTATAGGCTACCCCGTAAAAAGGCGCATCCTGATCCCCTGAAATCGGCCGCGCGACATAGCCGTTCTGACCTTTGCGGTCCAGCGGCCCGCAGATGTTCAGAATGGCATAGCCCAGATCCGCCGCGACCATCCCGCGCAGAACCGAGGAGCTTTTGGTGGTGTGGGCAATACGCGGGCGCAGCCCTTCGGTGGTGAACAGTGCCTCGAAATAATCCGGGGCGCCAGGCAGATCCAGCAGGATCATCGGCAGGTCGGCCAGATCGGACAGCGCCACCTGGTCCTTTTGGGCCAAGGGCGAGACATCGGGGATCATCGCAATTGGTGCCGCCTTGAACATGGGCAAGAAGGGCTGCGCCTTGGGCGCGGCGCGACGGTAGGTCAGGGCCAGATCGACCACGCCGCTGTTGAGCATTTCGGCAATGCTGAGCATGTCGCCCTCTTTAATCTCGACCCTGATCTGGGGGAAATCCTGCGAAATGCGCTTGAGGATCGGTGGCAGAACATAAGGCGCGGTGGGGGCATAGCAGCCCAGACGCAGAGTGCCAGCTGGATCTCCGGTTAGGGTCAGCAGATCGGATTCGAAGATGCGCGCCTGTTCCAGAAAGGTGCGGATACGAGCACCGATCTCGATGCCTTTGTCGGTGGGGACAATGCCTTTGGCGGGCATCCGCCGCAACAGTTCGGCCTGGGTCGTGCTTTCGATCATGTCGATGGCGGCCGTGATCGAGGATTGCGAGATATTCATCTCGACCGAGGCCCGCGCGATCGAACCGGTGCGCAGGGCCGCATCGAAATACTGAAGCTGTTTGAGGGTAAAGCGCACGGGTAATTCCTGTATTTTTTGTATGATACTCTGATACTAATTCTATTTTTCCAAGTGACCAAGCTTGGCTAGCTGTAGGAGACCCGAGAGGAGGAGGACATGGGCAAAACGCTTCTTTTCCATGCGAAATCCGTGGTCACGATGGACAGAAACCAGCCGCGCGCCAGCCATGTGGCGGTGCGCGACGGGCGGGTTCTGGCGGTAGGCGGACCGAATTGCGCGGACCCGTGGGGCGGGGCCGAGGCCCATGTCGATCTGTCTGACACGGTGTTGATGCCGGGTTTTGTCGAAGGCCATGCGCATATGATGGCCGGGGCCATGTGGGACTATGCCTATTGCGGCTATCACGACCGGATCGACCCGCAGGGTCAGATGCACAAAGGTATGACGCAGATTGATCAGGTCATTGCGCGGCTGTCAGAGTTCGAGGCGACCCTGGCTCCGGATCAGCCGCTGATCGGCTGGGGGTTCGATCCGATTTTCCTGACCTCGGAGCGGCTCAGCCGCCATCATCTGGATCAAGTCAGCACCACGCGTGCCATCGTTATCATCTTTTCGAATTTTCACCTGCTCTGCGGCAACAGCGCAGCGCTGGCGCTGGCGGGCTATGACGCTGCCACCAATGTCGAGGGCGTCATCAAGGGGTCGGACGGTCAGCCGACCGGAGAGTTGCAGGAAATGGCCGCGATGTTTCCAGTCATGCGCCGGACGGGGATCGACTTTCGCGACCTGACGCAGACCGATGCGGCGCTGCGGTCTTATGGTGAGGTCTGCAAGCGCGCGGGCGTCACCACCGTGACCGATCTGTTTGCCACGCTGGTCGATGAGGATGTCGCGCGTTTGGCCGCTGCGACTGCGCGGTCGGATTTCCCCGTGCGTCTTGTCCCTGCGCTGGGGGCGATGGGCGGCACCCCGGCCGAGATTGCGGCGCAGGCGCGGGCGATGCGCGACCGCTCGACCGAGAAGCTGCGGCTAGGCGCGGTTAAGCTGATGACGGATGGGTCCATTCAGGGGTGGACAGCGCGTGTGCTGGCGCCGGGTTACGTGGGCGGGCAGCCGAACGGGCTGTGGAACACCGCGCCCGACCAGATTTTCCAGCTGTGCGAAGAGATGCAGCGCCAGGGGCTGCAAATGCATATTCATGTCAACGGGGATGAGGCGGCCGAGGTGACGCTGGACGCGTTGGAGGCGGCGGCGCGCAAACATCCGTGGCCGGGTGCGCGCCACGTGTTGCAGCATTGCCAGATGATGGATGACGCCCTGTTTCGCCGCGCGGCTGAGCTGGGCGTTGCCTGCAACATCTTTGCCAATCACCTGTGGTATTTCGGCGATCAGCACACGGCTCTGACCATCGGCCCGGATCGGGCGCAGTCGATGGATGCGGTGCGTGATTGTCTGGATGCGGGGGTGATCACCGCCATTCACTCGGATGCGCCGGTGACGCCTATGGGGCCGCTGTTTACCGCGTGGTGCGCCGTGAACCGCCGCACCATGAGCGGCCAGACGTTGGGCCCGGCGCAGTGTATCTCGGTCGAGGAGGCGCTTTATGCCATCACTCAGGGCGCGGCGCAGACGTTGAAAATGGATGCCGAGATCGGCTCGATCCAAACCGGAAAGCGCGCTGATTTCGTACTGTTGGGCGCGGACCCGACCGCAGTGGCCCCGGACGCGTTGAAAGATGTCGCCGTCTTGGGCACGGTGCTGGGCGGTGAGGTGCATCGCCTATGACTCCGCTGCCCATGACGGTGATCGGAGGCTATCTGGGAGCGGGCAAGACAACGCTGATCAACCGGATTCTGTCAGGCGATCACGGGTTGCGCATTCTTGTGCTGGTCAATGATTTTGGTGCGATCAACATTGATGCCGACCTGCTGGTTTCGGCCAAAGAGGACACGATAGAGCTAGCCAATGGCTGTGTGTGCTGCACCATGGGCGCTGATCTGTTTCTGGCGGTTGGCGATGTGCTGGACCGTCTCGCAAGGCCGGATCACCTGATTATCGAGGCCAGCGGCATCGCCGATCCCGCGCGGATTGCAAACGTGGCGCAGGCGGAGCCCGATCTGAATTATGCAGGGATCGTGACGGTTGTGGACGGTCAGCAGGTGCAGGCGCTGTGCGCTGATCCATTGATTGCACCGCAGGTTCAGGGCCAGATCGCCTGCGGCGATATTATTGCGGTCAGCAAATGTGACCTGTCCCCAGCATTGCGCCAAACCCTGTCGGGCCTGAATACCACAGCGGTGCTGACCCGGACTCAGGATCTGGACATCGCACAAGTGTTGATTGCACCGCAGGGTCCGATTGATCTGCTACAGACCCCGCACCCGGCCTATACCAAGTGGTCGTTCACTGGCCCGGATCCGGTTGACCGGGCGGCGTTGCAAGCCGCCCTGCGTGCCCGCCCCGAGGGGTTGTTCCGGGTCAAAGGGCAGGTGAGGGGCCTGGATGGGGTGGGTCTTTTGGTGCAGGTGGCCGGGCGCGACATTGACATTGGCGATATCGAGCAACCGGCGCAAAGCCAGTTGGTCGGGATCGGTCTGGCGACCAAATTATCAGCGAAGGCATGTGACCTTTGGTGGACGAAATCCGCGTTGCGAAAGCAATAATCGCAAAGGATTGAATATCCCCTCCGAAATACCCGTTGCACGAAAATAAATTGATGAGACAATGCAGTCACCGGCGAGGTTAGGGTAGTTCAGCCGCGGGGGAGGCGACTGAACGGGGGCTTTGTGGCTGGCCGGCATTATTCACAGTCAAAAAGCGCGGCTGCGCGGGGGGGGATTTTGACTAAAGTTCTTTTGGTGGAAGACAACGAGATGAACCGCGATATGCTGTCGCGCCGTTTGCAGCGCAAGGGCTATGAGGTCGTGGTTGCAAAAGACGGGTTAGAGGGCGTGTCGATGGCGGGTTCGGAAAACCCCGACATCATCCTGATGGATATGAGCTTGCCCGAGATCGACGGCTGGGAAGCGACGCGCCGCATCAAGGCCACGCCCGAGACGGCGGCGATTCCGGTTGTTGCCCTGACGGCGCATGCCATGGCCAGCGACCGGGAAAAGGCGCTGGAGGCCGGATGCGATGATTTCGACACCAAACCGGTCGAGCTAAGCCGACTGCTGGAAAAAATGGACAAGCTGGTGCCTGCCTCCTGACAAGTCCGGCTATTTCGCTGGGGGTTTGCGCCCGGTGACGAAGTGCGTTCTGACCTGACCCTTGCCCTTGATGCGGGTCTCGATGGGGTCCGAAACCTGAAACCTGTGTGCGATCCGCCGCGCGGTGTCTTCAGACACCTGCACCTGACCGGGTGCGCCGGTTGATTCCAGACGGCTGGCGACATTCACCGTGTCGCCCCAGATGTCATAGAGAAACCGGTGCGAGCCGATAATGCCCGCAACCACCGGCCCGCTGTGGATGCCGATCCTGATATGCATTGGATGATCGACCTCGCGATTCAGCGCCTCGACCTGCGCCAGCATCCTGTGGGCCATCTCGACAATCACCTCGGCGTGGTCATCGCGGTGATCTGGGACACCGGCGGCGACCATATAGGCATCTCCGATAGTCTTGATCTTCTCGACGCCCAGTTCCGTCGCGGTCCGGTCAAAGCCCGAGAAGATGCGGTTCAGGTAAGACACCACATGGGCCGGGGGCAGTTTGGCCGACATCTCGGTAAAGCCCACGATGTCGGAAAACAGGACGGTGACATCGCTGTGTCGGTCAGCGATGGTCGCTTCGCCTTGGTTCAGGCGCGCCACGATTTTCTGGGGCAGGATGCTGTGCAGAAGGTCTTTGTATTTCTGCTTTTCCGCCTCCATCTGATCCAGATAGTGACGTTCGCGCACGCGCCAGCGTTTCTTCTCCAGCGCGGCGTTGATGCGCGCTTGTAGCAGCACCGGGTTGAAGGGTTTGGGCAGATAATCCTCGGCCCCGGCTTCGATACAGCGGGCGACGCTTTCTATTTCGTCCAGTGCCGAGATCATGATGACCGGTATGTCGTGCAGGGCGTCATGCTCTTTCAATCGGGCCAGCACGTCAAACCCGTTGATGTCAGGCATCATCAGGTCCAACAGGACCAGATCGAAGGGTTGGATGGACACCATTTGCAGCGCCGAATAACCGCCATCAGCGGTCCAGACCTGATGACCATCGCGCTGAAGCCGTCGGGCCAGCAACGCCCGGTTGGCCTCGACGTCATCAACTACAAGGATGTTGCCAGTTAAAAGCTCGGTCTCGGCAATCGGGTCGATCGAGCGCATGCTGTCGGCCAAGTTGGCGAACATCGCGGCAGTGTCCTGCGGCGCGTTGGGGATGTCCGCCGAATTGCCTGCCGGATCATCGGACAGGGCGGCAAGATGGTCGATCTGCTGCAAAAGCGCGTCGGTATGGTCCAAAAGGCCTACCAGGTCACCCTGAAGATGGCTTGCGTCCAGATCGTCCAGATCCTCGAGCAGCATTTCACTGTAGCCTTTGATCGCGTTCATGGGCGTGCGCAGGTCGTGGCGCAAACGCTGCACGCTTTCATCGCCACCTACGGTCAGTTTCAGCGCCGTTTCGGGATGCAAAAGCTGATCCACCTGTGTGTTCAGATCGGCGGTGGCCTTCGAGATCCGGTCGAGATCCGAGGCCACGTCCGACAGCGCCTGCCGGTCGACCTCGGATTGAAGCAGCTCGCTGAATCCCACGATGGCGCTGACCGGTGAGATCAGGCTCTGGCGCAGATTGGCCAACCACGCCGCCTTGGCGCGCTGGGTTTCATTGTCCGGATCGGGGCGCATGATCTAACGGTTCCCGGTTCGCGCGTTGGGCAGGATGGCGTTCAACTGGGACAAGATGGTTTCAACCTCGTCCCCGTCCTTGCTGATCAGCGTCTGGACCGAGCCATTCAGCCGGGCGCGGTCCTCGTTCGACAGGGTTTTCGCAGTCACCACGATGACTGGAATTTCACCCCAATCGGGATTCTTGCGCATTCCAGCCAGAAATTCGAACCCGTCCATCTCGGGCATCATCAGGTCCAGCAGGATCACATCCGGGGTGGTTTTCGACATCTGGTTCAGCGCGTCCAGCCCGTTTATGGCCTGATCAATCTGCCAGCCCTCTTTGCCCAGAACACGGCAGATCATCTCGCGCGTGGCGGCTTCGTCCTCGACCACCAGTACGCGGGTGGAGGGTTGGGCGGAGCAATGCTGTTTCAGGGCGTTCAGCAATTCGACCGTGTCAATCGGCTTGCCCAGATACTCGCTTGCGCCCAGCGACAACCCGCGGGACCGGTCATCAGCGAAGGTCAGCATGATCACCGGAATTTCGGCCAGTTCGGGATCGTCCTTGAGTTTGGACAGCACCGCCCAACCGTCGATTTCGGGCATGAACACGTCCAGCGTGATCGCGTCAGGCCGGGTCTTGCGCGCCAATTCCAGCGCATCCTCACCCCTGGTCGAGGCCAGCACCCGGTATCCTTCGCGGCGCAGACGCCGCCCAAGCAGATCATGCACGGTCGGATCATCGTCGACCAGCAATATCAGCGGCGCGGTCGGATCACTGTTCGGATCGCCCTCGGTATAGCCCGGCCCGTGCAGCAGATTGGCCGCGGGATCGCGGCAGACACCCGGCAGGCGGATGGTGAAGGTCGAGCCTTCGCCTAGTGTGCTGGTGCAGTCGATATCGCCGCCCAATTGTTCGCAGAACACCTTGGTGATCGACAGCCCCAGCCCGGTGCCGCCGTAATTCCGGGTGGTCGAGGAATCAGCTTGGGTGAAAGCCTCGAAAACCTTCTCGACTTGCTCGGGTGTCATGCCGATGCCCTGATCGGTGACGGCAAATTCGATCAGATCGGGATCATCCGTGCGCTGCACAGTCAGAGCGATCTTTGCGTCTTCGGTAAATTTGCAGGCATTGGACAGAAGGTTCAGCAGGGCCTGCCGGACCTTGGTCAGATCGCAGACCATCTCGCCGATATCCTCGGGACACGAGATTTCCAGCGCATTGGCGTTTTTCTCGGCCAAAGGTTGCACCGTCGTGCTCACATCCATGACCATCTGGCAGATGTCAAAGGATTCCAGATTGAACTCCATCTTGCCCGCTTCGATCTTGGACAGGTCCAGAACGTCGTTGATCAGGGCCAACAGGTGCTTCCCGGCGGATTGGATCTTGGTCAGATCGCTGAGGTTGGCCTCATCATTCTGGTCAATGGCGTCTTCCAGCATCAACTCGCTGTAGCCGATGATCGCGTTCAGGGGCGTGCGCAGCTCGTGGCTCATATTGGCGAGGAAGGTGCTTTTGGTCTTGTTTGCCGTCTCAGCGATGTCGCGGGCTATGCGCAATTCGCTTTCCACCTGTTTCTGAGTGGTGATGTCGCGCCCGTAGATATTGGCATAGCCACCATCGGGCACGGGCCACAGAAGCAGGGCGTAAATCAAGCCGCCGGCCTCGTACTCGAAATCCTGGCGTTGATCTTCTTGCAAGCCCTTGGCAACGCGCCTGCGCCATCCGGTACCGACCCGGTCGCCCACCTTGAGCTGAAGCGCCGAGATCAGCGCCGCACTGGCGCGGTTGGCGTA
This sequence comes from Ruegeria sp. AB6, assembly GCF_056542685.1. Classification (NCBI taxonomy): domain Bacteria; kingdom Pseudomonadati; phylum Pseudomonadota; class Alphaproteobacteria; order Rhodobacterales; family Roseobacteraceae; genus Ruegeria; species Ruegeria sp. AB6. Next base: position 74,474 of record NZ_JBQGAD010000005.1, on the reverse strand, counting down.
GATCAGTTTGCCGTTGGCGCTGATGCGCATAACGGGGTTGGGGTTTTCCTCGGGGATGCGGGACAGTTCACGCATCCTGTTCTCGGCCTGTTTCAACTGGGTGACATCGCGGCCGTAGAGGTTGACATGTTTGGCATCGGGCAGGGGCCAGAGCAGCAGGGCATAGACCATCCCGCCCGCCTGACATTCGAAATCCTGTCGTTCGTTCTGGCGCAGGCCTGTCTCGACCCGCTTTAGCCAGTCGGGGCCGACCCGCTGGCCGACTTTAAGGTCCAGCGCGTCCAGCAGCGGGTCGCTGGAGCGGTTGGCATAGATCAGCACCCCGTCATTGCTGATGCACATGACCGGGTTGGGGTTTTCCTCGGGGATCTGCGCCAGTTCGGCGTTGCGGGCCTCGACCTTCTTCAGGTCCGAGACATCGCTGTAAATGGCGACAATCCCGTTGTCGCTTGTCTTGCGCTCACTGATCTTGATCCACCCGCCCGAGGCGCGGCTTTGCATCTGGGTGCCTTCAGGGTTGAAGTGGCGCTTAAGACGTTTGGTCAGCCATTCCTCTTCACGACCGGCTGCGTCCTGTATCACGCCCAGCGAAAGGGCTTTGCGGACGACCTGCTCAAACTTCATTCCCGGTTTGATTACATCTTCATGTCCCGGATACAGCATCTGGCGGTATGTTTGATTGGCCAGCACCAACCTGTCATCCGCATCGTAAAGGGCGAACCCCTCGGGGATGGTGTTGATCGCATCCACCAGACGGGCCAGCGTCTGTTCTGCCGCGCCATTTTCGGGGCTAGGGCTAAGCCCCGAGCATTGGGTGGTGAGCTGTTGGGTCAGCGCGATCTCATCTTCGCTGAACCCGGCGGCTTGGAGACGTGTGATCAGTTCGTCGGCGTCCTGCAACCGGGCCGTCAAATCTGCCAAAACCTGCAAGATCTCGGTTCGGGTCATTTATGTGCTCTCCCACGTGGCGAGACCAGAATACCGGGAAGCCGTCATATTGGTCGCCTGTCTATTAAGCAGTTCAAAGGAAATGCATGCGCAAAACAAGGCGTTTTCCGAGAATGAGAGAAACTGTTTGGACCAGAGAAGGCAGGAAAAGCACAGATACAAATATGTTCAAATACAATCTAAGATTAATCATATCTACATATCGCACAACGCCAAATTGTTGACGCAATTCCTTGGCACTCAACTTTCAAAGTGATTTTTTGCAGGAGATTTTCGATGCCGAAGCCAAACAAGGGCGGGGGTGACAGCAACGTCATCTCAGGGAACAAGCGGGACAACACTCTGACCGGAACCAGCGCGGATGAGGTGCTGGACGGCAAAGGTGGTAACGACCGTCTGACAGGCGGCGGCGGCGATGATACGATCCTAGGTGGCAGCGGGACCGACACTGCCGTCTATGCCCATGCGCGCGATGCGTATGAGGTCATACTGCTGGATGACGGGCGCATTCAGATTTCGGGACCCGAGGGGACAGACACCCTTTCTGATGTCGAGCTGTTCGAGTTTGCGGATATGACCCAAACAGCCTCTGATGTGATATTGCCACGTTTTGCCAATCTGAGCGCGCAGGCGGTGCAAGTCGAGGACACCGTGCTGTCGCCTGGTGAGGTGACGGATGTGAGCGTATCGATCGCTTCTGACGGCGTGCTTGATGCAGCCGCGTCCAGTGTTGACCTTGTGATTGCCACCGCTCCGGACGAAGGGGCGATCATCGACACAATTGACGCGGCACAATTGGGTGCTTTGGCGACCGGCAGCAGCGACTCGGTTTCCTTCACGCTTGATCCCGGCGCGTTGCAGCCCGGCACCTATTGGGTTGCGGTACGCGTGGACAGTGGCGATGCCCTGAACGAAGAGGATGAGACCGACAACCTGACCGAATGGGTTCAGATCACTGTCGAGGCTCCCAGCACCGATTTGCAGCTGCTTTCGGCCTCGGTTGGTGACGGATCGGACCTTGATTTGGACGGCGGCGCGCGGATCGAGATCGACTATGTCATTCAGGACGCCTCGAACATGGATGTGTCGGGGTATACGGTCGCCACCTATATCTCGACCGATGCAGCGATTTCCGAAGATGATCAGCGTATTTCAGTGATCACTGGCGGCACCGATCCCGGGATGACGACAAATGTGACTGGAACGCATTGGCTGCCCGAAGGCTTCGCGCCGGGCACCTATCACCTGATAAGCGTCGTCGAATGGGATGACGGATCGACCGATACGCAGCCTGACAACAACACCATTGTGCATACCGTCACCCTGACCCCTCCGCCCGCGCCCGTGGTGGACCTGTCGGTGGGAATGCTCAGCATCGCCGCGTCCTCGGATCTGGATCTGGGACCCGAGGGATATTTGTCTGGCCCGACAGGCGGGCAGCTTGATTTCAGCTTTGACGTCTCGAACTTGGGCTCTGACCCGGCAATCAATACGGGCTTCACGGCCTATCTGTCGACGGACGGTACTGTGTCAGGCGACGATATTGTGATCTGGAGCGGTTCGGCCACTCTGACGGCTGGAGGTTCGGCGACTCTCACGGGATCGGCCAGTTTGGATGCGGGTCTTTCCGCCGGGGACTATCAGGTCATTCTGGTGGCGGATGCCCAGAATGAGGTGGACTCGTCTAACAATAGTGGCACCGCAGACGTCACCCTGATCGGAGGGTCCGCCGTGGGCACCGAAGGAAATGACGTTTGGGTCGGCACTGCGGGCGGGGATAGTGTTGATCTGCTGGGCGGCGACGATATCGCGTTTGCCGGGAGCGGGCTGGACACGGTAGATGGTGGCGACGGGGTCGATACGCTGGACTTCTCGGGCAGGGCACAAGGCGTGCAATTGGCTTATGATTTCGTTTTCGATCCCGAGGACCCTCAGTATCTGGTCGAACAGGGCGCGACCGAGGCGCAATACATCAATTTTGAAACCCTCATATTGACCGCGCAGGACGACCATATTGATCTGTCCGCTGGCGCGGCGGCCACGGTCAAAGCTGGCGCAGGCAACGATCTGATCTTTGGAAGTGCCGGGGATGATATCCTTGAGGGCGGCGCCGGGGACGATTTGATTGCTGGCTATATGGGCAATGACACGATCAGTACCGGTGAAGGTAACGATATGGTTGGTGTTGCGCGCAATGCCTCAGCGGACGGGGTCAGCGGATTTGGTCATGATGTGGTGGATGATTTCGACTTCAACTTTGACGCCCTAGTGATCAATGTGGGGTATCAGGACACCTACGACCCCATGGTCGATTTAATCCAGACCAGCGAGGGTGCGCTTTTGCAATATGCCGGTGATTCCAGCCTGTTGCTGGAGGGGGTCGATGTTGCCGATCTGGATGCGAACCACTTTGTCGTCGTTGAAGACGAGCCGGCCATGATCGGAATCTAGGGTGATGATCCAGACGCTTGTGTGTCCAGAACCGCTGCGGTGAACCGGCGCAGGCCGGGGATGTCTTGTGACGCGGACAAAGTCGCAATTCGGGTCGGCCAGCTTAGGGGCGATGTCAGGCGCAACGTCGCAACGCCCGCGGTATCCGAGCTGCGCAGGATATTCGCATCGACAATGGCGCACCCGGCCCCTTGCGCCACCATATGGACCAGAGAGGTCTGGGTCTCGGCCTCGGCCCGGACCTGAAACGAGGTGCCGGCACGGTCGAACATCATCTCGACCGCGCGCCGAAAAGGGCTGTGCGGGGTTAGCATGATCAGCGGTCTTGTCGCCAGATCAGCCGCCGACACCTCGGTTCTGTGGGCCAGCGCATCGGTGCGCGGCACGATTGCGACTGGGTCCAGATTGGTCAGGCGGGTGCAGGCGAGGTTGGGGTCTCCGGGGTCCGAGGAGACGACCGCACAATCCACCCGTCCTTCTCGTAGGGCCGCAAGACCAGCCCTTTCATTCAGAACGACCACATCCACGCGCAAGGCCGGAAACTCGGCCATCAACCGTCCGGCTGCAATGGCCACCCGCGTATCGGCCACGGCCGGAACGGTTGCCACGCGCAAATGCCCTCCGGTCCCAAGGGCGATCTGGGTGGCGGTGTCGCGGATGCGATCCAGCCCTTGATAGTGTTTCTGAACTGCCTGCTGCAAGCTATGCGCCGCGGCGGTGGGTTCGAATTTTCGTCCGGCGCGGTCAAACAGGGCCACGCCCATCTCAACCTCGAGCTCGGCCACAACGCGGCTGATTGCAGGTTGCGAGATGTGCAGGGCGTCGGCGGCTTTTCGGGTGGACCTTTGGCGGTAGGCCATCTGAAACAGCTCAATCTGGCGGGCGGTAATGCGCATGCAAGTTGATAACATTTGAGCATCAATAAATACAATAAGATGATTTTTTATCATAGTAGATGAGCGCTAGGGTCATCGCTGCGAACCGCAGAAAGGACCTTGCCCCGTGTCGGCTGATTTGCTGATCTTGCTGATTGCCATCGTTTTAGGGGCCGGGCTTCAGGTTGGGGTCGGGATCGGTTTCAGCATCGTGGTGGCCCCGGTGATGATGGTGTTGCTGGGCACGGCGACGGCGGTGCCGGTGCTGTTGATGCTGAACACGCTTGTGTCGCTTGTGGCCACCGACCCGCAGGTCTGGCGGCGCGACCGGGGGCTTGTGCGGGACGCGGTTCTGGCCTGCCTGGCTGGGATCGCGCTGGGGCTGCTGATCTATCCGCTTTTGTCCGAACGCGCGGTTCTGTTTTTGACCGCCGCGCTGCTGCTGATTGGGGTTGCAACTTCGTTGATCCCATTCGGGCAGAGCATCGGACCATCAGGGTTCCGCACCATTTCGGGTCTGTCCGGCCTGGCAACTGTCTGGGCGGCCACGCCGGGGCCGTTGATGGTGCTTGGTCTGCTGGCGGTGGGCCGGTCGCCGCAAGCTGCCCGCAAACTGGTGCAGCCCGTTGCTCTGGTTGCCTATGGCAGCGCCTTTGCGCTGCATTTGGCGCTGGATTGGACGGCCTTTGCTGGTGCGCCGTGGTTGGTGCCTTTTGCCGCCGCGACGGTATTGGGCAGCGTTTTGGGTCGTTTGATTGGCCCGAAGTTACCGCAACGCGTAATTGGGCAGGCGATCCGGGTGATCTCGGTTCTGGCCTGCGTGGCCCTCATTCGACGGGCCTGGATGATGGGATGACACAGGATGACCATGCACATGCAGATTGACCGAAAACTGACCGAATTTCCCCGCGTCCGGTTGATGACCGAGGTCACTCCGGTCGAGCGGCTGAACCGGATGTCGGACCGGTTGGGCATCGACCTGTGGTTAAAGCGCGACGACCTGACCGGGTTGAGTTTTGGCGGCAACAAGACCCGGCAGCTTGAATTCTACTTTGGCGAAGCCCTGCATCAGAAGGCTGACACGGTTTTGATCACGGGCGCGGTGCAGTCCAATTTTGTGCGCACTGCCGCCGCCGCTGCGGTGCGGTTGGGTATGACGTCGGTGCTGCAACTGGAAGAACGCGTACCGGGGATGGGGCCGGCCTATTACCGCTCGGGCAATGTTCTGCTGGCGCAGATTCTGGGGGCCGAGCATATGCACTTTCCGGTGGGCGAGGACGAGGTCGGAGCGGACAATGCGTTGCACGATCGCGCCGCGCGCCTGAGGGCCGAAGGGCGAACACCTTATGTCATTCATCTTGGCGTCGATCACCCACCCCTGGGGGCCTTGGGCTATGTGCAGGGCGGCGCGGAGCTGGCCGATCAGATGGCGGAATTTGATGTGACGGTGGTGCCTTCCGGCAGTGGCGCGACCCATGGAGGGTTCCTGACCGGGCTGCGCCTGTCAGGTCATTGCGCGCAGGTCTACGGCATTTGCGTCCGCCGCGACCAAACCCAGCAGAAGGCCCGGATGGAGAAAGTTCTTGGCAAGCTGGCAGCGTTGATGGGTTTTGACCCGGCTTTGGTGAAGGAAGACATCCACGTCTGGGACGGTGCGCTTGCCCCCGGCTATGGCCAAATTGGGGACCGGACCCGCACGGCACTGGAGCTTATGGCCCGGACCGAAGGCATATTTCTGGACCCGGTCTACACCGCCAAGACCTTTGCAGGGCTTTTGGGGCTTCTGGACAGCGGCGCGATCCGCAAGGGCCAGAAGGTCGTGATGCTGCACACGGGCGGTTTGCCCGCGCTGTTCGGCTATCAGGACCAGCTTGAACCAACCTGACCAAACGACACTCAAGACAATCTCAAAGGGAGGAAATGATGAATAAAAAACTGATTTTGGCGTCGACCCTGACGCTTGCGCTTGGCACCGTGGCCGCTGAGGCCGAAGAGTTCGTGACCATTGGAACTGGCGGCGTGACCGGCGTGTACTATCCGACCGGTGGCTCAATCTGCCGTCTGATGAACAAGAATCGCAAGGAAACCGGGGTGCGTTGCACGGTCGAATCCACCGGTGGCTCGGTCTATAACATCAATACGATCCGCGAGGGCGAACTGGAATTTGGCGTGGCCCAGTCCGACTGGCAGTTTCACGCGCTGAACGGCACCTCAAAATTTGAAGAGGCCGGGCCATTCGAAGAGTTGCGCGCGGTATTCTCGGTCCATGCCGAGCCGTTCAACGTGATGGTTCGCGCCGATTCCGGGATTGAGCATTTCGATGATCTGGCAGGCAAGCGGGTTAATATCGGCAATCCGGGATCGGGCCAGCGCGGCACAATGGAGGTGCTGATGGACGCCAAAGGGTGGACAAAGGATACGTTTGCACTGGCGGCCGAGCTGAAATCGGCGGAACAGTCCAGCGCCCTGTGCGACAACCAGATTGACGCGTTCATCATCACTGCGGGCCACCCGTCCGGCAACCTGACCGAAGCCGCGACGACCTGCGACGCCAAACTGGTTCCGGTGACCGGTGACGCCGTGACCGGGTTGATCGACAACAACGCCTATTACCGGGCAGCGACCATTCCCGGAGGCATGTATCGTGGCACCGACGGGGATGTGGACACGTTCGGGGTCGGCGCGACGCTTGTGACCTCGGCCAAGGTCTCGGACGAGGCGGTCTATGCGCTGGTGTCGTCGATCTTTGAGAATTTCGACGATTTCCGTACGTTCCACCCGGCATTCGCAAATCTGACCAAAGAAGAAATGGTTTCAGCGGGCCTGTCCGCGCCCATTCATCCCGGAGCGCTCAAATATTACCGCGAGCAGGGTCTGTTGAAATAACGAAAGAGCAATCACTTGCTTATCTCAGGTGAGGCCCAGGAGGGCTTCACTTTGCTGCAGGACTGCCTGCGCCGGTTGTTTTAGGATCTTCCCGGTCGGGCGGATGCGTCAGGTTTTCGGCGAGAAGGCATCCAGGGTTCATGATGCCTTTAGGGTCGAGCGTGAATTTCAACTGAGCCAACAGATCATGACGTGCAGGAAGAGTTTTTCGGAACCACCCGGCCTTGGTGCGGCCAATGCCGTGCTCTGCTGAAAATGAGCCGCCGAGCTCTGTGACAATGTCGAATATGCGCGCTTCGATGGTCTTTCCGACGGCGCGCGCCTCTTCCTCGGACTTGGACTCCGGGGGTAGGGCATTAAAGTGAAGGTTGCCGTCGCCCAAATGGCCGTAGGTCTGCGGTATCCAGCCCGGAAACTCCTCAGCCAGCATGGTTTCGAGCGCGACCGCGGCTTGGGGCACATGCCCCAAGCGAACCGACACATCGCTGCGCACGTGGTAGCCGCGCTTGATCTGCCCTTCGACCAGCCCTTCGCGGATGGACCAGAACCGGGCGGCCTGAGATTGCGATTGCGCGATGACGGCGTCCTGCACCACCCCTTGCTCAAATGCTGAGGCCAGAAGTGCCTCCAGATGGTCTTGCAGCGGTAGGTCCATCGCGGATGAAAACGCGATCAGCACATGGACGGGCGCATCTACCGGCAGGATCATCGAGGGGTCAACGGATTGGGCCAATGGCATACAGCTTTGGGACATCACTTCAAAGGCCGACAGGACCTCGTGCCCGTTGCTGCGAATATGCCGCAGCAGATCCAGTGCGCCCTGCATCGAGGCGCAGCCGGCATATGCGGTGGCGCTATGTGTCTGGCGGGGAAGAATGCGCAGGCAGGCACGGGTGACCACGCCAAATACCCCTTCGGCGCCGATAGCAAGCCGCAACGGGTCCGGCCCCCGGTTGTCTTTGTGCAATCCTGTGATCGACGACAGGATCTGCCCTTGGGGCAGCACCATTTCCAACCCCAGAACCTGAGCACCCATCATGCCGTGGCGCAGGACATTCACTCCGCCCGCATTCGTGGATATCAGCCCCCCGATCTGAGCGCTGCCCTGAGAGCCGATGGCAACACCGAACTGGAAACCCTGCTCGCCTAGGGTCGTTTGCACTGTTTCAAGGACGGCGCCCGCCTGCACCGTGCATGTCATGCCGTCGGCGTCGATCTCTTCGATTGCGGTCATGCGTTGGGTGGAAATCAGAATGCAATCGCCCCGATTGCGCTGCGCGCCCCCGACCAGACCGGTATGCCCCCCTTGCGGGATGATACCGATGCCTGTGGCGTGGCTGAGGGCACAGACCTGCGACACCTCGGCTGAAGTGGTGGGTTTGACAACGGCCAGGCATTGTCCTTGCCGGTCTCGGGTCCAGTCTCGGGTGTAGGTCTCGGAAATATCTGAACCGGTCAGGACGGCGGCTTCGCCCAGCGTCGCCCTAAGCGCAGACAGATACGAATGAGTTGTGGCCTGGTCGTGCGAATCTGTTGGGGATGATGGTGTCATGTCGGACCTTTGTCACATCCGCCCCGCAAGTAAACCATTATCGGTCCTTGCGCGTTTGCCTTTTGCCATAGCGTCAGGATCGGCTGGCAAGGATGCTGTTGTGCGGAGCCAAAGGGAAGACGTGATCGGGGTAGCGGGTCAACATGCCAGCAATACGCTCGGATTTGGCCATCCCCTGTTGGGCCAGTCCAAGGCCGCGGTTTCAATGAATGTCAAAGACTGTGCTGCGCTTGCGACAATTGCTTGTGGAAACTGTGGCCCCAGAAATTGCAGGCCCAGATAGTGGTCGGGATGCGGGTGCGTGATCACGATATGGGTCAAAGGTTTGCCGGTTTCGCGGACCAGACGCGCCAGATCCTGCGCCTCGCTCACGTTCAGATTTGCGTCGACCAACACACAGCTCTGAGGGCCTTCGATCAGACAGGCATTGGCGAAAAAGCCGACCTCTGGGGCCGGGTGACGGTCGAGTTGCGGCGCATCGGCCTGCGCCGGACGGGCCAGTGCCGACAGCATGGCACAGCCCGCAACCCGCATCCATTGGCGGCGCGAGATCATGGCGGTCTGTTTACTTGCAACTGCCAACGGACCCAACGGCGCATTGTCGCGCGTCGTTGTAATAGGCCCCGTCAAATCTGGTGCCTTCGAAATTGTTGCCCCCCAATTGGGCTTTGGTCATGAAGGCCCCGCGCAGCTTGGCTGCAGTCAGTTTTGCGCCGCTGAGGTTGGCGTGGCTGAGATCCAAGCCCGAGAAATCCCGACGCGCCAGATCACAGCCGTGCCAGTCCACACGCGGCGCTGGTTGGGCATCGCAGTGATCGACCGCAGCCCCCATCTGCGCCAGAGCGGGGCAGGCTGCAAAACAGGCGACGAGAAAGAGCTTATGTGACACGTGAAGATCCAGAGAGGTTTTTGGGGTGCGAATGTATTGGCCACCGCGCCAACCTGGCGCGATGGCATTCAGAGGTCGATCCGCTTAGTTCGCGCTGAGGATCGCGTAAAAGCGGGTGAAAACCATATCCTCGTCTGCATTGTCGATATGGCACGAGGCACAGGCCTCGATTGGGGCGGCGGCGGTTTCGGCATAGGGTGGGGCATGGTGGCCAAAGTTGAAATAGCCCCAGTTGTTACTTTCCGCAAAGCGCGAGGAATCCTTGACCGCGATGTCGATGCCGTTGAACCCGGCCGGGAAATAGCCCTGTCCCGACACCTCAAGCCGCGATCCGTCCGCTTCCTCGCCGGGTTGGGTCAGTTGCAGCTCTTTTAACAAGATAGTGCCTTCGGGAAATTCCCCGGTTTCCTTGTACTGAGCATAGGCCGTCGGATGCATGTAGACATTGTGGTATTCCGGGAACCCGGCCTGCCCGCCGTTTAGTGCGTTCGGCGTCAGGGGTGAGCCCAGGAACACCCATTCCCTGTAGCCTGTTGGTAGAACCAGTTGACCATCCTCGGTCCATTGAGGCTGCCAGTCGTCGGACACTTGCGCGTTGACCGACGTGCTGAACTGACTGATCCCAAGCGCTGCAACACCCATCGCTGCGCCCAATGTTAGGATTTTCAATACTCTCATGGCTGATGTCCTCTTGCTTGGAAATTTTCGTCGCCCGGAAATTTGGAACGGGTTTATGTGACACCAGCCTATCCAAGCCGGCCCGGCGTCAAATTGCGTGTCATTCGGAAAAAGATGCAGATCGTTCAGCCTCACGAGCTTATCAGCAAAAACAGCGGTGATTTGACTGCCCGTGCGCATATTGGGCGCACGCATTCTTGCGATGCCCGCGTCCATTTGCCCTGACCTTGTCTGAGTGAAAAATATTGCAGTGTCAAAATTTATCGATAAAAAATGGCTGCAACCTCGGGTTACATGAAAGATTATAGATAAAATGCAGACCCAACCAAACTCGTGGACACGTGACGCGGCTCAGGCGCTGTATGATCTGCCGCTGTTGGATCTTCTGTTTCGCTCCCAGACAGTGCATCGCGCCAATTTCGATCCCAACAAGGTCCAGACCTCGAAACTGCTGTCGATCAAGACCGGAGGCTGCGCCGAGGACTGTGCCTATTGCTCGCAATCGGCGCGCAACGGGTCCAAGCTGTCGGCCTCGAAACTGATTGAGGTCGAGCGCGTTCTGTCCGAGGCCCGCAAGGCGAAAGAGGGCGGCGCGACCCGGTTCTGCATGGGGGCCGCGTGGCGCGAGCCCAAGGACCGCGACATGGCTGCGCTGGTCGCTATGGTCGAAGGCGTGCGCGACATGGGGATGGAATCCTGCATGACGCTGGGCATGCTGAGTGACACGCAGGTGGTGCAGCTGCGCAATGCAGGGCTGGATTACTACAACCACAATATCGACACGTCCGAGCGCTATTATTCCGAAGTGATCACCACCCGGACCTTTGCCGACCGGATCGACACGATGAACCGGGTGCAAGAGGCGGGGATCAAAGTGTGCTCGGGCGGGATTCTGGGCATGGGTGAGGGCGTTCAGGACCGCATGGACATGCTGGTGACGCTGGCCAACATGGCGCCTGCGCCGGATTCGGTTCCGATCAACATGCTTATGCCGCAGCAGGATACACCGCTGGCCGATGCCAAGCCGATTGACCCGATCGACTTTGTGCGGGTGATCGCTGTGGCGCGGATCATGATGCCGCAATCCTATGTCCGCCTGTCTGCCGGGCGCAGCGACATGAGCGATGAGCTGCAGGCGATGTGTTTCTTTGCCGGTGCGAACTCGATCTTCGTGGGGGAAACGCTGCTGACGGCGGAAAACCCTGAGGAAGACACCGACGCGGTTCTTTTTGCCAAGCTGGGGCTTCAGGCCGAGGTCGCGGCGCAGGACAGTCGGGCTGACGCGGCCGAATGACGGTTACGGCGCGCTTGTCCTCGATGCTTGAGGTGCTGGACAACCGACATCGTCGGCGGGTGTTGTCACCGCGCCGGGGGTTGGATTTCGCGTCGAACGACTATCTGGGGCTGGCGCAGTCGCCCGAATTGGCCGAGGCCGCGCAGCAAGCGCTGTCGCGCGGGGTGCCGTTGGGGTCGGGCGGGTCGCGCCTGTTGCGTGGCAACCACCCCGAGCACGAGGCTTTGGAGCAGTTCGCTGCCAGTTTTTTTGGGGCCGAGGCCGCGCTGTTCATGGGTGGCGGGTTTCAGGCCAATCAGGCCATCTTTTCCAACCTCCCCGCCGCGGGGGATCTGATCCTGCATGACGCTTTGGTCCATGCCAGCGCGTTCGAAGGGATGCGCACCGGGCGTGCCGACACACGGGGCTTTGCTCATAATGACTTGGCCGATGCGCGCCGGGTTCTGACGCAATGGCGCACCGAGGGTGGTTCGGGTCAAGTTTGGGTTGCGGTCGAAAGTGTCTATTCGATGGAAGGCGATCTGGCCCCGTTGGTCGATTTCGCAACGCTGGCGCGGGACCACGATGCGGTGCTGGTGGTGGATGAGGCCCACGCAACGGGCGTCTTTGGTCCACAGGGCCGGGGTCTGACGCATGGGCTGGACGCGGATGTGCTGACCTTGCACACCTGCGGCAAGGGTTTGGGTGTTTCCGGTGGGTTGATCTGCGGTCCGCGTGTGATGATCGACACTTTGATCAATCGCGCGCGCCCGTTCATTTTTGCCACCGCCCCGTCGCCCTTTAATGCAGCCCTCGTGCGGGCCGCGCTTGAGCTGCTGACCAACGACCCGATTTGGACGCAGCAGGCGCAGGACCGGATCGCGCATGCCCATTCGGTGGCGCATAGTGCTGGGATCGCGCCGCAAGCTCTGACCAGTCAGATTATCCCCGTCATTCTAGGTGATGACGCCAGCACCATGGCAACGGCGGCGCGCTTGCAGGAACAAGGTTTTGATATCCGCGGCATCCGCCCGCCGACCGTGCCGAAGGGCACGTCGCGGTTGCGAATCTCGATCACCGGGAATGTCACCAAATCCGAGATCAGCGCCTTGTTCGAAACACTGTCGCGCTACCGGAAGGAGGCCGCATGAGCACTCTGGTCGTCACCGGCACCGATACAGGTGTGGGCAAGACCGTCCTGTCCGCCGGGCTGGCCGCTGCCCTTGGGGCCAGCTATTGGAAGCCGGTCCAGTCCGGGTTGGAAGAGGCGACGGATACCGAAACCGTGCAGGCCCTGTCTGGCGCGCCGATCCTGCCCGAGGCGTATCGGCTGAACCTGCCCGCCTCGCCGCATCTGTCGGCCGAGGATATGGGGGTTGAGATCGACCTTGACCGGCTGGCACTGCCCAAAGTTGCCGGCCCGTTGGTTGTGGAAGGGGCGGGCGGCGTGATGGTGCCCCTGACCCGGCAGCATTTCTTTCTGGACTTGTTTGCCCGTTGGCAGGCCCCGGTCGTTCTGGCGGGGCGCACGGCTTTGGGCACGATCAACCACACCGCGCTGTCGTTGCGCGCCTTGCGGGGCGCGGGTGTCGACGTGGTCGGCGTGGCATTCATCGGAGACGCCGAGCCGGATGTCGAACAGACCATTGTCGAGATGTGCGAGACGCGCCATCTGGGACGGCTGCCGGTTCTTAACACCGTGACGCGTGCCTCTGTGGCTGATGCGATGGCGGGGATGGACCTGACCACGATACGGGGTGCGCTGTGACCCCATTGGATTTTGACGCGCGCCACCTGTGGCATCCTTATACCAACGTCCTGGATCCGGGGCCTATGCACCTGATCTCTTCGGCTGAGGGCGTCTGGCTGACGCGCGAGGACGGCGGTAAGATGATCGACGCCATGTCATCTTGGTGGTGTGCGGTGCACGGCCATCGTCACCCGGCCATCATCGCAGCGATGCAGACGCAGTTGGATCACTTGCCCCATGTCATGTTCGGCGGCTTGACGCATACGCCCGCGATTGAGCTGGGCAAGCGGCTGATCGACATGCTGCCCGATGGATTGGACCGGATTTTCTACAGCGACAGCGGCTCGGTCGCGATCGAGGTCGCGTTGAAGATGGCTGTGCAGTACCAGATGGCCAAGGGTCATTCGGGCCGGACTGAATTTGCCACGATCCGGGGCGGATATCACGGTGATACATGGAAAGCGATGAGCGTCTGCGATCCAGTCAATGGAATGCATGGGCTGTTCCGGGGGGCGATGTCGATCCAGCATTTCCTGCCCCGGCCCTCTGTGGCGTTGGGACAGGACTGGCCGGAGAATCCGGCGTTGAATGGGCTTGCCGCTCTGGAAGAGTTGCTGGACCGTCAGGGCGCCCGGATCGCCGCGTTGATCCTTGAGCCGGTGGTACAGGGTGCTGGCGGTATGTATTTCTATCACCCGTCCTGGCTGAAAGGCGCGCGCGAGCTGTGTTCGGCCCATGGGGTGTTGCTGATCTTTGACGAGATCGCCACCGGGTTTGGGCGGACGGGTCAGCTTTTTGCCATGCAGCATGCGGATGTGGTGCCGGATATCCTGTGCGTGGGCAAGGCGCTGACCGGCGGTCATATCACTCTGGCTGCCACAATTGCGACCGAAGCCGTTGCGTGCGGGATTGGCGAAAGCGAAGCCAGCGTGTTGATGCACGGGCCAACCTATATGGCCAACCCGCTGGCTTGCGCCGCGGCCATCGCCAGCCTTGACCAGTTGCAACAGCGCGACTGGTATCTCGAGGTCAGCGCGATTGCCAAGCAGATGGAGCATGAGCTTGCGCCCGCGCGCGACATTCCGGGCGTAGCTGATGTACGGGTTCTGGGCGCAATCGGCGTGATCGAGATGGAGCAACCGGTTGACCCTCGGGTCGCGCATGTACAAGCGCTCGACACTGATGTTTGGCTGCGCCCCTTTGCGCGCAATATCTACTGTATGCCGCCATTCGTGATCTCGGGCGATGAGTTGAGCCGGGTGACGGCGGCTATGGTCGATCTGGCGCGGGGCGAGGCATGAAGGCGGTCTGGCTGTCCCGGTCGGGTACGGAAAACCTGTCACTGGTGTTTGGTGGTTGGGCGCTGGGGCCAGCCCCGTTTGCCGGGCTGGAGGGTGGCGGGGATGTTCTGTTTGTCGACGACTATACTCAGCTTGATGCCGAGTTGCCCGAACTGGCCGATTATGACCGGCTCGATGTGCTGGCGTTTTCCTTCGGTGTCGCCTCGGCTGTGCACTGGTTAGAGGGGGCGGGGGTCAACCCGGATCGTCTGGTTGCGGTCAGCGGCACCTTGTTTCCGGCGGATGCGGAAAAAGGCATCGCGCCTGACATGATCAACGCCACTGCCGACAATCTGAGCGCGGCTAGCTTTGCCAAGTTCTGCCGCCGCGCCGGGTTCGAAGGACCAGCACCGCAGATTGACATCCATGCGGCGCAAGCGGAACTGCGTGCGATCCTTCAGCGCGGCCCCGCTCTGGCGCGTCGGTTTGACCGAGTGTGGATTCCGCACCAAGACCGGATCATCCCCACCAAGGCGCAAGAGGCGGCGTGGCAGAGCTCGGCCATTCGGCGCATTGACGGCCCGCATGTTCCGTTTCGAGCGGGTCAAAGCTGGGCAGAGTGGTTGGCATGAACGCATTGATCACAGACCGGGTACAACGCAGTTTTAGCCGCAGCTTCGGGAGCTACCACGACGCGGCGGGCCAGCAAGCGCAGATTGCGGCGGATTTGGTCGATGCCCTGCGAATCCATGGCGCGCCCGACAAGTTTACCCATGGGTTAGAGTTGGGGTGCGGCACAGGCCACCTGACCCAAAGGTTGAAGGAAACTTTCCAGTTTCAGTCGCTGACGCTCAATGACCTTGCGCCTGAGGCTGAAAAAACGGCAACGGACGCAGATGCATCTTTCCTGTGCGGTGACGCCCAGCAGATCATGTGGCCAAATGAAGTCGATCTGATCTGCTCGGCCTCGATGATCCAGTGGTTTGAGGACCCGGCGATTCTGATGCAACGCATAGCAAATTGGCTGCAACCCGGAGGGTGGATGGCTGTTTCGGGCTTTGGTCAGACGCAGTTTCAAGAGCTGGCCCAAGTCGGCTCCAACGCTGGTGCGCCGGGCCTGTGCCAGCCCGAAGAGCTGTCCGCTGCCGTCCGCGATGAACTGGAGGTGGTTGCAACCGGTCATTCTATCCGGACACTACGGTTTGACTCGCCTCATGAGGTATTACGCCATTTGCGGAGCACCGGGGTGAACGGCCGCGCGCGCGCAACCTGGACCCGGTCGGATTTGCGGCGGTTTTCGGATGACTATGTCGCGCGTCACGGCAGCGACGGGACTGTGCCGCTGACCTATCACCCGATCTGGATCATCGCCCGCAAGCCGGACTGATCGCCCACCGGGATCACAGCGCTGTCACACAGGATTGACCCGTTGGTTACACACCTCCGTGCTAGGCAGGGCAGGCGCGCGTGTTTCCACCTGAATCTTCCGAACACAAAGGTCCCCAAATGATCAGAGCCGTCCTCATCTCCGCCAGCTTGCTACTCATCGCCGCCTGCGAAAGCGGCCCAAGTGGCGGCAGCGCTGAAAATCAAACTCAGGACTTCGAAGAGAGCTTCCGCAATCGTGGCAGCTGATGCCTGATGGCTGGGCCAGGTGGTTTCGGCCCAGCTTTTCCTGACCGTCTGCCCAAGACGGGATAGGGCATTCTGGTCGGTTTGCTTCCTGCGCGCGGCAGGTATGCGTGCCTCATTTCCGCTCTATACATCCCCGTCGTCTCTCGCTATGAGCGGCGCTTCGACGATGATCCGTGTGTTGGACGCTCTGAGGGTGACAGCATCACCAGAGCGAGCCGATCTATGAAACAGACATTGCAGGATGCGCTCACGCGCAAAGGATATGAAACGCTGACCCCGGTACAGCAGGCCGTGACCGCGCCCGAATTGCAGGGGCGCGACCTGTTGGTTTCCGCGCAAACGGGTTCGGGTAAGACCATCGGGTTTGGGCTGGCCATCGCGCCGACGCTTTTGGGTGAGGGCGATGTCTTTGACGCGGCCGCAGCACCTTTGGCGCTGGTGATTGCGCCTACGCGCGAGCTGGCGATGCAGGTAAAGCGCGAGCTGGCGTGGCTTTATGCTGATGCGGGGGCGTTTCTTGCCTCTTGCGTGGGCGGAATGGATATGCGCGACGAACGCCGCGCCTTGGCCCGAGGCGCGCATATCGTTGTCGCAACGCCGGGCCGGTTGCGCGATCATATCATGCGCGGTTCGATCGATCTGACTGATGTGCGGGCGGTGGTGCTGGACGAAGCTGACGAGATGCTGGATCTGGGCTTCCGCGAGGATCTGGAGTTCATTCTGGAACAAACGCCCGAGACGCGTCAGACGCTGCTGTTCTCGGCCACGGTGCCGCGCGCGATTGTCAGCCTTGCTGCGCGCTATCAACAGGACGCTGAACGGGTCAGCACGGTCAGCGAACGCACGCAGCACGCAGATATCGAATACCGTGCACTGAATGTGGCGCCGCGCGATGGCGAGAACGCGATCATCAACGTGTTGCGCTATTACGAAGCCCCGAACGCTATCGTCTTTTGCAACACGCGCGCCATGGTCAGCCGGTTGACGGCACGCTTGTCCAACCGGGGGTTCCCGGTTGTCGCTTTGTCGGGGGAGTTGACGCAGAGCGAACGCTCCAACGCGCTGCAAGCGATGCGCGATGGTCGTGCACGTGTCTGTGTGGCCACCGATGTCGCGGCGCGGGGGATCGACCTGCCGAACCTTGATCTGGTCGTTCACGCCGAACTGCCCAACAGTCACGAAACCCTGCTGCACCGCTCGGGCCGGACCGGTCGGGCAGGCCGCAAAGGGGTCAGTGCGCTGATCGTGCCCCCGGCGGCGTTCAAAAAGGCACAGCGCCTTTTGAAATTCGCCAAACTCACCGCCGAGTGGGGGGCTGCGCCCTCGGCCGAAGAGGTCAACGCGCAGGATTTGCAACGGATGTTTGCGTCCGACGACTGGCAGTCCGAGGTCCCCGAGACCGAGCGCGCCTCGGTCGAGCAACTGGTTGCGCGGTTCTCAGCAGAACAACTGGCCGCAGCTTACGTTCGCCAGTACACGCGCCAACATTCCGCGCCCGAAGAACTGGGCGAAGTCAGCGCGGCAACCAAACCCAGCGCCCCCTTTGGCCCCAGCGTCTGGTTTTCCCTGTCTGAGGGGCGCAATCAACATGCGTCACCGCGCTATGTTCTGCCGATGATCTGCAAGGCCGGGAACATCACGAAATCCGATATAGGCGCGATCCGCATTGCCGACGATGTGACCTATATCGAAATCCGCGAAAGCAGCGTGCCCGGTTTTATCGAAGCCATTGGGCCCGAGATGAAGGTCGAAGGAGCGAAAGAGATCGTTCGACTGGACACGGCCCCAGACCTGTCGCGACCCGCAAAACCGGGCCCCAAACGTGGGATGAAGGACAAGAAACGGGGAAAAACTGAGCGTCCGGAGCGTCTGGTCGAACCGCTACCGGCAAAGACGCGGAAGAAGGACACACCCAAACCTGCGGACAAGGGAAAAGCCGATCCCAAACCCAAGCGCAGCAAGGCCGGGGACGCCTGGGCAGGCAAGACACCGGATCGCCGCCCCAAAGGTCCTCCGCCGCCAAAAGGCAAGCCCAACAGCAAGAAGAACCGCGCGCGGGCCGCGGCGGCCAAGGGCGGCAATGCGGTTCCGAAACGCCGGACGTAAACTGGGGCGTTAATCGCGCTGCGAAGCCCCTTTGCAAAAGTTGTGATCGGTTCTGAGGCTATTCTTCTTGCAATAGTCTGTGTGTTGATGTGCAATCGCGTTCTGATTGTACAAATGCTATTCAACTGGTTGGAAAGAGATGTCGAGCATTCTCATTTGGTCGAGCGTTTTTCTTCGGGCCGGTACAGCAGGGCAAAACGCAAAGCGCTGGATGGTCAACTATCTGCGCGGCCAAGTCCCGGCTTCGTCGGGCAAGGTATTTCTTAGGGAAGGAAGTCCGGTTTGACCAAATCAGAACTAGTAGCAATTTCAGTTTCCGTCGCGGCTCTCGCTCTGTCCGGATTTACAGCATATAAGCAACTTGATCGCGATGACCGGGCGATAGAAGCCAGCGTCCTTACAAGTCAAATTGACGCTTGCATTAAGCTTTACGCACATCATAGTACAAAGGGAACACCTGCACGGGCGAAAGAGGCCATAGACGCCGCACGCTCGTTTACAAATTGTCTAGCGGCTAAAGATATGAAGGCGTGTCGCGAGAGCGAAATTTTGGCTCGATCAGGACATATGTGCGTGGGAAATGGCTCATGAAACCAGCAATATCCTCAGTGGTGTACAAGAAATTCGGCTTTCTCATTCTTTTGGCAATCGCTTATAACGTTCGTGTTCACGTGAATGGAGGTAGTCTGGGGCTAATTATCATTTTGGCCGTATTTGGTTTTGCTGCACTCTTTTTCTCCAACAAAGCTAAAAGCGAGTAGTTGCGAGAAGTTCACGATAATGAGCAGGCTAGTGGATAGAATAGTGATGCTCATCAAGGAATTCTGCGCGCCTTACTCTGGCCCCCTGAAGCTTCTGATTTGTCTAAGCCCTGCATTTGTCTTCAAATTTATGTATCCAGACATCTACTATTCTTCCGGGTGGTCCGGAAATGCGGATTTTGGAGTATATGTCGCTTTGCCGTTCTCCTTGTGCGCACTGATCTGGGATTTTGTTAAGCGGAAACAGCAGTCCATCAGAAGGCAAGCTGTAGACGACCAAAAGGAGGCAGGCTTGCCCTAGCCCCCGGACCGCCGCATATCCACCATATGCACGTCCTCTGTCTCACCTGTCTTGGCTGCTATCAGACGGGAATGACCCGCGAGCCAAAGGCTATTGAGGCGCATAAGAAGGCCAGCCGATCCCCAGTCAGGTGCAGCAGGTGAGGACTACGCGGAACCTCCGACTAGTTCAAACCGACCCTATCGTTTTGCGTGGATGTGAAGCCTAACCGGCAGAGTGAGAAAATCACGGATTCTTAGGAGTGTCCCTAACATGTGAGGAAAACTCGGCAAGTTGGGAAGACGTGAAATCAGCGTAAGTGTTTAATACTATTGGTCGGAGTGAGAGGATTCGAACCTCCGACCCCTGCCTCCCGAAGACAGTGCTCTACCAGGCTGAGCTACACTCCGACCGTGGCGGCGGGTCTATACCCGGCAATTTGGATGTGCAAGAGGGATTTTGCGGTTTCAAACCCCGCGCTCATTGCCGCGATTGGTGTCAGGGCAGGGCGTCCGTGTGGTAGAGGCGGATTTTGGTGCCGCCGTGGTCAACCACTGGTCCGGGCGGCAGCAAAGGCAGGCGGGTTGCGCGGGCAAGCCCCGCATTGCTGGTCACGATCCCCACGCGCCAGCCGCTGAAGCGGGACGCAAGCACTTTGCCTAACGCCCCGTAGAGAGAGCGCAGGCGTTTTTCATCGCCGATTCGTGCACCATAGGGCGGGTTGACGATGACAAGACCGGCGTCGCCGGGTGGGGGCTTGATGTCGCTGACGGCGCGGGTTTGGAACTTTGTGACCTCACTCACTCCGGCCTGCGTCGCATTGGCTTGGGCGGCTTCAACCGCGCCCGAATTGCGGTCGGAGCCGGAGAAAACAAGATCGGTTTCGGACATATCCCCGTTGGCGCGTAGATCGCCCCAAGCGGCAGGGTCGAACCCGGCAAGGTCTTCGAAGGCAAAGCTGCGGCCGCGGCCGGGGTTCAGCCCCAAGGCGATCTCGGCGGCTTCGATGACGAAGGTGCCGGAGCCACACATCGGGTCCAGGACCGGTTCGGATCCGGTGTATCCGCACTCGCGCAGGAACATTGCGGCCATGGTCTCGCGCATGGGGGCTTTGGCAACTACCGGTTTGTGGCCGCGTTTGTGCAGCGGCTCGCCGGATGTATCGACTGAAAAAGTGCAGATATCCTTTTCAATGCGTAGCAGGACCCGCAGGGTGGCATCGCCCGAGATTGGCGCGCCGAGAGTTTCGGTAATTGCGTGCTCGACCCGCTGCTTTGCGGCGCCTGCATGGTAGATACGGGATTTGCGGCTGGTCGCCTCGACTTTGACCGGCACATCGGGGCGCAGAAAATCTGACCATGGAAACTTGCGGGCACGTTTGTCGAGCTGGGCCAGGTGAACGGCAGGAAAGCTACCGATGCGCAGCAAGACCTTGTTGGCACCCCGCAGACACAGATTGGCGCGCCAGACATCGGTCCATCCGCCGCGCAGGCTGACACCACCGGGTACGATTCTGGCGTTTTCGAATCCGTTTTCGACAGTCTCGGCCAGTAAAGGGGTCTCGAGGCCGGGCGTGGCCACCAGAAATATCTCGAATTTGTCGCTTTGTTCCATTTTGGGTGCTTACACCGGATGCGATCCGGGTGCGACATGCATTTTCCACGCGTCGAAACTGCGCAACATGATAGGAATGTGACAATTACTTGCGGCTTTGAGCGGTAACAGGTTTGCGTTTATGACCATCCCCGCGTAAAGGGTCCATGATCGAAAATATGCCTGCGGATTTTGGACCGTTTTCGGCGCTTTTGCGACGGAGATCCCGAAAAACCGTGCTATTGCAGGATTCCGAAAGGACGTCGGCAGAGTTGGCGCAGACAAAGAGGCTTGGAAGACCGTAGCGACATGCAAACTTTCAAACTGAAAAAAGGGTTCGAGCTGCCGGTGCTGGGTGCGCCGGATCAGACGATTCATCCTGGACCCGAGTTTTCGACCGTCGGAGTTCTGGGCGGCGACTATATTGGCCTGAAACCCAAGATGCTGGTACAAGAGGGTGACGACGTCCAGCGCGGCACGCCCCTGTTTAGTCACAAAGACGCGCCCGATGCGATGATGGTAGCGCCAATGACCGGCAAGGTCGTCGCAGTCAATCGCGGTGCTCGGCGCGTGCTGCAAAGCGTCGTGATCGAGGTGTCAGACCCCAATGACACCGGGGTTGATTTCTCGGGCACCGGGAATGCCGACAGCGCCGAGGGCGTGACGGCCAAGCTGTGTGCTGCGGGTCTTTGGACGGCCTTCCGAACGCGGCCCTATTCCAAAATGCCGACACCCGGCACCACACCTGCAGCGATTTTCGTGACGGCGATGGACAGTGAGCCTCTGGCGGGTGATGCAGCCGTGATCATCGCTGACGCAGGGGATGCTTTCGCTGCGGGTCTGGCGGCGGTCGCGAACCTGACCGAAGGCAAGACCTATCTGTGCCACAAAGAGGGTGACTCGGTACCGGGCGCCGATGTGCCAGGAATTGAAGCCGCCGCATTCGCAGGGCCGCACCCGTCGGGGCTGGCGGGGACGCATATCCATTTCCTCGAGCCGCTGGCAGGGGACAAGCAGGTCTGGACCATCGGGTATCAGGACGTCATCGCCATTGGTCGCCTGATGCAGACCGGCCATCTGGATCCCAATATCGTGGTCGCTCTGACCGGTCCGGGCGCGCGTCAGCCGCGCTTAATCCGCACGGTCATGGGCGCGTCGACCGACGATCTGACCCGCGACGAGGTTGATGTGGACGGGACGCCCCGGATTATCTCGGGCTCGATCCTGTCAGGTGCACAGGCTGAAGGCCCGACCGCTTATCTGGGTCGCTTTGCGCGGCAGGTTTCGATCATCCGTGAAGATCACGATCAACACACGATGGGTTGGATTCTTCCGATGCCGTCGAAATTCGCCGTACAGCCCGTGTTAGGCTCGGCCTTTGCGAAAAAGCTGTATGCGTTCACTTCAAACCTGAACGGCGGCCGTCGTGCGATGGTGCCGACGGGCGTGTTTGAAGAGCTGATGCCGCAGGACTATTTGCCAACGCAACTGCTGCGCGCATTGCTTGTCATGGACACGGACACGGCGCAGGCGTTGGGTGCGTTGGAGCTGGATGAAGAGGATTTGGGCCTTGTGGGCTTTGCCTGTCCGGCAAAATATGAATACGGGCTGGCGCTGCGCGACTGCCTGACCAAGATTGAAAAGGAGGGCTGATCCACATGGGTTTGCGCAGCTTCTTCGATCGGATTGAGCCGAACTTTACCAAGGGCGGCAAGTACGAGAAGTATTTCCCCATCTACGAGATGGTCGAAAGCTTTATCTACACTCCGAAAACCGTAACCACCGTGGCCCCGCATGCGCGGTCCTACGTGGATATGAAGCGGATCATGACCTATGTCGTGATCGCCACGATCCCCTGTATCCTGTGGGGGATGTGGAATACGGGCTATCAGGCGAACTCGGCGATTGCGACGCTTGGTCCGGATGCCGCGACCGGTTGGCGTATTGCTTTGCTGCAGATGTTCGGCATCTCGCTGGATCCGTCCAGCCTGTTTGCCAATGTGTTGCACGGGTTACTTTATTTCCTGCCGATCTACATCACGACGCTGGTCGCGGGTGGTATTTTCGAGGTCATCTTTGCCACCGTGCGCGGGCATGAGGTGAACGAGGGCTTTCTTGTCACATCGATGCTCTACACGCTGATCCTGCCGGCATCGACACCGCTGTGGCAGGTCGCTTTGGGCATCATCTTTGGCGTTGTCATCGGCAAAGAAGTATTTGGCGGCACCGGCAAGAACTTCCTCAACCCGGCATTGGTGGGGCGGGCGTTCTTGTATTTCGCTTATCCCGCGCAAATGTCGGGGGACTCGGTCTGGACTCCTGTGGATGGGTTCTCGGGCGCGACCGCGTTGGGGATCACCGCAGCCGAGGGCGTTCAGGCGCTGGCGGCCGACGGTATCACTTGGGCCAATGCGTTTTTCGGCACCATTCAGGGCAGTTTTGGCGAGACATCGACCCTGGCCTGTATGATCGGCCTGGCCTTCCTGCTGACAACGAAAATTGCCAACTACCGCCTGATCCTGGGCTGTTTGGCGGGGACCATCGGCTTTAGCCTGTTGCTGAACCTGATCGGGTCGGACACCAACCCGATGTTTGCGATGCCTTGGTACTGGCACATCGTTCTGGGCGGCTACGCCTTTGGTCTGGCTTTCATGGTCACCGAGCCGGTTTCCGCCAGCCACACTAACATGGGCCGCTATATCTACGGTGCGCTGATCGGTGTCATGGTTGTGATGATCCGCGTCATTAACCCTGCTTTCCCCGAAGGCATGATGCTGGCTATCCTCTTCGGAAACGTCTTTGCGCCGCTGATCGACTATTTCGTCGTGCAAGCCAACATCAAACGGAGGGCGCGTCGCCATGTCTGATACGCAGTCCCAAGAACCAAAGGGCGCGATTGCAAAATTTCTGGCCGCCTCGCCGGATTCTGTCGGTAAAACGATAATCGTCGCGGTCGCTGTCTGCCTTGTGGCCTCGATGGTCGTATCCGCCGCAGCGGTCAGCCTGCGCCCGGTGCAAGAAGCCAACGCGCTGAAGGACAAGCAGGTCAACGTTCTGCAAGTCGCCGGTGTCTATGAGCCGGGCGTCGATGTCTCCGAAGCGTTCGCTGCGTTCGAACCGCATGTACTTGAACTGTCGACGGGCGCTTTCGTCGACGATCAGTTCGACGCTGCCACGTTTGATGACATCGCTGCGGCCAGCGATCCCGACCTGAGCGTTGCGCTGGACAATGACCCGGCAGGTATTGGGCGTCAGTCTAAGTATCGCGTGATCTACCTGTTGCGCGACGATGCGGGCGAGTTGGACAAGGTGATCCTACCGCTGCATGGCTATGGCCTGTGGTCCACGCTCTATGGCTTTATCGCACTGGAGAACAACGGCAACGATATCTTCGGCCTGCAATTCTATCAGCATGGTGAGACGCCGGGCCTTGGGGCCGAGGTGGACAATCCGCGCTGGAAGGCACTGTGGAATGGAAAACGTCTGCGTGATGACGCGGGTGAGCTTCAGATCACCGTCGCCAAATCGCAGCCCGCCGCTGGCCCCGATTTTTACGTCGACGCGCTGGCCGGGGCGACGCTGACCTCGGTGGGTGTCGATAACCTTGTACGGTTCTGGATGGGAGATGCGGGTTACGCTCCGTTTCTGGCCAAACTGCAAGCAGGAGAATTCTGATGTCTCAGACTAAGAAAGAGATGCTGGTCGACCCGCTTGTCGACAATAACCCGATCACTCTGCAGGTGCTGGGCATCTGTTCGGCGCTGGCGGTGACCTCGTCACTGCAGGTCTCGATGGTGATGGCGCTGGCGGTGATCTTCGTGACCTCGTTCTCGTCCTTCTTTATCTCGTGCCTGCGCAACCAGATACCCGGCTCGATCCGGATCATCGTGCAGATGGTGATCATCGCCTCGCTGGTGATCCTGGTGGACCAGATCCTTAAGGCCTATGCGTTTGAGATCTCGAAAACCCTGTCGGTTTTTGTCGGCCTGATCATCACCAACTGTATCGTGATGGGCCGGGCTGAGGCGTTTGCGATGAAGAACCCGCCCGTCGCGTCGTTCATCGACGGCATGGGCAACGGTATGGGCTACGGCCTGATCCTGCTGCTGGTCGGCTTCATTCGTGAGCTATTCGGTGCCGGGTCGCTATTTGGCATCACCATTCTGGAGACCGTCAACAACGGTGGCTGGTACGTGCCCAACGGCATGCTGCTGCTGCCTCCGTCGGCGTTCTTCATCATCGGTCTGATCATCTGGGCCTTCCGCACATGGAAGCCGAACCAGGTGGAAGAGCGTGAGTACAAAATTCAGCAGGTAGAGGCCCACTGATGGAAGGTCTGATTTCACTGGCCGTAAAGGCCATCTTTGTCGAAAACCTTGCGCTCAGCTTCTTTCTGGGGATGTGTACCTTCATCGCCGTGTCCAAGAAGATTTCGACCGCGCTGGGTCTGGGCATCTCGGTCATGGTGGTGCAGGCCATCACCGTGCCTGCCAACAACCTGTTGCTGAACTATCTGCTGAAACCGGGCGCGCTGGCCTGGGCGGGATTCCCGGATGTGGACCTGACCTTCCTTGGCCTGATCTCATATATTGGCGTGATTGCAGCCATGGTTCAGATCCTTGAGATGGTTTTGGACAAGTATTTCCCGCCGCTTTACAACGCGCTGGGGATCTTCCTGCCGCTGATCACGGTGAACTGCGCCATTCTGGGTGGTTCGCTGTTCATGGTGGAGCGCGACTATAACTTTGCTGAGGCCGCGACTTATGGTCTGTCTTCCGGTTTTGGCTGGGCTTTGGCGATCACTGCGATGGCGGGTGTGCGCGAAAAGCTGAAATATTCGGATATCCCCGACGGCCTGCAAGGGCTTGGGATCACCTTCATCACCGCGGGTCTGATGGCGATGGCCTTCATGTCCTTCTCAGGCGTGAAACTGTAAGGAGGGGCGCATGGAAACTTTTAGCTTAGGCGTCGTTCTTTTTACTCTGATCGTGTTGGGGCTGGTGGCCATCATCATGGCTGCGCGGTCCAAGCTGGTGTCGACCGGGAACGTGAACATCACCATCAACGGTGAGAAAACCATCTCGGTCCCAGCAGGTGGCAAACTGCTGCAAACGCTGGCGGCCGAGAAACTGTTCGTCCCCTCCGCCTGTGGCGGCGGCGGTACCTGCGCGCAATGCCGGGTGAGGGTGCATTCGGGCGGTGGCTCGATCCTGCCAACCGAGGAAAGCCATATCACCAAGCGTGAGGCTTCGTGCGGTGACCGTCTGTCCTGTCAGGTCGCGGTCAAGCAGGACATGGACATCGAAGTCCCCGAAGAGGTCTTTGGCGTCAAGAAATGGGAATGCACCGTTCGCTCGAATGAAAACGTGGCGACCTTCATCAAGGCCCTGACCCTGGACCTGCCGGAAGGCGAGGACGTGAACTTCCGCGCCGGTGGCTATATCCAGATCGAGGCCCCCGCGCACGCGTTGAAATACACCGATTTCGACGTGGAAGAGGAATATCGCGAAGATTGGGACAAGTTCAATCTGTGGCAATACGAATCCGTCGTGGCCGAACCGATTGAGCGGGCTTATTCCATGGCCAACTATCCGGACGAAAAAGGCATGATCATGCTGAACGTCCGAGTGGCTTCGCCGCCTCCGGGTTCGGATGGTATCCCCCCGGGTCAGATGTCGTCGTATATCTTCAACCTGAAACCGGGTGACAAAGTCACGATTTCGGGTCCGTTTGGTGAGTTTTTTGCCCGCGACACGCAGAAAGAGATGGTCTTTATCGGTGGTGGTGCGGGCATGGCCCCTATGCGCAGCCACATCTTCGATCAGCTCAAGCGTCTGGAAAACCGCGATCGCAAGATCAGCTTCTGGTACGGCGCGCGGTCGAAGAAAGAGATGTTCTTTGTCGAGGATTTCGACCAACTGGCCGAAGAGTTCGACAATTTCGAATGGCATGTCGCCCTGTCGGATGCGCAGCCCGAGGACGATTGGAAAGGCTATACCGGCTTCATCCACAACGTTCTGTTCGAGGAATACCTCAAGAACCACCCCGCGCCCGAGGATTGCGAGTTCTACATGTGTGGACCGCCGATCATGAACCAGTCGGTCATCAACATGCTGCTGGACTTGGGCGTGGACCGCGAAGACATCATGCTGGACGATTTCGGCGGGTAAGACAGGATAAACCGGCGCAGCACAGCGCCGGTTTTTTTTACAACCGGAGGTCGCTGGCCTCTGGCGGTAGACAGGATTTGACGTCGAACAACACGCTTTGATCCTTGCCAAAGGCGCGTATCTCGGCCGGGGCGAGCGCCAGAAATTCCTGATGCGCAACTGCCAGAACGATACCGTCATAGGCGCCGGTTTCAGGCTGCGAAGTCAATGAAATCCCGTATTCCTTCTGCGCGGCAACTGCATCCGCATGGGGGTCGTGGACATCGACTGTGACGCCATAGTCTTGCAACTCGTCAATGATATCGACAACGCGCGTGTTGCGCAGGTCGGGGCAGTTTTCCTTGAAGGTCAGACCCATCACCAGCACGCGGGCGGCGGCAACATTGATCCCCTCGCGCATCATCCGCTTGACCAGTTGCGAGACCACATAGCCGCCCATACTGTCATTCAACCGACGCCCGGCCAGAATGATCTGAGGGTGATAGCCCACGGCCTCTGCCTTGTGGGTCAGGTAATAGGGGTCTACGCCGATGCAATGACCGCCCACCAGACCGGGGCGGAAGGGTAGAAAGTTCCACTTGGTCCCCGCGGCGCGCAGAACTGCATCGGTGTCGATATCCATCCGGCCAAAGATCATCGCCAGCTCATTCACCAGCGCGATGTTCAGGTCGCGCTGGGTGTTCTCGATCACCTTTGCGGCCTCGGCCACACGGATGCTTTCCGCCTTGTGGGTGCCTGCCGTGATGATCCGCGCATAGAGCGCATCCACCAGATCGGCCACCTCGGGGGTCGAGCCAGACGTAACCTTGCAGATATCCGCGATCCGATGGGTCTTGTCGCCGGGGTTGATCCGCTCGGGACTGTAGCCTGCAAAGAAATCGCGGTTGAACACCAGGCCCGAGGCGCGTTCCAACACTGGCACACAGTCTTCCTCGGTCGCGCCGGGGTAAACGGTGGATTCGTAGATAACCAGATCACCGGGTTTCAGCACGCGTCCAACGGTTTCAGACGCGCTGAGCAGCGGTGTTAAGTCAGGCTGCTTGCCTGCCGTGATCGGGGTGGGGACGGTTACGATATAGGTGTCGCATCCGGCGATTTCTGCCGGATCGGTGGTGAAGGACAGGCCGGTCGCGGCGCGCAGGTCCTCGGGCTCGACCTCATGGGTTGCATCCCAACCGGCACGCAGCGCGTCGATCCGCGCAGTGTTGATGTCAAAGCCGATTACGGGGCCGATTTTGCCAAAGGCCACAGCCAGCGGCAGGCCGACATAGCCCAGTCCGATCACGGCGATCTTGCGCGCGTTGGGGTCTGCTTCAAACATCGCCGTCATTTACCATGATAGTCGCGGAACCACGCGACGAACCGGGCTATGCCCTCTTTGAAATCGGTCTGCGGGCGGTACCCTGTTAGGGATTGCAGGAGGTCATTATCGGCCCATGTCGCAGGCACATCGCCCATCTGCATGGGCATGTAGTTACGGATCGCCTTTTTGCCCAAGGCATCCTCGATGGCCTCGATGAAGTCCATCAGCCGCACCTTGTCGCCATTGCCGATATTCACCACACGCCAAGGTGCTGCCGGAGACAGGCTGTCGCCCTCGGCAATCTGATCCGCGCTGTCTGGGCGCTCGGGCGGCACGTCGATCAGCAGGCGGATACCCCGCACCAGATCCTCGACATAGGTGAAGTCGCGGTACATGTCGCCGTGGTTATAGATGTCGATCGGGCGGTCATCCAGAATGGCGTCCACAAACTTATAGAGCGCCAGATCGGGGCGGCCCCAACTGCCGTAGACAGTGAAAAAGCGAAACATCGTCGTCGGCAGGTTCCACAGATGAGCGTAGGAATGGCCCATCGCCTCATTCGCTTTCTTGGTAGCTGCGTAGATGGTCAGGGGGGTGTCGGCTTTTTCGACCTCGGTAAAGGGCATCTCTTCATTGGCGCCGTAAACGGATGAGGTCGAGGCCATCAGCAGATGCGCAACTTCATGTTCTCGGGCAATCTCCATGACATTGAATGTGCCCACGACGTTTGAGTTGATATAGCTGCGCGGGTCTTCCAGGCTGTAACGCACCCCGGCTTGTGCGGCGAGGTGAACGATGACCTCGGGCTTGAAGTCATCGGCGATCTGTTTCAGGCGGTCGTGATTTTCCAGCAAGTCCTCGGTTGCGGAAAAGCCAGGGTTTTGCAGCAACATCTGGTGGCGGCGCTGCTTGAGGGTGACGTCGTAATAGTCGGTCATCCCGTCATAGCCGTGCACACGAAAGCCTTCGGCCAGCAAAAGCTTGGCCAGATGGAACCCGATGAACCCGGCCGTTCCGGTGACAAGAACCCGTTTCATGCAACCCTCTGTTTCATCGCCGTTTGATGCTGCATCAGGGATACTGTCACCGGCCCGAGGTCAAGCGGTTTTCGCACTTTGGAGCGTCAACCGACGATCATCTGTTTCATGCGAAGGGCTTCGTATTCCAGCTCTTTCAGGCGGAAATGCACGACGTCGCCAATGGTGATCACGCCGCGCAGGGCGCCGTCGGCGAGAACCGGCATATGGCGGAATCGCCCCTCGGTCATGGTTTTCAGAACGTCGTTCAGCGGGTCATCAGGTGCGCAGGTTTTGACCTCACGCGTCATCAGATCCTCGACTGATTGGGGAAGCGTCTGACCGGGAGTGTCGGCCATGCGGCGCACGATATCGCGTTCCGACAGAATGCCTTGCAGTGCGCCGTTTTGATCTGTCACCAGAACCGCCCCGATTTTCTTTTCCTTCAGCGTGTTCACCACCGAGTGAATCGTGTCGTTTGGACGCACCGAGAACACCGCATTTCCCTTGCCCTCAAGCAGTTTCGCCACGGTCGTCTGCGAGTGTGACAGGTTCGAGTCGACCGACTGGCTGCGCGTGCTGGTCTCGGCCTTGTCGCCGCGGGTCGGTGGCTGGTAAGAGCTTGGGGCCATGGGCAATCTCCTTCTGCTTTGTTATTTACCTTAGCGCAGCCAAACGACCTGTATAGGGTGCAATTGCCCGTTCCGGGGAAAACTGCCGAAAACCAAGGATATCCGAACTTTTGTCCGACCTTTCTCTGACCCCGCCTGTTGCAGCGCTGATCTTTTTCGCCGTGGTTGTATGCGGGCACAATTTTCGCATGGCATGGAAACAACAAGCGCCGGGGTGGCAGAAAAAGGCGTGGCTGTTTGGGGTGCCTGCCGGAATTGGTCTGCTGGTTTTGGGCTTCATGCCGCTGAAACTCTGACGCAGGTTTGACTCTGATCCGGGGCGCTGGCATATGCCGGGCACGTTTTCCTAAGAGGGTGCTGTGATGCGTCTTGTCCCCGTTTTGGCTGTTGCCGCGCTGGTGTCTGGCTGTTTGTTCGACAAAGAACCAGAGGTCGTGCGCCTGTCTGGCGAAACCATGGGGACGACCTTCAACATCACCGCCATCGGCGTGGACCTTGACGAAGAGGCGCTGGCAGGTGCAGTCGATCAGACGCTGGCCGAGGTCAACGCCAAGATGTCCAACTGGGATCCGAATTCCGAGGTGTCCACCTTTTCTGCGTCGGACAGCACCGATGCCGTGGCAGTATCTGACGAATTTGCGTTGGTGATTGACGCGGCAAATGACGTGCACGAGAAAACGGGCGGCACGTTTGACGTCACCCTTGGCCCGCTGATTGAGCTGTGGGGCTTTGGCCCGCGCAAACCCGAAGATCCTGTGCCGTCGGATGCCGAAATTCAGGCCGCGCTGGACAGCGTCGGTCAGTCCCGCCTGTTGACGCTGGACCGCGAGGCCGGGACGCTGGCCAAATCAGATGCGGGCGTGGGCATCAACCTGTCGGCCATCGCCAAGGGCTATGGCATTGATGCGGTGGCCGAAACGCTGCGCGACGCCGGGATCGAGAATTACATGGTCGAGATCGGCGGCGATCTGGTTGCCATGGGTCAGAATGACAAGGACGAGGCCTGGCGGATCGGGATCGAAAAACCTGAAACCGGCGTGCAGGCCATTCAGTTGATCGTTCAGCTTGACGATCTGGGGATGGCGACCTCGGGCGATTACAAGAACTTCTTCGAACAGGACGGCGTGCGCTATTCGCATATTATCGACCCGGTGACAGGCCGCCCGATCACGCATCGGACCACCTCGGTCACGGTGCTGGCGGAAAACGCGATGATGGCCGATGCCTGGGCCACGGCCATGTTGGCGCTGGGGCAGGAAAAAGGGCTGGAACTGGCCGAAAAGCATAAACTTGCCGTGTATTTCATCTCGCGGGATGTGACAGGGGGCGAAGATGCCTATATCACGGTTCATAGCAGCGCGTTCAAAGACGCCTTGGGCAGCAACTGACGGATACGGATCATGAGCACCTTTATTCTGGCTTTCATACTGCTGGCTCTTGTGATGGTGGGCATGTCGTTGGGCGTGATGCTGATGGGCAAGACCATCAAGGGCAGCTGTGGCGGTCTGAACGCGATCTCGGGTGCGGATAAATGCGTGGTCTGTCAGAAAGATGTCGACCCGAACAGCCCGCTGCGTGATCAGTTGCAGTGCAAGCGCGCCAAGAAGATGCTGGAACAGATGGAACGCGAAGCGCAGGTGTAAATTCCGCTTCGCCGCTGACGCCGAATTGGTTAGCCTCAGCCCCGGACGATCAAAGGGGCGCATCTGTGGCCAAAGCCAAAAACATCCTGTTCATCATGTTCGACCAGCTGCGCTGGGATTATCTGAGCTGCTACGGCCATCCGCATCTGCACACGCCGAATATTGACCGTTTGGCAGCGCGCGGTGTGCGATTTGACCGGGCTTATATCCAATCACCCATTTGCGGCAGCTCTCGCATGTCGACCTATACCGGACGCTATGTGCATTCGCACGGCGCCTCGTGGAATGGCATCCCGCTAAAGGTCGGCGAGATGACGATGGGCGATCACCTGCGCAGGGCCGGAATGGAGTGCTGGCTGGTCGGCAAAACCCATATGCGCGCGGATGCCGAAGGGATGGCGCGGCTGGGTCTGGAACCTGACAGCCTGATCGGGGCCCGTGTGGCGGAATGCGGTTTTGACGTGTTCGAACGCGATGACGGGATGCTGCCCGAGGGACCGGACGGTTATTACGATCCGGACGGCGCGAAAGAGTACAACAAGTACCTCACTGCCAAAGGGTATGAGAGTGACAACCCGTGGCACGATTTTGCCAATTCTGGTCTTGATGCAGATGGCAACGTACTGTCTGGCTGGTTCCTGAAGCATTCGACCGAGGCGGCAAATATCGCCGAGGAAGACAGCGAAACCCCATACCTGACCGGGCGCGGGATCGAGTTCATGGATACTCATGACGGCCCCTGGTGCTGCCATCTGAGCTTCATCAAACCCCACTGGCCTTATATCGTGCCTGAACCCTATGCTTCAATGTACGGCCCCGATGACGTGCTGCCGGTAAACCGGTCTGAAGCCGAGCGTGACAATGCGCATCCCGTTTTGCGCGCTTTCATGGACACAAAGATCGGCCAGACATTCTCGCGGCCGGATGTGCGCGAGGCGGTGATCCCCGCCTACATGGGTCTGATCAAACAGGCCGACGATCAGATGGGCCGCCTGTTCGACTGGATGGAAAAAACCGGCCGGATGGAGGACACGATGATCGTGCTGAGCTCGGATCACGGCGATTTTCTGGGTGATCACTGGATGGGGGAGAAGACATTCTTCCACGACGCCTCGACCAAAGTGCCGCTGATCATCTATGATCCATCGTCCGCCGCTGACGCCACGCGCGGCACGGCCTCTGATGCGCTGGTGGAATCCATAGATCTTGCCCCGACCTTTCTTGATGTGGCGGGCGGCGCAGATGCCTCACATATCCTTGAAGGGCATTCCCTGTTGCCGATCCTGCATGGGACGCAGGCGGAAACTCCGCGGGATGTGGTGATTTGCGAATATGATTATTCGGCCTCGCCGCTGGCGGAGAAACTGAATGCCTCGGTCCGCGATGCGGTGATGTTCATGGTCGCCGACAGGAAGTGGAAGCTGATCCATTGCGAGGGTGGCCATCGTCCTTTGCTGTTTGATCTGGAAAACGATCCACAGGAATTGACCGATCTGGGCGACAGCGCCGACCACGCCGACGTCATCGCGCAGATGTATGAGCATCTGTTTACGTGGACCCGCAGGCAATCTCAGCGCACCACGCGGTCCGAGGCGCAATTGATCGAGATGCGGACCAAAAGCCGGGGCCGGGGGGTTGTTGTCGGCATCTACGACGAAAACGACATGCCGTTGGAGTTGACGGTGAAATACCGAGGCCGCAAAGCGCGCCCGTATCGGGATATTGTCGGCAAGGATTAAATTCAGCGCGTCTGCGCCAAAAGGCGGTTCACCCGGCGTCGGGCAAGGGGTAAAAGGTCAGGCAAGAGCAGCAATCCCGGAGAGTCCGAATGACCGCCCCCAAACCTGTCGTCCTGTGCATTCTTGATGGTTGGGGTCTGTCCGAGGAGACCAAGGCCAACGCCCCCTATCTGGCGCAGACTCCAACATTTGATGCGATCATGGCGCAGGGGCCGCACGCGCAGCTGATCACACACGGGCCTGACGTGGGTCTTCCCAGCGGCCAGATGGGCAATTCTGAGGTTGGCCATACCAATATTGGCGCGGGCCGCGTGGTGGCGATGGATCTGGGCCAGATTGATCTGGCAATCGAGGATGAGTCATTTTTCGAAAATCAGGCGTTGCAGGCCTTCATCGCCAAGGTGAAGGCGGCGGGCGGCACGGCGCATCTGATGGGTCTGGTCTCGGATGGCGGCGTGCATGGGCACCTGAACCACATCGTGGCGTCGGCCAAGGCGATCACGGATGCGGGCGTATCGGTGGCGTTGCACGCGGTGACGGATGGGCGGGACGTGGCCCCGAAATCGGCCGCGCCCTTTGTTGCTGAACTGGAAGAGCGACTACCTGACGGCGCGCAGATCGTCACTGTTAGCGGGCGCTACTATGCCATGGACCGCGACAATCGATGGGAAAGGGTCAGTCAGGCCTATGACGCCATGATCAAAGCTAAGGGCCGTGCGGCGGCTTCTGCGCGTGCAGCCGTTGAACACGCCTATGACCAATCCGAAACCGATGAGTTCATTCTGCCCACGGTGCTGAGCGGATTTGAGGGCATCAAGGACGGCGACGGCTTCTTCTGCCTGAACTTCCGCGCCGACCGCGCCCGCGAAATCCTGCGCGCCATAGGTGAGCCCGGATTTGCCGACTTCGACACCGGCCCGCGCCCCAACCTGTCTGCGCTGCTGGGGATGGTTGAATATTCCGACGGCCACAACGCCTATATGACTACCGTTTTCCCCAAGCGGGACATCGCGAATACGTTGGGTGAATGGGTGGCCAAACAGGGCTTGCGTCAGTTCCGTTTGGCCGAGACCGAGAAATACCCCCATGTCACCTTCTTCCTCAACGGTGGCAAGGAAACCCCCGAGGTGGGCGAAGACCGCTATATGCCCAAATCGCCAAAAGTGGCGACCTATGATTTGCAGCCCGAGATGTCGTCGGCCGAGGTGACGGCCAAATTCGTCGAGGCGATTGAAGAGGGCTATGACCTGATCGTCACCAACTATGCCAACCCCGATATGGTCGGCCATACCGGCGATCTTCAGGCAGCAATTAAGGCGTGCGAGGCGGTGGATCAGGGGCTGGCGCAGGTGATCGAGGCGCTGACCAAAGCAGGGGGCGCGATGATCGTGACGGCGGATCACGGCAACTGCGAGGTGATGGTCGACCCTGAAACCGGTGGGCCGCATACAGCGCATACGCTGAACCCGGTGCCCGTGGCTTTGGTCGGCGGACCCGAGGGTGCCACGTTGTGCGAGGGGCGGCTGTCGGATCTGGCACCGACACTGTTGGACCTGATGGGACTGGAGCAGCCTCAGGAAATGACCGGGCGCAGCTTGCTGTCATGAGGGCGCTTCCTGTTCTGCTCGCAGCCCTTCTGGCAGCTCCGCTTTACGCGCAGACGGACCCGTCCACTGCGGCGCTGAACGCGGCGCGCCAGCTCGAGGCGGCCTCGATCGCGTTGACCGAAGCTGACAGCGCGCGGGATCGGGTGCGGGCGTTGACCACCACGGTGCAGGCTTATGAGGCCGGGTTGACGGCGATGCGGGACGGCTTGCGCAAGGCCGCTACGCGCGAGGCGCAGCTGACCGCCGAACTGCACGCGCGGGAAAAGGATGTGGCGCAACTGTTGGGTGTGTTGCAAACGATCGAGACCACAGCGCCGCCGGTTTTGATGCTGCACCCGTCGGGCCCGTTGGGGTCCGCGAGGGCGGGCATGATGTTGTCCGAGGTCACGCCGGGCCTGAACGCCCGCGCTCAGGCGCTGGCCAGTGACCTGCGAGAGGTTCAGACACTGCGCCAATTGCAGCAAAGCGCGACCGAAACCCTGACAGAAGGTCTGGTGGGTGTGCAAACCGCCCGAACCCAACTAAGCGCCGCGATTGCCGACCGTACAGACCTGCCGCGCCGCTTTGTCGAAGACCCTATTCGTACCGCCATCTTGATTTCCTCGACCGAGACTTTGGAAGGCTTCGCAAGCGGTCTGTCCGAGATTTCCGAGGGTGAGATTGCCGCCACCAATGCCGATGTATCCGACCGCAAGGGTCAGATCGACCTGCCGACGCAGGGGATCATCCTGCATCGCGCGGGCGAGACCGATGCCGCAGGCGTGACCCGCCCCGGCATTGTGATGGGCACCCGGCCCCGCGCGATTGTTACATCGCCCACGGCCGCGACGATCCGCTATCGCGGGCCGCTGCTGGATTTGGGCAATCTAGTGATATTGGAGCCGCAACCGGGTCTTTTGTTCGTCTTTTCCGGCTTGCAAGAGGTGTATGGAGAGACGGGTCAGGTGATCCCGCAAGGCTCACCCGTTGGGTTGATGCCAGGTGAAACGCCGGAAATCGGCGCTATTTTGTCAACAAGCAGTGATGGCACTGGAACTGACCGCTCAGAAACGCTCTATATAGAGGTAAGACAAGAAAACAGCCCCGTGGACCCGGAATCGTGGTTTCGGACCGACAAGGATGGATAACCGAGTATGAAGAAATTTGTGATGGCCGGTTTGGCCGGAACCGTGGCAGGCATTATCGCAACCACTCAGATTGCAGGCCCCTTGCTGGCGCAAGAGGCCGAGAACAAGGCGAGCGTTTATCAGCAGCTTGACCTGTTTGGGGACATTTTCGAGCGTATCCGTTCGCAATATGTCGAAGAGGTTGAGCCCGAAGATCTGATCGAAGCGGCGATTGACGGAATGCTGACCTCGCTTGATCCCCATTCCAGCTACCTGTCGCCCAGCGATGCAGAGCAGATGCGTGTTCAGACGCGCGGTGAGTTTGGCGGGCTGGGGATCGAGGTTACGCAGGAAGAAGGCTATGTCAAAGTGGTCTCACCCATCGACGACACGCCGGCTGATGAGGCCGGGATCGAAGCGGGCGATTTCATCACCCATGTGGATGGCGAAAGCATTCTGGGCCTGACGCTGGACAAGGCGGTCGATCTGATGCGCGGGCCGGTGGGCTCGGAAATCGTGATCACCGTAGTTCGTGAGGGCGAGCAGGAGCCTTTTGACATCACCATTGTCCGCGACACGATCAAGCTGACTGCCGTGCGCGCCCGGACCGAAGGTACCAGTGTCGTTCTGCGTGTGACTACGTTCAACGACCAAACCTTCCCCAACCTGCAAGAGGGCCTGAACGAGCAGATCGAAGAGATCGGCGGCATCGACAAAGTCAACGGCGTTGTTCTGGACCTGCGCAACAACCCCGGTGGTCTGCTGACGCAGGCGATCAAGGTTTCAGACGCATTCCTGAACGAGGGCGAAATCGTTTCAACCCGTGGTCGTGACCCGGGCGAGGGTGAGCGGTTCAACGCCACCGCCGGCGATCTGGCCGAAGGCAAGCCGATCGTGGTGCTGATCAATGGCGGGTCGGCCTCAGCCTCGGAAATCGTGGCGGGTGCGCTGCAAGACCATCGCCGGGCGATTGTCGTGGGCACGAAGAGTTTTGGCAAAGGCTCGGTCCAGACGGTCATGCCGCTGCGCGGGGATGGTGCGATGCGTCTGACGACGTCACGCTATTACACGCCGTCGGGACGCTCGATCCAGGCGCTTGGGGTCAGCCCGGACATTATTGTTGAACAACCGCGTCGTACAGCGGATACCGAGGAAGAGGAAACAAACCCCCGCACCCGGTCCGAGGCCGATCTGCGTGGCAGCCTGAACAATGACAGCCTCAGCGAGGATGAGATCCGTCAGATCGAGGAAGACCGCGCCAAGGCTGAAGAAACCGCCGAGTTGCGGGAAGAGGATTACCAATTGGCCTATGCCATCGACATCCTCAAAGGTCTGTCGGCCTTCCGGCCCAACGGCCCGTCCCAGTAAATCGAAGGGCCGCTCCAGGGCGGCCCTTTTCTTATGAACTTAGCTTTCGACCTTCCGCAGCTTCTCTTCATCCAGCATCATCGCAAGGATCATACCGACCGAGACCGAGATTGCGGCGAAGACAAAGGCCATGTTCATGCCACTGTCGAACGCCGATGCGATGGCGGTTTTCACCTGTTCGGTCTCTGCCGGGGTCAGTTTGGCCATCACGGCTTTGGCGGAATCGGTGGTCAGCGTGCCGCCGTTGATGGCCCTTTGATCCGCATCGGACATTTTGATGCCATCCACCGCAAGCTGTTTGCCAAGGCTGGAGAGGCTGGTGGCATACATGATCGCGGTGGCGAACGCGACTGAGATGGCACCATAGACGAGGTGGGTCATGAAGCTTAACCCGCCAACAAGCCCGGCGCGTTCGGGTTTGACCGCACAGACCGCAGCCGTACCCGATGGCCCCACTGTCAGCGTTGCGCCCAGCCCGATCATGGCCATGCCGGGCAGGATCTGGAAATAGCCCAGCCCTGTAGGCATCGCCACGATGCTGAGCGCCCCTATGGTGGCAATGAGATAGCCCCAGAACAACAGCCGCTTCGGCCCGAAGTCGTTATAAAGCGTCCCAGAAACGATCGACCCGATCGCCAACAGTAAAGTCAGCGGGGCCAGCCCAAGCGCTGAATGAAAGACCGACCAGCCCAGAACCTTCTGCATATATTGCGGGAAATACAGCAGCCCGACAAAGGCGGCTGAGACGTTGAACATGTTCAGACCCAGCGTGATCAGAAACTCTCGGTTCTGCATCATTTGGGGCAGCAGCAACGGCTCTTTCACACGCTTTTCGATTATGGGGAAAGACAGGAACAGCACGGCGCTGACAAAGAACACCATCAGCAGTGGCGGCGAGGCCCAACCCCAATCCGCGCCCACATCCAGCCCGTAAAGCAGCAGCAGGACCGCCAAGGACAATAGAACCATTCCGGCGATGTCCAGATGCTCACCCTGTTTGTGCTGTTTTTCACGCTCCATCAGGATCAGTGCCGTAATCATCGAGATGGTCGAGAATATGACATTGGCCAGGAAGAACAGCCTCCAATCACCGAAACTGACCGCTGCGCCGCTGATCAAGGGACCAAACACATTGCCACTGGTGACACCCGCCAAGATCATGCCCATGACCAAGGCCCGCTGTTCAGGCTTGGCGATCTTGGTGGCGCCAAAGGCCAGCGCGCAAGGCCAAACACAACCTGCGCCAATACCTTGCAAGGCGCGCGAGAGGATCAGGAAATCGAGGCTGGGGGACAGAAAACACATGACCGAAGAAAACAGAAAGATCGACAGCCCGATCAGCATCATTTTGCGGTGGCCGAACATGTCCCCCATCCGGCCTCCGGCCACCATGGTCATGGCAAAGAACAGGGCGTAGATGTTCAACACCCATTGGGTCGATGTGATGTCCGCGTCAAAGCTGTTTTCGATCGCGGGGACCAGTATCAAGGCACCGGTAAAGTCGATCCCGATGCCAAACCCTGTCACCATCAGGGCGATGACCTTGATAATACTCGCCCGGTCCATACCAATACTCCACCAATCGCCTATCGGTTCATGATGCACGGAAAACACTGGAAAGATAGGGGCTTGGGTCGCAGGCGTCAGGTATCGGACTGTTGCGACCGGCGAAAGGCGCGTTTCAGAAGGTCCAGTTCCGCGCGCAGCAGGTCAATCTCGGCCCGCAGATCGTCCGCCGCAGGAACCCCTGCAATGATGGTGAAATCGCCCAGTTTTTCCGAACTGTCCCGATCTAGGATGACAAAGCTGTGCACCCCGTCCGACAGAGCCGAGTTCGGGACGGGAATAGCCAGCGCCCAGCCATCGGGCGAGGCGGTCAGAGTTACGCCGTCCAACACCTCATCCCGGTAGTGAACTGAGACGTGCGGCTCGGCTGAGGATGTGATCAGCCCTTGCCAGATTCCGTTTTCCAGTCTGAGCGGCGTCAGGATGGGGTGCGTCATGATATGGGCCTCATAAATCGGCGCGATGGTGGCGGCAGAAGGTCAGTTCGCGCACAAAAATGCGGTTCATCGTCGGGGCGTCAAAGATGAGATCTAGCCAGATCTTGTCGATCCGCCGCTCGTTCAGGGGGAGGTGGGCCAAATCGAAATCGACCCCGCCTGTTCGGTTTGGGTCTAACTCCCTGAGAACCTGTTCGGTATTGGGGCCGTGCTGGATGTTCAAACGGGCCATTCCGTGTGTATCGCGTTCCGCCTCGATCTGCGCATCGACCCGTATCAGGTGCTGCTTGGTCAGACCCTGCGCGGCATCTGCGGGCAACGCGACGGACAGGGACAGAAAGGAGCCTGCGAATTCGAACACCTCGAGACTGAGCCCAAAGGGTGCCAGATCATTGTCGCGCCGGTTGCGCGTCTGGCGCAGGCTGATTTCCGACAGCGCGCAGTCGTGAAACAAGGTAGTCTGACCGTCCAACGGTGTTTTGCGCGGGGCCGAGGCCAGCCCGCTGCGCGACAGCGGTTCGCGCCAGAGGTCGGGGCGCCAGCTCCAATCTGTGCCAAGGGGTTTGGCGAATTGGTTTGATCCGATCAGGGGCCGCGTCAAACGGCCATCCGCCGCATGGATCAACCGGTCCAGATCGGCGCGCAGCTTGCGCGCTTCGTCTCGCTGGTGGCGCAACTGGGCGGGGGGTGTGTGCCCGGCCATCTGTGCGGCCTGCCGCCAACGAGCCTGCACCTTGCGGAAAATATAGCGATCCAGAAATTTGCCCATGGTCCCCGTCATCTTTTGTTGACCACTGTTTAGTCAATGACGGTGGTTAGGATAAAGCCGAAACCCGGAAATATCGCGTTAATTCCGGCGGAACAGTCGGGTTTCGGCTGGGCAGGCGGGCTGCGATCTGATACCCGCAGGGCCGTTCTTGCAATCGCGTGGACCAATGCGTACCGTCCGGCACCTGATTGCTGTAGATCATCCGAAAAAACGCGTATCAAAAAACTTGAGGCAAGGCCGGGGTATGGAACCCACTCTTTTTTCGTTCATTTGGAAGTATTCGAAGAAACAACAGATTGTGCTGT
This sequence comes from Ruegeria sp. AB6, assembly GCF_056542685.1. Classification (NCBI taxonomy): domain Bacteria; kingdom Pseudomonadati; phylum Pseudomonadota; class Alphaproteobacteria; order Rhodobacterales; family Roseobacteraceae; genus Ruegeria; species Ruegeria sp. AB6. The sequence continues at coordinate 33,856 of NZ_JBQGAD010000005.1, read as the reverse complement.
TGGTGCTGACGGTTCTGTCCTTCCCGTTTCTCTACGCCTCGTTGGAGTTGCCCAAGCAGATCATCAACGATGCCATCGGTGCGCCCAGCGATACGGTGACGGTGCTGGGGATCTCGTTCACACAGGTCCAGTATCTCTTGATTCTGTGCTGCGCGTTCTTGCTGACGGTGATCATCAGCGGGCTGATGAAGATGCGCATCAACACGATGAAGGGCGTTCTGGCCGAACGGATGCTGCGTCGGCTGCGGTTTACACTGATCCACCGTACCATGCGCTTCCCAAAATCCTATTTCCAGACCACCAGCCAGGGTGAGCTGGTGTCGATGATCACCTCCGAGGCAGAGCCGATGGGCGGGTTGATGGGCGATGCGATTGCCCAGCCGGTGTTCCAGTTCGGGCAGATGATGACCATCGTCACCTTTCTGTTTATGCAAAGCGTTTGGTTCGGATTGGCCAGCATCGCGCTGATCCCGCTGCAAGCGTGGATCATTCCCAAGCTGCAACGGCAGATCAACCTGCTGAACAAGGACCGCATCCAGGAGGTGCGTCATCTGAGTTCGGAAATCGGCGAAAGTGCCGCGGGCATCAGTGATCTACGCACCAATGGGGGCTGGCGATATCGTCTGGCGCTATTCAGTCATCGGTTGGGCACCTTGTTCGAGATCCGGTTCAAGATCTACAACAAGAAATTCTTCATGAAATTTCTCAACAATATGATCACTCAGATGACGCCGTTCCTGTTCTATTCGGTTGGCGGCTATCTGGCGATCAAGGGAGAGGTTACGGTGGGCGCGCTGGTTGCGGCGCTGGGGGCCTACAAGGATCTGAGCGGCCCGTGGAAGGATTTGCTGACCTATTACAATCAGGTGCAGGATATGTCTCTGCGCTGGGAAATCGTGACCGAGCGGTTTGCGCCGGACAATATGATTCCAGAAAACCTGTTCGTGGGCGAGCCAGAGACGATTCCACACCTTACGGGCGCAATTCAGTTGCGCAACGTGACAGTCCGCGACGATGACGGCAAAACGATCCTTGAAGATATCGACCTGACGATCCCCAAGGGCGCGCGGGTTGCGATCCAATCCTCGAACGCGGCCGAGCGCAGTGCGTTGGCTCAGGTCCTCACGCGCGAGTTGCTTCCGGTGCAAGGCGATGTGACCATTGGCGGGCACGATCTGCAAGGGTTGCATCAGGCGGTGATCGCGGCCCGGATAGGCTATGCCTATTCGCGGCCCTATCTGTTCGACGGGACCTTGGGGGACAATCTGCTGATGCCTTTGCGCACCCGTCCGAAACATGCAGAAGAGGCCAAAAAAGCGCCGACACGTTGGCAGATCGAAGCGGAACGCGCCGGAAACCCGGTGGATTCCCTGTCGGACGAGTGGATCGATCCCGCGCTGGCCGGGTTGGAGGATATCGACGACATCCGGGACTGGTGGTTCCAGCTGGTCGAATCCATGGGCATTGACGAGTTCATGTTCCGCCGGACTTTGCGGTCTCAGTTCGATCCGGTGCAGCACCCGTCGTTGGCGCGTGAAATTGTCGATCTGCGCAGCCGCGTGGCTGAGCGGTTGCAGGAAAAGGGGCTGGACCGGTATGTTTACCGCTTCGACCCGGATCTGTTCAACCCGGCGGTTCCATTGGGGGGCAACCTGCTTTACGCCGCGCCGTCGCATGATATTTCGCCTGATATTCTGGCGGGCGACCGGCGGTTCATGTCGATGTTGCGGGCTCATGATCTGGATGACGACGCGATGGGGATCTCCAGCGCGGTGCTGAAGACGCTGAACCGCACTTTCGGACGGGATGGCACCGATCACCCGCTATTCCTGCGGTTGGGCATGACCAAGGACATGTATTACCGCCTGCTGGATATCGAGGAACGGCGCAAGCTGAAGGGTGAGGCCGGGATCACCGATCAGGAGCGCGCGCTGCTGTTGACCGTTCCTTTCCTGTTGACAGCGGAACAGATTGGCCCCGATTTCCCCGACGAATACAAAGAGAAAATTCTGGCCATCCGCAGCGGACAGGCGGACCGTCTGCGCGCGCATCTGAAGGGCATGTTCATCCCCGTCACGCCTGACACCTATATCGAGCGTATGACGGTTATTGAGAATGCGCTCTTTGGCCGTATCTCGTTGATGGCGGGCGCGCATGCGGATGAGATCGAGGATGTGGTGGCCGATATCTTGAACGAGGCCGGTCTGCGCCGTCGTGCGGCGGCGATCATCTATGACTTGCCCTCGGGGCTGGGCGGAAACAACCTGCCGACGGTGTTTCAAGAGCGCGCCGCCTTTTCGCGCGCTGGAATCAAGCGGCCCGATGTCCTGATCCTGGACAAGGCGTTGGCCAGCCACGATTCCGAGAGCCGACTGCGGACGCGGCTGAAACTGCGAGAGCTTTTGCCCGACTCGATTATGATCTTCATGGAAGATCACTTTGCACATCCCGAGGCTTATGACCTGTTTGTCGAGATCAAGGATGGCCGTATCGACGGCGTCTCCAAGACGCGAACCCTGGACGAGGTGGACACGACTGAGGATCTCAGCCGCAAGCTCAAGATCATATCCTCGACCGAGCTGTTCGCCGGCATGGATGGCCGCAACCAGCGCCTGCTGGCTTTTTCGGCGCAATGGTACCATGCCACGGCTGGTCAGGTCATCTTTTCATGCGGTCAGGCACCGGATGCGGCCTATCTTTGCATCTCGGGCCGAGCCAGCCTGGAATGGCCCATCGAGGGCGGCACCTCGCGGCAGGTTTCGGTTATTGAACCGGGCCGTCTGATCGGGGATTTGTCCATCATCACTCGGGACCCCCGTCAGTTGGACCTTGTGGCGCTGGAGGAGTGTTCCTTCCTGCGCATTGGTGCCGAAGAGTTCCGCGCCGTGGTCGACAGCGACGCGGGTGTTGCCGTTCAGTTGCTTGAAACTGTTGCCGGGTATCTGACCTCACTGGCCAACCGGGTGAACGAGACCAAGGACCCAACCATCTTCCTGGAAGATCCCGGCCAGCCCGAGAGCGTAAATGAACGTGCCTGAGATTAGCTCGCCCCGCTACGGGTCGCATGAACAGCTTGTGGCCCCGGCTCGGGCGCGCGCTGAGATTTGGCGTCTGTTGGCGGGGTTGGGCATCGTCGCAGCCGTTGTCATTGCCCTGAATCTGGCGCTTCTGATCGTCATTTCAGCTATAGGGTCCTACGAATGGGCCGAGGCGTTTTTGTCCGGTTCCTCACCGTTGTCCATGTTGGTTCTGCTGAGCAGTTTCGCCTTTGTGACATTGGGCGTTCGACTGGCGGTCCGCCGTCTTCACCAAAGGTCGCTCGCGTCTGTTTTGGGCCCACTAGGTCAAAGTGTTGCACAGTTCTGGGTCGTCTTGCGCGCATTGGTGGTGCTTGGTGTCGTCATCACGGTGTTGCCGCCATATGATATGGGGGCCGCTTTCGTTCCGAATCTGGCCTTGTCGACATGGCTGTTGTTTCTGCCCCTGTCTTTAGGTGCAGTTCTGATTCAAACCAGCGCAGAAGAGTTTTTGTTTCGCGGCTATATGCAACAAGCCCTCGCTGCGCGATTCCGGTCGCCTGCGGTGTGGATACTCGTCCCATCTTTGCTGTTCGGAATAGGCCACTACGCCCCCGGTACCGCCGAAGGGAACGCCGGGCTGATTGCGCTTTGGTCTATCATGTTTGGCGTTTTCGCGGCTGATCTCACCGCGCGCTCAGGCACGTTGGGCCCTGCGATAGCACTCCATTTCTTCAACAATACCGTGGCGTTGCTGTTCATATCGTTGCCCGACAGCCTAAGCGGCCTTGCCCTTTTCCACCTGCCTTACGACATGTCCGATACCGGTATATTGCGGCAATGGCTTTACGTGGATTTCGCCATCATGACCGTCAGTTGGCTGACCGCGCGCCTGGCACTCAGGCGTTGATTGCATTTCTTTCCGTTGCGCCTTATTTGACGTCAAAGCCGCATTAGCAAGGTTCCGACATGAACTGGATCACAAACTACGTCCGCCCCCGGATCAACTCGATCTTTTCGCGCCGCGAGGTTCCCGAAAACCTTTGGCACAAATGCGATGAATGCGGAACGATGTTGTTTCACCGCGAACTGGCGGCAAACCAGAATGTTTGCACCCAATGCGATCATCACATGGCGATCACCCCACGGGAACGCTTTGCTCACCTGTTCGACGGCGGTATCTTTACCGAGGTAGAGGTCCCTGCGCCCAAAGACGACCCGCTGCAGTTCCGCGATCAGAAGAAATACCCCGACCGCATGAAGGCGGCGCAGAAAAAGACCGGCGAGAAAGAGGCGATGCTGGTCGCTGCTGGTGAAATCGGCCGTACTCCGATCATCGCTGCGGCGCAGGACTTTTCCTTCATGGGCGGTTCGATGGGCATGTATGTTGGCAACGCCATCATCGCCGCCGCGCAAGAGGCTGTGAAGCTGAAACGCCCGTTGATCCTGTTTTCTGCTGCTGGGGGTGCGCGGATGCAGGAAGGCATCCTCAGCCTGATGCAAATGCCGCGCACGACTGTGGCGGTCGAGATGCTGAAAGAGGCGGGTCTGCCTTATATCGTCGTCCTAACTCACCCGACCACCGGTGGCGTCACCGCGTCCTATGCAATGTTGGGTGACGTGCACATTTCCGAACCCAACGCGCTGATCTGTTTTGCCGGGCCGCGCGTGATCGAACAAACCATCCGTGAAAAACTGCCAGAAGGCTTTCAGCGCGCTGAGTATCTGCTGGATCACGGTATGCTGGACCGCGTCACCAAGCGCACCGAAATGCGGGACGAGTTGATCACCATCACCCGGATGCTGCTGAACCAGCCGCCGGCAGTGAAAGGCGATCTGCCCGCGCCAGCTCCGGAAGAAGCACAGCCCGAAGCACTGGCTGAACCTGCGGACGAAAAATGACCTCACCGTCTTCTGACGTCATCCTCGACCGGATGATGGCACTGCATCCCAAGATCATTGACCTGACCTTGGATCGGGTGTGGCGTCTGCTGGCCGCGCTGGATAACCCGCAAGAAATGCTGCCCCCGGCGATCCATATCGCCGGGACCAACGGCAAAGGCTCAACCCAGGCGATGATCCGCGCAGGGCTCGAAGGGGCAGGGCTGTCGGCCCATGCCTATACCTCGCCGCATCTGGCCCGGTTCCACGAACGTATCCGCTTGGCCGGAGAGCTGATCTCGGAACCGGCCCTGACCGAGGTGCTCGACGAATGTTACGCCGCCAATAACGGCGAAAACATCACTTATTTCGAGATCACGACCTGCGCCGCCCTTCTGGCTTTTGCGCGCACACGGGCCCATTACACTCTGCTCGAAGTGGGTCTTGGCGGGCGTCTAGACGCCACCAATGTGATCCACGAACCCGCAGTTACGGTGATCACGCCCGTGTCCATCGACCACGAACAGTTCCTTGGCAATACGCTGGGCAAGATCGCGGCGGAAAAGGCCGGGATCATCAAACCCAGCGTGCCCTGCATCGTCGGACCCCAACCCGATGAAGCGCTCGAGGTCATAGAATACACCGCCGCCCGTCTTGGCGCGCCGCTGCTGGTTTACGGCCAGCACTGGCATGTACACGAGGAAAACGGACGCCTGATCTATCAGGACGAAACGGGTCTGCGCGACCTGCCTCTGCCAAACCTGTTGGGCGCGCACCAGATCCAGAACGCAGGTGCCGCGCTGGCGGTCCTGCGCCACCTGAACCTGGGCGATGACGCCTATGAGGCCGCCGTCACCCGCGCCGAATGGCCAGCCCGGATGCAGCGCCTGAAAACCGGCCCGCTCGTTGATGCCGCTCCCCAAGCAGAGCTATGGCTGGACGGAGGCCACAACGCCGCCGCCGGGATCGCCTTGGCCGATGTGCTGGCGAAACTGCCTAAATGCCCCACCCATATGATCTGCGGGATGCTCAACACCAAGGACGTCACCGGATACCTGGCTCCACTGGCCGCACAGGCCCAAAGCCTGACTGCCGTTTCCATACCGGGAGAAGCCGCCACGCTTAGCGCCGAAGACACCGCATCCGCGGCCGCCAAAGTCAATCTGCCGGCCACTACTGCAAACAGTGTCATGGATGCTTTAACCGCCATCGTCACGGATGACCCGCAAGCCCGCGTCCTGATCTGCGGCTCGCTCTATCTGGCTGGTCACATCCTACGCGAAAACGGCTAACTCCCGATCCGTGCCGCTTCATCTGGCCAAAAATATCCCGGGGGAGGCGCGTCGGGGGCAGAGCCCCCTATGTCCCCCAATCTTGTGCTTGCATCTCACGTAGACGCGAGGCAGTCCGTTCAAATTCAAACGTCCCTTCACCCTCGACATACAACATCTCAGGTTCCGCGGCCGCCGAGCAAATCAATCGCACCTTCGCTTCGTAAAGCGCGTCAATCAACGTCACAAAGCGTTTCGCCTCGTTAAAATTGTTGCGCGACAGGCGGGGAATGTCCTCCAACACAAGCACTTTGATGGCTTCTGCAATGGCCAGATAATCCGCAGGCCCCAACATCCGCCCGCATAGATCGTAGAAGCTGGCGCGCGCCACCCCATTCCGAAACGCCGGTAGCTCGACCGCGCGACCATTGACCTGCAAAACCAAGGGATCAGCCTGACCCCCGGACAAGTCCTGCCACACAGCCCGAACGCTCTGCCGCGCCTCAGGTCCAATCGGGGTGAAATAGACCGGCGCTCCTTCCAAACGGTTCTGGCGATAGTCGGTGGGCGAGACCAACTCCCACACCTGAAGCTGTTCCTTGATATGCGCGATGAACGGCAGGAACAGCTGCCGGTTCAGGCCATCCTTATACAAATCGTCCGGGTGCCTGTTCGAGGTCGTGATCACCGCCACCCCGCCCGCATGCAGCAGGTCGAACAGACGTCCCACAATCATTGCATCGGTGATATCGGTGATCTGCATCTCATCAAAAGCCAGCAGGCGGACGGATTTCACAACTGCATCGGCCACCGGGGCCAACGCATCCTCGACGCCATCGGCGCGGGCTTTGTGCATCCCGGCATGGATTTCCTGCATGAAGGCATGAAAATGAACGCGTCGTGCGGGAATATCCTCCAGCGCATCAACAAACATGTCCATCAGCATCGACTTGCCGCGCCCAACGCCGCCCCACAGATACAATCCCTGCGGTGCAGGTGGGGCCTTGCGGAAAAATCCGCGTTTAACCGGGGCGGCCAGAGCCTGACGGATACGTTCGAAATGAGGAAGAACAGCCTCTTGCGCATCGTCTCGGGTCAGGCTGCCATCGGCAATGCGTGCCTCGTAAAGCGAAATCAAATCCGTCATATTCCGAGGCATACCCGCCGCGCAGCCCGTTGAAAAGCGGCCATTCCCGCGACGCATCAATTTTGCTGATCCGAAGTCCCAAAACTCCTGAATTGACCACGTCAAGATTTCCTCTACCGTCCTTGGACCGAACCGTCCGAGGGCCCAATGCCGCAATACGAACGCCTGCTGAACCCGATCCTGATCGTTGGCTGCATCATCATCACGGTTAGCTTTGCCGTACGCGCGTCGTTCGGGGTGTTCCAGATTCCGATCGCCGACGAATTCGGCTGGCTGCGCACCGACTTCTCGATGGCGATTGCGATTCAAAACCTGGCCTGGGGGATCGGCCAGCCGATCTTTGGTGCGCTTGCGGAAAAAATTGGTGACAGGCGCGCGATTGTTCTTGGAGCGCTGACTTATGCCGCGGGCATGGTCCTGACCGCATGGTCGGTGACACCGTTCGAACATCAACTATACGCTTGGCTTGTAGGTTTTGGCATTGCCGGAACCGGGTTTGGTGTAATCTTGGCTGTTGTCGGGCGGGCGTCTTCGGATAAGAACCGCTCGATGTCTCTGGCTATCGTGACGGCAGCGGGCAGCTTTGGACAGGTCCTTGGCGCCCCCGCAGCCGAATGGATGCTGAGCTTTCTGCCCTGGCAGCAGGTTTTCATCATCTTCGCGCTGCTTATTCTGGCCCTTGTCCTGACATTGCCTTTCATGCGCGCGCCGCAAGCGGCCACCAAGGCCGAGTTGCAGGACAGCATGGGTGAAATCCTGGCGCGCGCTTTCCGAGACCCATCTTACGCGCTCATTTTTCTAGGCTTTTTTAGCTGTGGCTACCAATTGGGTTTCATCACCGCCCATTTCCCCGCCTTCGTGACTGAGATGTGTGGGCCGATCCAACCAGGAGGAGTACTGCACGCCGTCGGGATCACGACAACATCGGCGCTGGGGGCTGTGTCGATTTCTCTGATCGGTCTGGCTAATATAGGCGGCACACTGGTAGCGGGTTGGGCGGGTAGCCGCTTTCCCAAGAAATATCTGTTGGCCGGGGTCTACACGGCGCGGACACTTGCGGCCGCTGTCTTCATCGTCTTTCCGATTACACCGATCTCTGTCATCGTCTTTTCTCTGGTCATGGGGTCGCTATGGCTGGCCACAATCCCGCTGACATCAGGGCTGGTCGCTCATCTTTATGGGTTGCGGTATATGGGTACGCTCTACGGGATCATCTTTTTCAGTCACCAGATTGGTAGTTTTTTGGGCATTTGGTTGGGGGGCCGCATGTATGACGCTTATGGCGACTACACGATGGTCTGGTGGATCGGCGTTGCCATCGGTGCTTTCAGCGCAATCGTTCACCTGCCCATCCGCGAAAACCGTACCCCTGTTCCAGCGTGACCATGGCCTTAAAAACCGCAGCGCGGCACGCGCTGCCCGGCCCAACCGGAGGTGACGCATCTTTGATGCGGCTTCGACGGGCGGGAGTGTTACTCCCTTTGTGCTGCGCGTAACTCCCGTTCCAAGGCATCCAGAAACCGGGATCGGTCGGCCCTGTTGAAGGGTTTCCCTCCGCCACCCGCGCCCAGCGGATTGGCCGCGCGCAGGTCGGCCATCAGATCGCGCATCGCCAGTTGCTGGCCGATATTGGCGGCGGTGAAGGCCTCGCCATTGGGGCGGAGAACCCGCGCACCGGCTTCGACGCATTTTGCGGCCAGCGGGATGTCGGACGTCACCACCACATCGCCGACACCGCAGCGCTCGGCTATCCACTTGTCCGCCTCGTCCGCGCCCTCAGATACGACCACAACCTGTACCAAAGGATTGGCCGAGGGGCGCAAACCCCCGTTTGACACCAGTGCCATCGGTACCTTGTGCCGGGTCGCCACACGTTCAGCCTCGGCTTTTACCGGGCAGGCATCCGCATCGATATAAAGCGTGGTCACGCCTTTTTCGCCTGTTTTGCTGCGGGTTTTTTCTTGACCTTGAACTCTTCGGGAATGGGCATTCGGTTGAACGCATCCAGCCCGGCGATTTTATAGGCTTCGGCCAGTGTCGGATAGTTGAACGTGTTCTGCACAAAATAGTCCACGGTGCCCTTCAGGTTCAGCACGGCCTGCGCGATATGGATCAGCTCGGTTGCGCCTTCACCGACGATCTGCACCCCCAGCACCCGGCGGGTCTTCAGAGAGAACAGCATCTTCAGCATCCCGTGCTCCAGTCCCATGATGTGCCCGCGCGAGGTTTCGCGGAACCGCGCCACGCCGACCTCATAGGGGATACCGCGTTCTTGAAGCTCTTCCTCGGACATGCCGCAGGTGGAAATCTCGGGGACGGAGTAGATGCCGTAGGGGTACCACGGGCTTTCCGGCAGGGTTGGGGTCTCCAGCGCATGACAGGCCGCGACGCGACCTTGCTGCAATGAGGTTGAGGCCAGAGAGGGATGCCCGATCACGTCGCCCGTCGCATATATATGCGGCACAGCGGTTTGATAAGTCTTGCGATCCACCGTGATCCGGTTGCGGTGATCTGTCTCCAGACCCACCGCCGACAGGTTCAGGGCCGATGTCGCGCCCATGCGCCCGGCGGCAAACAGCAGCATCTCGGCCCGGACATGGCGGCCGTTATCAAGCGTCACTTCGACATGACCGCCTGCATCTTCGATCTTTTCGACCGCCGAACCCAACCGCAAGTCCACTCCGTTTTCGCGGATCTGATGGGTGAAATCGTGGATCAACCGGCTGTCGATGAAGTCCAGAAATGTCTCGCGCGGCTCGATCAACGTGACCCGCACATCCAGCGCCGAGAACATGGTGGCATATTCCACCCCGATCACGCCCGCGCCGATCACGCAGAGCGACCGGGGGATCTCGTCCATTTCAAGGAAATCGTCGCCGTCCACCACGGTCTTGCCGTTGAAGGGCACATAATCGGGCCGGTAGGTCTTGGTGCCGGTGGCGATCAGGAACTTGGCGGCTGTCAGCCGGGTCGTCTTGCCCGCATCCGTTGCAACCTCGATCTCATGCGGGCCGACGAATTTCGCCAGACCGTTCAGCGTCTCCACGTGGTTGCGGTTGAACTGGTGTTCCAGAACATCGACCTCGTGATCCAGCGTCATGTGCAACCGGGCCTTGAGGTCTTCGGCCCGGATCTGGTCTTTCACCCGGTAGGACCGCCCATAGAAACTGCGCTCGCGCCATCCTGAGAGGTTCAGCACGGTTTCCCGCAGGGTCTTCGACGGGATCGTACCGGTGTGAACCGAAACGCCGCCCAAGCGGTCTTTGCGGTCGATCACCAGCACCCGGCGTTGCAGTTTGCCTGCCTGAATCGCAGCCGCCCGCCCCGAAGGGCCAGACCCGATGATGATCAGGTCGTAGTCGAAATCGCTCATGCGTTAGTCTCCGTACAGCGCCTCGGCGTGGAAGGTGATATGATCTTCCATGAAGGTCGACACAAAGAAATACGAATGGTCATAACCCGGTTGTAGCCGGAAGGTTGCCTGTTGGCGACGTTCAGCTATCGCCTGCGCCAGCGCCTCGGGGCGCAGCAGGTCCATGAATTGATCGCTGGCCCCGGTGTCGATCAGGATGGGGCCGTCAAAGCCTTTTTCCTTCATCATCAGCGAGGCGTCATGTTTGGTCCATGCGGCCTCATCATCGCCCAAATAAGCGCTGAGCTGCTTGCGACCCCAATCGGCCCCCGTCGGGTTTGAGATTGGCGCAAAAGCCGAGACCGAGCGGTAGCGCCCCGGCAGGTTCATTGCTAGCGTCAGCGCGCCATGACCGCCCATCGAATGGCCTGTGATGGCTTGACGCTCCATGTCGATGGCAAAGTTTTCAGCCAGCAGGGCTGGCAGTTCCTCGGCCACGTAATCCCACATGTTGAAATGTGGGGCCCAAGGGGTTTGGGTCGCGTTCACGTAAAAGCCCGCACCTTGGCCCAGATCGTAGTCCTCGTGATCGGCCACGCCCTCACCACGCGGAGAGGTGTCGGGAAACACAACCGCAATCCCTTGTTCTGCCGCCCACGCCTGCGCGCCCGCTTTGGTCATCGCGTTTTCATGGGTGCAGGTCAGGCCCGAAAGATACCACAGGACTGGAACTGGGCCGTCCTTGGCCTCGGCAGGCAGAAACAGGCCAAAGGTCATGTCGCATTGGCAAGCGGTCGAGGCATGGCGGTAGACGCCCTGGACGCCTCCGAAGCAGGTGTTTTCCGAAACGGTTTCCATCTGGCTTGTGTCCTTACATTGGGGTTGCGCCATGGCTAACCGCCCAAAAGCCGTACGTAAAGTGCGGCGGACACTGGGTGCGCGCATTTTTCGGAAAGGTGATGATCAGGGCGTGCTGACCCACGCGATGACCAGTGGAACGGTCAGGATACTTGCGGCGGTCGACAGAAGGATAGCCGCCGATGCCCGATGAGGGGCGACGTTATAATGCGCGGCCAGCATATAGACATTTCCGGCGACCGGCAGCGCAGCGGCGGCAATGGCCACCGAGGCCGGAAAGGCGGCAATTGGCATGATCCACAGCAAGGCCACCGCCACACAGGCGGGATGAACCACGAGTTTGCAAAAACTCAACCACCCGGCGACCTGAACCCGTTCGGCGGATTTGGAGGCCAGCGACGCCCCGATGGCGAAAAGCGCGCCGGGTGTGGCTGCACCGCCAAGAATGGTCAGAAAGTCATTCAATGGCGCTGGGACAGGAAACTGCATTGCGGACCAAAGCATTCCGGCCGAAATGGACACGATCATCGGGTTTTTTACCAGACCCAGTCCGATTAGTTTGAACGTGGCCGGGGCCAACCGCCCGTCGCGACCTGCATTGATCAGGATCACGATCAGCGACGAGAACACCACCAGATCAACGGTCAGCACCAGCATGACGGGGCCGATCGCGGCCTCGGTGAACAGAAGCGCGAGCATCGGAAGGCCCAGAAACCCCACGTTGCCGATGGCCGCGCACTGCGCCTCGACCGCGGCGGTTGGAAAATCGAGCCCGCGCAGCCAAGCGACGCAAGTGGCCAGTCCGTAGACGGCCACCGTGCCTATAAGATAGCCGATGACAAGACGCACATTGAAAATCTCGGCAAAAGGCAGGGTGGCGGCAAATCGAAACAGCATGGCCGACAGGGCGAAATAGAACACGAATTTGGTCAGATAGGCCGTCGCCTCTTCGGTAAAAAAGCGGGTGCGACCGGCCCAGTATCCCAGGCCGATGATCGCGAAAAAAGGCAGGGTGCGCAAAAAGATATCGACCATGGCCGAAGTGTTAGCACGGTTTGGCAGAACGACAAGGCCGCGTATGTATGGTCATGGGGATCAAAGACCGCGTTGGATACGTCTAGACAAAATTACCGGTTTTGTAGGGTTTCGGCGGCATCATTTTGTGCGAATCGTTGTGTCTGAACTAAACGGTTTATAAACTTTAACCTCTTCATCAACGGAGTGAGCATGTCAGAACCAGCCGCCATTTTGCGCACCGGACGCAAGTTCGATCAGGTATTGCGCGGTGCGCGCGAAGTGTTCATGGCGGATGGGTTCGAAGGCGCAAGTGTTGACGATATTGCGCGCGCGGCCGGGGTGTCCAAGGCGACGCTTTACAGCTATTTTCCTGATAAACGTCTGTTATTCATGGAAGTTGCGCAGACAGAATGTACCCTCATGGCCGAACACGTCGTGTCGATGGTGGACGATACGCTGCCGGTGCGCGACGTTCTGTTGATCACGGCAAAACAGTTGACCGCATTTCTTGTATCTGATTTTGCGCAACAGGTTTTCCGTATTTGCGTGGCCGAGCGCGACAGGTTCCCGGAACTGGGCCGCGCGTTTTTTGAGGCCGGGCCGAAACGCGGTACCGGCCACATTGCGGAGTATCTGCAACTGGCAGTCAAAAATGGCGAGTTGGCGATTGAGGATGTACAACTCGCGGCCGAGCAGTTCTCGGAGTTGTGTAAGGTACGGATTTGGGCACGGGCCGTTTTTGGAATTCAGAACCAGTTTTCGCAGGACGAAATAGATGTGGTCGCCTTGCAGGCGGTCGACATGTTCATGGCAAATTACGGGGTTCGATAGGTCGGGATTTGGTTAAACTTTAGGCATTGGGACGTGGCTCTGCGCGTCGCCTCAAGGCTGGGTTTGACTGCGCCGGAATAATAGCGAACCATCGGGCGTATGAAACCAAAGGTCCGGAACTTTTGACCAGTGTGAATTCCAGTTTCTCGCGCCGGCTGGCTGAGCTTGTCGCGCAGATCTACCCTGACAAGGACGTGCCGGACATTGCGAAGCGCGTCTCCGAGGCGTTCTGGCCAACTGGCACACATCGTCGCAAACAAGGACGCAAGCCGGGCAATGGTCTTTGGTCCGAGAAAGACAGCGTTCTGATCACTTACGGCAATTCGATTGAAGATCAGGTGCACAAGCCGCTTGATCTGCTGCATGATTTTCTGATCCGTCACCTGAACGGGGTGGTCAATGGCGTTCATATCCTTCCGTTCTTTCCATTCACCTCCGATGATGGGTTCGCGGTATCGGATTATTACAGCGTCAGTACGCAGCTGGGAGGTTGGCCGGACATCACTCGGATTGCCAGTGATTTCCACCTGATGTCCGATCTTGTGCTGAACCATGTTTCAAGTCAGGGTGTGTGGTTCACAAACTATCTGCAGGGTAAACCGCCACACAACCGGTTCTTTTTTGAAGCTTCACCCGAGGATGATCTGTCTGCGGTTGTCCGTCCTCGCACCACGCCGTTGTTGCGGCAAGTCGATACCAGCGAGGGCGAGAAATACGTTTGGTGCACTTTCAGCCACGATCAGGTCGATCTGGATTTCTCGAACCCCGAGGTTCTGATCGAGATGCTGCGGATCATCCGCCTGCACATCGACAAGGGCGTGCGTATTCTGCGACTGGATGCGGTGGCGTTCGTGTGGAAAGTGATCGGAACGAATTGCATCCACCTGCCGCAAACGCACGCCATCGTGCAATTGTTGCGGCTGTTGTGCGACTATGCCACCGAAACGCTGGTTCTGCTTACGGAAACCAACGTGCCGCGGACTGAAAACCTCAGCTATTTTGGCAACCGGAACGAGGCGCACGCGGTTTATAACTTCCCTCTGCCGCCTTTGATCCTGCATGCGATGCAATCAGGTACGGCGCAATATCTGCGTGAATGGCAGGCCGCGATGCCACCCGCGCAGCTGGGCTGCGCCTATCTAAACTTCACCGCCAGCCATGACGGCATCGGGATGCGCCCGGCCGAGGGCGTTTTGCCCCCCGAGGAAAAGGACCGAATGATCGACACGGTGCGCCGGATCGGCGGATTGGTTTCGATGCGCGCGCTGCCCGACGGGCGCGAGGAACCCTATGAGCTTAACTGCGGGTATTTCGATGCCATGTCCGAGACGTTCCACGGCCCCGATCAATATCATCTGGCACGGTTCATCTGTTCGCAGACCATCGTAATGTCTTTGGAGGGGATACCAGCCTTTTTCATCCATTCCCTTCTGGCCACGCCCAATGATCACGAGGCCGTCGAACGGCGCGGCATGAACCGGGCGATCAACCGGCATCGCTGGCACTATCCCGATTTGTTGGCACGTCTGGCCGATCCGGGGTCAAATCAGGCGCTGGTATTGTCAGAGCTGTCCAAACGTCTGCACCTGCGGTCGCAGCAACCGGCCTTTCACCCCAACGCCACGCAGTTTACCCTGCGGCTGGATGATCGCGTCTTTGGCATCTGGCGGCAGAGTCTGGATCGCAGCCAGTCGATCTTTGCGCTGCACAATGTCTCGGCTGAATTGGTCCATGTCAGCCCCGCCGAGATCAATATGATCGCCGAAGAGGTCTGGACCGACGCATTGACCGGCGAAATCCTAGCCACCAACGGCCCGGATATTGTTCTGGCTCCGTATCAGTGCCGCTGGATCACGAACGCGGGCTGAATTCGTCCAGATCGTCGGATACGGCGGCCTTGAGACGCAGCAGAAACTCGGGGTCGGCCGAATGCACTCGGTTCCATGTAGGGATGAACGGCGTCTCATGCGGGTTGTCCAGAAACACCTGCCCGGCGCGAATGATGTTTTCGGCGAACAGCTCGATGGACTTCTCTTCCTTGTGGCGGTCCAGTTCCAGCCCGTTCATCTTGGCATCGGTATAGTAACCCTCGAGCAGATCCAGCGCCGAGCGATAGTAGGTCGCCTTGAGCGTGCGGAACGTATTGGGCGTAAACACGGTGCCATCGGCGGCCAGTTTGCGGAAGATCGCCTTGCAGATATCGGTGGACATACGCGACAGGCCGCGATTTGCGTCCTCGGGCGAAAGGTCTTGATGTTTGTGGTCGTAATTGTCGGCAATCTCGACCTGACAGACGGATTTCGGGGCCAGATTACGCCACGCTTCAGACAATACGCCGATCTCTAGCCCCCAATCGGATGGAATGCGCAGGTCGGGCAGGGTGGGCGTGCGGATCGCGAACTCTCCCGACAGCGGATAGCGAAAACTGCGCAGGTAATCGAGGTAATCCCGGTCGCCAATGACCTTTTTCAGCGCGATTAGCAGCGGGCTGACCAACAGGCGCGTGACGCGGCCGTTCAGCTTGCCACTGCCAATGCGGGGGTAGAACCCCTTGGCCATCTGGAACGGAAAGGTTGGGTTCACCACCGGATAGACCAGACGATCCAGCATTTGCCGGTCATAGGTTACGATATCGCAATCATGGATCGCCATCACGGAACTGTCGGCGCAAGCCAGCAGATACCCTATGCAGGACCAAACATTCTTGCCCTTGCCCGGCTCTTGCGGCGCCAGTCCCAGTTCTTGCAGATGCGCCTGCAACGCAGTCAGGCGGGGGCTGTCATTCCAGATGACGGCATGGTTTTGCGGCAGATCGGCAAAGAACGCCCGCGCGTGGCGATATTGCGTCTCATCCGCTTGATCCAACCCAATAATGACGCGGTGCAGGTAGGGCACTTGCGCCAGTTCGTGCAAAATCCCGGTCAATGCGGGACCTGCCAACTCTGAATAGAGGCAGGGCAGGATCAGAGTGATCTTGCGCGTCTCGGCAAAGACCGAGATTTCATGGGCCAACTGGCCAGCGGGTCTGCTGCGCAGGTTGTGCAGAGTGGTAATGTTTCCGTTCTGGTGAAAATCGGCCATGTCGTGCGCCTCGTTTTGTCAAATATCCCGGGTCAGCGCCAAAATCGCGTCCGACCAACCTTGTGGACCTGCCTGTTTTGTTCTGAGAATGCGGGCTTCGGTATCGGACGGAAACTGCGATATCCCAGCGCTGTGGGGGTTGTGCACGACCACGCCGTGATCGGCCAGCTCCAGCATCTCACGGTCATTCGGAGCATCCCCCAAAGCGATCGTCAGACGAGGGGTAAAGTGGCTGATAACCTCGCGCATCGCGTCCGCTTTGGTCGAGCCAAACGACAAGGTCAGAAATCGCCCACCCTGACGCGCGTGCAATCCGTGTTCCTGCGCGGCAGCAAGGAATGCTTCAAGGCCTGAAGTGGAGCCAGTCCACAGGCCCGGCTCGCTAAACCGACGCTGTCGGGCAAGCGACGCCTGCTGGGGGTCGAGGCCCGTCAAATTGGCGATCTCGCTATCGGACATATCCCCGAAGCCTTCAAATCCCTTGGGCAGTTCTGCGAGAATTGCCCGCAGCTTGGCATAACAGGTTTCGCCGCTATCGGGCTGGTCCGGCCATAGAACGCCTGCGCCGTTTTCAACGATGGCGGGCATCCCCAAAAGCCCGAGTTCCTGTTGCAGAGGCAGGATTTCTGCTGCGGTTTTACTGCTGGCCAAGACCAGACCGGCCTTCAGGTAAGACAGGCGTTGAAGTCCGGGTTTGGCGGCTGCCCAGCTATAGTCGTGATGATCCAGCAGCGTCCCGTCGAGATCGGAAAAAACCAATAAATCAGGCGCGCGTGTCATGGCCGGGGAGGGGTCGTGCAAAGTTTCATATCGTCAAATTAGAAAACCATGCCCGAGCGAAGTAAATGTATGGCGGTGATAAATACGCCAAATGAACAACCCGCGCCTAAAAAATAGGCGCGGGGGTACCCAGGTCACTCGATAAACGTTTTGGCCAACCGGTCGCTGATAGGTTGCGACAGGTAGGTAAAGACTGCCCGTTCGCCGGTATTCACAAACAGATCGGCGGGCATTCCCGGCACCAGATCCAGTGCCGCGATCGCCTGCGGCTGATCGGCGTCCAATTTGACGCGGGCTTTGTAGTAGGCCTCGCCTGTGCGGTCGTCTTCCAGCGCGTCGGCTGAAATGTCGAAGATCTGACCATTGGCTTCGGGAACATCGGCCTGTGCGAAGGCAGACAGGCGAATGCGCGTGGTTTGCCCGATATGCAGCTTGTCGATGTCGCCGGTCTTGACGCGGGCTTCGACGATCAGGGCCTGATCGGCGGGCACGATGTCCATGATCGGCTCACCGGGTCGGATCACACCACCGGTCGTTGATACCGCCAGGTTCACCACACGGCCGCTGGTCGGGGCCAGAACCTGCGTGCGGTTCAGACGGGCCAGCGTTCCTGCAAATTGCGGACGGACCAGATCAAGCTGGGCTTCGACTACGGCCAGTTCTCCGGCGATGACCTCATCACGCAGTTTCTGCTGGCTGATCAGCGACAATTCCAGTTCCTGCACCTGGTTTTCGGCTTGCGCGATTTGCGTGCGCAGCGAGGCATCGACACCATTAAGACGCTCCAACTCGATCCGGCGCGCGCTGACACGGGTGACAGCAACCAGACCTTTGGCCAACAGGGATTCCAGATTGGTCAGCTCACCTTTGGTGATCTCGATCTGGTTTTGGGTGCTTTGGCGTTGCTCATTCAAACCCGCGATCTGGGCACGCAGACCCGACACGCGCTGCGCGTTGATTTGGGCTTCGGTGTTGCGGGCGCGGGCCTCGGCATCGAAGAGTTGTTTCTGCGTCAGATAGGGCGAGACCCAATGCAGGCGCTCCATGCCTTCCTGAAAACCCGCAAATGCGGCAGCTTCGTAGAAGTGACCTTGGCCGCTCATCTGTGCCAGCAGACGGGCGCGGCGTACTGAAAGCTCGCCCAACTGGCTGCCCTGCACGCTAAGATCGACGTCGATCTCGGTGCTGTCGAGCCGCACGAGGGGTTGCCCGGCCTGCACAAACTCGCCATCCGTGACGAGGATTGCGTGAATGATGCCGCCATCCAGATGCTCGACCGTTTTGCGGTCGCCTTCGACCACGAACGAGGCAGGGGCAACTACTGCGCCGTCCAGTTTCGAGGCCAGGGCCCAATAGGCGCTGCCGCCGACAAAGGCCATCAGGGTGAAGACGCCGAACAGGATATAGCGTCCGATATTTGATGTGGTGTCGTTGATTTCCTTCAGCTGCGCCTCGTGAAAGGCAACTGCACAGTAGGATTGGGAGTGGGGAACCAAGTTTGTCATTGGGCTGCTCCGCTGATCTGAATTTCATTTGCAGGGCGTGGCGACGGGGTCGCAGCGCCGGGTTGATTGGGGGTATCAAGAACGTTGCGCCGGTTAACCTTCAGCACGTCGTCTTTGTCGCCGAATTGGGTCTGGTTACCGTCGCGCAGCACCATGACCTTGTTGGCCGCTTGCAGGGTGGCCGGACGGTGCGTCATCACGATCGAGATCGCTCGGCGGGCTTGCGCGGCCAGAATAGCGTCACGCAGAGCCTGTTCGCCTTCGGCATCCAAGTCCGAGTTCGGTTCGTCCAGAACCAGAACGAACGGATCACCATAAAGCGCGCGGGCCAGGGCCAGACGCTGGCGTTGACCGCCAGACAGGAAAAAACCCTTGCCGATGCGCGTTTCATAGCCGTCGGGCAGCGAGCTGATCAGCTCGTGCACGCCGGCCTCGCGCGCGGCACGCAGAACCTCGGCGTCGTCAATGGCAATCGAGAATCGGCCGATGTTTTCGCGGATTGTGCCGTCAAACAGCTCAACATCCTGCGGCAGGTAGCCGATCTGTTTGCCAAGGTCTTCGTTGTTCCATTTCGACAGCGGGCTGCCGTCCAACAGAACCTCGCCGCGCTGCGGGAACCAGATCCCGGCCAGCATCTTGCCCAGCGTGGTCTTCCCCGATCCGCTATGGCCGATCACAGCCAGCACATCACCCGGTTGCAGGCTGAAATCGATACCGCGGACCGTTGCGTTCATCGCACGCGGCGGACCAGCCTGCGCGATCTTGACGTCCAGCGATTTGAATGCGCGTGGCAGGTTCAGATTGGTCGGCGCTTCCGCATAATCCTCGGTCAGTTTCTTGATCTTGGCATAGGAACCGCGCGCGGCCAGGAAGGTGCGCCACTGGCCGATCAACTGGTCGATAGGCGACAAGGCGCGGGCCAGAACGATGGTTGCGGCGATCATAACACCGGCGGTGGATTCCCCAGTGATGGCCAGCGCGGCACCCAGACCCAGAATGGCCGATTGCAGGCCCATGCGGATCGTTTTGGACAGTACCGAGAAGCTGGCCACACGGTCCGCCGCACGGGTCTTGTACTGGTGTGCATCGGCTTGCAACGCCGTCCAGCGGCGCAGCAGGTCCGACTTCATCCCCAGCGCATGCACAAGTTCGGCGTTCTTGTCGCTGGTGTTGAACAGCGCGTCAGAACGTCCACGCGCCTGCGAGGCTTGCTCCATCGGGCCGCGGGCGCGCGAGTTGTTGATCAATGCCATGATGGTCAAGGTCAGCGCGCCGACCAGACCCAGCAGGCCCAGCAGTGGGTGCAGAACATACAGCACCATCAAATAGATCGGGATCCAAGGGGCGTCGAAAAAGGCGATCAGGGTCGTGCCCGAGATGAACTCGCGGAAGCCGTTGACATCCTCGACCAGATGCTCGCCGGCGTCGCTTTCGCCCTGCACCCGGCGGCGCATCGCAGCGCTGAGCACCGGGGCACCGACGCTCAGCTCGAACCGGGCGGCGAGACGACCCAGGATGCGCATCCGCATCAGGTCAAGGCAGGCGATTACAATGAAAACACCAACCAGAAGAACGGACAGAGCGATCAGTGTGTCGACGTTCTGGCTGGTCAGAACACGGTCATAGACCTGCAACATGTAAAGCGGCCCGGCCAGCATAAGCAGGTTCAGAAACAGGCTGAAGAAGGCGACCGCAACAAAACCCTTGCGCAGTGACCCCCAGGCAGTTTTGACGGGATTGGCATGCTTGAACATTTCTTTGACCCTTTCCGGTTTGAAGAACGGGGCGACCCAAGGCCGCCCCGCTGTTGGTCAGTTACGCGACAAAGTCGTCGTCGTTCAGGTCGGTGCTGTTGACACCGGCGAGGCGGACGGACCCTTCACTGCCGAAGGTGATGACCGCGTCGTCGCCATCTTGTGCAACGCCGACACTGCCGTCGAAGTCGGGTCCGAATTCGCCGAACTGGAGCTGGTCCAGACCGACTTCGAAGTCCTGAATAACGTCGTTGCCGAAGTTGCCTTCGAAGACGAAGGTGTCGTTGCCTGCGCCACCGATCAGGATGTCATCGCCACCCTCACCGTTCAGCACATCGTCACCGGCCTGACCGTTCAGGGTGTTGGACCCCGAGTTGCCCGACAGGATGTCGTCGCCACCATTCGGGCTGCCAGCGTTGTTCGAGCCGTTGATGTTTTCGAACCCAAACACCTGATCCAGGATTGCACCATCGGGTGCATTGACCTGTGCAACGCCGTTGCCTTCTTCATCCAGATCCAGAACAACGCCCGGCCCTGCAGTGAACAGCGCGGTGTCGATCCCTTCGCCACCGATGATCACGTCGGCACCTCCGAAGGAATGGATCGCGTCATTGCCGGCACCACCGTCGAGGATGTTGAACTCGTTGTTGCCAAGGATCAGGTCATCCCCGTCCGAGCCTACAACGTTTTCGAAGTCATCAACTTCGGCGACGATCTGGCCATTCTGGATGATGGCACCGTCGTGCGGACCTTCATCACCGCTGCCAGCAGGGTTCGGCGAAGGACCGCTGAGGTCCAGATCAACGGTTACACCGTCAAAGCTGGAGACGTCGATCGTGTCGCTGTCATCCGAGCCGACAACCCGCTCGATCGAGCGCAGGATGTCCACTTCGATCTGGTTGTCGATGACGTCCTCGCCGATGACACCTGTGCCACCAGTGGCTTCGGTATCCAGCGTTGCACCAGCATCTACCAGCGTGTCCTGCAAGACCGGGCCGTTCTGACCAGCAGGTGCATTGTGCAAGTGCACAGCCGAGACAACACCCGGGATCGGAGTCAACAGATCAGCTTCGTTCAGGCCCGTCACGCTCAACTCGCTGGAATAGGTGACTTCACCGGTTTCCAAGTTTTGAGTGACGACGAGGGTCGCCTGACCGGTCGCTTCGCTGTCGGATGTAGGACCAGGCTCCTGCGAGGCGTCCAGACCACCGCTCAGCGTGACAGTACGGATGCCATTCTCGGTCACGTCGCTGTCAACCAGCAGTTGCCCGCGAATTTCACCAGCCGGGAAGTCCGATGTGTGGATGTTGTAGTACAGGTTGCCCTGGACTGCCTGCTCCACGAACTCGGCGCCGTTGGTGATGGACGATCCGAACTGATCCGGTGCTGCAACAACCGCGTCGGTGACGGTGACGTTAAAGCCTGTGTCACGTGTGGCAGTGCCATTGCCGTTTGCATCCAGGCTGACTTCGACCGCGACATCCAGATCCGAGAAATCGGCTGTGTCGATGCCTTCGCCACCGTCGATGAAGTCATTGCCCAGACCGCCGGTGATGACGTTGTCTGCGTCGCCTGCGATCAGAACGTCATCTCCTGCGCCGCCCGAGATATCACCGTTGGTGGTGCCCAGGTCGACAAAGATGTCGTC
Source organism: Ruegeria sp. AB6 (assembly GCF_056542685.1). Classification (NCBI taxonomy): domain Bacteria; kingdom Pseudomonadati; phylum Pseudomonadota; class Alphaproteobacteria; order Rhodobacterales; family Roseobacteraceae; genus Ruegeria; species Ruegeria sp. AB6. The sequence continues at coordinate 11,714 of NZ_JBQGAD010000005.1, read as the reverse complement.
GCCGTCGCTCAGCAGAACGTTGCCGTTGATCACGCCTTCGTCGTCGTTGACGATGGTCACGAAGCCTGCATCCGATGCGTCGATCGCATTGACCGTGCCGCGGATTTCGCCTTCGTTCAGGATCGCGCCAACCAGGTTCAGGCCGCCATCAACGCGGATACCTGCTGCGGCGTCCGAGTCCTCGGAACCGGCGATCAGGCCTTCGTTGACCACAACACCCGCGAAAGAGGCGTCGTCCTGGCTGGTGAACAGGCGCAGACCGTCACCGACCTGGTTGCCTTCCAGCGCATCGCCACGACCTTGCAGCGTACCTTCGTTGATGACTGCTGCGGACACGATGTCCCCCGACTCGTCGCCGGTTTGCAACGAAACGGCGGAACCGTTATTGCCTTCGCCTGCATCGACCAGACCCGAGTTGGTGAAGCTGTAGTTGTCAGCAGTGCCATCGGCATAGACTGTGCCGTTGCGCTGATCGCCAGTGCCCAGGATTCCGCCTTCGTTGACAACATCCAGACCGATCCCGTCGATATTCACCGCACGGCTGTCCGATGTCACAGTGCCACGGTTGACGAACGAGCCGCCTGTGTGATCACCTGTGCCAAAGTACACACCGTTCTGGCCGCCTTCGAACAGACCGCCTTCTTCGTTGATCAGCTGACCTTGGAAGTTGACGTTGTTCACCGCACGGAACGCACCGACGGTGCCGTTTGCACCTTCGGATGCAACGGTGCCCGAGTTGGTGATGGTTCCCGAGAACGTGCCCGTGTTGCCGACATTGCCAATACGGATGCCGTCTCCGGCGCCATTGGTGCCTGCCGCCGCGTTGCCGCGACCCTGGATGGTGCCTTCGTTGTTCAGCTCAAAGCTGTTCTCGCCTGCAATCTCAGCGCCAAAGCCCGAACCTTCATTGCCTTCGCCCGCATCGACCACACCGGTCGAAAGGTTGTTGAAGGTAAAGTCCTGCGCAGTGCCATCAGCATAGACTGTGCCGTTGCGCTGATTGTCGGTGCCAAGGATGTCACCGGCGTTGTTCACTTCCAGACCGATGCCATCAATGTTGAACGCGCGGCTGTCGGACGAGATGGTTCCGCCTTCCAGGTTGTTGAACACACCACCGGTGTGATCTGCGCCCTCACCGTTGACCGGGTTGCCGAAATAGACACCATTCTGCACGCCCGAGATATCGCCCGAGTTGTTGAACTTACCTTGGAACGAGACGCCGTTTACAAAACGTACGCCAGCGACGGTACCGTTTGCGCCTTCCGAGTCGATGGTGCCGGTGTTGTTGATGACCGCATCGGTGGTGCCGATGTTGCCGACATTGCCGATCCGCACGCCGTCACCGGCTGCGTTTGTGCCCGCTGCGGCGTTGCCGCGACCCTGGATCGTACCGGCGTTGTCCAGCGTGAACGAGGTCACGCCGTCTGGTGCGTCACCGATTTCAACACCAAAGCCCGAGCCTTGGTTGTGCTCGCCCGCGTCGATGGTCCCGGTTACGAGGTTGTTGACCGAGAAATCATCGGCGGTGCCATCGGCATAGACGGTGCCGTTGCGCTGATCGTCGGTGCCCAGAATGTCGCCACCGTTGATCAAGTTAACCCCTGTGCCATCGATGTTTACGGCGCGGCTGTCGGATTGGATGGTGCCGAAGTTCAGAACGTCAAGATCATGTTCACCCTGGCCAATATACAGACCGTTCGCGGCACCTTCGATCACCCCGGTCGAGGTGTTCAGGATTTCGCCTTCGGTGTTGGCGCCGTCGGCGATGCGGATACCACCGGCAGTGCCTTGGGTGCTTTCCGACGTAATCAGGCCGCCGTTGACGATTTCGGTTTCCAGGATGGTGCCCTCGGCGCCGTTGTCGACGCGAATGCCGTCGCCGGCCAGCGATGTGTTCGATGCTGCCTGACCGCGACCCTGAATGGATGCGCCAAAGCCGTTGAAGATGTCGGTTTCGACACGATCGCCGACCTCGTCACCCACCTGCAGCGACACACCTGCGCCCTGGTTGCCTTCACCTGCGTCAACGGTGCCGCCCGTGAAGTTCGAGATCGAGACGTCCTCGGCGGTCGAGTTGGTGTAGATGGTGCCGTTGCGCTGATCGCCGGTGCCGATGATGTCACCAAAGTTGCGAACGTCGATTCCCTGGCCCTGAATGTCCACAGCCCGGCTGTCCGAGCTGATCACGCCGCCTGCAAAGTTGTCGAGGCTGCCCGAGCTTTCGGCGCCAGCAAATTGCACGCCGTTGAATTCGCCCACGATCTCGCCAAAGTTGCGGATCAAAGCGCTGCCTGTGACCTGAACACCGGTTGCCAGCGCGTCAGGGCCGTTGTTGGCTTCGATACGGCCGGTGGCGAAGTTGAAGATGTCGACGTCCTGGCCTTGGGCTTGAACAGCGGCAACTGCGTTGTTGGTGATGATTTCACCAAAGTTCAGCAGGCGCGAAAAGTCGTTTGCCAGTACAAAAGCCGGGGTGTCATCAACCACGGTGCTTTGCGCGAAGTTGTTAATTAGAGTCTGACCATCACGAGAGGTCTCTTGCGCCAGCGTGGACGTCGTCAAGAGACGTGCGCGAAGGCTGCTTAGAAGTTGGGACAGCATTGGATACTCCGTCAAAAATTGTTTCGTTTTGCAGATCGCTCGCTGCGATGGGCGTTCCGCGTATCAAAGGGGTAGCCAGCCGTGCCGGTCAGCTAAAATTCATCCTTCGAATTGGGGGTATAACCAACGCAAATACTCACGTTATTCGTGAAGATTTTGGGCGTCGCTTGGCGTAAAAACAATGACTTAGCTGAACTTAGATCACTTCGGTAAACTATTCGGTTGCGACAGTTGACACTTATGTGACCAGACGTGATCGTGTTTTCATACACGAGGGGTAGCATTGAGGTAAGAATTGGTCGGCCCGCAGGGGTGCGACTCGGTTTTTATAGTTTGCGAAAATGAATTTCAGAGATTTGGAATATGTCTTGGCCATCGCCAAACATGGCCAGTTCAGTCAGGCCGCCGCGGCCTGCAATGTCTCGCAACCCGCATTGTCCAATCAGGTCAAGAAACTTGAGCAAGAGTTGGGAGTTGAACTGTTTCTGCGCCTCAATAACGAAGTGCGTCCGACAGCCTGTGGTCTACAAGTTCTGCGCATTGCCGAACGTGTTCTGAACGATGCGCAAAAGATACGCGATACGGCGACCAAGTTCCGCGACCCCGAGGCGGTTCCTTACACTATAGGGATGACGCCGACGCTGGCCCCTTATCTGACGCAGTATTTCTCGGACCTGTTCAGCGCCCTGTTCCCGAACATGCGTGTGACGATGATCGAGGACCTGCCGCATAACATGTTGCGCATGGTAGAAGATCACACATTGGATCTTGCACTGGTCGCCAAGGTCAACAACACCGAGACGCTGGAGTTCACGTCGATCTGGTCCGAGCCGTTGTTTCTTGCGGTGCGCGAGGGGCATCCGCTTTGCACCCTGCCATCGATTGCGCCTGAGGAAGTGCCGCGTCACGATTTCATCCGCCTGCCGCATAGTTTCGGCTATGAGCTGGAAAACCGTCTTCCCAAGATCGACCCGGCAAACCGCGCCAGTAAGCGGTTCGACCTAAGCGCGCTGCGGTTCGAGACGATCTGTCGGCATATTTGTCATTCCGACGATTGTACAATCGTGTCGGCCCTGGCGGCCGAGCAATTCAAACGCGACCGCTGGCCTTTGTGCTTTATCCCCTTTGACGCGCCGGGCAACCTGCGCGATCTAGGCGCGGCGACCCGTCCGGGTTGTCCAAGACGGCCGCTTTTGGATCGGATCGGGGCGTTCGTTCTGGAACAGCCTCCGGTCGGTGTGGCCCCAACATTCCAGATGTGATCGCGGAAATCCGAAAACTTGCGCTGTATCAAAGTCGGCGCGACTGATTCCCCTCAAAGCTAGGAACAGAACCGGGCCGTCCCACGCCGGATGGCTGTCTTTGCGTATGCACGCGCTCGCGGACTCGTTAACTTTGTTGACAATGGATTTTGTATTTTGGATACATTGAGCAGTGATTTCGCGGCGGCAAGAGTCGCCAAAGCGTGTTCTGACAAAAAAGCACTAAGCGAAAACCAAACGAACGACATTTCTGGGAGAAACTCATGAAACTTAAGTTTTTGGCCGCAACCGCAGCGATTGCGTTGTCCAGCGCTGCGGCACAGGCAAATACGTTGGTCTATTGCTCGGAAGGCTCGCCCGAAGGTTTTGACCCGGCGCTGTTCACCGCTGGCACCACCTTTGATGCGTCCTCGCACCCGATCTACAACCGCCTGCTGGAATTTGAGACCGGCACCACCAATGTGATCCCAGGCTTGGCCGAAAGCGTCGAGGCCAGCGATGACGGTTTGGAATATACGTTCAAGCTGCGTCAGGGCGTCAAATTCCACTCGAACGACGAATTCACCCCAACCCGCGACTTCAACGCCGATGACGTGATCTTCTCGTTCATGCGCCAGAAGGATGAAGGCCACCCCTATAATCAGGTGTCTGGCGGTACGTGGGAATATTTTCAGGGCATGGGTATGCCCGATCTAGTCGAGTCCATAGAAAAGATCGACGACTACACAGTGAAATTCACGCTGTCTAAACCCGAGGCGCCTTTTGTCGCCAACATGGCGATGGACTTTGCCTCGATCCTGTCGGCGGAATATGCCGACGCGATGATGGAAGCGGGCACACCTGAAAAGCTGAACACCGCGCCTATCGGCACCGGCCCGTTCTCATTCGTGGCCTATCAGAAAGACGCCGTGATCCGCTATGCGCAGAACGCTGATTACTGGAAAGCACCGGCGGATGTGAGCAATCTGATCTTTGCGATTACGCCTGATGCGTCGGTCCGTTATCAAAAGCTGAAGGCGGGTGAATGCCACATCATGCCTTATCCGAACCCCGCCGACATTCAGGCGATGCAGGATGACGCTGACATCAACATGATGGAGCAAGAAGGCCTGAACGTGGGTTATCTGGCTTACAACACCACGATGGAGCCGTTCGACAACCCGAAGGTGCGCAAAGCGCTGAACATGGCGATCGACAAGCAGGCGATCATCGATGTGGTGTTCCAGGGCTCGGGGCAAGCGGCCAAGAACCCGATTCCGCCGACCATGTGGGGTTATAACGAGGCCATCACCGACGATGCCTATGATCCCGAAGCGGCCAAGGCGATGCTGGAAGCCGAAGGCGTCAGCGATCTGTCGATGAAAGTCTGGGCGATGCCGGTTCAACGCCCCTATAACCCGAACGCCCGCCGCATGGCCGAGCTAATCCAGGCAGATTTCGCCAAGGTCGGCGTGGATGTCGAGATCGTCTCCTATGAATGGGGCGAGTACCTGTCACGCTCTAAAGAACTGAACCGCGACGGTGCTGTTCTGCTGGGTTGGACCGGTGACAACGGCGATCCAGACAACTTCCTGGCCGTGCTGCTGGGTTGCGACGGCCGCGAAGCCTCGAACCGTGCGCAATGGTGCCACGAGCCCTTCGAAGATCTGATCCTGAAGGCCAAGCAGACCACTGATCAGGCCGAGCGCACCAAGCTGTATGAAGAGGCGCAGGTCATCTTCAAAGAGCAAGCCCCCTGGGCCACCATCGCACACTCAGTCGTTTACATGCCGATGCGCAACGAAGTGCAGGGCTACAAAGTCCACCCGCTGGGCGGTCACATCTTCTACGGCGTCAGCGTCGAATAAATCATCACTCACGGATCGGAGCCGCCCGTATGGCGGCTCCGGTTTTCTTTTTTGGAGGTCGGCCCCCATGCCGGATTTGTCCGAGTACCGTCAACTGGCAAAGGACATGTCAGTCGATGCCGTGGCCCTCGTGCCCGGTCCCAATTTCACCCGCGCGTTGGGGAAACCCTTCATGAGCCACGAGCGACCCTTTGTGGTCGTTATCCCGGCCCGAGGTAGTCCCGCCGCGATTGTCCCCAATCTGGAGCTTGGCACCTGGGCGCTGGTCGGCTTTGACGGTGCCGTGTTCGATTGGATGGACCAGGCGGGCTATGACAGCGCTTTTGCCGCTTTGGCCGCGCACATGCCGCTGACATCGCTGGCCGTCGAAGGGCAAGTGATGCGGGTCTTTGTGTCGAAGGCTTTCACCAACGCGCTGCCCGATCTGCGCATTGTGGATGCCGAACGCGAAATCTCGGGCTTGCGGATCATAAAGACCGATGACGATATCGCGGCACTGCAAGCGGCAATTGATATCTCGGAACGCGCGCTGGAGCGTGTGATAGCCGATGTGCGCGTCGGACAGACGGAAAAACAGATCGAACAGGCGCTGATTCAGGCACTGTTCGCCGAGGGTGCGGCCTCATTGGCGTTCGCGCCGATTGTGGCGGCTGGTGACAATTCGGCCCAACCGCATGGCAAGGCGCGTGCGGATTATCAGATCAAACCCGGCGACGCGTTGTTGTTCGATTTTGGCGCGCGCAAACACGGCTTTGCCGCCGATATCACCCGCACTTTCTTTGTGGCCGAAGTTTCAGACGAGGGCAGGGATGTCTACGACACCGTCCTGCGTGCCAACCTCGAAGGGTTCAACGCCTGCCGCCCCGGTGCTACGGCGCATGACATCGACGATGCCGTCACCCGCGTGCTTGAGGCATCGCCCTATGCTGACCGTATACGCACCAAAACCGGGCACGGGTTGGGCCGCGATGTGCATGAAGCGCCCTATGTCATGCGTGGAAATCATCAGGACATCCTTCCCGGCATGGTCTGGACCAATGAGCCGGGGCTTTATGACCTCGGAAATTTTGGTGTACGGATCGAAGATGACGTTCTGGTGACGCAGGATGGCTGTCGGTCACTGACCCGCTTTCCCAAAGATCTCACAATCATAGGTCGCTGATGTTTGGCTACTTCCTTTCGCGCCTTGGAATGTTCGTTCCGACATTTCTGGGCGTGACGCTGATTTCCTTCATGTTCATCCGGGTGCTGCCCGGCGATCCCATCATCGTCATGGCCGGAGAACGCGGTATGACTGAAGAACGCTATCAAGAGATGGTGGTCAAGCTGGGCTTCGACAAACCGGTGCTGCAGCAATACTGGGACTATCTGGTCGGCGTTATGCATGGCGACTTGGGCGAAAGCTTTGTCACTAAGAAACCGGTCTGGGATGAGTTCTTTGCCTTGTTCCCCGCCACGCTGGAACTGTCGATCTGCGCAATGATCTTTGCGGTGGCTCTGGGCTTACCTGCGGGTGTGATTGCAGCCGTGAACCGAGGCAGGTTCTTTGACCGCGCGTTGATGTCCTCGGCTTTGGTTGGCTATTCGATGCCGATCTTCTGGTGGGCCCTGCTGCTGATCATCGTGTTCTCGGGCAATCTGGGTTGGACGCCGGTATCGGGGCGGATCGACCTGCTGTATTACTTCCCCAGCGTGACCGGGTTCATGCTGATCGACAGCTTGCTGTCGGGGCAGGAGGGGGCGTTTACCTCAGCCGTACGCCACCTGATTCTGCCGACCATCGTGCTGGGCACCATCCCGCTGGCGGTGATCGCGCGCCAGACTCGCTCGGCCATGTTAGAAGTTTTGGGCGAGGATTACATTCGCACCGCCCGCGCCAAGGGTCTTGCGCCCACGCGGATCAACGGGCTGCATGCGCTGCGCAATGCTCTGATCCCGGTGATCACGGTGATCGGCCTGTCGGTCGGTACGCTGCTTGCGGGCGCAATTCTGACCGAGACGATCTTTAGCTGGCCGGGCATCGGCAAGTGGATGGTCGACAGTATTTTCCGCCGCGATTATCCGGTGGTGCAGGGCGGGCTGCTGATGATCGCCGTGATCGTGATGCTGGTGAACCTGATGGTCGATGTCCTTTACGGCATCATTAACCCCAAAATCCGGAGACGGTGATGGCCGAGCTTTCCGCAACCACCCCCAAGACCGAGGACCGCCCCAGCGCCCTGCGCGAATTCTGGTTCTATTTCAGCGAAAACCGTGGCGCGGTGATCGGGTTGTATGTGTTCATGGCCTTCGTGATCTGCGCGGCTTTTGCGCCTTTGCTGGCACCCTATGACCCGACCGAACAGTTCCGCGATCACATCCTGCAACCCCCCGCGTGGCAAGAGGGCGGCAGCTGGGCCTTCCCGCTGGGCACCGATCCGTTGGGGCGGGATATGCTGTCGCGGCTGATCATGGGATCACGCTATTCCTTCTTTGTGGGCATCGTTGTTGTCTGTGTGGCCGTGACGGGCGGCGTGATCATCGGGCTATTGTCCGGCTTTGCACCGAAATGGGTCGATACGCTGATCATGCGGGTGATGGATATCATCCTGTCCTTCCCCTCGCTGCTGTTGGCGCTGGTGCTGGTGGCTATTCTTGGGCCGTCGCTGACCAATGCGATGATCGCCATCGCCATCGTTTTTCAGCCGCATTACGTGCGCCTGACCCGAGCCTCGGTTCTGTCTGAGCGGCAGAAAGACTATGTGACCTCGGCCCGTGTGGCGGGCGCGGGCAAGGCGCGGCTGATGTTCAAGACTGTGCTGCCTAACTGTCTGGCCCCGATCATAGTGCAGGCGGCATTGTCTTTCTCGACCGCCATTCTGGACGCAGCCGCCCTTGGATTTCTGGGCATGGGTGCACAGCCACCCACGCCGGAATGGGGCACCATGCTGGCCGAAGCGCGCGAGTTCATTCTGCGCGCCTGGTGGGTCGTCACCTTCCCCGGCCTTGCCATTCTGGTCACGGTGCTGGCGATCAACCTGATGGGCGACGGCCTGCGCGACGCGCTGGACCCGAAACTGAAGCGGAGCTGACGATATGAGCTTGTTGGATATCCGAAACCTCACTGTCGAGTTTGCCACCGCCTCGGGCCAGTTCCGCGCCGTGGACGGTGTGGACCTTTCTGTCGACAAGGGCGAGCTGATGGCCATTGTGGGCGAAAGCGGCTCGGGCAAATCCGTGTCGATGCTGGCGCTGATGGGCCTGTTGCCTTGGACCGCCACGATCACCGCCGACCAGCTGAGTTTCGAGGGCATTGACCTGACCAAAATCTCGGCCCGTGACCGGCGCAAGATCATCGGCAAGGACATCGCCATGATCTTTCAGGAGCCGATGTCGTCGCTGAACCCCTGTTTTACTGTGGGCTTCCAGATCAAAGAAGCGCTGCGTATCCATCTGGGCCTGAACCGCAAGGATCGTCACCAACGCGCGATCGAGCTGTTTGATCAGGTCGGCATTCCCGCGCCGGAAAGCCGGTTGAATACCTTTCCGCACCAAATGTCAGGCGGTATGAACCAGCGGGTCATGATCGCCATGGCGATTGCCTGCAACCCCAAGCTACTGATCGCTGATGAGCCGACAACAGCGCTGGACGTCACCATTCAGGCGCAGATTCTGGACCTTCTGGTGCGGCTGCGCGATGAACAGGGGATGGGTCTGGTGCTGATCACCCACGATATGGGCGTGGTGGCCGAAACCGCCGAACGCGTGCAGGTACAATACGCTGGTCAAAAGGTTGAAGAACAGCCCGTCAAAGATCTGTTCCGCACCCCGCGCCACCCCTATACCTCTGCGTTGCTAAGCGCACTGCCGGAACGGGCGACCTCTAAAATGTTGCCGACGATTCCGGGTGTGGTGCCGGGGCAGTTCGACCGCCCCAAAGGCTGTCTGTTCAGCCCACGCTGTCAGTTCGCCGATGGCACCTGTCAGGCCATCCCGCCCACACCGCATAGCGATTTGTTCGGCAAGGCGCGGTGTCACCATGTCGAAAGAATTGCAGCCGGAGAAATGGCATGACAGCTCCTATCGTTCAGGCAAACGCGCTGGCGCGACACTATGAGGTCAAGGGCGGGTTGTTGTCGAAATCGGCTACGGTCAAAGCCCTGTCCGGCGTCGACTTCGCGCTGCAACCGGGCAAGACACTGGCGATCGTCGGCGAGTCGGGCTGTGGCAAGTCCACTCTGGCGCGCGTCGTTACGATGATCGAAGAGCCGACCTCGGGCACGTTGTCCATTGACGGGGTCGATATCACGCCGTCGAAATGGGCGCAGATGCGCGATACGGTGCAGATCGTGTTTCAGGACCCCTATGGCTCATTGAACCCACGCCAGCGGATTGGGCAAATTCTGCAGGAGCCGCTGATCATCAACCGCCCTGACATGTCTGCCGCCGACCGCGAAGCACGGGCGCGCGAGATGATTGATCTGGTCGGGCTGCGGTCGGAACACTATGACCGCTATCCGCACATGTTCTCGGGCGGTCAACGTCAGCGGATCGCAATTGCACGCGCGCTGATGCTGAACCCCAAAGTGCTGGTGCTGGACGAGCCGGTCTCGGCCTTGGACGTGTCGATCCAGTCGCAAATCCTGAACCTTCTGGTCGAATTGCAAGAGCGCCTGAACCTTGCCTATCTGTTCATCTCGCATGACCTGTCGGTAGTTAAACACTTCGCCGATGATGTGATCGTTATGTATCTGGGCCGCGCGGTCGAGCACGCCACGAAAGACCAACTGTTCGCCGCCCCCCGTCATCCCTATTCCAAGGCGCTGTTATCGACCACGCCGCGCGCGGACCCTGAGGCGCGCAAGGAACGGATCAAGCTGGAGGGCGAGTTGCCCTCACCCATGAACATCCCCAAAGGCTGCGCTTTTGCGCAAAGATGTTGGCTCGCAACAGATGAATGCCGCGCAGCCCCGCCAGAGCTGTCAGGCGAAGCCCATCGCGTGGCCTGTCTGCATCCGCTGGACTGACCCTAGTCTTCGGAGTTTCGCGTTGCCGTGACCATGGCCAGCAACTGGTCTTTGGTGCGTTGGATGTGCCGGGTTAGCAGATCGCACCCGGCTTCGACATCGCGCGCGCGGGCAAGGGCCAGTAACTCGCCATGATCACGCTTGGCGGGTTCGCGCTGTTCCATGACGCTTAGATGCATACGGACATAGCGATCCGATTGCACATTGACCCGTTGCAGAATGTCATTGGTAAGCCCGCGCCCTGCCGCTGCATAAAGCGCCTTATGATATTCATAGTTCAGACCGCCCCAGCGCCCGACATCGTAGGCTTCGTAGGATTTCTCCATCTCATCCAGCAACCTTTCGCATATGGCGAAATCGGCTTCGGTCATAAGTGGGATCGCGCGGCGGAACAGGTCAACTTCGAGCAACACGCGTAGGTCGAATATCTCGGCGATTTCGTCCAGCGAGTGCGTGGTCACGGCAGCGCCGCGATTGTTGGTCAATTGTACCAGCCCTTCGGCATCCAACCGCTTGAGCGCCTCGCGGATCGGCATGCGCGAGACATCATAGTCCTCGGCCAGCGCTTCTTGGCGGATGGTCTCACCCTCGGCCATCTCGCCGCTGAGGATTCGCTCGCGCAAGTCATTGGTAATGACATCTGGCAGGCTTTGCCGTGGGATCGCGCGGGTGCTTGGCATTGTGTTCATCTCGGGCAGTGCATTTTGTATCCAAAGTACAAACTGGAGGCGAGATTTCCAAGGCCTTAGCGAATGGGTATTTTGCGCACCCAAGCTGACCTGACATTCGGTTGATGCAGCCATTAAAATAAAACCCCAGACTGCTGATGCGATCTGGGGTCCATTGGTAAGTGATTTGGTGCCAGGGTTAGCCCTGAACAACATCCTGCCGTTGCACGCCCAGTCCTTCGATCCCCAACTCCATCTTGTCGCCGGGCTTCAGATAGGTTTGCGGGTTCTGTCCCATCCCAACACCCGGAGGCGTCCCGGTCGAGATCA